>NZ_VFWA01000014.1:0-148085 GCF_006442295.1 Mesorhizobium sp. B2-3-2 | reverse complement strand
GGAGTAGGGGAGTAGGGGAGTAGGGGAGTAGGTGGGACTATTCAGGCGACAATTTGCGGATCAAAAGCCGTAAGAGCGTCCCCACGCTCTCGCTCCGGGTCATCAATGGTTCGGCTGCTTCATGCGACGTAATTCCGACGCGCTGTGCGATCAGCAGATGGGTCTCGAGTTCCTTGAGAGATCCCTGCGCGATCCTCAGAAACTGCTGATAGGAAGCGCGGCTTTCCCGACCATAGCCCTCGGCGATGTTGGCAGGCACAGAGGTAGCTGCCCGACGCAGCTGTGCTGTCAGCCCATAGAGCTCTTCTTTCGGCCAGGCTTTTGTAGCTTCATAGATTGATACCGCCAACTCCACGGCCCGCTGCCAGACGATCAGATCCTTGTAGGACTCGATCTTCACCATCGACTGTCACCCCTACTGCCCTACTGCCCTATTCCCCTAAACATTCAGCAACAAATACTCCCTCTCCCAAGGACTGATCACTTCCATGAACGTCTCGAATTCCGCCCGCTTGATCGCCGCGTAGGTTGCGGCGAAGGACTTGCCCAAAAGTGCGCAGAGTTCCTCGTCGCCCTCGAACAGGTCGACGGCTTCGAGCAGGCTGCGCGGCAGATCGATCTCGTCGGCATTGGCGGTGGTCAGCACCGGAGGCTCGGCCTTGATCTTGTTGGTGATGCCGATCAGCCCGCATGCGAGCGAAGCGGCCAGTGCCAGGTAGGGATTGGCGTCGGAGGAGGGGATGCGGTTTTCGACGCGCCGCGCCGCCGGATCCGAGCGCGGCACGCGGAATGCCGTCGTGCGGTTGTCGTAGCCCCATTTGTTGTTGACCGGAGCTGAAGCCGCCTGTGTCAGCCGCCGATAGGAATTGACATAGGGCGCAAACATCACCAGCGCGTTCGGCACATGCTTCTGCATGCCGCCGATAAAATGGAAAAAGTCCTCGGTTTCCGAGCCCTCCTCGGCCGAGAAGATGTTCTTGCCCGTCTTCTTGTCGATGACCGACTGATGGATGTGCATGGCGGAGCCCGGCTGACCCTGGATCGGCTTGGCCATGAAGGTGGCGTAGATTTCGTGCTTCAGCGCCGCCTCGCGAATGGTGCGCTTGAACATGAATACCTGGTCGGCGAGTTCGACGGGATCGCCGTGGCGCAAATTGATCTCGAGCTGGCCGGCGCCCTCCTCATGAATGAGCGTGTCGATCTCCAGGCCCTGGCTTTCGGAAAAATGATAGATGTCGTCGATCAATTCGTCGAATTCGTTGACGCCGGCGATCGAATAGCCGGCGCCGCCGCCGATCGCCCGCCCCGAACGGCCGACGGGCGGTGTCAGCGGGTAGTCCGGATCCGGGTTCTTGCGCACCAGATAGAACTCGATCTCGGGTGCCACCACCGGTTTCAGCCCACGCCTGTCATAGGCGGCCAGAACACGCTTCAAGACGTTGCGCGGCGTGAATTCCACCGAGCGGCCATCCTGGTGGACGAGGTCGCAGATGACGGCCGCCGTCGGGTCTTCCTCCCATGGTACCACCGTCAGCGTCGACAGGTCCGGCATGAGCTTGAGGTCGCCGTCGTCCTCCGGATAATGGAAGCCGTTGCCGTCCTCGGGATAGCCGCCTGAAATGGTGGTCATGAACACGGCTGAAGGCAGCGCCAGCGAGGTGTTGGAGGTGAATTTCTTCGACGGCATCATCTTGCCGCGGGCAACGCCGGCCTGGTCAGGCGTAATGCATTCGATGTCTTCGATGCCGCGCCATTCCAGCCATTCGCTGACTTCCTTCCAGTTCTTGACGCCACGCAGGTTTTTCACGAAAGCAGGCGTGCGGGCGCGCCCTCCGCGACTCGACGGACGGACTTCCTTTTTTGCAGGCGGCATCATTCACCAGATTGGGTTGCGGATTTAGGAGTATAGCCGTGCCCCGCGACCGAAGGGAAGGGGAGCCGCCGGATCGGCCGTTGCGGTTGAAAATCGCGGCCGTGAGCTTAGGTTCAGCCTCGTTTACACATTAGAAGGCGTCGATGCAAAAGACCGGCCAACTGACCACCATAGGCTTCGATGCCGACGATACGCTGTGGCAGAACGAACAGTTCTTCCGCATGACCGAGAAGCGGCTTGCCGCCATGCTCGCCGATCACGGCGAAGAAGAACATATCTCGGCACGGCTGCTGGAGGCGGAGAGGCGCAACCTCGCCGTCTACGGTTTCGGCATCAAGGGATTCACGCTGTCGATGATCGAGACGGCGATCGAGGTCACGCAAGCTCGCGTCCCGGCTTCGATCATATCGGAGATCCTCGGCGCCGGCCGCGAGATGCTGAGTCACCCGATCGAGGTCTTGCCGCATGCGCGCGAGACCGTGGAGCGGCTCGCCGGCGCCTTTCGCCTCGTGCTGATCACCAAGGGCGATTTGTTCGACCAGGAGCGCAAGCTGGCCGGGTCCGGCCTCGGGGATCTGTTCGACGCGATCGAGATCGTCAGCGACAAGAACGCGGCTACCTATGCGCGCGTTTTCAGTCGTCATGGCGATGGCCCGGCCAGGAGCATGATGGTCGGCAATTCGCTGAAGTCCGATGTGCTGCCGGCCATCGAGGCCGGCGGCTGGGGAGTTCATGTGCCGCACGAATTGACCTGGGTGCTTGAACATGTCGAAGCGCCCATTGCCGAACCGCGCTTCCGGCAGATCTCCGATCTCGGACAACTGCCCGAACTGATCGAGAGCCTCGCCAGATAGGCTTGCTCGCTGCCTTCAGCGGTTGACCAGCCGATCAATCACCGGCTGCAATCGCTCGGGCGTGATCGGCTTGGCCACCACGGCGTCGACGATGTTTGAAAGGCCCAGGCTCTCCGGCGTGCCGTTCTTGGTTGAAAGCAATACCACCGCAGGGAGCGATTTGCCCGAGGCCCGCCGCAACAGCTCGATGCCGGGCATCAGAGTGTCGCAGTCCCTGTTATCGGCGCCGCCGTCCAGGACAATCACGGCCAGGACCAGCAAGCGCAAGGTCTTCGCCGCCATGTCGGGTGATTCCGAGATCGGCTTGAGCCCGGACCGCTCGACGATCTTGGAAATCACCACCCGATTGATCGGGGACTTGCCGACAACGAGCACCTGCGAGGTCTGACGGATCGTCTCCGTGGCTGAATCCCGGCTCACCAGATTCGGACGTCTCGCGCTTTCGTCGTCACGCTTCACTGGGCACCCAAGTCAGCCAAGAAACTCGTCCCATTTCAATGCAGAGTTGAAATCAGGCGACAATTGGCGTGAGATCGCGGTCCCTGTCAAGCCGAAATAAAAAGCTGGTGGAAAGCATTCCCGCAGCAGTCAATTCAAGCAACAGTACTGTACTGCTCTGTCCATTCCTTGGTTGCATGAAAATAAAATTCACCTGCGCATACACGGCGCAGGTGAGAGGCGGGCCTGGGCGATCTTCGATCAGCCATGGCTTTGCTGCGTGACGATGACCGGGATCAACAGGTCCCCCCAATTGCCGTCGCCGCCATGGTGTCGTGCCGAGCGCACCAGTTCGACCGAGACGCCGGCTTCCACCGCCTTCATCACCGACTGGTTGAGCCGGTGCAGATCGTTGGCCAGCATGCGGATCGTCGCTTGCTGGTCGATGCTCATCGTGGTCGACTGCTCTTCGGCCCGTTCCTTGACGCGGCTTATCGATGCCATTGGTCTTCTCCTTGCTGTATGCCCTTGGGCGTTTGCCGAGATCCCTGGTCTGCTATTCCGCAGCCGGTTTGAACTGGGCGTGCTCGGTCGATTCATGCATGGCCGTGGTCGATGACCGTCCGCCGGTGATCGCCATCGACACGGCATCGAAATAGCCGGTGCCGACCTCGCGCTGGTGCTTGGTCGCGGTGTAGCCGTTGGCCTCCGCCGCGAACTCGGCTTCCTGCAACTCGGAATAGGCTGCCATCTGCCGCTCCTTGTAGCCGCGGGCGAGTTCGAACATGCCGTAGTTGAGCTGGTGGAAACCGGCCAGCGTGATGAACTGGAACTTGTAGCCCATGGCGCCGAGCTCTTTCTGGAACCTGGCGATCGTGGCGTCGTCGAGGTTCTTCTTCCAGTTGAACGAGGGCGAGCAATTATAGGCCAGCAGCTTGCCGGGGTGGTGCCTGTGCACGCCCTCGGCGAACCTCCTCGCCTGCGCCAGGTCGGGCTTCGAGGTTTCGCACCAGATCAGGTCGGCGTGGGGAGCGTAGGCAACGGCGCGCGCGATGCAGGGCTCGATACCGTTCCTCACCTGGTAGAAGCCTTCCACCGTGCGGCCGGCGTCGTAGTCGACGAAAGGCTGGTCGCGCTCGTCGATGTCGGAGGTGAGCAGCTTTGCGGCTTCGGCGTCCGTGCGCGCCACGACCAGGGTGGGCGTGCCCATCACGTCGGCTGCCAGGCGTGCGGCATTGAGATTGCGGATGTGGGCCGCGGTCGGGATCAGCACCTTGCCGCCGAGATGGCCGCACTTCTTTTCCGATGCCAATTGATCCTCGTAATGGACGCCGGCGGCACCTGCCTCGATGAACGCCTTCATGATCTCGAAAGCGTTGAGCGGCCCACCGAAACCGGCTTCGGCATCGGCGACAACAGGTGCGAACCAGGTATCGACCGAAAGCCCCTTGCCTTCGGAGGTCTCGATCTGGTCGGCGCGCTGCAAGGTGCGATTGATGCGCTTGACGAGTTCGGGCGCCGCATTGGCCGGGTAGAGCGACTGGTCCGGATACATGGCCGAGGCGGTGTTGGCGTCGGCGGCGACCTGCCAGCCAGACAGGTAGATCGCCTTCAGCCCGGCGCGCACCTGCTGCATTGCCTGGTTGCCGGACATGGCGCCGAGCGCGTTGACGAAGTCCTCCTCGTGGATGAGCTTCCACAGCCGGTTGGCGCCCATTTCCGCCAGACTCTGGCGGATCTGCACCGAGCCGCGCAGTCGCGTCACATCCTCCGGCGAATAGGGACGTTCGATGCCGTCGAAGCGGCCCTCAGGGGCCGAGGGGACGAGGTTGTAAAAATCAGTCATGCTCTACTCCGGAGGATTGTTTCTCTTTGGCTCGGCGGCATTCCTCGCCGCGTTCGGATGTGACTGAATTTACAGTGCGAGGCGAAATGAGCCAGAGAAATCGAAAAATCGCGCCATCAATAAGGGAAAATCTGTATTGTGTTTGACAGATCGCCGGGGTAAATTTGTAATTGTTGTAAAAGCCTGAACGGAAGCGTAGTGCCGATCGCAATGTAAATTCCTGTCAAGGACGTCCATGGCCGACCAGAAGATATTTGCCGGGCCGCGTATCCGCCGCATCCGCAACGCCAAGGGCCTGACCCAGACGGCAATGGCCGAAGGCCTCGGCATCTCGCCGTCCTATCTCAACCTGATCGAGCGCAACCAGCGGCCGTTGACGGTGCAGTTGATCCTGAAGCTGGCGTCCGCCTACAAGGTCGATCCGCATGAGCTGCAGGGCGAAGCGGGCGGCTCTGTCGCGGCCTTGAGGGAAGTGTTTGCCGATCCGCTGCTGGCTGGCGAACTGCCGGGAGACCAGGAACTGATTGAGCTTGCCGAAGCCGCGCCCAATGCCTCCGCGGCCGTGATAAAACTGTTCCGTGCCTATCGCGAGCAGGCCGAGCGCCTGTCCGACCTCAACGAGCTTCTCGCGCGCGAGGGGCGGGTGACGGCGCTTTCCAGCGCCCGCCTGCCGATCGACGAGGTGCATGAGACCTTCGAGCGTCGGCCGAACCATTTTGCGCATATCGAGGAAGAGGCGGAAGCGTTCACTTCGGTGCTTGACCCCGGCGACGATTTGTCCGCCGCGCTGAAGGCTTGGCTGAAGCGCGAATACGGCATCGTCGTCAAGGTGCTGCCGGTCGCCACCATGCCGAATTGGCGCCGCCGTTACGATCGCCATTCGCAGCGCCTGTTCCTGTCCGAGCGCCTGTCGCCGTTCGACCAATTGCGCGAAATAGCGATGGAGGCATGCCTGATCCGCATGACCGTCGCGATAGCCGGCGAGATCCAGGCGCTCAAGCTGAGCACAGACGAGGCCCGCCGTCTCGCCAGGTTCGAACTCGGGCGCTACGCGGCGCATGCGCTGATGATGCCTTATCAGGCTTTCCACGCGGCGGCCGTTCGTGCCCGCTACGACATCGACGTGCTGCGTTCGCGCTTCGGCGTTTCCTTCGAGCAGGCGGCCAACCGGCTGACCACGCTGCAGCGGCAAGGCGCCTCGGCCGTGCCGTTCTTCATGCTGGAGATCGACAATGCCGGCAATCGCTTCCGCAAAGCCGGCAGCCTGGGCTTTCCGCAAAGCCGCTTCGGTGGCGCTTGTCCCAAGCTTCCCGTGCACGTCGCCTTCAGCCAGCCCGGCCAGATTTTCGTCGAAGCGGTGGAAATGCCCGACGGCGCCGAGTTCCTCTGCATCGCCCGCACGCTGGAAGGGCCGCAAGGCGCGTTCTCCGAGCGGCCGCGCCGCACTGCGCTGCTGCTCGCGTGCGACATCGGCTTTCGCGACGACATCGTCTACGGTGCGGCACTTCCCGGCCCAACGGCCGGAAAAGGCGGAACTGGCGCGGTAGCGGCGACGCCGGTCGGGCCCGCCTGCCGGCTTTGCGAGCGCGTCGGCTGCCTGACGCGCGCCGAGCCGCCGGTGACGCGCCCGCTTGGCCTCGACGAGATGGTGACGGGCCTGAGCGCCTTCGATTTCCAGTAACGCTTCGCAAGGCGGACTTGCCACAATCGCCGGCGGTCTCTGGATCACGCCGGGCCCGCGCCTTTGCGCTACGCGAATAAGGTACGTTTTTGTCGTCCCTTGCGCATTGTGCCGTTCTCAAAACCTCGACAGTCGTACCCATGACCGACACCGCATCATCGCCGATCGCTCGTTCATCGACCGTCCCGCAGCGGGAGGAGCGCATCGGCTTCCTGCTCGTGTTCCTGTCGGCATTGATGTGGAGTTTCGGCGGCACGATCGCCCGCTTCATCACCGCCGGCGACAGCTGGACGGTGGTGTTCTGGCGTTCCGTATGGGCGGCGGCCTTCCTGCTCTGCTTCATGGTCTGGCGTGACGGCTGGCGCGGCATGCTGAGGTCGTTTCGCGGCATGGGCGCGCCCGGCCTTGCCGTGGGGTTCTGCTTCGCCACCGCATCGACCTCTTTCGTCGTGGCGCTTGCCTACACCACCGTCGCCAACATCCTGTTGATGCAGGCCGGCGTGCCGCTGCTTGCGGCGCTGTTTGCCTGGGCGCTCTTTCGCGAAAGAGTGGCGGTCGCGACCTGGCTGGCGATTGCCGCCGTCATCGCGGGCGTCGCCATCATGGTGTCGGAATCGCTCGATGGCGCCGTTTCGCCCATAGGCGACGGGCTGGCGCTGCTGATCGCCGTCATGTTCTCGATCGCCACCGTCATCACACGGCGCTTCTCCAGCGTGCGCATGACGCCGGCGACCTGCCTCGGCACGATCCTGGCGGCGGGCTTTGCCGCCTCGCAGGCTTCGGCCTTCGCCGTATCGGGGAGCGACATGGGTTTTCTCTTCGTATTCGGCGTGGTCAATCTCGGCCTCGGCCACGCTTTCTTCGCCACCGGCGCGCGGCTGATCCCGGCCGCCGTCGCCGCGCTGCTGGGCACCTTTGAACCGATCCTCGGGCCGATATGGGTGTGGCTGATCCATTCCGAGGTGCCGTCGGGCCGCACCATCGTCGGCGGCGCCGTGGTGGTCACGGCGCTGCTCGTCCATATCGGACTGGAGTTCAAGCGGCAGACGCGGCCAGTCAGGGCAGGGGTCACCGGCGTGCCGTCGCCGAATTGATGCGGCGCCCTAGCTTTGCCATTGACAAGTTCGCTGCCACGCGGGCAGGCTGGGACCACGGCAACAACAAGACAGGCTTATCTTGCCAAGTCTCCCCGGCGACCCGATCGAGACCGGATCACATTCCAGTATTTCTGCCTGCGCGGCGGCGAAAGCTTCTGACGATGCGGCGACTCCTTCCAGCCCAGGACAGTGGCGCGCGAGCATCGCTTGCGACAGCCGGCGGCGCGGCAATTGGCGCTTGTCGCCTCCTGGAAAGCTCAATAGTCTGAAGCAAATGTCCGGCCGCGCGGATACCGCGACGCGCCGGCGATGGAACACTCACCAAAGGAGAATAGCATGATCCGCAAAGCGCTCTGGCTTTCGGCGACTTCGGCATTTCTGGCGCTCTTTACGCTCGGCGGCCACGCCGAGGACCGCGTCGTCAATGTCTTCAACTGGTCGGACTATATCGACCCCACGGTCATCGATGATTTCACCAAGCAGACCGGCATCAAGGTGGTCTACGACACGTTCGATTCCAATGAGATCCTGGAAACCAAATTGCTTGCCGGCGGCAGCGGCTATGACGTCGTCGTGCCGAGCGGCAATTTCCTTGCCCGCCAGATCCAGGCCGGCGTGTTCCAGAAGCTCGACAAGTCGAAACTGCCGAACCTCTCCAACATGTGGGACACGGTTTCGGAACGGACCGCGAAATACGATCCCGGCAACGAATATTCAATCAATTACATGTGGGGCACGGTCGGCCTCGGCTACAACGTCAAGAAGGTGCAGGCAGCGCTCGGCACCGACAAGATCGACAGCTGGGACGTGTTCTTCAATCCGGAAAAGCTGGCCAAGCTGAAGGATTGCGGCGTCTATGTCCTGGATTCGCCGACCGACATCTTCCCGACTGCCTTCAAATATCTCGGCATCGATCCTGAGACCACGTCGCCGGACGATTTTGCCAAGGCCGAGGAATTGATGATGAAGATCAGGCCCTACATCAGGAAGTTCCATTCCTCCGAATACATCAACGCTCTGGCCAATGGCGATATCTGCCTGGCGGTTGGGTGGTCGGGCGACGTGTTCCAGGCGCGCAACCGCGCCGAGGAGGCCAAGCAGGGCGTCGAGATCGGCTACGCCGTGCCGAAGGAAGGCGCCGAAATGTGGTTCGACCAGATGGCAATCCCTGCCGATGCGCCGCATGTCGCCGAGGCGCATGAGTTCCTGAACTACATGATGAAGCCGGAGGTGATCGCCAAATCGTCGAACGCCGTGCTCTATGCCAACGGCAACAAGGCTTCCCAGCAATTCGTCGACAAGGCGCTTCTGGACGATCCGGCTGTCTACCCGGACGCCGCGACCTTGCAGAAGCTCTTTACGATCTCGCCCTACGATCCCAAGACCCAGCGCGTCATCACGCGCACCTGGACCAAAATCGTCACCGGTCAGTAGCTAGTCCAAGGAGGCCCGGCAGCCACCCTGCCGGGTCTCCTTGCTTCGATGGGGCAAAGCAGCAGGACGGAGTGGGCACATGAAATCGCTTGGCAGCATCCGCAGGGATTTCGCGCCTTGGAACGATCCGAACGCCAAGCCATACATCCAGTTCGATAACGTCTCCAAGAAGTTCGGCGACTTCACCGCCGTCAACAATCTCTCGCTGACCATATTCGAGCGCGAGTTCTTCGCCCTGCTCGGCGCCTCCGGTTGCGGAAAATCGACGCTGCTAAGGATGCTCGCCGGCTTCGAGGAGCCGACATCAGGCCGCATCCTTCTCGACGGCCAGGATCTGCGCGGCATCCCGCCTTATCGCCGGCCGGTCAACATGATGTTCCAGTCCTATGCCTTGTTTCCGCATATGACGGTGGAGAACAACATCGCCTTTGGCCTCAAGCAGGAAGGCATGGCCAAGCCGGACGTCGAAAAGCGCGTCGCCGAGATGCTCAAGCTGGTCAAGCTCGAGCAGTTCGCCAAGCGCAAGCCGCACCAGCTCTCCGGCGGCCAGCGCCAGCGTGTCGCGCTCGCCCGTTCGGTCGCCAAGCGGCCTAAGGTGCTGCTGCTCGACGAGCCGCTCGGCGCGCTCGACAAGAAGCTGCGCGAGGAGACGCAGTTCGAACTGATGGATCTTCAGCAGGAACTCGGCCTCACCTTCGTCGTCGTCACCCACGACCAGGAAGAGGCCATGACCATGGCCGACCGCATCGCCATCATGGACAAGGGCGAGGTCATGCAGGTCGCGACCCCGGCGGAAGTCTACGAGGCCCCGGCGTCGCGCTTCGTCGCGCATTTCGTCGGCAACGTGAACATGTTCGAGGGCAAGGTTGCCGAACGGACGGACAAGACGGCGCGCATCACCGGGGCGACCGGCGCCCAGATCCTCGTCGAGAATGCCGGCAACGCCGCCGCCGCGGGCGCCGATATCGTCTTCGCGATCAGGCCGGAGAAGATCAAGGTGTCGTCCAAGAAGCCGGCCGACGGCGTCAATGCGCTGGAGGGCGAGGTCTACGACATCGCGTATCTCGGCGACATGACCGTCTACCACGTCCGGCTGGACGACGGGCAGCTCGTGCGGGCAAGCGCCCTGAACGCGGCGCGCATCACCGAAGACCCGCTGACCTGGAACGACCGCGCCTGGGTCTCTTTTCGGCCGGATGCCGGCGTCGTGCTGACGCGGTAGGGGGTGACATGTCCGACATCGCCGCCACCGACGCCGCCCTACCGGCCGCGGCCAAACCGTTGCTGGCGCGGCTGGGCGCCGGCTTCGTCAACCGTATCGTCATTTTCATTCCCTATCTCTGGCTGCTGTTTTTCTTTCTCGTCCCCTTCATCATCGTCTTCAAGATCTCGTTGTCGCAGACGGCGATTGCCATGCCGCCCTATACGCCGGTGCTCGATTTCAGCGACGGCGTCTCCGGCTTCTTCGCGGGCTTCCGCGACCTCAACTTCGACAACTATGCCTGGCTGACGCAGGACGCGCTCTATTTCAACGCCTATGTCACCAGCCTGATCATCGCGGCGATCTCGACCGTGCTGACGCTGATCGTCGGCTATCCCATAGCCTACGGCATGGCCCGCGCGCCGGCGACGATCCGGCCGACCTTGCTGATGCTGGTCATCCTGCCGTTCTGGACCTCGTTCCTGATCCGGGTCTATGCCTGGATCGGCATCCTGAAGCCCGAGGGGCTGCTCAACCAGTTGCTCCTGTCGCTGCACCTGATCAACCAGCCGCTGGTCATCCTCAACACCTATACGGCGATTTTCATCGGCATCGTCTACTCCTACCTGCCGTTCATGGTGCTGCCGCTCTATTCGTCGCTGGAAAAAATGGATTATTCGCTGATCGAGGCGGCCAAGGACCTTGGTTGTCCGCCGACCAGCGCGTTCTGGAAGATCACGTTCCCGCTGTCATTGCCCGGCGTCATCGCCGGATGCCTGCTGGTGTTCATTCCGGCGGTCGGCGAATTCGTCATTCCCGATCTGCTTGGCGGGTCGCAGACGCTGATGATCGGCAAGACGTTGTGGAACGAGTTCTTCGCCAATCGCGACTGGCCGGTCTCTTCCGCCGTCGCCGTCATCCTGCTGCTGTTGCTGACGGTTCCGATCATGATCTTCCAGCAGGCCCAGGCGAAGGCGCAGGAGCAGGACAAATGAACACCACCTGGAGCCGCTTCAACATCACCTCGATCGTGCTCGGTTTCGCCTTCCTCTATCTGCCGATCGTGCTGCTCATCGTGTTCTCCTTCAATGAATCCAAGCTGGTCACCGTCTGGGGCGGCTTTTCGACCAAATGGTACGTGTCGCTGTTCCACAATCAGGGCCTCATGGATGCCACCTGGGTGACGGCGCGCGTCGGCGTCATTTCGGCCACGGCGGCGACCGTGCTCGGCACGCTGGCGGCGCTGACGCTGACACGCTACACGCGTTTCCGGGGCAGGGTGCTGTTCTCCGGCATGGTGTTCGCGCCTTTGGTCATGCCCGAAGTCATCACCGGCCTGTCGCTGCTGCTGCTCTTCGTCGCTGTCGGCCTGGACCGGGGCTTCCTCACCGTCACACTCGCCCATACCACCTTGACGATGTGCTTCGTCGCCGTCGTCGTGCAGTCGCGCCTGGTATCCTTCGACCGCTCGCTGGAGGAGGCGGCGATGGATCTCGGCGCGCCGCCGGTCAAGACATTCTTCCAGATCACGCTGCCCGTCATCCTGCCCGCGATCGTGTCGGGATGGATGCTTGCCTTCACGCTCTCGCTCGACGACCTGGTCATCGCCAGCTTCACCTCGGGGCCGGGCGCGACCACGCTGCCGATGAAGATCTACAGCCAGGTTCGTCTCGGCGTGACGCCGGAGATCAACGCCGCCTGCACCATTCTGATCGCGGTCGTGGCGGTTGGCGTCATCGTCGCTTCCCTTGCCAACAAGCGTCGCGAGGTCCAGCGCCAACGCGACGAACAGGCCGCGCAACGCGGCTGAGCATGATCCCGAAAAGTGGGCGCCGGTTTTCGGGCGAGATCATGCCCGAACAGGCTGGGCATGATCCCGAAAAGCAAGCACAGGCTTTCGCGGACAAACGGTTCGGTTTGTCCAGAGATCATGCTTGAACAAAGAGGCCGAAAGGCTGCTTATTCGCCCGACACGCCGCGGTTGATCGGCGAAATGAACGGCGTGCTCCATGTCCCGCCAACGAAGAAGGACGATTGCTTGGGGCCTTGCTGGCCATTTGCCTGCGTGGCGACCTGGTCCGGCTGGATGACACCGCCCGACAGCGCCAGCCCCCGTCCGGCATAGGAGGCGATGCCGGAAAGCCAGATCTTGTACTTCGCCGAATTGGCCTCGGCCTTGTCCAGTCTCGCCACGCCCTTCGAGATGGTTGCCTTCAGTTCGGCGCCATCGATCGGCAGCGTCCCGTCCGAGACGTCATCGAGCGCGAAGAAGCCGCCCTGTTCGGTATGCTTGAGAAAGGCCGGCAGGTTGAACTTGCTGAGCGCGCCTGGCCCGAAGGTCGCCGAAACCGAGCCGTCGGCGGTTTCGAAGATCGAGTCCCAGGTCCTGCCGGGCCCTTTGAGGATGACGGACACGGTCCCCGTGCCGACCGGCACCAGCCGCGTCATCCCGGCCGCCGTGCCGAAAGCGCCGCCATCGATATCGGAAGCCAACAGCCGGATCTCGACCTGGCTGCCCTCGGGCTTGCGGTCGAAACGAAGGCTGCTCTGGATATTGCCGCCAAAGGCAGAGGCGTCGGAAATGTCGAAAACGGACAGGCCGTCCTTGACCTGGGCCGTGGCGGCGACGTCGGCAAGCTGGATGGAGCCTGCCGTGGCGTGCGCCGCCGACAGCCGGAGGTCCAGATTGACCCGGTCGGCGAAATTCGTGTCGGCTTCGCTTGGACCTGCGCCGCTTGCCGGTCCGAGCGGCGTGAAGGCGGACAGGAACGACCTCAAATCGAGCGTGTCGAAGGCGAGCGTGCCGGAGATCACCGGCTGTGTGTCGCCGAGCGACAGGTCCAGGGCACCCATTCCCGGGTTATTGTCGAGGGAGAGTGCGGTGTTTTCGAATTTGACCCGCCCGGCCGTCGCGGTCACCTTGCTCGAGACGCTGACGGAGCCGATCGCGGCGCCCGGCGCGATATCGGCCTGCGACCATTCAAGCACGCGGCGCAGCGAGGGCGCCGAAAACTTGGCCTGGCCGTCGAGATAGGCGTTTTCGGACATGCTGGCCATGCCGTCGAAAGAGAAGGTGGCGGGCGCGGCCTTGAAGGACAGCGTCAGCGGCGCCATGCCTCCGGCAAACAACACCAGCGGCTTCGGCGATGCGGCGTCCACGGCGACGCTTTCGCCGCGCCAGATGCCGGTCGCCGAGAGCGTCGCATTGCTGTTCATAGCCGCCCATGCTGCCTGGCCGCTCAGGCTGCTCAGCACCTCTTCGTCCTTCCCGTTGACGGACGCCACCATGCGGCCGTCCCTGAACTCCACCGTGCCGAAAGTGTCGGCCGGCAGCTTGTCAAGATCGGGCTTGGCGGGATCCGCACCGACCACGCCGCGCGCCACGTCGATGGCGCGTGCGATGCGGCCGCCGGTCGGAGCGGTGGGCAGGAACAGGCCGCTCGCAGTGCGCTGGACCCTGATCGTCGGCCGCACCAGCCGCGCCGTGGAAAACACCACGTCGCCGCGCAGCGCCGCCATGGCCGAGAGGTCGACCTCGACCCGTTCAGCCTCGACGACCGGCGGTGCGTCGACGTCGGTCCACTTGGAAAGCGTCACATCCGTCAGGATCGCCCGGAAGTTCGGCCAGACCTCGATGCGCGGCGAGCCTTCGATGGCGACCCGGAAACCGCTCCAGGCACTTAATTCCCAAGCGATGCGATCGCGCACGATGCGCGTCGAAGCGATGAGCGGCAGGGCGGCGATCACCAGCGCGACGACGATCACGGCAGCGCCGATCGCCCATGTTCCGCGTCGGATCAAAGATGATGGCATATCGCCCCGTATGCTTTCGTTCCGACAAAGATCGTCCGGCGGGTGTAAACCCGGTCGTCACCAGGACTTCCAGTCGTCACCACGACTTCCAGTTGTCACCACGACTTCTAGTCGTCACTACGACTTAGGGCCGACGCATTTCAAGTCTTTATGGCCCGGCGATGGCATTTGCGCACATCTGGGCGCCTCGGCCGAACAAAATCTTGCTCTGCTGCGGCGCAATATGCATAAGCGATGGCGATCCTGGGAGGACCCATCATGGCTGCCGAAGTACCACTCTGGACCCCAACGCAGGACCAGATCGACGCTGCGCCGCTGACCGCCTTCATGAAGGCCGCCGCGGCAAAGAGCGGCATGCCCCTGACCTCCTATGCCGACCTTCACCGCTGGTCGGTGGAGGATCGCGAAACGTTCTGGAGCCTGGTCTGGGATTTCTGTGGCATCGTCGGCGACAACGGCAGCGCCGGAGGCGGGCGCGTGCTTGTCGATGGCGAGAAGATGCCGGGAGCGGCCTTCTTTCCCGGCGCGACGCTGAATTTCGCCGAGAACCTCCTGAGGAAGACCGGAGCCGGAGAAGCGATCGTATTTCGCGGCGAGGACAAGGTCGAGCGCCGGCTGTCCTGGAACGAACTGCATGCGCTCACCTCGCGCTTCCAGCAGCTCTTCCTGTCGCTCAAGGTCAAGAAGGGCGACCGTATCGCTGCGATGATGCCCAACATGCCGGAAACGGTCGCCGCCATGCTCGCGACCGCCTCTATCGGCGCGGTGTGGTCGTCCTGCTCCCCCGATTTCGGCGAGCAGGGCGTGCTCGACCGGTTCGGGCAGATCGAACCCGTCGTCTTCATAGCGCCCGACGGCTATTGGTACAACGGCAAGGCGATCGAGGTCGCCGACAAGGTCCGCGCGGTGGCCGCCAAACTGGGCACCGTTCGCAAGGTGGTGGTCGTCGACTATCTCGGCACCTCGGCCGATATCGCCGATACAATCGACAAGGCCGTGGCGATGGAAGAGGCGCTGTCGCCCTTCGCCGTCAGGCAGGTCGCCTTCGAGCGGCTGCCGTTTTCGCATCCGCTCTACATCCTGTTCTCGTCCGGAACCACCGGTATTCCCAAATGCATCGTCCATTCGGCCGGCGGAACGCTGATCCAGCACCTCAAGGAACACCGCCTGCACGCAGGCTTGCTCGACGGCGACCGCTTCTTCTACTTCACCACCTGCGGCTGGATGATGTGGAACTGGCTGGTGTCGGGCCTCGCTTCGGGCGCGACGCTGCTGCTCTATGACGGCTCGCCCTTCTACCCCAACGGCAATGCGCTGTTCGATTTCGCCGATGCCGAGAAGATGACCTTCTTCGGCACCTCGGCGAAATTCATCGATTCGGTACGCAAGGCCGGCCTCAAGCCGATCCGCAGCCATGACCTGTCCACCGTGCGCGCCATCTCCTCGACGGGCTCGCCGCTGTCGCCCGAGGATTTCCGCTTCGTCTACGACGGCATCAAGAAGGACGTGCATCTGGCATCGGTCTCCGGGGGCACCGACATCGTTTCCTGCTTCGTCCTCGGCGTCCCGACCGAACCGGTATGGACCGGGGAGATCCAGGGACCAGGCCTCGGCCTTGCCGTCGACGTCTGGGACGACGACGGCAAGCCGGTCAGGCAGGAGAAAGGCGAACTGGTCTGCACCAAGGCGTTCCCGGCAATGCCGATCGGCTTCTGGAACGACCCCGAGGGCAAGAAATACCGGGCCGCCTATTTCGAGCGCTTCGACAATGTCTGGTGCCATGGCGACTTCGCCGAGTGGACCGCTCATGGCGGCATGATCATCCACGGCCGCTCCGACGCGACGCTCAATCCGGGTGGGGTGCGCATCGGCACGGCGGAGATCTACAATCAGGTCGAGCAGATGCCGGAAATCCTGGAGGCGCTCTGTATCGGCCAGGATTTCGACAATGACGTACGCGTGGTGCTGTTCGTGCGGCTGGCCGCCGGCCTTCAGCTCGACGAGGATCTGGAGAAGCGCATCCGGGCGAAAATCCGCGCCGGCGCCAGCCCGCGCCACGTGCCGGCCAGGATCGTCGCCGTGTCAGACATTCCGCGCACCAAATCGGGCAAGATCACCGAGCTTGCGGTGCGCGATGTCGTGCATGGCCGTGCCATCAAGAACAAGGAGGCGCTCGCCAATCCCGAGGCGCTCGAGCTGTTCAGAAACCTGCCGCAATTGGCCGAGTGACCGCCCGCCCGGCATGGTTAATCAAATCTGCCGCGCGAATTTACCTAGATTTCACGAGTGGTACACATTCGTAAATCTTTTCGGTACCCGGTAAGGACTTGTTAAGGCCCGGCGCCGATAGTCGCACGTAACTTGAGGGAGAAATCCCGTTCCTCAGCCCCCGGAGGATCTGAATTCGCTCAAGCCCCCGTTGTGACAGCAAATCCCATCTTTCAAGGCGTCCTGTTGGGCGCCTTTTCTTTTTCGGGCGGCTGGACGGACGGGAGCTTGCCTATTCCGCAAGCACGCGCGTCGATGGGAACGCGATCTCGACCAGGGTTCCTTCGCCTGGCGTCGAGGTGATGATGAAGCGGGCGCGGTTCGCTTCAACCATCGCCTTGGTCAACGGCAGGCCGAGACCGGTGCCGTCGCCGCGCCCACGCTTCAATGCATTGATCTGTTTGAACGGCTTCAACGCCTGCTCGATCTCGGCTTGGCTCATGCCGATGCCCGTGTCGCGCACGCGCATGACGACATCGCCCGAGGTCTCATAGGCCGTCGAGACGATCACCTGGCCGCCGGCCTGGGTGTAGCGGATGGCGTTCGACAGGATGTTGAGGGCGATCTGGCGCACGCTGCGCAGGTCCGCCACCACTTCCGGCAGCCGCGACGCGAAGCTGGAGCGGATGATGACGCGCTCGCGATTGGCCTGCGGCTGCATCATCGCCACGGTCTCGGCCAGCGTGTCGTTGAGCGACACCGCTTCATAGGCCATTTCCTGCTGGCCGGCCTCGATCTTGGAGATGTCGAGAAGATCGTTGACGAGATCGAGCACATGATTGCCCGATCGGTTGATATCGCGCAGATAATCGCGGTAACGGTCATTGGCCACCGGCCCGAACTTCTCGTCCACCATCAGTTCGGAAAAGCCGATGATGGCATTGAGTGGCGTGCGGATCTCGTGGCTGATGCGGGCGAGGAAATCCGTCTTCTGCGAGGAGGCGCGCTCGGCCACCGCACGCGCCTGGGTCAGGTCCTCTTCGGCCCGCTTCCACTGGGTGATGTCGCGCACCACCGCGCAAAAGCCGCTGTCGTTGGGCAGCCGGCCGATGGTCATGAACAGCGGAATGAAACGGCCCTGCGCCTCTCGGCCGATCACTTCGCGGCCGTCGTTCAGGACGCTCGCCACGCCGGGCTCGGACAGGCCGTCGAGATAGTCGCGCGCCGCGCGCTGGCTTTCGATGGCGAACAGCGAGGCGAACGGCTTGCCGGTCACGTCGTCGCTGTCGAAGCCGAACAGCGCCTCGGCTGGACGGCTTATGGAACGGATCGCGCCGTCACGGCCGATCAGCACGACGCCGTCGGTGGCGGTATCGATGATGGTGCGCATCTCGGCGATGCGCGCCTTGAGCTCGGAAATATCGGGCTGCGCCTGCTCGTCGCCGGCCGGTTGCAGTGCCGCCGGTGCCTCATCCTCGCCCGAACGGCGCACCACCAGCATCAGCGCCTTGCCATCGCGCCACGGAACCGAGCGCAGGATAGCCTCGATCGGAAATTCCTGCCCGCCATGCGTCTTCAGCCGCAACGCCCGGTCGGCGCCCTCGGCGGCGCCGTCATGGCCATAGGGATCGGCAAACAGCGCGCCCAGCCCGCCGGCATCCGCCAGTTCATCGAGCGTCTCGTAGCCTGTCAGCACGAGAAATTCCTCGTTGGCGTAATGAAGTTCATCCCCGGAATGGATGAGCAGCGGCACGGGCAGCTTGCTCAGGAGCGTGGTGTCGGGAGCCTTGCTCTCGTCTCCGACCGCAAAGGCCGACGGCACGAACCCTTCGAGCTTGAGCGGAGGCACTCTGAGACGTGGCCGCTCGACCGGAGCCTCCACCGCGTCGCTTGTGCCGGCGGCCCCCTCGGCGGTTGCGGCCTGCTCATCGGATGCGGACGCTTCCTCGTCCCCGACCCAGTCCTCATTGTCCTCGGCATCGCGAAAATCGGCTGATGTCATGCTCTCGTCGTCGGCAATGTCATCATTCGCGCCGGCGACGACCGGTTCGCCTGCCGCCGCGACGGGCTCTTCGCTCTCCCGTTCCGTCTGCGCCGCCGGTTCGGAAATCGGGGTCTCGCCATCGTTGTTGGCGACGGGCGCTGGTTCCTCGCTCCGCTCGGCATAGTCGAGCAGCGAACCCGTCATCCCGGCTGCCCTGTCGGCGGGCTCCTCATCAGCCACTTTGTCCGGCCGTTCGCCGTCAAGCCGGGCGAGATCATCTGCGTCCTCGGCATCGACATCGGTTTCGGAGGGCTCGGCCGACGCGGCTTCGTCCTTTGGCGCAAGGTTTTTGCGAGCGTCCGCTGGTTTCCCGGACGGCCCCGCCGGCGTTGCCGCCTCCGGTTGCCCGGCATTGTCCGGAGCCGGTCTTTCGGCCTCCGGCTCGGCCGGGCTGCTTTCCTTCTTCAGTCGCTCGCCGATCTCGCGGAAAGCGCTGCGTTCCAGGGTCGAGAGACCCTTGTCGTTGGCCGGCTGGCGATGTTCGGCCAGGCGGATCACCTTGTCGGCAAAGCGGCGTTCGGGCTTCGGCACGATGGTCAGCGCCGGCACCTCGCCGCGGAACGGATCCGATGGCTTCGGCTCCTCGGCCTTCGTCGCCTCAGGCGCGGGTTCGACCGTTTCCGGCGCCTGAGGCGCCTCACTGTTGGGCACCAGCGCCATGCCGATCGCTTCCGGATCGACGATGGCGTCGCCAGCGCGGGCGACGCCGAAACCGCGGAAGCCCTCAAAGGCGCGGCTGCGGCCATAGACCGGCAGGGCCGCCAGATCGACGGGGATCTTCAGGTCGGTGCCGACGACCGGCCACAGCACGGAACGGCCGGACCAGGTGTCGCGCCGCTCCAGGAGACCGGCGATCTCGCCGGACGCATCGAGCCCGAAAGCCGCCGCGACGTCCCTGAAACGCCGGCCGATGACGTCTGCGGCCGGCTTGCCGACGACGTCTGCGAATTCCGGCGACAGCGCGCTGAACCTGCCCTCGGCGTCGGTCCGCCAGACAAAACGCATCGGCGCTGCCGTGCGATCCACGACCCTGGCTGCCGGGGCTGCCGGGACAGCTGAAGGCTGGACATCCTGCTTCGCGTTCTCGGCTGGACCTTCGGCGGTAGCTGGCGAAGTCACGGCTTCGGCGTCCGGCGCGGCTGGGCCGCGCGCATGCCTCCCGTCCTCGCCGGCATTGAAATACCAATGGTCGTGCTGTGCCGGCGTACCGCTTGCCGCCGGATGTCCGGGTTCTGACGCCGCCGGCTCTTGCACGGCCGCTTCGGCAGCGGCTTGTGCCTCCGGTTCCGAGATATCCTTGGCGACGGCCTGTGAGCGGTCACGTCCTTCCGAATGCTCGGCGGCTGAAGTTCCCTCCGCAAGCCCGCCGTCGTCGAGCCTGTTCTCGTCGATCACCACCAGCAAATGCCGCTCAGGCGTCAGTCGGGCGAGCCCCGCCGGATAGGATGTGCCGCCGCCCGGAACCAGCCGCTTGACGATGCGATCGCCCTCATTCGCGACGTCGGCCACCAGTGCGGCCAGCGTCGCGGCCTCGATCCCGAGCTGCGAAAAGCTCTCCGATGCCGCTTCGACATTGCCGCTGGCGTCGATGAAGGCGATGAAATGGCCATCTTCCGTGAAGCCGCTGATGGCCCTGCCGGCGATTTCGGCCGCACTGCGCGAGCCGGTCTGCGCCGCCGGCACCGCCAGCATGATGGCGTTCTCGCCGTCGGGCAGCGTCACAGCGCTTGCAAGGAAGCCGATGGCGCGGCTGGTCATGCCGGTCGCCAGCCTGACCGTGATGCTTCGGTCGCTGCCGATGTCGGGAAATCCACTGGTTGCCATGATCTGGCGGCGGGCGATCAGCGGCAGCCGTGCCTCGGCGCCGATGATGCTTTCGATGTCGGGATAGCCGAACACCGCGGCACCCGGTCCATTAGCCCAGATCACCTGCTCCAGATTCGCCGACAGGATTGCGATCGCGTCGCCGGCGGCGAAGCGCTGGCGGACCGCTTCGAGCACGGCGACGTCGAGAAAGGAATATTCGGACGGCATGCGCTGGCGAAATCCTCATGCAGCGGGCATTTTTGCAGTTAACGCTTTGTTAATAAAAGCCGGCGGCGCGAAGGTCCACAAGCCAGAACGTGCATAGGCCTGAATTTCGGCTCTTGGTTAACGGGCCGAGACGGAATCTATGGTGCAGTGCAACAAAGATATTGCAATGCACAAAAATTGCCTTTATATTGCCATCATACATGAACGAGACGGCTTTCCGTCAAAGCCGCTACCGCTGAAAAGGATGGAAAATGTCCAGGACCAAGACTGCCGAGACCATCGAAAACGTTGAATTCCCGAGCTTTGACGCTTCCAAGGCCACCGACCAGATCCGCGCTTTCGCAGAGAAAGGCGTCGAGCAGTCGAAGGAGGCCTACGCCAAGCTCAAGACTGGCGCCGAGGAGACCCAGAAGGCCCTGGAATCCACATACGAGTCCGCCAAGACCATTTCCAGCGACCTGTCGCTCAAGACCATTGCAGCACTGCGCGCCAATGCCGAAGCGGGCTTTTCGCATCTCGAGGCGCTGATCGGCGCCAAATCGCTGTCGGAAGTCGTGGAGCTGCAGACCGCGTTCCTGCGCAAGCGCGTCGAAATGACCGTCGAGCAGGCCAAGGAGTTCCAGACCGCCGCCTCCAAGGCGGCCGAGGATGTCTCCAAGCCGATCAAGACCGTTTTCGAGAAGGCGATGAAGGACATCAAGGCCGCCTAATATTTGCGCATGATCAGAAGATGTAACAAAAGGTCGCATTTTCTTTGAAATGATCATATGTATGATGGCAGCCATCAACGAATACCCGGTCGGCGGAACCTCCTCCCTCCGCCTCCGGGGTGACCAGCCAGCACCTCCTCCCGCTGGCTCGTAACAGGAAAAGGCCGGCACCTCCTCCCGCCGGCCTTTTTCTTGTCCGCGGATCCGCTTCCATGTGGGCAAGTGACCTTTGCTTTGCAAAAGCCTTGAATTAAAATCCATAAGCCCGTAAGGACGCATCGCCGAACGACAGAGCGCTCGAGGGGACTTATGTCCACCGATCCCGCTCAGGCAAACGTGCCGTTGTAGCTCAGCTGGTTAGAGCGCCGGATTGTGGATCCGGAGGTCGCTGGTTCGATCCCAGCCAACGGTACCATCGGCTTTCCTCTGAACAACTGATTTTGCTCGATAAAAATTTTTGACCGCGGACTTCCGGGCTTGCGCTGTAAAGCGACAGCCTGAAGAGGTGCGAGATCCGCAGGATTTCGCGTGGCGAAAGCCTCGAAAGATCTCCGAGATCGAACAGCATGGCCCTGTTGCGGAAGCGGAAATCCAGTAGCAGGCCCGGATCGGAAAAGTTCGTTTACCCAGCGCGGCTGGACAAAAAGGCCTGCGATTCCCATTCGGCTCGCATCGGCGAGAAGCAGGCTGTCGTCCGGGCTTATCTTGGTCGCCGTCGGGAGGGACGCCGCAGATGTTCCGATGATCCACACCCTTCGGCTACATCCCCTGCAAAAGTTCGAGATCATCACACATGCGGTGTAGCGAACCAGGTCATTGGCCAGAAGCTGAGGAGGTGCCAGTATATGGACTAGCGCGCCCTTTGCGCGGTTAGGCCATGGCCGTCCTCTAAATCGCGAGATTGCAGATAGGTCCCATCATGCCCCCTGCTTTTATGACATCGAAGTTGGCAACCGTCGTGGCGATGATTGCTACCGTCGCCATTCTTTACGTCGCCAAGGAGGTCCTGCTGCCATTGGCAATAGCGGTCCTTCTCACATTTGCGTTGGCGCCGATTGTTTCTTTGCTCCGAAAGTTGAAGCTGCCGCGAATGATCGCTGTGCTTGGCGCGGTTGCATCGGCCTTCGTCCTCGTGTCGCTGTTCAGCCTGATCGTTGCCACGCAGGTGAGCCAGGTCGCACAGGACATTCCGACATACCAATCCAACATCCTCGAGAAGATTCGGACCTTGAAAGAGACGGGATCCGAAGACGGCCTTATCAGCCGGCTCGGCAAGGTATTCGAACGCGTCAACACTGAAATAAACAAATCCCAATCCAACGAGCAAGCGGATGTGGAGCAAACCACGAAGCAGCAGGATCCGCTTCTGGTTCAGATATTCTCGCCCCAGCGTCCGATAGAGACGCTGAGGAACATCATCGAGCCGCTGATCGGACCACTCGCCACGACCGGCCTTGTCATCATCGTGGTGATTTTCATGCTGCTAGAGCGCGAAGAATTGCGGGATCGATTCATTCGCCTTGTGGGCTACAGCGATCTCCATCGCACGACCCAGGCATTGCAGGATGCAGGCAGTCGCGTTGGACAATATCTGCTCATGCAATTGGTCGTGAACATCGTCTACGGCGTCCCCCTTGCAATAGGTCTTTGGTTTCTTGGCATTCCCAACGCCCTGCTATGGGGCATGTTGGCCGTTGTCTTGCGGTTCGTACCCTTTATCGGTCCGGTTATCGCGGCGGTGATACCTTTGTTTCTTGCCTTCGCAGTGGCTCCCGGCTGGAGCTTACTGGTATGGACTGGCGCTCTCTTCATCTTGGCAGAGCTTGTAATCAGCAACGTCGTCGAGCCCTGGCTCTACGGCTCGCACACGGGCCTCTCGCCGCTGGCGATCATCGTAGCCGCCGTTTTCTGGGCTTGGCTATGGGGCCCGGTCGGCTTGGTGCTGTCGACGCCGTTGACCGTCTGCCTTGTCGTGCTTGGACGGCACGTGCCCCAGTTCGAATTCCTGCAGATCCTGTTTGGCGATGAGCCGGTGCTTGACCCGAAGGAGCGTCTGTAGCAGCGGCTTCTTGCCGATGATATCGACGAAGCCACCGACAACGCGGAAGAAATGCTCGAGGAGAAATACCTGATCGAGTTCCACAGCACTGTTGCGATTCCGGCGTTGCTGCTTGGTGAACAGGACCGGGCTCGGGGCGCGCTGACGGCAAGTCAGTTGGCGAACCTTGCCGAAAACGCCCGCACCCTGGTGGCCAACCTCAACGAGATCGCCGCGGAGGAAGAAGAAGAGGAAGAAGACGAGCACGCGGAAAAAGAGGGCGCGAGCGCAGATCCGGGCGAAGAGGATGAGGATCAAGCCGAGTTTGCGCCTGATCTCCCGGATGGTGCTGGGAAGTCAGTGCTGTGTATCGGCGGGCGCGGAGACCTCGACGATGTGGCCGCTGCGATGCTCGCGCAGGTCATTTCGATCGAGGGTGCGGATTGCGTGGCCGCGAGCCACCGTGACCTCCTCCCCGCGCGGATCCGGAAACTTCCGCTTGAAGCTCGCGACGCAGTCGTCGTGGGCTTCCTCAACCGCGATTCATTCAAACACGCGGTGTTCGTCGTGAGGCGCTTGAGGCGACTCGCACCGCGTGCACGCATCGGAATCGCGCTCTGGCACGATCCCCATGACAAGCCCAGGGAGGATGCGGCGGCCCTCGCCGAGCAATTGGAAGCGGACTTTGTTGCGTTCAATGTGGTCGACTGCGTGACGGGTGCGCTTTCAAACGAAGAACGGCGTCAAGTGAAAAAGAGAAAGCAGAGAAATCTAAGGCGGCCTCGCGTTCGTCAAGGCGTGGCGGCGGCGGTGCAATTGGACGATTCGTTGGCTCAGCCGGTGCGGTGATCGTCAACGGCACGGCTCTTTTTGGACCAACTTCGGCTACCTGACAATGATCGTGTTAGCGGTACCTCTGGTACCGGTCGAAAGTTCGCTGGCAAACGCACACTTCAACGTGTTTCATGCGGTCCAAGGTAATGCAGAAGTCGGCCGGATTGATGTCGGAGCTCGGCGAAGGCACCATGTTTTATCGATGGACGACGTGATCCTGAAACCCTCACACTCAATTACGGAATCCTGTCCATCTGTTACATTCGGCGACGCGGCGCTTTCGACGGTGTTCGAGCAGGAAAGGGCGGTGCCGGATCATCTGCTGCCCGGCTTTCGCTGGGCCTGAAATCTAAACGGAGACGGGCGCGATCAGCTCCAGAGAAACGAGTTCGCGCTCGACTTCGTCCCAGTCGGCGCAGATGGTCCGGGCACCGGCCACGCGCAGTTTCTCGGCATGCCCCGGATAGGTGTGGCCGCCGCCGATGAAGCCGATCGCCGTCATGCCGGCGGCGACTGCGCCCTGCACGCCGAAGGGCGAGTCCTCGATAACCGCGCAGCGCTTCGGTTCGACGCTCATCCGTTCCGCGGCGAACAGGAAGATGTCGGGGGCGGGCTTCCCGCGCGCGACCATTGACGATGAGAAAATGTTATCGCCGAAGAATTTCGCGAGCCCCGTGACCGAAAGGCTGTGATGTATCCGCTCCAGCGAGGAGGATGAGGCGACGCAGCGGGGATTGGACAGCCGTTCAAGGAAGGGCTTCAGGCCCGCCATCGGCTGCAGACTTTCGCTGAAGAGCGCTTTCACCTCGTCCCACAAATCCGTGGTTTGATGCTCCTCAAGACGATGGCCGGTCGTGAGCCTGATGCGCTCCAGGATATCGGTCTGCTTCATGCCGACGCATTGCAGGACCGCCTGCGGGTCGAGTTCCATGCCGTGTTTCGAATAGACCCGCCGGTAGGCAAGCGCCGCCAGCGGTTCGCTGTCGACCAGCACGCCGTCGCAGTCGAATATGATCAATGCGTCTTGCATGCTCGCTCCGGTTTGCGCGCCAGGTGTCACAGGCCGCGTAGCGCTTCAAGAAGTTCGTCGTGAATGAGCCCGTTCGAGCCGACCTTCTGCGTGTCCTCGTCTGTGGAGTCGGCACCTGAAAGCGTGGTGACCTTGCCTCCTGCTGCGCGTAGCAGCGGCATGGCAGCCGCGTAGGACACGACGTCGGCCTTGATCGAAACCGCCGCATCAAGCTGGCCGGCGGCGACCATCGAATATTCAAAGGCCCCAGAGACGATGACGCGCACGCCACGCGCGCCGATGCCGAGCCGCCGCACGATCTCTGCGGTGCGCGCCACCTCCTCGGCCGAAAAGTGCGACGTCAGCACGACGGCAATGACCGCATCGGCCAGTCTCGCAGTTGTCGACACATTGGCCATCTTGCCGTTGACGGTCGCGATGCCGTCGCTGGTGTAGTGCGCCTCGAAGCGGGCGGCGGGCGCGACGGTCAGGCCGACCTTCGTCGCACCCTGCTCCTGATAGGCCATGGTGACGGAGAACCACGGCAGGCCGGACGCGTAGTTTATCGTGCCGTCGAGCGGGTCGACGATCCAGCGGCTTTCGCCCAAGGTTCCTGTCGTGCCGGCTTCTTCCGAGAGGATGCAAGCTTGCGGTGTAAGCGCGCGCAGCCCCTCGATGACAATGCGTTCCGAAGCGAGGTCGGCGGCGGTGACAATGTCCAGCCCTTCCTTGCGCGTGACGTCGAGGCGCTCCTCGCGCATCGACATCAACGTCGCGGCTGCCTTGCGTGCGATGGCATCGGCGTCTTTCAGGATTTGATGGTAGTCGCTCATGTCTCGTTTTTCCCGGGGTAGTCGACATCGGTGATGAAATCGTGGGCGGGGCCGAAATCGCCGATCGGGACGACGTGCGAAACGACACCGGTCTGCGGCGACCAGGCGTGCAGGGCGAAAGCTGGCGGTTCGAAGATGAAGCGATTGGGCTCGCCCGGACGAAGATCGAGCGCGACCTGGTGCGCGACGCCCGGCGCGACGAAGCCGACCGTGCCGGCAAAGCGCGTCGTGATGGGCCGGTGATAGTGCCCGCAGGCCACCCGCTCGATTTCGGCATGGGACCTGATCATGTCGCGGAAGCCGTCGCCGACGACGCACATCATGATGTCCATGCCGTGCGCGCCGACGGGAAAGGGCGGATGGTGCATGAAGACGAAGGTTGGGCGGCCGTCGCCCTCGGCGAGACGCTCACCGAGCCAGGCTTCGCGCCGTTCGCAGATCGCACCACCGTCCTCGCCCGGCTGCACCGTGTCCAGCCCGATGAGGCGGACCGGAAGGTCCTCGATCGTATAATGCAGGAAATCCGGCGACTGGCTCAGATAGGGGAATTTCGGCGCCATCACCTCGCGCATTGTCTCACGCCGGTCGTGGTTGCCAGGGATGACGAAGACGGGCATGGGCAGGGCCGACAGCATGTCGGCGACAAGCGCATACTCTTCCGGGCGACCGCAATCGGCGAGATCGCCGGTGACGAGGACGCAATCGGGCGCCGGATCGAGCGCGGCGACGGTCGCGATGGCGCGACGAGTCATGGTGTTGGTCTCGAGACCTTCATAGGCCATCTGGCCGTCGGGTCGGATATGAAAATCGCTGATCTGTGCAATGAGCATCGGAAGGTCCGGCAGTGTGAAGGGAGGGCTGACACAAGAAGGGCGCCACATCGGCGCCACCTTAAAAAAGGCGCGCCAGCCGAAGCCGGCCGGCGCGCGTGGCATGGCGATTTATTTCATGAGTGCCTGTGTTTCGGAGACGAGGCTGTCGAGCCCGTCCTTGATCGATACGTCGCCGCTCATGACCTTGCTGATGATCTCGCGTTGGGTGCGCCAGATGCGGACCGTGTTGCCCGCCGAATAGCCGGGCCACGGGCGCGACAGTGCCATCTGCTTGGCAACGGTGGCGTAATTCGGGTTCGCTTCGTAGAACGGGCCGAGATAGTCGGTCCCGGTGGCGGCCTTGTTGGTCGGGAGGTAACCGCTCATCTTGACGACCTGCTCCTGCGCCTTGGGGCCGGTGACGAATTTAAGGAATTCCCAGGCCGCCTTCTGCTTGGCCGGGTCGGAGGCAGTGATCACCGCCGCGTTGCCGCCTGTGGGCAAGCCACCCTTTTCCTTGTCGTCGACCGGGAAGACCGCGGTACGCAGCTTGAATCGGTCGCCGATCAGGTCGGTATCCTGGCTGAGACGGGCAGGCGTATCGAAGAAGATGCCAATCTGGCCGGCGATAAAGGCCTGGCGCGACTGATCCCAGTCGATCAACGGCATGCCGGCATCGGTGACGAAGCTGCGGAAATATTCCAGCGCCTTCAGGCCGTGCTCGTCGCCGAAGGCCACCTTGCCGTCCTTGGTCAGCTCGCCGCCGCCCTGCATCAGCATGGCGTCCCAGAGCCATTCGTCGGGCCAGTCATGAATATTGTAAGCGAGGCCGGCGATGCCGGAACCGGTGGCCTTGATCTTTTTGGCGAGTTCCATGATGCCCGGCCAGTCGGTGGGCATGTTGTCGGGGTCGCCGCCGGCCTTTTTAACCAGGTCGGCATTGTAGAACATGATCGGCATCGAAGCGTTGAAGGCCAGTCCGTAGAGCTTGCCGTCCACCCGGCCGAGGTCGAGAATGTTGTCGGCGTAGTTGGCGTCGCGCCATTCCTTCGCTTCGGCGTCCATCATCGTGCCGAGGTCCAAGATCTGGTTGCGCGCCTTCAGCTTGCCGACCAGTTCATGCAGGACGTGATAGCCCGAATAATAGACGTCGGGCAGGTTGTTGGTGATGGAGGCCCGCAGCATGGCCTGGTGGCCTTCGTCGTAGCTGGCCGCCGGCGCGCGGAACTGGATCTTGATGTCGGGATGTTCCTTCATGAATTCCGCGGCCAGCGGCTCATGGAACTTCGCGAAGGCCGGGAATGCGTAGTAGACATCGAGCGTCACGGGGGACTGGGCCAGCGCTGTCGACGCCGCTCCCAGCAATACGGCCGAGGCCGCGATGATCTTTGACAAGAATTTCATTAAGGCTTTCCTCCGGTTATGCGATTTGCCCGATGCTCTTGAGGCGATGATGCCGCCTTGCCCCGCGAAAGGTTTAGGGGAACGGCGCGACCGGGCTTCTAGCCGCGCCAGTTGTCAGTTTTATTTCACCCCGGTCATCGTGACGCCCTCGATGAAGCGGCCGCGTGCGAACAGGAACGCGAGCAGGAGTGGCGCGGTCAGGATGGTCGCGGCGGCCGTCAGTGCGCCGTAATTGGTGCCGGCTTCGGCGTCCGAGAAGAACATCATGCCGAGGGGCGGCGGCGCCAGGTTGACGTCGGAGATGACGATTAGCGGCCAATAGAGGTCGTTCCAGTGCGCGACGAAGGAGAACACCGCGAAGGCGGCGATCGCCGGCATGGCGCTGGGCGTGACGATGCGCCACACGATCTCGAACTCGCTCATCCCGTCGAGCCGCGCGGCGTGAATGATGTCGTCGGGGAAGGAACGGAAAAACTGCCTGAACAGGAAGATCGCGAACACTGAGAGGAAGAAGGGCACCATCATGGCGAAATAGGTATTCAGCAGGTCCATTCTCGCCAACGCGATGTAGATCGGCAGCGCCGGCACCTGTTCGGGCACGCATAGGCCGAGCAGGACGAGGACGAAAAGCAGGTTGCGGCCCGGGAACTTCAGCTTGGCCAGCGCGTAGGCGCATGGGATGGCGACCAGAAGCTGGATGAGCAGGATGCCGCCGCACACTATGACGCCGTTGAGTGCGAAGCGCAGCAGCGGCGCACTGGTCAGCGCCATCGCATAATTCTCGAAGCCGTAGAAATGTTTCGGCCAGATCCTGAGCTGGGCGTTGAACACCTCTTCCGGCGGCTTGATCGAGGTCACCAGCATCCACAGGAAAGGCAGGAGAATGAACGCCGCGCCGGTGATCAGGATGCCGTGAGTGATGAACAGAGAGGCGAAGCGCCGGCCGGCGGAGCCAGCTGGTGTGGTTGTTGTGCCCGCCATCGCGGGAGCAGTGATGGTTGTGTCGGTCATCAGTAATGCACCCTGCGATCCATGACGACGGTCTGGAGGATCGAGAAGACCAGAATGAAAATGAGGAAGATGAAGGTGAGAACCGACGCATACGCCATGCGGAAGTACTGGAAGCCTTCGAGGTAGACTTTGTAGAGCAGGACCTCGGTCGATCCCACCGGACCGCCATGGGTCAGCACCGCCACCGTGTCGAACACCTTGAAGGCGGTGATCGAACTGGTGACGATGACGAACATGGTCGTCGGTCCCAGCAGCGGCCACGTGATCGTCAGAAAGCGGTCGATTTCGCCGCCGCAGCCGTCGATCTCGGCGGCTTCATAGAGGTCCTTGGGAATGGTCGAGAGGCCGGCCAGAAACAGGATCATGTTGAAGCCGACCAGTTGCCAGATGCCGATCACGGCAAGCGTCGGCAGCGCCAGCGAGGGATTGCTCAGGAAGGCGACCTCGCCGATGCCGAGCCAGCGCAGCACCGCGCTCACCGGGCCGAGGCTGGGGTGCAGCAGGAACTGCCACACCGTCGCCATGGCGATGAAGGTCGAGGTCACAGGCAGGAAGTAGATGATTTCGTAGAGCGAGCGGGTGCGCTTGCGGCGGTGAACGAGGACGGCGACGAGCAGCGACAGGATCACCGAGCCGGGCAGGACGATCGCGACGTAGACTAGCGTGTTCTTGAGTGCGCGGCGGAATTCCGGATCGGTCAGCGCGTCGGTGATGTTTTGCAGGCCGACATAATGGACATCGACCTCGCCGAGTTCGTAGTCGGTGAAACTGAGATAGCCGAGCACGCCGAGCGGCACGAGGATCGTCAGCACCAGCAAAAGCAGGGCAGGCAGCGCGAAGCCGCCGGCGACCAGCCTCTCGATGAGGGCCTGCCGGGCACCGGGCCTGGCGGGCGAAGCGGGTACCGCGGTCAGGCTCATGACGCGCGCGCTCCCTCTGCGAGGCGCAGCTTTCCCTTGGCGGCGGTGGCCGCGTCTTGGGAGACTTGGGGCTCCACGCGGTTTCCGGCGGCATCGAAGACATGGCAGGCCGAGGGATGGAACAAGAGTTCGGTGTTCTCGACCTCACTGTCCGGCACGCCCGCGCCTATGCGCGAGGTCACCAGGATTCCAGGGAGCGAGGGAACGTCGAAATGCAGGATCTTCTCGGAGCCGAGATGCTCGCTGCGCCGCAGCTTCGCCGCAAGCGGGACCTGGTCCGTCGACTGGCCCGAGACCGCGCCGGGCAGGATCATTTCCGGGCGGACGCCGATCATCGCTTTCTCTCCGGCGGGGAGGGCGGTGCCGATCGGCAGAGGCTTTCCGAGCAATTCCAGCCGCCCGCCGACCCCCACCGTCGCGGGAACCAGGTTGATCGTCGGGCTGCCAATGAACTGGGCGACCTGGATGTTGGCCGGCCTGTCGTAGAGTTCGTCGGGCGTGCCGAGTTGAAGGATGTCTCCGCCTTCCATCATGGCGACCCGGCTCGACATGGTCATCGCCTCGACCTGGTCGTGCGTGACGTAGACGAATGTCGCGCCGAGTCTCTGGTGCAGCTCGGCCAGCTCGCTACGCATGTGGACGCGCAGCTTGGCGTCGAGGTTGGAAAGTGGCTCGTCCATCAGGAAAGCGGCGGGCTGGCGCACCATGGCGCGACCGAGCGCGACGCGTTGACGCTGGCCGCCGGAGAGTTGGGCGGGCTTGCGCTCTAAAAGGGGTTCAATCTGAAGTTGCGCCGCGATGCCCCTGACCTGCTTGCCGATCTCCTGCATCACCTTGCGGCGCCGGGACGAGAGTAGGCGGACGAGCGGCAGGCGCTCGTAAAGGTTAAGCCCGGTCATCGTCAGGGGGAGCGCCATGTTGTTGAAGACGGACATGTGCGGGTAGAGCGCGTAGCTCTGGAACACCATGGCGATGCGCCGCTCATGCGGCCTCAGATGATCGATCGGCGCGCCATCGACGAGGATCGAGCCCGAGGTTTGCGGCTCGAGGCCGGCGATGATGCGGATCAGCGTCGACTTCCCGCAGCCGGAGGGGCCGACAAGCGTCAGAAACTCTCCGTCATTAATGGAAAGATTGATGTCTTTTAGAACCTTGTGGGTTCCGAACGACTTCGAAAGGTTCTTTATCTCTACTGCAGCCACTGCGGGTTGCTCCGTTTCGCAACTAATCGGATCGAGGCGCTATCTCGGTGGATAGACCTCATCCAAGACATCACCGATGAAGAAGGGGGTGAGGCCTGGAATTTCGGCAGGCATCACAGTGAAACCGGACTCGGAAAACTCGTACACGAGCGCGCCGAGGACGGCTTCTCCCGCCATGCCTTCCGGTTGCAGATGGGCGTCAACGACGAAGCCCGACGAAGGGGCCCAAAGGTATCTTACGTTATCGACCACGCTATCGTGCAGCTTGTGCAAATGGCCGCTCGCCACGAACGCCACGTCGAAGCGGCGCACCAAATCCAGCAGCCGCGCCCGCGGAACGGGCGTCGGAGCCCAATATCCGACGTCGCCTTCCCTTGGCTCGCCAATGAACAGCGGGCGGTGGGTGAACCATCCGATCCGGCGTCCGGAGGCCTCGCGCATTGCGCTCTCCAGCCACGCCATCTGCTCCGTTTCGGCCGGCTCGTCGCTGCCGAACAGCATCGAATCGAGTCCGATCAGGCGCCAGCCCTCGATGTCGCGATGCCACCAGTCGGGCCCGAAATGACGTCGCCAGCGGGCCAGGCGTTCTGCGTTGACTGGCTGGTACGGATGCTTGGGCTCCCCCACGTCGTGATTGCCCGGCACGGCGAGATAGGGCAGTCCGATGGAGTCCATTATCTCGGCGCAATAGCGCATGTCCTCCTCGACATCGGCGCCATCCACGGTGACGTCGCCTGTATGGATAACGAGGTCGGCATGGCTTTCCTTCAGCCAGTCGAGGAGCGGCTGGCTGTTGGCATGGAAATGCCGCTTGCCAGGGCTGAGATGGGTATCGGAAATCTGCACTATTCGCGTCATCGGATGTTCTGGAACCTTTGCCGCGTCTTGCGGCGTTGATCTCGTCGTGTCGAAAGAAGCGCCTGAAGCCGGGCGCATTCTTTCCCCTGCATGTGAAGGTGTGACGACGACGTCGGATTCTAGGTCCAGGACGCGGCGTCTCCCGCAGGAAAGGCTCACTCGGTTGAAACGGCTTGGACCGGCATATTGAACCTCCCATCGTGTTCTCCGTCCGATGCCCATTGTCAGGGCATTCTGAGGTGCGGAAAACTTCCTCCAGCTTTCAATTGAAAAAAATTTCACAGCTTGATAAAAATATCAAGACAAAAATCGCGACCGTAGCGCATCTCGAATTGCGGCCCCCATGAGGGTGCTGCCGAAGCGGTGCAGATCGAACAGACCGAGATCGAATATTTGAGCGCGGCCGTGAACCGCTACTTCAAAGAGAAGCTGCGCCGCCAGGATTTGCTGTACGCGTTCTCGGGCGTGCGGCGGTTGTTCGACTACGTCTTCGACCTTCGGCGGCGAGATCACGATCTTCCGGAAACTGGCCGAGCACGGGTGGCTCTACGGCACGCGGGCCAGGAGGTGGTGGCAGGGCAGGTCTGGAAGAAGACGCGCCTGGGCTTGTCAGCTGGCTTGCTGAACCGAGCATCAAAGCATCGGCCGGCCGCCGGTGACCTCATAGACTGCGCCGGTCGTGTGGCTGGAATCATCCGAGGCCAGAAGCACATAGGTTGCCGCGAGTTCGGCGGGCTGGCCGCCCTGCCAGGACAGGCCAAGCCTGGGCAGATGTGTCTATTTTCTCGGTCCGTGGGGCATATAGCTCGACCTGGTGCCCTACCCCGGGCAAGGCTTTGAGCGCGAGCCGTCGCTCTGGCATCCGGCGTTGCCTGCAGGCGGGGACGGCATGGCGGCCCTCTTGGGACGACTTGCTGTGGGTCATAAGCCGGATGGTTTGGACCGGCGCTAGCTGCCAAGCCAGTCCCGGACAACTCCATTGAATTCGCGTGGGCGATCGATCATGACCATGTGAGCGGCGTTGGCGAAAATGTGCATGTCGGCTTGCGGCGCGCGTTCCAGCAGCTTGATGCCGCGCGCCACCGGCACGGTTTCGTCGCAGCCCGACCAGGCTATGAACAGCTTGGCCTGCATGGTGGGCAAATGCGGAAGGAGATGGTCCTCCTGGATCTGGGTATATTCGGTGTCGTCCTTTTTCCGGGCAGCCTGCCTGAAGCGCTCCAACTGACCGGACTTGCAGGCCAGGCGGTAGTTCTTTTTCAGCAGCTCCACGAACTCCGGCGGATTCTTCGTGCTTAGCCTCGCATTGGTGCGCAGAAAGTCTTCCTCGGTATCGCATCCCTCGAGCACATTGTACGCTGCTGCCGCTGCTGCCTGCCAAGCGTGGTCCTCATTTCCGCCGAGGCGCGGCGAGGTCGCACCGCTGCTCACGACGACCACCTTATCGACCAGACCCGGGTTTTCAACGGCGAGCATTGCCGCGATGAAACCGCCTTCGGAATGACCGACCAGCGCGCAGCGGGTAATGCCGAGCGCTTCGATGAAGGCTGAAACGTGATGCCGCCTTTCGAGGCGGGGAACGTGTTTCCCGTCTACCGGCGCATCCGAGAGACCGAAGCCGACCAGATCGGGCGCCAGCACCCGGAAGTCATGCGCGAGTGCCGGGATGGTGTTGTGCCAGGTGGACCAGGCATCGATTGCCAGTGAGGAGCCGTGCAGAAGGATCACGACCGGTCCGCTGCCAGCTTCGAAATAGCGCGTGCGGATGCCGCCCGCCACGACATAATTCTCCTTCACCGTCGCCGCGGGTGGCGGCGGACGGGCGGCGTCTCGCGCTTTCAAGCGCTGCCGATCAACTGACGGATTGGTTTTCAAGCTGTTCGATCATCCCGAGCGCGAATTGGGCGGCTTTGCGTACATGCTTTTTCGCAAGCCGCTCGGCGTCCGATGCCCTGCGGCTCACCAGGGCGTCGAGCAGGGCTGCCAGTTCCTCCTGGGATGCCTTTCGCCGCTCTGCATCGGAAAGAGAAATCATGCGCAACTGTGAGGCCCGCATATGGATGCTGCGAAGCATCCGTTCCGCCTCGGAATTGTTCGCGCCCGCTATCAAGACGTCGTAGAATCGGGTTTTTGCGGCAATCATTTCGCGCGGCACACCGACGCGATAAGCATCCATCAGCTCGTCATACACGCCCCTGCAATGCGTGATATGATCGTCAGTCGCATTCTCGCAAAACAACCTGCATACAAGTGCCTCCAGCGCCTCGCGAAGATCAAAAATGTCCTTCGCGATCTTGGGGTCGACGACAGAGACGATAAGCCCCCGGTTGGGCAGGTTCGTGACAAGGCCCTCGTTCTCGAGTTCGCGCATCGCTTCCCTGAGCGACGTCCGCGAAACGCCCATGCGCTCGCAAAGCGTGCGCTCCACCAGCCGCTCTCCCGGCGCCAGTTCTCCGACGACGATGGCGTTGCGGATGGTATCGGCCACCTGCGTGTACAGGCGCGGCGGAGCATGGACTCGCAGATCATACACGGCGGATTTGCTCCTTCGAAAAGTGCGCGAACGAGTGCAATTTCACAAGCATATCAGCTTACCGCAAGCATGTGCTTCATTCAGTGGCCTGAGGCGTTCAGCGGCCGTGGCTCGTAGGCCCGGTCGATGCGGTCGATATCGTCGGGGCTAAGCATTATGTCCAATGCCGCGACTGCCTCGTCGACATGGTCTGTCGAGGTCGCTCCGAAGATGGGCGCGGTAATGCCGGGGCGCGCCAATGTCCAGGCGAGAGCCACCTGGGCCGGTGTCTTTCCGATGTGGGCGGCAACGGCAACGACGGCTTCGCGCACGGCGTGGTCGCCGTCGCGGTGGTAATATTTCTGCGTATAGTCGTCGCTTTTCGTGCGCGCCGTCTGCTGGGCGGGATTGCGGCGGTCCGCGGCAAGGAAGCCGCGCGCGATGGGGCTGAACGGTATCAGGGCAACATCATCGTGGCGGCAGTAGGCAAGCAGTTCCCGCTCGCACTCCCGGTGAGCGGGATTGTATTCGCATTGCATCGAGATGAATGCCGGAAGGTCGCGTGCGCTGGCAGCCGCACGGCATTTTGCGAGTGTCCAGCCGGGCATGGTCGTGACGCCGACATAGAGCGCCTTTCCGGCGTGCACGATGTCCGCCATGGCATCGACCAGTTCGTCGAGGTCGGTATCCTTGTCCCAAATATGCGTCTGGAAGAGGTCAACGTGATCGGTTCCAAGGCGGGCCAATGAATCGTCGATTGCCTTGAACAGGTGCTTTCTGGAGTAGCCGCGGCCGTTGCAATGCGCAGCCATCGGGTTTCCCGCCTTGGTGGCGATGACGAAGCTGTCGCGCGGCTGCTGGCGAACGAGTATCTGGCCGAGAATGCGTTCGCTCTCGCCAGCCGAATAGAAGTCGCAGGTATCGAAGAAGTTGATGCCGTGGTCGAGGGCGCGCGCAACGATCGGCGCCGAGGCCTTCTCATCGAGCACCCAGGCCCGCCATCCCGCGGATCCGAATCCCATCGCGCCGAGGCATAGCCGGGATACTTTCAGATTGCTCTTGCCGAGCCTGACATAGTTCATGTGTCGATCCGTTGCTTGCGTGATGAGGATTTGGCGTTCTGCCCAGAGTCCCGCAGCAGCGACAGCGCGAAAGCCGCGGATCTTTCGACATACCCGCGCGTGAGCTTTTCGGCGAGGTCGGCATCGCGCGCGCGCAGCGCGTCGAAAATGCCGTGGAGCAAGGCCATCGTATTCCTGCGCCGTTCAGCCGAGGCGACGCGGGTGGTGACGGTGCGCAGATAGGTGACGCGGCCATGCAGGAGAAAGGTCATTTGCCTTGTGATGTCGTTGCCTGCGCCTTGCATGATGATGTCCCACACCGCGTCGAGCTTCTCGGCATGCTGCCTGGCAAGCTCGGACGTGTCGGTTTCGCCTGCTTCCGAAATACGCCGCGCCAATTCGTCCATTTGTTCCTGGCTGGCCCGTTCGACAAACAGGCGCGCCATGGCCGATTCCAGGATTGCGCGGGCCTCGTAGATCTGCCGGACCTCCCGTTCCGACAAGCGGGTCACGAACATGCCCTTGCCGGCTACCCGAGTGACAAGCCCTTCGGACTCAAGCTGGCTCAGCGCTTCCCGGATGCTTGTGCGGCTTACGCCAGTCTGCTCGGCGAGCTTCCGTTCCACCAGCTTGTCACCCGGCTTGAACACTTCGTTGAACAACGCCTCGCGCAGCGTGACAACGGTCTGCTCGCGCAATGTCGGCGAATCCGCAATCGACCAGTCAGTCCATTCATGCATTGCGGCGTCCTCTCCCGTCATTCCTTTCATGACAGCTACGCGTTCGACTCTTTCATCACAAGTAGCCGATTTAAATACGGTTGACCATATGCCTGTCTGTCGGTATACCAAAAAAATCGAGTTTGAACGAGGACCTGGAATGGCGCCGATGCGCACAAAAGACGATCTCATCGCCTATGAGAGAAGCGGTAAGGGGCATCCTCTCGTGCTGGTGCACGGTGTCGGCGCCAATCTGCAAAGCTGGGACGACGTCAGCAGCGAACTGGAGGGCAGTTTCGACATCATTCGTTCCGACCTGCGCGGGCATGGTCGGTCCGCGCACATAGACTCGGAATATTCCGTCGAGAAGTTTGCCGCCGATATCGTTCGGGTGATGGACGACGCCGGCGTGCGCAAAGCCCATCTGGTCGGCTTTTCATTGGGGGGCTTGATTGCGCAAGAGCTGGCCTGCTCCTATCCGGACCGGTTTGAGCGCGTCGTGCTTCTTTCCGCAGTTGCGGGGCGCACCCCCGCCGAACGTGAGAAGGTTGTGGCGCGCCTGCAGATGATCCGCGACGGCGGTATGGACGCAGTCGTTGGTGCTGCGCACGACCGCTGGTTCACCAAGGAATTCGCCGAGCGCCATCCCGATGTGATCCAGCGGCGAATTGCCGAACTCAAGGCGGTCCACGTGCCGTCTTACCTGGAGGCGTATCGGGTGTTCGGCCTTACCGAACTGGTGGATCGGCTTCCCGAGATCAGGCAGCCAACTCTGGTGATGACGGGCGAATTCGATCAGGGGTCGAATGTCCGGATGGCCGAGACGATGCACCGGCTGATCCCCGATTCGGAATTACGCATTCTGGCCGGCCTGAAGCACAGCGTCCTGGTCGAGGCATCCAAGCTGGTGTCCGACCATGTCCGCGAGTTCCTTTTGCGTCCACGCTGAAATGAAGGGAAGACGAATGAACGAGACGCTATTTGAGCGTGGGCTGGAGCGGCGCAAGGCGACGCTCGGCAGCGAATATGTTGAAAATTCGCTGAGCAATGCAACCGAGTTTTCCAAGGGTTTTCAGTCATTTATCACAGAATATTGCTGGGGAACCGCCTGGGGCGACGACAGGCTGGACGCCAGGACCCGCAGCATGCTGAACATCGTCATGATTGCCGCGCTCAACCGCATGCATGAGTGGGAACTGCATTTTCGCGGCGCCCTTCGCAACGGGGTCACCCGTGACGAGCTGGACGCGTTGATAACCCATCTCACGATCTATTGCGGCGTTCCTGTCGGCGTCGAATGCCATCGCATCGCCAACCGCGTGCTTGCCGAACTCGCAGCCGGCGGAGTGGAAAAATGACTGGCGTCCTGATCCGCAAGATCGTCGATTTCGTCGAGGACACGCTTGTCGAAGGGGGTCGTGTCGCGCCGGTTCCGCTTCGCATGGCCGCCTGCGCGGCGGTAATCCGCAATCCCTGGGCAGGATCGGCATTCGTCGAGGACTTGCAGCCGCACATCATGGAGCACGCCAAGGCTCTCACGGATGCCCTCGTGCCTCGCCTGGTGGCGATCATGGGCGGTCCGGACCGGATAGAGGCGTTTGGAAAGTGCGCTGTGACCGGGACGGACGGCGAAGTCGAACACGCGGCCGGCCTGATCCACACGCTGCATTTCGGCAATGTCTTCCGCATCGCCGCCGGCGGCGATTCCTTTCTCCCGTTCACGAACAAGCGTGCCGGCGCCGGCACTGCGCTCACCGTTCCCTTGACCCACAAGGACGCCGAGAGGAAGGGGAGCCGCGCTCATTTTCTGACCGTGGAATTCACCATTCCCGACGCGCCTGCCCATGACGAGATCGTCATCGCCTTGGGCGCCGCGAGCGGCGGGCGTCCGCACCATCGCATCGGCGATCGGTTCAACGACATGCGGATCATGGGAGTCGATCAGGCCGGCCGGCCGCTGCCAGCCGAGAGCAAATAACGCGCAAGCCTCCGGGTCCTGCCCGGAGGCCAATAACGGCAATGCCGATAATATCGGGAACTGAACCAACGGAGGATTTGTCATGGATAGAAGACAATTTATGGCCGCCATCAGCGGCTTCGCAATCGTGGCCTCTTTGCCGGCGGCAGCGCTGGCTCAAGATACCCAGCCGGTCACCGGCGGCACGCTCAACGTCGGCTTCATCAGCGACGTCCGCACGCTCGACCCGCTTCAGTCGTCGCAATGGACCGAGCGGCAGATCCTTTTCCTGATATTCGATACGCTTCTCGAGACCGAGGCGGACTTCTCCCTGAAGCCTGCCCTGGCGAAAAGCTGGGAGTTTTCGGACGACGGCAAGCGCGTGGTCCTGAAGCTGCAGGAAGGCGTGAAGTTCCATGACGGCACGCCGTTCAACGCCGAGGCCGTGAAATGGAACCTTGATGCGCGTCTCGATCCGAAAGGCAACTCATCGCAGCTCAAGTTGCTGGAAGGCGTCAAGAATGTCGAAGTGCTGGACGAATTCACCGTCGCCATCGACATGAAGGAACCTTATCCGCCCCTGCTGGCGCTGTTTGCCGACCGCGCAGGGCTGATGGCTTCGCCAGCGGCGGCCAAGAAATACGGCAGCGACGTCGGTTCCAATCCTGTCGGGACCGGTCCGTTCGTTTTCGGCGAATGGGTGCGCGGGTCACGCATCGCGCTCAGCAAGAACGACAGCTATTGGCAGAAGGGAATGCCATATCTCGACGGCATCACGTTCCATGACATTCCGACGAACGTCGTCGGCATTCAGCGCATGGCCATCGGTGAACTGGATTTCATAAGCCAGCTTGATCCGCTGGATACGCGCCTTTCCAAGGCCAGCCCGGACATCGAGCTTGTGCCGTCGAAGGGTGGCGTCTGGTATTCCTACCAGTGGCGGTGGGACGCCGAGCCATATAACAAGCCGGAACTGCGCCAGGCCATCGCGCATGGCCTCAACCGCGACCGCATCAACCAGATCATATGGGCCGGGCAAGGCAAGATTTCCGACAGCTTCACGCCAGACGGGCTGTGGTGGACCCCAACCGATCTGGTGCACTACGAATACGATCCGGAAAAGGCGCGCAAGATCGTGGCTGATTCCGGCCTGAAGGGCACCACCATCAAGCTTGCGGCGCCAAGCGGCGATACGCTGCGACGCTTTGCCGAACTTGCCAAGGAAGACCTCGACGCGATCGGCCTCAACATCGAGCTCGAGCCGGTCCCGCAAAGCGACTACTACGCCAAGGCGGTCTCCGGCGAGATACGCTTCACGCCGATGCGCTGGACGCAACGGGCGGATCCCGACGGCCTTATCCACTACCTCTTCTCCAGCAAAGGCACCGCGAACTCCACGGGCTACAAGAATGACCAAGTGGACAAATGGATCGATGAAGCGCGGGTAATTTCCGATCAGGCGCGCCGCAAGGAATTGTACGAAAAGATCCAGCGTCAGATTTCTGCCGATCTGCCTTACATGCCCGTCGGGTTCAGCGTCGAATTCAACGCCATGCGCAACACCGTAAAAGGGTTCGCTCCGATGCCGGATGAAATCCCCAGGTTCCGTTACGTCTGGAAGACGCAGGCCTGATCTTCATGCTTTGCCGCGGCGCGCCGCGCCGCGGCTTCTGGCGCGGGTGGGACCTGGTCCCGCCTGCAACCGGTAGAGGAACTTGATCGCCACTATGACCGCCGCCCATCGGATGTGCACCAACCGCCCGCTTTGCGAGACGGGCGCCCCGGAGACGTTTCTTCAATCCTTCGCGATGAACTGAGGCCGGCATGCTTGCGCTTGTACTTTCCCGCATAGCGATCATGGTTCCGAACGTTATCGTTCTGACGTTTCTGCTGTTCACGTCGGTGACGTCCTTTCTGGGGACGCCGGCGGCGATCATGCTGGGCGAGAACGCATCCCCCCAATCGATCGCCGAACTCAACGCGAAGCTAGGCTTCGACCAGCCCATCCTGTCGCGTTACTGGAACTGGATCAGCGCCGCATTGTCGGGCGACCTGGGCCGGTCTTATTCCACCCAACAGCCTGTCGCGCAAATGATCGCGGATGCCCTTCCTCTAACGCTCGAGCTGGCATCCTGGGCGATCCTCATCGCTTTCCTGGGCGCCACGCTGATCAATTCGGCGACGTTCATGAAAAAGCTGGTGGACCGGCTCACCGCCGCCGTCAGCATCGTCGGCATCACCGTACCGAATTTCTTTCTCGGGCTGCTGCTGATCTACCTGTTTTCGGTTCAGCTCCGCTGGCTGCCGACGACCGGATGGTCGCCGTGGTCACGGGGCGCCGGGCAGCATCTCATCCACATGATCCTGCCTGTCATCACGCTTACGACCTTCTATTTCAGCTCCTTCACGCTCGTCTACAAAGCCGAATACCAGTCGGTGAAAGGCAGCCTCTACATCCAGGCCGCGCGTTCGAAGGGGCTGTCCGAGGCGCGCATTTCCTACCGGCACATTCTGCCCAACAGCATATTGCCCTTGATCACCTATGCCGGTCTTTCGCTTGGACAACTGGTTGGCGGCGCGGTCGTCACCGAAACCGTCTTTTCGATGCCGGGCATGGGCCGGCTTCTGGTGGAAGCGATCTCGTCCCGGGATTTTCCCGTCATGCTGTCGGTTGGAATGGTGATCATCGTCGGCGTGATGATCCTCAACCTTGTGGCGGACGTGACCTACAGCCTCGTCAATCCGCTCGTGCGAACATCGGCTTAGCATCCAATGAGAAAACTTCCATTCCGATTGGTCCTTGGCCTGACGCTTCTGGTGATCATCACTTTGATCGCGGTGTTCGCGCCCTTGATCGCGCCCCTGCACCCGACCGCCACGACGGTGAACGTCCTCGGCCCGCCTTCGGCTGAAAACATCCTTGGCACGGATCAACTTGGCCGGGACGTGCTGTCGCGCGTCATCTACGGAACGAGGGTTTCACTGCAGGTAGGTGCTTCGGCGGCGATCGTGGCTGTGCTGATCGGCGCGCCCATTGGCCTGATCGCCGGATTTTTCCGTGGCTGGATCGATTTCTTCCTCGTCCAGATCATCGACATTTTCATCGCCTTGCCGGGGCTCGTTCTCGCATTGATCATCACCGCGATGCTTGGGCCATCGGTGGTCAACCTGGCGGTGACGCTGGGTGTCGTCACCGCGCCGACGGTCGCCCGGTTGGTTCGCGGTCAGGTCTTCGTCGTCCGGGAAATGGTCTTCGTGGAAGCTGCGCGCGCCACGGGCGCAAGCTCTTTCTGGATCATTCGCCATCATATCATGCCAAACACGATGCGCGTGGTGTGGGCGCAGTTCGCAATCAATGTGGCCTTCGCGATCTTCACCTCCGCAAGCCTCAGCTTCCTGGGGCTGGGCGTTCCTCCGCCGGCTCCGGATTGGGGCGGCATGGTACGCGACGGTTCGATGTTCCTGCCGATCCTGCCGCTGCTCAGCCTGGGGCCGGGCGCTGCCGTCGCCCTTACAGTTTTCACATTTTATCTTGTCGGGTCGAGCATGAACGAGGCCGCGTCCCGCAATGATCGCTGATTGGAACAGGGAAATGACGTCTAACCAGGTCGAGCCGCCGCTGCCGGCATTCATAGAACAACGCCTGCAGGAGTTTGCGGGCCGGGAAGGTGTCCTGAAGGCGCGGCGATGGATGCGGCCGGCGGATGTTCTGATGCGTGTGGAGAACCTTCGCTGCTTCAAGGCTTCGCGCGTCAGTTTTGCCGACATGTTGTTGCGCAGGATCGTTCGCGAACGCTGGCAGATAAGGATGATCTCGGCGGAATGCGGCGATGACGGCGCGGCGAGATTCGTCTACCGGATCGACGCGGAAGGCCATTCCTTCTCCTATATTGCCCGAGCATATCCATGGGACGGAATCGAAAAAGTCGGACGCCGCTCCGATGGCGCGGACCGTGACATGTTCGGCGCGCTCTTCGTCAATCTTGCCAGCCAACAGCGTATCGAGCAGGAATTCGAAACGTTCGACATCAAGGCTGAAGGCCAGATGCGTACGGATTCGGATGTGGTCGGCTGGACCCCGGCCAATCGCAGCAGCCGGCATTTCGACGCCGCTGTCGAAGCCCTGTCCCGCGGCGAACAGCCCGCCCCCGAGCTTGGCATCGCCTATCTCATGCGAAACGGTGGCTTTCAAAGCAGTGGCCGCAACGGCACGGTTTCCTATCCGGGCATTCCCGACGGGCATCCGCTGGCGCACCCGTTCTTTGCGGATATCTTCGCCATCTACCTGGTGCGGCTCGTCTCCATCGATCTCGTCAATGCCGTGGCGCGGCGGCGCAATCCGGACGCAGCGCAGCTCGACATTTCGATCGCGCGCGGGCTTGGAATAGGCAATTCTTCAGGCCAGGGCATGTGCGTTGCCCTCCAGCGCTGGCCGCATTGGGTCGCCACCTGGGTGACTGTGCGCGAGGCGGCGCTTGGCTACGCAAAAAGCCTGCCGGTCGATACGGGAAGCATTTCGGTTGTCCGCGGCTCGATAGAGAGCACCATCCGCATCTACGCGCAGACCGACCCACAGACGCAGGACTATGTGATGGCCAACGAAACCATCATCGAGAACCTGACACGCGTATCGGCAAGCCTGCGCGAAGGACGGTTCCAGTGCTGGGGCGACGTTGCTGCGCACGTCGCAGAAGTCATGGATGGCGAGACCAGTGAGCAGTTCCATAGCGTACTTCTCGACGTGGTACCGGACTTCTGTGACGCCATCGCGCCCTATTTCCAGATCGGCGCAGCCCGCAAACGGCAATTGCAGCCAGCAATGACAGTCGCTGAACTGCGCGAGATCCTGCGCAGAAACTACGTCTGGGCTCTCACCGCCGACCGCACGCTTGCCGAAACCCATCAGCACTTCTGGTACCATTCGATCGATAATGGCGAACAAAGGCGCGGCGAGCGGATCATCGACCCGCACGAGCGTTTCGAATCCTTCATCGATCATATCGGACTGATCCAGAGGCTGGCGGCGGTGCTGGTCAGCCGTGGCGACAAGGAGCGCGCCGGCGACGTCGTTCTCGACCATCCGGACCTGCATTACGCCATTTCGCGCTTGCAATATCTGGATGGCCTGCCCTATGCGGAAATACGCGATCCGCTCGCGCATCGCGATTTCGTCCCCGCCGATCTCATACGGTTTTTCCTTGCGTCGCTGGGCATTCGCGGCTCGACGCCGCTCAGCATCCGCTATGTGCGGGGGACTTTCTTCCAAGACCAGCCGCTGCCTTCGGAATTCCTCGAGCCTGACAGGCCGGGTTCCCGGGTTCGTAAGCATGAGAATGAGGTCGCCCTGTGAGCACGACCATGTTTGTTGCCTATTCCGAACTGACCCGCGTCCTGCCGTGGTCGCTTAGGGCGCTGGGCTACGCGTTCGGAACCGCTGACCGGGGCGCTCATCTCGTTGCAACAGGTGCGGCGCTCGATCCGGCTATTCTGGATGAAATTCGCCAGGCGGGACCGCGGCCCTCCCATGGCTTCCGCTATCGGAAATCGGACGAGCTCACGATGCTGGACGCCGCCGGCGTTTCATTTCTGGAAGCGGGACCTGCCGCGATCGATGCTCTGGCCGCGCATGCAGGCGGCGCCAAATGGGAAATGTGCCGGATATCGGCGGCGACCGAGCTGTTGCTTGTTCCGGCCACGCTGGTCGGTGCGATGGACTACAATCTCTCCTCTATCGGCATCATCGCCAGGGATGGACCCTTCGATTGGCTGTTGGCTGAACCGGACGCACGGGGTGTGCTTTATTCGGGCCGGGGCCGGGATGCCCTCGCGGCGCTCCTCGGTGAGGACACGGCGGTTCTGCAATCGATCGACGCCGCCGTGCTGACGCCGGGCTGCGCGCTTCTCATGGTCAGCACCCGCAGGCCTGAGCTGAAGGCGTCCGGGCACGTTGGCGTTCGGCCTCGGGAAAAGATCGCCGTGGCGCACCAGAAGGGCATTCCCCTGTCGCGGGAGACGCTGGATGCGCTGTACGCGCTCGAAATGCTCACCTGGGCTCCGACTTCGGAGCGCTCTCGCTCGCAGGCGGGCTTCACTGTTGCACCGGCGCCAAGCTCATGACTGAACGGAAATCCGATCCAGTGGTCGAGGTAAAAGGCCTCAACGTCGCTTTCGGCAAGCATCAGGTGGTGCATGATGTCGATCTGGCCATCCATGCTGGCGAGACGCTGGCGCTTGTCGGCGAGTCGGGGTCCGGCAAGAGCGTCACCTCCATGACGATCATGGGACTGCTTTCCGGCAATACCCAAGTGACCGGTTCGGTCATCGTGGATGGCCAGCAAGTGGTGGGGGCGTCGACATCGACATTGCGGCGGGTGCGTGGCGGCATTGCCAGCATGATCTTCCAAGAACCGATGATGAGCCTGAACCCGGTTCTGCAGGTCAGCACCCAGATCAAGGAAATGCTGCGCCAGCATCGACCCTTGAGCGATGCCGAGGCGCGGGAGGAGGGCATCCGGCTTTTCGACCGCGTTCGCATTCCTGACGCGCGGCGGCGGTTCAATGACTATCCTCACATGTTCTCCGGGGGGATGCGGCAGCGGATCATGATCGCCATCGCATTGGCGTGCTCGCCGAAGCTGCTCATCGCCGATGAGCCGACAACAGCGCTCGACGTGACGATCCAGGCGCAAATACTCGATCTCCTGAACGAGGTCCAGCGCGACACCGGCACCGCGATCCTGTTCATCACGCACGACATGGGCGTAGTGGCCAACATCGCCGACCGCGTCATGGTCATGCACAAGGGACGCGTGGTGGAGACGGGAGCAGTAAAGGACGTCTTCGAGCGTCCGCGCGAGGACTATACGAGGATGCTGATCGACGCGGTCCCCCGCCTGGGGCAAGGCGTGGCCCGCTCCTACCGCTCGCCTGCCAATGATGCCGTGCCGAAGCCGGTTTTGAGCGTGCGCAAGCTGGTGACCCGGTTCGACGTGCGTGGCGGAGCAATGCGTCGCAAGGTGGGGCGTCTCCATGCCGTCGAAGGTCTAAGCTTCGACATCATGCCTGGAGAAACGCTGTCGCTGGTTGGCGAGTCCGGCTGCGGCAAGTCGACGACCGGACGCAGCATCCTGTTTCTCAATCCTCCGGATTCCGGCGAGGTGGTCTACGACGGACGGACGGTGCGGCGCGACAACAGGTCCGATCTTTCGGATCTCCGGCGCAATGTGCAGATGATCTTCCAGGATCCTTTCAGTTCCCTGGACCCGAAGCAAAACGTCGGTGCGATCCTGGCGGAGCCCCTGCTATGCCATGGGTTGGCGACCAGGGCCAAGGCCCTGGACAAGGCGAAACATCTTCTGGAGCGTGTCGGCCTCGAACCGTCGATGATCACCCGTCTTCCGCACGAGTTTTCCGGCGGACAGCGTCAGCGAATCTGCATTGCGCGAACCCTGATGCTCGACCCGAAGGTCATCATAGCCGACGAGGCCGTCTCGGCCCTCGACGTTTCGGTAAAGGCGCAGGTGATCGACCTGCTGCTTGAGTTGCAGGAGGACCTGCGGTTGTCCTACCTCTTCATCAGTCACGACATGGCCATTGTCGAACGTGTCAGCCACCGCGTGGCGGTCATGTATCTTGGCGAGATCGTGGAGATCGGGCCCAGCCGCGAGGTGATAGGGAACCCGAAACATCCCTATACCCAGAAGCTGATGGCAGCGGTGCCGAACCCAGAGCCGGCCGCGGACAGGCACCGTTTGATCGGCAAGCCAGTGACGGAATTGCCGTCTCCCGTGCGGCCGCTCGATTTCATTCCGCCGAAGCGGCAGCCTCGCGCGGTCGGACCCGACCACTTGGTGATCGAGTGACAAGCATTAACGAGGGCGCTTCAGATGGACGCCCTTGAACGAATCCGGGCAAGGCGCTTCCCGATACCTATGGAGAATTCGATGAACACACATGCTGAGCAGTTCCGAATTGGAGAGAAGGCGGCGTCCTTTTTGCGCCAGGAGAAAAAGCTCCTTATCGATGGAAAATGGGTGCCGGCTCAGTCCGGGAAGATTTTCGACACATATGATCCGGGCACGGGACGCATAATTGCACAGGTTCCGGAGGGCGACGCCGCCGATATCGACAATGCCGTCAAAGCTGCGCGACGGGCCTTTGAAGAAGGCCCATGGAGCCGCATCACGCCCAGCGAACGTGGACGTCTCATCTGGAAACTGGCGGACCTGCTGGAACAGAACGCCGATGAACTGGCCGAACTGGAGGTTCTCAACAATGGCAAGCCGCTTGCCAATGCTCGGAATTCCGACGTCGCGCTCAGCGTGGATATGTTCCGCTACATGGCGGGCTGGGCGACCAAGATCACAGGGGAAACCATTTCGATCTCCGCGCCGGACAAGTACCATGCCTTCACGGTGCGCGAGCCGGTCGGCGTCGTCGGGCAGATCATTCCGTGGAATGCGCCACTGCTCATGCTGGCCTGGAAAGTAGCTCCGGCGCTGGCCACCGGCTGCACGATCGTGCTCAAGCCGGCGGAGCAGACGCCGCTGACGGCGCTGCGCTTCGGTGAACTGGTCCAGGAGGCCGGCATTCCCGCCGGCGTGGTCAATATCGTAACCGGTTTTGGCCCGACGGCGGGTGCCGCGATCGCCTCGCACCCCCAGATCGACAAGGTTGCCTTTACGGGTTCCAGCGAGGTCGGCCGCATTATCGTCAAGGCTGCCGCGGGCAATTTGAAGAAAGTGTCGCTCGAACTGGGAGGGAAGTCGCCCGTCATCGTCTTTCCCGATGCTGACATGTCGGTTGCCATTCCCGGTGTCACACAGGGCATTTTTGCCAACAGCGGCCAGGTCTGCACCGCGGGATCGCGGCTGTTTGCCCATAAGAAGGTGTTCGACCAGATCGTGGATGGGATCGGCCAGCGGGCGGGGAACATCCGCGTCGGTCATGGCCTCAGCGAAGGCGTCCAGATGGGGCCGGTCATTTCCCCGGTCCAGTGCGACCGCGTGATGGGCTACATCGAGCAGGGCAGGAGCGCCGGTGCAACGGTGGCGTTTGGCGGCACGCGGATAGGCAATGAAGGCAACTTCATTGCGCCGACCGTGCTGACCGACACCCGGCCCGACATGGCTGTGGTGCAGGAAGAGATTTTCGGTCCTGTCCTGTGCGCCATGAGCTTCGATGACGACGACCTGGAACAGATCGCACGGCAGGCGAATGACAGCATTTTCGGGCTTGCCGGCAGCGTCTGGACACGGGACCTGAGCGTCGCCCACAAGATGGTACGGCGAATTCGCGCGGGCCGGATCGGGGTCAACGTACACGGCTCGGTGGACGCGGCAATACCCACCGGCGGCTTCAAGCAATCCGGCTGGGGCAGGGAACGGGGACAGGAAGGGCTGAACCTTTATACGGAGACCAAGTCGGTCATCATGTCGCTTTGAAGGCCTGCCAAACCTTTCGAGAACAGCCGGCAAGGTCGATCCTATCCATGCCGGCCATGCGGCGGCATGGCCGCCGGTAACGAATATGACTGTGGCGCGCCATCGACCAGGAAGGCTATGTAACGATCGAGTACCGGCAAGCAGCGAGGTTCTGTTGAGCGCTTTGGATCGCCCGCTGTCACGCGTCCTGCGCGACGTGACCAGCCTCATCAATTCCAGCGTCGACCTCGAGACAACGCTGCAGCACCTTGTCGATGCGGCATGTCAGCACGATGCCTGGTCGATGGCGGCGGTGATGAGCATCGATCAGGCGGATGGCAATGCTGTGGTCGTGACCCGGCATGATCCGAGCCAGTTGACGAAGTCCTATCGCAACCGCTGGACGCTGGCGACAAGTCCATCCCTCATCGCGTTGACCCGCAATGATCCGGTGATCATTCGCGATGCCCAGGAGAGCATCGAATTTCCCGGCTATCGGGAAGAGGCAATCCAGCGCGGCTATCGCACTGTCGTGGTTTTGCCGCTGGGCTGCCGGGACATGGAAGACCGCGCGATGGTCTTGTCGGTGCAGTCGCGCGACGTTGTCGATCTGTCGGCGGCCGATCTCGCATTCCTGCAGACGATCGTGCATCTGGGCGCCATAGCCGTGGACAAGGCCCACAGGCTAAGGGCGGAACATGCTGCCGCCGCGCAACTCCAAAACGCACTTGCCGCGCATTCCACCCTGATGCACCAGGTCCTGTCGGACGGTTCCGTCGCATCTGCGGCTTCCATGGTCGAAACCTTCCTGCCGAACGCAATCGTCGTGGTGGATCTGACTGCCAACCTGGTCGTTGCCGGGCGCTCGCCGAAGCCGGACCTCATCGACACCGACCGCTGGCGCGAGGAGATGGACGATTGCATGAGCCGCCAGTTTCTCCGTCTTGCTCGCGATATCTCGGACCAGGCCGGGCTTGAAATGCGCAAGCTGTACCTAAACTGCGGCGGGCATCACCTCAACCTGCCGGCGGCGGTGGAGCCGTTGGTCGTGGATGGCAAGACGGTAGGGGCGCTGATCGTGTTTTCGCTCGACGCCAATTTCGGCGACCTCGATCATCTTCTTCTTCAGAGCGCTCGGTTCGCGCTCAGCGTCCAGTTGATGCGCAGCCATTTACGCTTCCAGACGGAATCGCAGACTTCCAGCGAATTGTTCATGGAAATCGTTTCCGGCAACTGGCGCAACGTCGACGATTTGACGGCGCGGGCGCGCCGGCTCGGCATTGACGTAAACGCCACCGCCAGGCTGGTCGCGATCGGCCTCCCGGAAACTGTGCCGGAAAAGGCCAAGACCATACCCGAACTGCACCGCTCCATCATGCGGCTCGCCGGCCAATTGGCGCCGCAGGCGACCGCCGCCGCATTGGGCGAGATCATTCTGTGCCGCATTCCCGACGCACCCCGCGACGCGGACACGGTGGTCAAGACGTTTGTGCGCAAGCTGATCGAGGAAACGCAGTGGCTGATCGGCACCAAGCCGATCATCGTGGCGGGTAAGACCTGTTCGAGCATTCACGACTATCCCCAGGCATGGCTTGAATGCGAGCGCATGATCCGTCTTGCCGTCCGCTTCAACCGTACCGGTTTGCTTGCGCCCCAGGACTTCGGTCCTTTTCCGCTGCTGCTTTCGGCGGCCGACAGCAAGGAAGTGAGGTCGTTCGTGGATATCGCCATTGGCGCGGTCGTGCGTCACGACGAGGCGCATGCAACGGACTATATCAGGACCCTGACCGTCTTTCTGGAGCACGGTTGCCGCAGCCAGGCCTGCGCGGATGCGATGGAATTGCATGTTACAACGCTTCGCTACCGCCTGAACCGTATCCAGGAACTGTTTGGCATCGAGATCGATTCACCCGAACGTCGGTTCGCGCTTGAACTGGCAATACGCCTCAACGAGACCATTGCCCGGGAGCAACCTGTCTGACGCGGTCTCTGCTTCGTGTCCTAGGAGCCTGACTACCGCCTCTCCTGCGTAGAGCAGGAAGACCCTCTCTCACGTCCCTTTATCCTTCCACTCTCCTGGAGAGGCAGGACGCATGACGGACAAGAGGGAAAAAGAGCTGAGCACGATCGATCCAGTGGAACTGCGGCGAACGTTCGGCACCTTCGTCACGGGCATCACGGTGGTGACGACGCGGGACGAAGATGGTTCGCCGCGCGGCATGACTGCGAATTCCTTCACCTCAGTCTCCCTTGAGCCGCCGCTGCTGCTCGTCTGCATAGGAAAGAGCGCCAGCAGCTTTCCCGCGTTCAACACGGCCGAAGGCTTCGCCGTCAACGTTCTGCACGACCGCCAGAAGGAGGTGGCGAGCCTCTTCGCCTCGAAGTCACTCTCCAAGTTCGAGACGATAGCCCATACTACCGTGCATACGGGCTCGCCGGTGCTCACCGACAGCCTCACCTGGTTCGACTGCACGGTGCATGACCGTATCGAGGCGGGAGATCATGTGATCCTGATCGGCCGGGTGCGTGCTTTCGGCACCAGCCCTGCCGCTCCGCTAGGGTTTTGCCGGGGGCGCTATGTCTGCGTGGAAGACCCGATGCCGCCTGGCTGGACGCCTTCCCATCGCATGATCATCGGCTACCTGGTCGAGCATGACGGCCGCATCCTGCTGCGCGACGATGGCGCCGGAGGCTGGGAACTGCCGACGGCAACGCACCGTAAGCCGGGCGACATGCTCAGCTTCGAAGGCGGCGGCGTGGTTGCGCCGCTCACCAACGATGCCTTTCTCTATTCGGTCTTCGATGTGGCCGACCAGCAGCCCGGCTATGTCGTTTACCGTGGCGCGCTCGCGGGCCCACCCGGTGAAATGCCGGATTTGTCGCCGTCGCTGAGGTTCTTTGCCCATGAAGAGCTGCCTTGGGACAGCATTCCGATCAGGCAGATACGCGCAACGCTGCGCCGTTACCTGCATGAGCGCGCGGACTCTCGCTTCGGGATCTACGTCGATTCCAGCGATGGCGGCCGGGTGGCGATGATAGACGGCACCCCGCGTCCGTGGCGGTCGCTTAACGGTTTGGCCGGCGACCGAGAAGCCGCGAAGGGATGAGATGATGGACCTGACGCTGAAGGTGATCGAAGGGTCGCGCCAGGATCTTTTCATTGCCGGGGAGCGCGTCGCGCCGCGGTCCGGCCGCTACATGCCGAGCTACGATCCGACGAACGCGGCGCCCTGGTATGAGGTTGCCGACGCCGGGCCGGACGATGTCGACGCCGCCGTGCAGGCAGCCAAAAGAGCGTTTCACGATCCGGCTTGGCGCAGGCTGACGCAGACGGATCGCGGCAAGCTGCTGCGCCGGTTGGCCGATCTCATCGCGGAACATGCCGATGAACTCGCCGCCATCGAGACGCGTGACAACGGCAAGCTTCTGAAAGAGATGCGTGTGCAACTGCGCGCGGCGCCGGACAGCTATCTCTATTTCGCCGGAATGGCCGACAAGCTGCATGGCGAGACGATACCCGTCAACAAACTCGATATGCTGAACTTCACGCTGCGCGAGCCGATCGGCGTGGTGGGCATGATCTCGCCGTGGAATTCACCGCTGATGCTGTTGACCGGCACGCTCGCACCCTGCCTGGCGATTGGCAACACGGTCGTGGTCAAGCCATCAGAGCATACTTCTGCGTCCACCCTTGCCCTCGCCGAACTGATTGCAAAAGCGGGCTTCCCGGCTGGCGTTTTCAATGTCGTCACCGGCAAGGGCGCCACGGCGGGCGAAGCGCTGACCTTGCATCCCGATGTCGCCAAGATTGCCTTCACGGGCAGTACGGCAACCGGCCGCCGCATCGCCGCCAACGCTGCCAGCCGACTTGTTTCGTGTCAGATGGAACTGGGCGGCAAGTCGCCCCATGTTGTATTCGCCGATACCGACATCGAGCGTGCGGTGAACGGCGTGGTTGCCGGCGTGTTCGCCGCTGCCGGGCAGACCTGTATCGCAGGCTCGCGCTGTTTCGTCGAAAAATCCATCTATGCCGCATTCGTCGAAAAGCTGGCGGATCGTACCAGGCGCGTGCGTATCGGCCATCCGACCGATGAGGACACGGAAATCGGTCCGCTGGCGCTGGCTGCCCAACTCGACAAGGTCGAGCAGTATGTGGACTACGGCGTCGCCGATGGCGCGCGGCTGGTTGCCGGCGGCCACCGGCCGCTGCGGGACGACCTCTGCGGCGGCTGGTATTACGAGCCCACGGTTCTGGCGGATGCGCGCAACGACATGCGCTTCATGCGCGACGAAATTTTCGGCCCGGTCGTGGGCGTCGTGGCGTTCGACAATGAAAGCGAGCTGATTAGGCTTGCCAACGACACCCATTATGGGCTGGCGGCGGGTGTCTGGACCCGCGACATCGACCGGGCGCTGCGCTTTGCGCGCAACGTCGATGCCGGCACGGTCTGGGTCAATACGTACCGCTCGGCTGCTTACATGTCGCCCTCCGGCGGGTTCAAGGAGAGCGGTTACGGCAAGCGTGGGGGTTTCGAAGTCATGCGCGAGTTCTCCCGCTTGAAGAATGTCGTCATCGACTACTCCGGCGCCACGCAGGACCCGTTCGTAATCCGTTTGCGCTGATGCCTCATCTGACGATCCCCTAATATTCGAAAGGTCATTGCCATGAAATTTTCCGTTTCCCTGAACATGGAGAGGTTCAGTCCCGGCAAGGATATGCGCCAGGTGGCGGCTGAGACGCTGGAACTGGTACGTATGGCCGATGCCGGCGGCTTCGAGACCGCCTGGTCGCCCGAGCATCACACGATTGAATTCACGATCGCGCCCGGCCCGTTCCAGTTGCTGGTCTGGTGGGGAGCTCATACCGAACAGATCCGGCTTGGCACCGCCACCATCGTCGCGCCGTACTGGACCCCGATCCGTCTCGCGGGAGAGGCCGCACTTTGCGATCACCTGACGGGAGGACGGCTGGAATTCGGCATCGCCCGCGGCGCCTATCAGTATGAATTCGACCGTATGGCGGGAGGCATCCCGCAACAGGAAGGCGGCGCCTTCATGCAGGAACTGCTACCGGCAGTCCAGAAATTATGGGCAGGCGATTACGCGCACGAGGGGAAGTATTACCGCTTCCCGCTGGCGACCTCGGTGCCGAAGCCCTTGCAGCAGCCGAACCCGCCCATCTGGGTGGCTGCGCGAGACCCCGGCACATTCGATTGGGCGGTTCGCAATGGCCACAACATCCTCTCCACGCCGTTGTCGCGGCCGGTCGCGGAAGTCGGCATTCTCGGCGACAAGTTCAAGAAGGCGGTCCAGGACCATCCCGAAGTGCCGAGGCCGCGGTTCATGATGCTGCGCCGCACTTGCGTGTATGAACGTCCCGAGGACTGGGAACTGCCGGTTCGCTACAGCTATCAATATGGCCGCAGCTTCGAGAACCTGTTCCAGAACATCGGTACGGTGAAGAACGGTTTTCCTGAAGCGGTTTCTTACGACACCGTTGGCAACAGCGGCGACTACGATCCGCGGTCGATCCGCGACAATCTCCTGTTCGGCACGCCGGACGAGGTGGTCGAAAAGCTGATGGTCTATGAAGCGGCGGGCGTAGATCAGTTCTGCCTCGGCCTCGCCTTCGATCTGCCCTTTGAAGTGCAGAAGAAATCACTGACGCTGTTCATCAAGGAAGTGATGCCCGTATTTGCGATGCGCGAGAAGGAAGCGGGTAGGGAAAAGTCGCGGGTGATCGCCTGATGGGAGCTGTCGCGCCATGATTGTCGAGGAACGCATCTACAAGATAAGGGCCGGCCGTCTCGCCAGGTACATGCAGCTTATCAGCGAGGAAGGCCTTGCCATCCAGCAGCCGATCCTGGGCAACCTGATCGGCTATTTCCGCACCGAGATCGGACCTCTCAACCATGTCGTGCATCTATGGGGCTATAGCGATCTGAACGACCGCGCCGAGCGGCGTCAGCGGCTGGCCGAAGATCCCGCGTGGCGGGCGTTTACGATCAAGCTCACCGAGAATATCGAAACGATGGAAAACCGAATCCTGATCCCGACCGATTTTTCACCCCTGCGGTAGGTTCAAGACCTGGCTTCCCGGTTGCCCGACCGCGAAAGAATCCAAGAGCCGGTCCGTGGTCATGACCCAGCCGTAGTTGCGTGCGAAAGCATCGAGCATGGCCTGCCGGCTGGGCGGATGGTTGGAAGAAACAGCATCCTCCACCACAATCGTGGGATAACCGAAATGCACGGCGTGACGGCAGCTATCTTCGACGCACATCTCGGCTACCGTGCCGACGAATACCAGACCATCCACCGCAAGCCGCTTGAGCGTCTTGGCAAGATCCGTGGCATGAAAGGCGCTGAAATAGACTTTATCCAGCACGATGTCGCCATCCTGTGGCGCAAGCTCGTCGATCACCTCCGCGGCATCCCGCATCCCCTCGACATCGCCGTAGGAGCGCATGAAGCCCGGTACGCACGCATGGGTCGGCGCATCGGTCAGCTTGATCCAGGTCAGCTTGCCGGCCAGGGCCTGATACAGGGGGTCGGCAACGTATCGCGTGAATATCACCGGCTTGCCGTTGCCGCGAAACGCCGCAACGATACTGCCGATCGAAGGTATGGTTTCGCGCGCGGATGGAACCTCCATCGGCGCATGCCTGCGCACGAAATCGTTCTGCATGTCCACGACCATGAGGGCAGGGTTTTTAAGCGAAGCCAGCACGCCGTTTCTCCATACAGGCGTCCCGGATTATACTTATCCGGGTAGCGGAGAGCCTATATCATCGAACCCGCGAGCCGTATGCTTTCCTTCATAGCACTGGGCTACGCGGGTATCCTGCCGAACGGGGGAAGACGGCGGGTGCAGTTCTATCTTCACTTATCGGGATCGTGGCTCTGGAATGTGCTGACTATCGTCCGCCAGGCCAGGAGTGGAGGACAGGTGTGACGGATCGCATAACGGTCGAGGGCGTGTACAAGATTTTCGGCAGATCGCCGGAATCGGCTTTGGCCATGCTGAAGTCTGGCGAGACAAAGGAAGCTGTGCTCCAGAAGACCGGGCAGGTCGTCGGCTTGAGCGACGTGTCGCTGTCCGTTCCCGTCGGTTCGATTTACATGATCATGGGCTTGTCCGGCTCTGGTAAGTCGACGCTTGCGCGATGCATCAATCGCCTCATCGAGCCGAATGCAGGGCGCATCCTCATCGATGGCGAGGAGATCACCGGCGCCAGCGAAGCGCGGCTGCGCGAAATCCGCCGGACGCGTATCTCCATGGTGTTCCAGCACTTCGGCCTGTTGCCGAACAGAACTGTGTTGGAGAATGCCGAGTTCGGCCTGAAACTGCGAGGTGTGCCAGCCGCCGCGCGCAGGAAGAAGGTGATGGAAGTGCTGGAGGTCGTCGGGCTGGCTTCGTGGGCAAATCATCTTCCCGGTACGCTGAGCGGCGGCATGCGTCAGCGCGTCGGATTGGCCCGCGCACTCGCCACGGATGCCGATGTCCTGATCATGGACGAGGCTTTCAGCGCGCTGGACCCACTCATCCGCAGCGAAATGCAGGACGAACTGCTGCGCCTGCACAGGACTTTCCACAAGACCATCCTGTTTATCACGCATGATTTTCAGGAGGCGCTGAAGCTCGGAAGTCGGGTCGCCATCATGGCTGATGGAATGGTGATGCGCGAAGGCGTTCCGCAGGACATCGTGACCAAGCCCGGCAATGACTACGTCGCTGCCTTCACCCGCGACGTCAACCGGGCCCATCTGTTCGATGCCAGTTCCGTGATGGTGGAAAGCAGCCCGCTTCGGCTAGACGGACGTGCGTCCGGCGGCCGCGATGCCAAGGGCGAACCGGTGTTCATCGTCGACGATTCGATGCAGGTCGTGGGTGTCGTCGGACCACGCCAGTTGCCACGCCTCGCCGATGGTTCGACGATCCAATCATTGATGAGCAAGGACTATGAGACGGTATGCGGCACGGAAAAGCTGTCGGTGGTGGCCAGCCTGTGCCATCGAGACCGGCCGATAGCCGTTGTTGACGAGGGCGGCCGGTATTTGGGGCGTGTCGATCCACTCCAGATCTTATCCCGCATTGGCGCTCCGGCGGCGGCTTCCTCGCAATCCCCGGGAGCGGAGGCCTGATCATGCTGGATGTCGATAATCTCTATGTCATCCCGCTGGACCAGTGGATCCAGGTCGGCGTCCGCTGGCTGGCAATGCATTTCCGGCCGCTGTTCCAGACCATCAAGTGGCCCGTCGAGACCCTTCTGACCGCGATCGACCATGGACTCCATGCCATTCCGTTTCCGATCCTGATCGGGATATTTGCCCTCATCGCATGGCGCTCCGCATCGCGTGGCGTGGCCATATTCACGCTGCTTTCGCTGACCCTGATTGCCTTCATGGGCCTGTGGGCGGAAGCGATCACCACCCTGTCGCTCATCGCCACGGCAATCGTGGTGTGCGTCATCCTTGGCATTCCAATCGGAATCCTGTGCGCCCGCCACGACCGCGCCTGGACCATTGTGCGGCCGGTGCTCGATGTCATGCAGACGACGCCCAGCTTCGTCTATCTGGTTCCGGTGGTCATGCTGTTCGGCGTCGGAACAGTGCCTGGGGCAGTCGCGGTCATCGTGGCGGCGATATCGCCGCTGATCCGCTTCACCAATCTCGGGATTCGGCTTGTCGACAAGGAGATGGTCGAGGCGGGGCGGGCTTTCGGTGCCACCGATCGCCAACTTCTCTGGGAAGTCCAACTTCCATTAGCCTTGCCAACCATTCTGGGCGGCCTCAACCAGACGGTACTGATGGCCATGGTCATGTCGGTGATCGTATCCATGATCGGGGCCGAAGGGCTCGGACTTGTGGTCCTGCAGGGGCTGGGACGTCTCGATGTCGGCATGGCTGCCGTCGGCGGCATCGCCATCGTCCTGCTAGCCATGATCCTCGATCGCATCACACAGGGCCTGGCCAACCAGGACAAGGCCGGACCGACCCGGGGCATCCGCGCCGCGCTGGCTCAGCTGCTGCGTCCCAGAAATGAGGAAGCGGGGAGTTTCGAAACGAACCACCAGCAGGTGTGAACACCGTCTCGATCAGGCGGAACGACGCAACAAATATCACAACAAGGGGAGAATACATGTCGGTGAATTATCGATACCGCAAGGGACTGAGACTGGCCTGCGCCATGGCTGTTGCAGCAACCATGATGGGTGGGCAGAGTCTTGCGCAGGATAAGCCTGGCGAAGGCAAGACCATTCGTTTCACGTCCTCCGACAGCCTGGGCGCCAACTATATTCAGGACCAGGTCCTGATAGCGGGCCTCGAGAAACTCGGTTACGACGTAAAGTTGTCGACCATGAACATGTCGGCGATCCTGCAGGCCATTTCGCAGGACGACCTCGACATGACCGGCGACATCAACTGGCCGCAGGCCGAGCCCGCCATCGCACAGATCTCGGATACGGTCGAACTGATCAATGAAGGCACGATCGCGGGCGGCGGCATCAACGGCTACATGATCGACAAGAAGACGGCCGAAGCCAACAACATCACCAATGTCTCGCAACTGAAGGACCCGAAGATCGCGGCCTTGTTCGACACCGACGGTGACGGAAAAGCCAATCTGGTGAATTGCGATCCGGCTTGGAAGTGCGGCGACGTCGTCGATTTCCAGGTCAAGGAGTTCGGCTTGAGCGATACGGTGCGCTCCATCCGCGCCAAATACGAGCCGCTGATCGGTGAGGTCTTTGCTCGGGCCGACCGCGGAGAGCCGATCCTTCTTTACACCTGGAGTCCATCCTGGATCGTCTATCGGCTGAAGCCCGGCAAGGACGTGGTGTGGCTGCCGATCCCGTATGACGCTCTTCCCGAGGGCGTATCGAAACCGAAGACGCACGAGGTCAAGGATGTGGTCGGCTGTGCGGGGGGCCAGAACCCATGCCGCATGGCGGTTGGCCCATGGAACTGGCGCACGCTCGCCAACAAGAAGTTCCTGGCTGACAATCCGGCGGCCAAGAAATTCATCGAACAGGCGAAATGGTCGCTGGACATCTGGAGCCAGTGGGAAGGCGATCTGGGGGCCGGCAACAAGACCGACGCCGAGATCAAGAAGATCGCCAACAACTGGATTGCCGCAAATCAGTCGGAGTTCGATGGCTGGGTAAAGAATGCGGCTGCCGCCGGAAAATAATCCGGGCAGACCTCTATCGCGGCTTGTTATCACAATGGTGGCGGACCCTGTCCGCCACCATTGTCGATTGAGGAGACCGATTGCCGGCCAAGCGTTTTCGCTTCATGGGGCGACCTTCCTTGTGCGGAGCGGCTACACCAGGCCCATGCAAAGGGCAGGCGAATCGTTTCGACATGCGGCCTCAGAGACGATTATCTCGCGATAAATAACTGCCGCCGCGCCTGGTCGAGCGCGGGCCGCTTGGCATAGCGAGAAAAGCTGAGTGAAGCTGTATTTCACGCGCAGCTATTACTCCAAGTCGCGCGTGAAGGTTCCATTCTCCTTGAGCCCCCTGCTGTCGTGGAACTTGACATCTAGACGCCAATGCGACCGGCGGCGGCATGTCGTTACAAGCGCGAAACCGTCGCCAGGGGCGAAACTTGTCTGCACCTCGCAACAATACGGCCCGTTCTTAGGATCGGGATCGCGAAAGTAAAAAGTCTCATTGGCCTGGAAATTGTCGGCAGTTCCGTTCGCAAACGGATAAGGCGCGTACAGCGCCGAACTGTGGATACAATGCAGGATGCTCTGCTTGCCGGTTTTGCTGTTTGTTACACGGGCGGTGACCAGGCTGCTCACGTGCTCGTCACCTGACAGGAATACCAGTCGCTTTATTTCCTTGTCGCACACGAACCTGAGCAGCGCGTGCATGGAGAACGGGTATCCATCCCACGCGTCCGAACGCAGGGCACAGGTGGGGTGCTCGGCCACCTCCCGCCGCCGCGGCAGCACTGCCGAGGATGTGAGAACAAATTTGGGCACTTCGGCGTGTTCAGGCTTGATAAGCCATTCACGAAGCTTCGCGAATTGGGTTGGACCCATAATCCGCGCTTTGCACCAGTTCGAAACCGTCCGTCCTTCACGTTCGGTCCGCGTGTCGCAAAGGAAGAATGGCGTCCCGTTGTGAGTTAAATCGTCTCGCCAGATGTGTGCCGGCAGGCGCTTTTCCAGTACCCCGGCCTTGACACGTTCATACCTGAAGTAAGCTAGCTTCCCAGGCTTTATGACGGGATCGTCCTTGCGCATCGCCGGGTCGGGGTCTTTTGCCCAATTGTCGCGCAACTCGTGGTCATCGAGCATCATTTCAACCGCCATGTCCAAGCGCTGCATCACCGCCTTCACACCGCGGCTCTGGCCTCGGCGTTCGTAGGGTATTCGGAATCGGTCATCGGTCGCCTTGGGGTCGAAAAGCCCTGCCGTAGCGTCGACATATACTTGGTCGCCGGCCAGCAGCAGCAACGTGGGAGCGCCGGGTTTGCCCAGTAGATCGCCGAGCGCGAGCAGAGACGCATCCGCGGGCCCTCGTGTTGCATGCTGACCGTCGGGCATGTGATCGAGGAAATCACTGGGGTATTGGCAACTTGCGAGAGCGAATGAAAGGTTCGATACCGTCCGGACTGGGCTCTTATGGCGGTAGCTTCTGTGTGATCTTCCAGGCCTGCCGAGGATCAGGCCACCTCGCAAATCATCCAATGTGTCAGCCTCGAGCGCATACCGAATAGCCTCGGCGGCCCTCTCCACCGCGTACTCGGCATGCGAACCTTTGTCGGGGATTTCAGATGCTGATTCCGTCGCGTCGGGCAGTTTCGGTAACCGAGCCAAGCCGCCAATACCCTGCGCCTGAACGTACAGCAGCAAGACGAGTACCTGCTGCGCTTCAGGCCACTTGTGGAGCGGAACTTCAAATACGTAGGGAGATGCGGGTTGCTCGATATAGTACGGAAGGAGACAATCATGGAGGCTGTCGCTTCTCTGTCCTTTCTCGTCGCCAGGGCTCGTAGCCGGCGGATCGATCATGTGCAGGCGGTCGCCCTTTGCGCAAACGGGAACAATAAGGGCTGCATGAGGCACGCCCCGCCCTCCGCTATCGGCCGCTTGCACCAGGATCTTGCCCGCTTCGATCCCTACGCGCACCCCGAAGACGGGCGCCCTGGCTTCAAAGGGGAGAGAACGCGTCATGGCTTGTCCTCCAGGGAGCCCGGCATATCCGGCATTCCAAGGTATTTCGCTATAACACCGCAGATCGACGAGGCGTCTTTGCCGATCAGGCAATCCTGATGACCGTGGCCGGCAATGCACCAGGTCAGGTAGGACGGTTGGCCGAGCCCCAGGAACTGGCCGCTTTTGTCAATAAGATGCCTGATTTCTTCCTCCGATTGCACCGCCTCGACCGCATGCAGAGATGAGTTCAAGTGCGGCACGCCGGCCCCTTTGAGCATATTTCGCATCAGTGTCAGCGTTGAGGGGTCGACCAAACCGTTTTCGGCTCCATGGATCGACATCATCGGGAACTTCAGTCGATCCCTCACCCGGTCCGGCAGCACATAGCGATTTATGCCGGCGCGATCGGTCACGGTGTTGAAGCCAGCAAAATGTATGACCTGCGAGACTGTCTCGACGCTGAGCGGGCCGAAGAAATCGTCGATGTGGTCGAGTACGAGGTCAGAGAGATTGTTGAGCGAGAAGGTGCGTGCATAGAGCGCGTCCATCCGATGTCTTGTGCCGACCCAAGGCGTTGCTTTGCCTGGGGGCCAGAGGGGATTCTCGCGCCGATACTCGTCGGGCGGCAGCCGCATTGCCGAGAGCGCTCTGTCGAGCAATTGACCGGCGAGCGAGATATCGCCATGCGGACTAAACACATAGTCATCAAGCTGAAGAAAATAACGCACATATCGCATCACGTATGCGGCGAGCACATTTGCCGAACTCAACAGCATTACCGGGCCGACTTGTGAAAAAACCACGCGCCCGATCTTATTGTGCAAAGTCCTTCGATCGTGCTCGCCAAGCACTGCCATGCTGAACATTGCCGCGCCCATACAATGGCAGACGACATCGAGCCTTTCCTGCCCTGTCGCAGCCAGCACGTGTTGGATGGCGATCGGAATGTCATTCTCCGCCATCTCCTCAAAAGACCAACCGCCCGTGGCGGTAGTCAGGCCTGAACTCGATCGCATATCGAGCACCCAGACATCGCGCCCAGCATCACACAGCGATTGAGCGAGGTTGCCGGGTACGGCGGCATGAGCAAATGTGGTGCCGCTCGCACTGTAGCCATGAACAAGCAAGACCGGGCGTTTCGGGACGCCGTTCTCGATCGCCTTTGCGGACCTGCCGTCATAGCGGGCCAGGCGAATGCGGATCGGGGGACTTCGCTTGCCGTCCAAAGTCAACCAGTCGATCTGAGGCGCCGGTAAGCCCGGCACTGCCCCGGGCAGCCGTTGCGGTTCATGCGTCGATGGCGGGTCGGGGCGGCGAAAACTCAGTGCATGTATCTGAAGCACGACGCGAAAGCCGTAGAGGATGAAAGAGGCCAGATCTGCCAGTGCTGCGACACGGTCTTGCTGGTCTACTATTCGCAGCAATGGCACTCCCTGTCGCGCCAGGTATCGCTTATTCAGTTCCAGCGAGGGCAGCTTTTTGCCAACGATGGCCTTGCGCATCTGCGGGAACGCCTCGACCGACATTTCCATCAACTGCGTCCAAGGGCTGGCGCCACATGCATATGTGAGCCGCTTCACCCCTCTGATTTTCTTCTGTGCGAACAAAGAGCTATCGAACCTCACGCCCGTGCCGAGATCTTCCGGCTCGACAACCTTGTCGATGTGCAAATCGTATTCGATCAGGCGCACCCCGCCTGCACGCGAGCACAGGTGCAGAATATCGAGCAGTCTGAGATGGGACGGCTCTCCGCTAGGTGGCGTGAGACGCAACCATTCCTGGCCCTGGCGGACCAAGCGGTAAGCAAAGTCGCGCATCCCGCGGTTGAGCGCCCACGCAAGGACAGCGCGCAGCATTCGAGGCACGGGACGCGATTCTTCCAGATCGAACAGGTGGAGCGATCCCGAGATCTCAGCCTCGAGCGCAACATCGCTTTCATAGGCCTGATCTGCAATGGGGTCGAACTCCTTTCCTGCACGCAGAATGCGCAGCCGACCATGGGCAATCGGCAAACAGCGTCCACGGGGCGTTTGCAGCGCGTAGAGATCGGTGAGCGCCACCGGCTTGGTGGTCAGGGTCAGTTCGACGGTATGCGGTTTCACACCTCTGCCGCGCACCGCCAGGGGGACCTTGCCGCGCACCTGTTCGGTCAGTTCGATGCTGGTAGGCGTAGGTGTAGCATTCGTCCGCGGCGTGGAATAAATCGGCCGCGTTTCGCCACGAGAGTTCCCAGGCAAGGGCGCATTGGTCAAACGACCGCCACTGAGTTGCCATTCCCCCTTGAGCTCGGTGATCGCTCGCAATGCCAGAACGGCTATGGTCAAGGCGGGATTGATGCCCAGAGACGTGGGCACGACCGAGCCATCGAGCACGATCAACCCTGCGTGAGTGCGTCTGCGGCCGATCGCGGCGGCATCGAACACGCGGCCGCAATGATCGGTCACGCCTTGGCGAACGTCGTCACCCATGGCGCAGCCCCCGAGGGGATGAACTGTAAGCAGCGGCCCGCGTTGGCGACCGAACACGGCTTCGAGCCTGTCGGACAAAGGTCGCCACAGCAGGTTGTTCACCAGCCGTCCCCCCAATCCCGACTCTCGAAGCAATCTGCCAAGGCGCGCATGATGGTTCTCCAGCCGGGGGTCCAGTCGCAACTCCGGCCAGCGCACCGTGAGCATCCCGTCGGCGCGCATTTCGTCAGCATCGTCTTGCATCTCATCGACGCTGTTTTGCCTCGAGGCCCCTGGAGCCAGTGCTCCCTCCGCGTCGTCGCGGCCGATCATGGCCAGCACCAGGGAGTTGGTGATGGCGGCAGGATTGACGGCTGCGTCGTCTGCCCGTGAAGGATTTGGTTCATGCTTCGCCCAGTCGCCATCTGCGACGCGATTGAGCACATCGAATGTGGTGGCGCTTTCCTCAAACAGGCGGCGCAGCGGTCCCGGTACGGCAAGATCTTGGATCACCAGGTCAGTAGCCGCGTTCCCGTCGCGCAGATCGATCATTGCGGTTATCGTCGGGCCGACCGCGCGACCGCAATCCTCGCTTTTGATGTTTGGGGCCGGATCCTCGGTTTCGTCAGCGACGCCATTCACCCTTGCCGCCAAATCGTGAGCAACCACGAGCATGTCACCATTGGCGGAGAACTTGCGTCCCAGCTGATCGGAGAACTTTACCCCGCGATTTTGCGAGCGCATCAAAATTTCCGTCGAGCCGAATGTGCCTGCTGCAAGGATCACGCGCCTCGCCAGCAGCGCGAACGGCTCCCGCTGGTTATCGCGTAGATGGCCATCCGTGTGATTGACGTCCAACCGCCATCCTTCGTACGAGGGCAAAACGCGCAAGACGGTGGCGCCAGTGACGATTCGTACTCCGCTTTGTCGAGCCAGCCGCAACAAGTTCAGGTCAAGGGATTCTTTGGCATTGTAGTTGCAACCAGTGGCGCAGTCGCCGCAACGGCGACATTCGCTCATCGCGACCCCGGCGTGGTTGGTGTGGCAATCGGAAGCGACGGTTATGTGAGCGGGTCGTGCTTTGCCACCAGCCAAATTTCTAATTGCTTCGGACTTGGCCAAGAAAGGCTTGGTGGTGGTACGTATCGGCTTGGCTCCCAACCAATCGCGCAGCCGTTCAGCCGTCTCTGCGAGCTTCGTATCTCTACGGATTTTGGTGGGCCAGCGTGCTTCCCGGAAAATCTCCGGCAGCGGCATCTCCATCACGCCGGCGTTGATTAATGAGCCTCCACCCAAGCCACACGCGACGAGAGCTACCGCGTCATCGCTGCAGCGCAAGTCGTAAAGACCATCGAACACGCCGCGTTGGCGTTTCGCAAAGGGGGTGGCAAAGCGGACGTGGCCGCCCAGATCGGCCAATCGCGAAGGGAACATTCCAGCCAGGTACTCCTTGCCGCGTTCGAGCATGCAGATTTTTAAAGATTGGCCTTGCACATCCTTGCAGCTACTCAGTTCGGCGGCAGCCACCGAGCCACCATAGCCGCTGCCAACGATGACAATATCAAAGTCATATCCGCCCTTGACGCGTGTCCTTGGCGTATCAGCGATCTGCGGAAAATCGTGGACCAACGCCTCAAGTCCGCGCGAGAGCCAAGTCGTCGCACGTGGCGGCTCCGGCGCTGCCTTGATGTGCACAGGCAATGCGTCCTCCCTAATTTAGGTATCAATCATATACGAAATTTGGTGTAACGTCAGGAAGTCACGCAATCTATCGGGGACGATATTCATTCCCTTTAAGAAGTGCGCGGTCGGCGGTGCCTTTCTCTGCCTGAAACTATGGGCACGGCTGCGGGAAGGAACCCATGAGGGGTACTTGCGAGCTACTTGAGAGTTTTCTGCCGCTGGAATTACTCGGTAGAATTCACGCACTTCGAGCGGACGGCCCAGTAGCCGTCGAATTCCCGGCTGCAGTGGTGTTTGTCGATGTGTCCAGATACACGGCCTTGGTCGAGCAACTAACACGACGGGGACAAGAAGGACTTGAAAGAATCCCGAGCCTGCTTAGTCACTCCTACGCACGATGCGTAGAGCAAGTATACAATCGTGGAGGCGAGATTTTGTACCTCGCCGGCGACGAACTGCTGGCTTACTGGTCGGCGGATGTCCGCGGACTTGAAAGCGCGGTGCGAGCGGCGACAGCCTGTGCCAAGGCAATCTGCGGCGGCCGGAATGAGCGTTTGGAGAACGGAACAGCTGAAATCGCACCCGCGCTGCATGTTGGAGTAGGGGCGGGGCCCCTCTGGGCGGCGGCTTTGGGCGGTCAGCCGGTCTGGACCCTCTTTGCAGGTGGAGATGCCATCATGCAGGCCGCTCAGTCCCAATCGGCTGCGCGCCGATGGGAATATGTACTTTCCGACAAAGCCAACTTGGCCCTTGCGCAGCCGTCTCAATCGCGGCGCAGTCGGCCTACACTGGCTTCTCCGCCTCCGGGCTGGCTGGCAAGGTTCCTGCCTATGCAACTCAGGGACCTGCTGTCCGAAGCCGACTTGCGGTCAGTTGCTGCGGACAGCGCCATTGCCATCCGTTCCGAAGAAGATCGTCCAACGACCGCCCGCTTAGACGCCCTGGCGGAGATTAGACCGATCACCGCCCTTTTCGCGCGAATTGCCGGACTTGACCACCGCCAACCTCAGGCGCTTGCGCGCTATCAATTGCTATGCGCGACCCTCCAGGAGGATCTGCGTTCGCGGGATGGGCCGGCCGGCGAGTTGCTCTTTGACGACAAAGGCCTGATTTTCTTTGCGACGTTCGGAGCGCGAGGCAGTTTCCACCGCGACGACCCTTGCCGTGCCGTCGATGCTGCTCGCGCGATCCGTCTGACGGCCCAACGCTTGGGCCTCTCCGCGTCGATGGGGGTGGCTACCGGCGATGCGCTTTTTAGTGTTGTCGGAAGCGCACGTCGGCGCCAGCTCATGGTGATCGGCGCGCCCGTGAATCGGGCGGCGCGGCTTATGACGGCGGCATCGGCAAACGTTCTCTGCGATGCACCGACAGAGCGAGCCAGCCGGGCGGCGTTTTGGTTCGAAGAACACGGCACCTTGCAACTGGACGGACTTGGGGACATGGCAACGGTATTTTGTCCCATGGATCCGCGCGCTCCGGTTCAACCTCTTAGTCCGCTGATTGGCCGGCGGAGCGAACTGGAGTTCCTGAAACGTACGTTCGAGGAGACCCGCCGTGGAGGCAGGCGGTTGCTCGTTGTCTTGGGTGAATCGGGCATTGGAAAAACCGCTTTGATCAGAGCTTTCACGGATGAACTGCGCTCAACTGCAACCGAGGTTTTGACAGCGCGCGCCGAACGTGACGATCGCCGGACATCGCTCCTGCCATGGCGGCGGGTGCTTGTGTCTCTTCTCGGCCTACCGTCCGACAGCGATGGATTTGCGGTGCTTGAGGTCGTCACGCAACGGGTTCAGGGCAATTCGTCGCTCGTTGGGCGACTGCCCTTGCTAGGTGATGTTTTGAGCATCGAAATTCCCCAAAATGACGGGACGCGACATCTGGAGGGACCTCATCGCGCTGATGCCACCATGCGCCTTTTGGGTGATCTCATGGATAACTTGGCACCGCGGCCGTTGGCATTGGTCCTGGAGGACAGTCAGTGGCTGGATTCGGCATCGTGGCGCCTCGTCGAGTGGGTTCTCTCATCTCTGTCCTCGTTGCTTCTGGTCCTGTGCGTACGCTCGGACGAAGTTCCGGAGGAGTTAAAAAACCTACGAAGGCGAGCCGAGGCCCCACGAAGGAATACATCCGGAACGGAACCTGACGATCCCGCGCGCCTGTGTCGTATCCTGGATCTTGAGGAACTCAGCGAGGCGTCGATTTGCGAACTGGTCGCCCGCACGCTCGGGGATGTGCCCCCACATGGCGAACTGGCGCGACGGGTCTCGACCTTGGCCGGTGGCAATCCGTTTTTCGCCGAGGAGATAGCGCTGACATTAAAGAGCCAGGGGCTCATCGCCATACGCGATGGTTTGTGGTGTCCGATCCGCCCGCTCGAGAGCCTCCGATATTTCGAAGGTGTCGATCGGGTCATTCGGGAGCGCGTTGATCGATTGGAGACCTCAGTCCAGCACGTTCTCAGGGCTGCGGCCGTGATCGGGCGTTCATTTACCGGCGAGGCCCTGGCGACGTTGCTCGAGGGCGAGTTGGATCACGACGGTGTGGGTGCAGCTGTCGAGTCGCTCGTGGCGGCGCATCTCGTGCGTCAGGGCACTGGATCAGGCAACTACGAGTTCCGTCATGATCAAATCCGAGACGTCGTTTATGGTTCAATTCCCAGTGAAGTGCGACAGCGACTTCATGCAGCTCTGGCCGCCTGGATCGAGTCGAGCCAGTCGGCCGCCATGGGCGCGGATGTCGCGGCCCTCGTTCAGCATTTTGAGGCCGCCGGAAACAATTTCAAGGCAGTTGAATATGCCAATTTGGCAGCAATCAAGGCGCTGCAGGTCGGTGCATTTCGAGAGGTCGAGGCGTTTCTGGAAATCTGCTTGAGATACGAGTCGAAGCAACCTTGGAGTGCTGAGCAAAGACTTCAGTCGGTGCGTTGGCGCAGGCAGCTCGGCGAGGCTCATTACAGTCGCGGCGACCTCCATGCTCAGGGCATTTCGGTGAGGCGCGCCCTCACCTTGGCGGGCACGCCGGTTCCACGTTCCTCGGCAGCTCTTTTGATGCGACTGCTTGGGGGTGGAATGCTGCTCGCGTTCCAACAGGTGTTCCCTCCTTCGCTATGGTCAACTCAGGGAGGTGTGCTGGACTCCTGGGAGCGAGAAATAGCTCGCTGCCTTAACCAGGCGGCGGTCGTGGACTATTTCGAGCTTCGCTTTTCGCGAGCGTTTTCCCACACCGTCGCGGCTGTCGCCCATGCGGAGCGCACGGGGCTCACCATGGAGATGGTGGTCGCGTCCGCCCAACTGGCATGCGGGCTGGGAATTCTGGGGCGCCGGCGCGCTTGCAACTACTTCATGGCAAGGGCAGAACGGGTGGTGACTGCGCTCGCAGATCCAGCGGTCCATGCCCACCTGTGTAATCTCGATGCGCTCTGGCGTATCGGGCGTTGTGACTGGCTGATGGTAGATCGTCGTCTGGATCAGTCCCAAGAGCTATGTCTAAAGGCGGGCGATCAACTAAGTTGGTGCAACGCCCAGGCCATGCGCTTCTGGTCAATGTACTACCGGGGTGAATTGGGTGCGCTGGAGTACACCGCCCAAGCGCTGCTCTCCCGTGCGCAGAACAGCGGAAACCTCCAGCAAGAGATTTGGGCGCTCCGATGCAAGTCGTTGTGCGTGCTCCACACGGATAGCCCCCGTGAAGCGGTCGACATCCTTCGGCTGACCACGTCCGCTATGGCCGGGTCCGCCGATCTCGCCGACTTGGTCTCCGCCAAAGGGTCGCTCGCGCTCGCGCTTGCACGGGTCGGGCTCCATGCTGAGAGCCTTCGGGCTGTGGTCGAGACGCTACGCCTACTGCGCGAGATGCGTCGGCCGACTGTGCACAGCACACTGCCCGGCATTGCCGGCGTGTGCGAAGTGCTTCTGCGCGGCAGGGAGGCGGGCCTCTCGCGCGAGTACGACCAGTGGCGCCACTGGGAGCGCCAAGCGCTGCATGAGCTCAAGCGCTACCGCCGGGCGTTTCCTGTCGGCACCGCTCAGTATGGGCTGTGGGTCGGCGTGGCTCATTGGCTGGACGGGCGCGGTGACCGCGCCGTCTCTACTTGGCGGCAAGCACTCGCGGCTGCACGGCGCCTCTCGTTACGCAGGGATCAGTCGATCATTGCGGCCGAGCTGAGGCGTCGGCAAGACAAGACCTAAGATAGTCTCTGCGTTGGAGTTATCCGATCGGCAACTTGGGGGCGACATGGCTTTTGGCGGCGCGAACGAAAGAAATGATCTGCCGCGCCTTGCGCGGATCGATCCGCGCCTGTTCGATCTTCTTTTCGGCGGCTGCAAGGTTGAACGCCACGCGGCGGGCCAGATTCTCTTCGTCCAGGAAGATCCATCCGATCGTATTTACGGGGTGATGAGCGGGACGGTGGAGATCTCGATGTATTCGCCGGGAGGCCGGAAGCTGGTGGCCAATATCGAGCTTTCGCACAGCTTGGTCGGAGAGATCGGCGCGCTCGACGGGCGCCCGCGCACCGCAACCGCCACTTGTCTGACCGTTTGCGATCTGGCCTCGCTCGGTCGGACGCAGCTCTTCGATCGCATTGAAAAAAACCCACCTCTGGCACGCGCCATGATTGAGCTTTTGTGCGCACGGCTGCGTTGGGTCAGCGGCGAACTTGGCGATCAGGCTTTCTTCGGCATTGAGGCCAGGCTGGCAAAACGACTGGTCTTTTTGGCCGGCGTTATGGCGGATGGCTCAGGTTGGATACCGATCTCCCAGTCCGAGCTGGGGGAGTTCCTGGGTGCCACGCGCGAGTCCGTCAACAAGACGCTTAACGATTGGCGCAACCGTTCGATCATCGCAATCAAGCGTGGCGGCCTGCGCATAACGAACACCGGTGCGCTGCGTCACATCGCCGAGTCACAGGACGATGACTGATGTCGCCGTTCGCAATCGGCGCGCGCGCATCGGAGCCGCGATCAGATTGCGCAACGAAGACCGAATCGGCGTGAAGGTATAGTCCTCCACCTGTCGTGGTGACGAACTGGGGGCCTCCGTTCAGCATCCTGACACCGTCCCAGGCGGATTGGACGTGCCACGGCTGTCGCGCGACCTATGGTCGGGCTTTTCTTAGTAGTCCGTCGGTCAGTCGGTACCCGCTCAAGGAGGCAGAGCGGTGGCTAGCGCCACCGCTCTTATCTGGATCAATTCCGGCAGTCCGGGCTGACGGGATCGTACTGGTGTGGGCTGACCCCCATGCACTTGGAGCTCGCAGCACCACCAGGCAATCCGATCGATCCGGTCGGGAAGCCATACACCGGTTCTTCTGAAGCCAATGAATGTTGACCCTTCAAGTCACCCGGGGCCTCGAAGTCACCATTGTCGGCTCGCAGACTGTGGACGAACGTCGAGTCGATCGCGAACGAAGGCGCCGTGAGGATGAAAAATGCAGACGCAGCTGTAATGATCTTATACATGTTGCTCTCCCTTTGGTTGATGACATCACAAAAATTCGTGATGAGAACGAAATTGGCTTAGCTTTCAAAACCAACTTCCTCTTCGGACTTGATCTTCGTTGTTTTCTTTATGATCTATCCGAAAGAGAGACTAAATTGCCTGCTCTGTCATCTCTTGTACGCCGCGGGTGAGATTTGTATGTGAAGGAATTCACGCAGGGTGCTAATATGATCGACGGGACGCTTTTCATTCCCGCTGCTTCAGCACCGGGATCGGAACAAGGGACATCGGCTGGTACTGAGCCAGTCTTCGAAGGCCCGCAAGATCGGTCAAATCGATGAAGCGCGCGTTGCTGGTGATAAGCTGTTCGGCGCGCAATTGCTGAATGACGCGATTGAGATGGGGCACGCTCAACCCGAGCGCGTCCGCCATGATTTCCTGTGAAAACGGCAAATCGAAACTTGCTTCGTCGGCGCGTTCGACCTCCAGGAGACGCGCGTGAATCTCCAGCAAAAGGTGCGCCAGCCTTTCAATCGGAGTGCGCCGGCCCAGATTGACGATGTGCTCCGCATAAGTCGCGGCCTCTTGGGCGGCGAGCCAACTTAACACCAGACCGAATTGGGGCTGCTCGTAGCAGAGGCGAACGTAAGCATCGAACGAGCAGACGGCGTAGGTCAGTTCGCTCACGGCAACGACCGCGCAAGTGGATCGATCGAAAAAGCTGACCGGGAAGCCAATGACATCACCGGGCAGGATGAGCTTCAGGATTTGCCGCCTGCCGCTGCGCAGCAACCTGTAGCGGATCGCGTAGCCGTCTTTAACAAAGCACAGGTTTCGGAACTCGGAGCCGTGAACGACGAGTTCCTCCCGTTTCCGAATGGTAAGATCGCGCTCGAAGATTGCCTCAAGACGTTTGATGTCTAGCGAATCCAGCTTCATTGCACGCGTCAGTCGGGTCACGATCGGGTGGCCGGTCAGCGGCATGCCAAGCTCCAAATGTTCATGACCTTCAATGAAACTTTCCTATGCTTATTAATCCAGATCAATGAACAGAATCATCAAACGAAAGTTGTATTGACTGCCAGGCCTACGCCACTGCGAATGCCCATGCAAATAGGCCATTTTCAGCGTTTCGCTGAAAAAAACCGGTTTCCGGGAACAACAAATGAGAGCCTTCCGACGGCTCCACGCTAAGGAGGAACAGCTGATGCCGCTCGACGATCAAAATACTTCCAATATATCCCGCCGTACCATGCTGCACGTGGGCGCAGGACTTCTCGGTAGTGCGGTTCTGCCCTTATCCAGCTTCGCGGCTTTTGCGGCCGACGACAAGCCCGCGATAGGCACCTGGCCGGCCGGGTCGGCGGGCGACACCGTCTACATCGGAGCCGCGGTGCCCCTTACCGGTGCCTATGCCGTGCAAGGTGCTGACGAACTTAAGGGCTGGCAGCTGGCGGTCGACCACATCAACAACGGCCATGAATTGATGAAGGCGTTGGCGCCGAAGGTCGACAAGGGGTTGCTCGGCAAGAAGGTCGAGCTGTTGTCCGCCGACAGCGCGGCCAAGCCGAACCAGGCCGTCGAGCTCGAGCAGAATTTCATCCACCAAAACAACATCATCCTGATGACCGGCTCGACTTCATCGGCGGTCGCGGTTGCGCTCAACAAATTCGCGCAGCGCGAGAAGATCCTCTACGTCGCGGGGATCTCCGGCTCAAACGACACAACCGGCAAGGACTGCGTCCGTTACGGCTTCCGCCAGAACTTCTACGGCCAGACCGCGGCCAACGCGATCGGCCCGATCCTTCTGAAGACCTACGGAAAGGGAAAGAAGGCGGCATTCATGACGCCGGACTACACTTACGGTCACACCGTCACCAAGTCGGTGAACGACTACCTGACCTCTCAGGGCGGATGGGAGATGGTGACGGACCAGGTCTCGCCGTTGGGCACCCAGGATTTCAGCCAATATCTGACCAACATCGCCAATTCGGGTGCCGAATTCATTGTCAACGTCAACTGGGGCCGCGACGCGGTGCTGTCGATCCAGCAGGCCAAGCAGTTCGGCCTGACTCCGAACATGAAGATGGTCATCCCCTACCAGATCCCCTTCCTTGCCAAGGAAGTGGGCCCCGAACTGACAGCCGGGGTTTTTGCCGCTACCGATTTCTGGTGGACCCTGCAGGACAAGTATCCGCTCGCCAAGCAGTTCGTCGACGCGTTCCAGCAAAAGTTCGGCTACCGGCCGGAATGGGGCGCCGAAAACGCCTATGTCAGCTTCGCTCATTGGGCGCGCATGGTGTCGCAGGCCGGTAGCTTCTATCCGCCGGACGTCATCAAGCAATACGAGAAGGGTGAGACCATCCCTTCACTCGTCGGCGACGTTCACTACCGGCCGGAAGACCATCAGTGCGTGCGACCGGTCGTACTCGTCCAGGGTAAGGACCCCAAGGACATGAAGAGCGACGACGACTACTGGAACGTGGTCGAGGTGGTCGATGGCGCGCCGCTGATGCAGAAGCCCGACGAGTTCGGCTGCAACCTGGGCAGCTACACCTGATACCCGGCAGCGCCTTCTCCGCCCGACACGGGCGGAGAAGGCGCTCGCACCGGGACTGGCTCTGGCTGGGCGCAGACGGTTCATCGTCCCGCGGTCGGTGGGATGTCGATTGTTCGCGACTTTTCTGCCAAACCCTTGCTGGCGCGAGGGCAGGGCATATTTTTCATGATTAAGGTGGGCGCAGAGTGATCAACTGGGCAAATTTCATCTCGCAGTGCTTCAATGGGCTCGTGCTCGGCGCGCTTCTGGCGCTGATCTCCTCCGGGCTGACCATCATCTACGGGACGCTCGGCGTCCTGAACCTTGCCCACGGCGCGATGTTCATGCTCGGAGGCTATGCCGGCTGGCTCGCCTACACCTACACAGGTTCGTTCCTCGCCGCGGTGGCGGCCGGATCGCTGTTCGTGATGATCGTCGGGGTGTTGATCGAGCGGCTGATCATTCGCCATTTCTACACGCGGCCGCTCGAGGACCAGCTTCTCGTCACGTTCGGGCTCGGCATCGTCTTCGTCGAGACGGTCCGCTTCTTCTTCGGCAGCCTCTCGCGCACGGTGCCGCCGCCCGCCTCGCTGGTCGGCATCACCCATCTGGGCTTCATGGTCTATCCCACCTACCGATTGGCGTTGCTCGGCATCGTCGCCCTGGCGCTGCTGATGCTCTATGTCGTGCTCTATCGCACCCGCATCGGGATGATCGTGCGAGCAGGCATCGAGGATTCGGTAATGGTCGATTCGCTTGGAATCGACGTCTACAAGATCTTCATGCTCGTCTTCGGCATCGGAGCCATGGCGGCCGGCTTCGCCGGCATTGTCAACGCACCCGTGGTGTCGATCGCGCCCGATGTCGGGGAAGCCATACTGGTCCAGACCTTCGTGGTCGTTGTGATCGGCGGCGTCGGTTCCTTTCCCGGCGCCATCCTCGGCGGCCTCATCGCCGGCGAAATCATTAGCATCACGTCGATGTTCAATCCCGGTTATTCCTATGTCATGCTGTTCGTGGCGATGACGCTGGTGCTGGTGCTTCGCCCGCACGGGCTGCTCGGCACGGCCGGGCGCGAGTAGACGCGGTCGGCCATGAACATCAAACATCCCTTCCTTGTCGAGCTTCTGACGGCGCTGGCGCTCGTCCTGGCGCCCTTCGTGCTGCCCCATCTCGGCTTCTCGCCCAGCACGATCAATCGCATCCTCATATGGGGCCTGTTCGGGATCGGCTTCGACATCCTGTTCGGCTACACGGGATTGCTGTCCTTCGGCCAGTCGGCCTTCTACGGCACTGGCGGCATGTTCGCCGCCTACCTGCTGACTGAAGCCGGCTTCCCCTATGTCATGGCTGCCATTGTCATGGGCGCCGTCGTGTCGGGTGTCGTCGGCTATGTGATCGGGCTGATCGCCCTGCGACGCACCGGCATCTATTTCGCCATGATCACGGTGGCGATCGCCGAAGTCTTCTTCTTTGTCGAGTTCAATCCGCTCTCGGCATTCACGGGCGGCGAGAACGGCTTGCCCGGCGTGCCTACCCCCGTCGTCAACCTCGGCTTCACGGTGCTCGAGTTCAACACCGACTGGACGATGTATACTTTCCTGGCGTTCTGGTATTTCGTCGGCATTGTCGTCGCACTTCGCATCGTACGCTCGCCGGTTGGCGCGATCCTTTCGGCGATCCGCGACAATCCGCTCCGCGCCGCGGCGCTCGGCCATGACGTCCACGGCTACAAGCTCACGGCCTTCGTGGTTGCGGCGATCTATGCCGGCTTTGCCGGCGGCCTGTTGGGCGTCATGCAGGGCTTCATGCCGCCGGACGCTTTCATGTTCGACACGTCCGGCCAGGTCGTCATGCAGACGGCGATCGGCGGTGCCGGCACACTGTTCGGACCGCTGGTGGGCGCGACGGTGTGGCTCTACCTGAGCGACTTTTTCCAGAACACATTGCATCTCGGCGCGACATGGAAGCTGGTGCTCGGCGTCGTTTTCGTGCTGCTGGTCTGCTTCCTGCGGCGCGGCATCGTCGGTGCGATCGTCGACCTCTATGGGCTGGCCGGCGGCCGCAAGAGCATCGAAGCGGCAGAGACCGCGACAGAGAGCACGCCGCACATCGTGACCGCGATCGAGCCGATGCCGGCGCGCCGGCATGGCACTGCGCCAGCATCCGGACCGATCCTGCAGGTGCAGGGCCTAACCAAACGCTATGGCGGCATCACGGCCAATAGCGACATCGACTTCAGCGTCGATCACGGGGAGATACGGGGCATCATCGGGCCCAACGGCGCGGGCAAGACCACGTTCTTCAAGATGCTCACCTGCGAGATCGCGCCGACCTCCGGCCGCATCATGCTGGCGGGCCGCGACATTACCGGCATGGGCGTGTCCGAGGTGTGCCAGCTCGGGCTCACCAAGAGCTACCAGATCAACCAGCTGTTCGACCGCTTGACGGTGCGGCGGAACCTGATGATTGCCGCGCTGGGCGAGGCGCGTGGAAAGTTCCGGCTTGATCTGTTCAAGAGTATCCACCGCGTTCCCGGTCTCCACGAGCAGGTCGAGCGAACGGCGGCGCTGGTGAACCTTACGGCGCGGCTCGATCGGCCTGTTTCGTCACTGGCTTATGGCGAGAAGCGGCGGCTGGAGATCGGTCTTGCGCTGGCGACGTCGCCGAGCCTGCTCCTCCTCGATGAACCCCTTGCGGGCATGAGCCCGCGCGAGCGCGTCGAAACCGTGGCGCTGCTCAAGTCAATCGCGCGTGGACGCACGATGATCATCATCGACCACGACATGGATTCGCTCTTCGAGCTGGTCGAGAAAGTGACCGTCCTGCAGGAGGGCAGGGTGCTGGTCGAAGGCATGCCCGGTGCGATCAAGACCAATGCAAAGGTTCAGGAAGCCTACCTCGGCGGGGTACATGGAGAGGTGGCATGAGCCTGCTCGAAGTCAAAGCGTTGAACAGCTATTATGGCGACAGTCACATCCTGTTCGACGTCGCATTGAGGGTCGGGAAGAACGAGGTCGTGGCGCTGCTCGGGCGCAACGGCGCGGGCAAGTCGACGACGCTGAAGAGCCTGATGGGCGTGGTGACGCCACGGGCCGGCTCGGTTAAACTCGACGGGGTTGAGCTGGTAGGCAGGAAGGCGCACAGCATCGCTCGGGAAGGCATGCAGCTCGTGCACGAGAATCGGCGCATCTTCGGCAGCCTGAGTGTCGAGGAAAACATCATTCTGGCCGGATTGACCGCCGACGACCGCTGGCCGCTGGAACGCATCTACACGATGTTCCCACGGCTGAAGGAACGGCGCACCAGCCGTGGCACGGATCTCTCGGGTGGCGAACAGCAGATGCTGGCCATAGCCCGTGCATTGGTGCGCAACCCGAAGATCCTTTTGCTTGATGAACCCTTCGAAGGACTTGCTCCAGTCATTGTGCACGATCTGGTGCGCGCCTGCCGCGAACTGGCCGAGGCAGGTCAGACAATCGTGCTGGTGGAACAGAACATCGCCGCGACGCTGGCGCTCGCGAACCGCGTTTATATCATCAACAACGGCCATATCGCTCATGAGGGCCCGGCCGCCGAGCTCAAGACACAGCCAGGGCTGCTGCAGCAGCATCTTGGCGTCTAGAGGCATTGGCGAGCAGTCGCGGACGGCGTTCGACTTCCGACCGCCTTCGGCCATCCCGCTCTATCTCGGCATCCGTGGTTCATGCCGGCGATTATCCCGGGCTCTCGCTTGAAGGATCGTATCGCCTAACGCGCCAGCCGCTGATCGCCGGAAGTATCAGGACAGTCTCCGGGTTGAAGTCGGCCTGGATTATTGCCGACCTGCCGTGTTGGAAAAGAGAGGCGCCGTTCGATTTTCGAGGAATTTCAAGTCGAGCCGGCGCCGGCTTCGGCGGCAATCGAGCAGATGATCGCGTGGAACCCGGAACGGATCGTGTCGACGCACGGTTGATGGTCTCCGGCGGTGCGGTGGCCGAACTGAGGCGGACCTTCCGCCGGGTCTTATAAGAGCGTTTCGCCGGCTTGTGCACCGCAAGCGAGCGCTCTGATATTTGGCGCGAGGAGATCGAGATGACTGAACGACCGGAGAGATATCGAAACGCGATTGTCCCTCACATCTATGTCGACGGGGCGTCGGATGGGATCGCATTCTACGAGCGGGCATTCGGAGCGATGGAACTGTTCCGAATTGCCCACCCAGACGGCAAAATCATGCACGCCGAGATTTTGATCTGCGGAGCCGCGATCATGATCGGGGATCCGGACGAGAGACTATACGGCGAGCCGCGGACACTTGGTCGCTGCACGGCTGGCCTTCACATCTTCACTGATGACAACGCGACCTTGCTGCGGCGCGCGGTCAAGGCTGGCGCGGAAGAGATTCAGCCACCCACGGATATGTTCTATGGCGCCAGTTCCGCCACCGTGCGCGATCCCTTCGGCCACGTCTGGGTGCTCCTGTCGTGGAAGGAGGACCTCGATCCGGCGGAGATGGAACGTCGCGGGAATGCCCTCCTGGCCTAAAGAAGAAAACGTCGAAGACATGGCCAAATGCGGCATGTTCGCTGTGCGACTCGTTATTGACAACCGGCTCGAACACCTCCGCTAGACAGCGAGCTTCGCCCGTCGCAACATTCTCCTCAGGACGTGAGAAGTGCGGGGCATCGAGATTGTTCCCGGACCTCTGAACCCGCCGCGTGAATCCATTCAGATGCTTCGCGTCAGGGCATCGGCCCCTTGCCGCTTTCCATTCCGCCGGCTCCGCGCCGCGCCATTCGGTTTCCCCTGCGGTGTGCCGAGCAGCACGCGAACGGCGATTTCATGAAGTGGTTGCACGGCGCCCTTGACGACGTAGTCGAGGCTGGAACGATCGGAGATCAGGGTCGGCAGGCGCAAGGTGCCGACCAGTCCTTCCGCCTCGAAGCGGGAGTGTAGAAGTTGGTAGAGTCCAGCATTGCAGGTAAACGGGCCGGTGATGAACACCTTCTCGGGAAAAAGCAGCCTGCAGGCGTTACCCAGCGCGCGCGCCATAAGATCGACGGCGACCCGGATTTCGGGAATATCCGTCAGCTCCATCGTCTCGATTTGGCTGGAGAGGAGTTCCTCCTCCCCCGAAGCCCACGGATATATCTCCCGTATGACCGGCAACAGGGCTGAGAGCGAAGCTGCTGTTTCGAGACAGCCCCGGTTGCCGCATCCGCAGGGGCGATCCTTGAGCACGTTGAAACGCCAATGGCCGATTTCGCCGAAGGGGCCGCCCTGGCGCATCGGCGCATCGTCGCTGCCGCGATAGGCCAGGCCGATACCCCAGCCCCAATGAAGAATGAACGCGCTTTCCAGCCTTTCCATGTCCGGCGCGGCGTATCGGGCGCTCAGTTCGACATCCAGTTGGCGAAACAGGAACACGCGCGGTGTGAGGCCGCCGAGCGCCTTGCCGACGTCGAAATCGCGAACGTTCGGCCATCGCGAGGTCAATATCCACGTCCGGGTCTTCACGTCCACGATGCCCGAAACGGCAACCGACGTTCCGACATGATGCATGCCAGACGGGCAGCTGCCGATGAGACCGGCGACAAGGTCGCGCATCGTCGCGGTCATGCGGGCCGAATCGGCGTCGGACGGAACATGGGCGGTTTGCCGGGCGAGGACACTTCCGCGGAAATCGACAAGGACGCCAACCAGTTCCTGGCTGGAAACAAGAAGGACGGTCGCCCCCGCGCAGCCGGGGTTCAAAACGATTTGCGCCGGTGGGCGGCCACGGCCGCTCACCTGGCCGACGCTCTGCTCGATAATGCCCCTGCCGACGAGGTTGGCGATGGCGCGCGAGGTCGCCATCGAGGTCATGTCCAATTCGGCGGCAAGCGTGGCGCGGGATTTGCCGCCGCCTTCGTGCAGGCTGGCGATGACGCGTGCGCAGTCGCGTTGGCGGGCGTCCTCGAAATCCGCGGTGTGGAGTGTCAGCATGCCGGGATTCTTTTCCTTCTTATTTTTGGATATCATTATTCAAAAATGGCTTGCAAGCGGTATCGGGCCGTGTAGTCTCCGCATAGGGAACCTGGGCGATCGGTCGCATCATGATTACTTCCGGTCTGGTCGACATGCAGGTCAATGGCTTCGCCGGCGTCGACTTTAACTCGGGGACCCTGACGGCGGCGGAATTCGACGAAGCGCTGGAGGCCCTTCTGGCGTGCGGCGTGACGGCGTGCCTGCCGACGATCATCACGGCAAGGCCTGACGAATTGTCGGCGCGGTTCAGCGCTCTCGACAAGGCTGTTTCCGAAAGCCGCCTCGGTCCCCTCATGTGCCCCGGCTATCATCTGGAAGGTCCGTTCCTCAATCCCGCCCCGGGTTATTCCGGATGCCATCCCGCCTCGGCGATGACCGCTGCGGATCCTGCTCTCATTGAGCGCCTGCAGTCGCTGCTCAAGCGCCCGATCCTTTTGACGACGCTGGCACCCGAAGTGGAAGGCGGCATTGCTTTCATAGGGGCCATGAACCGGCGCAACATCCTTGTTTCGATCGGCCACTCGGCTTGCGGCTTTGAGCTCGTGGCGCAGGCCGCGGCGGCTGGCGCTGTCCTTTCCACCCATCTCGGCAACGGGCTGCCGCAAACCTTGCCGAAACTGGACAATACCCTGTTTGCTCAACTGGCCGAAGACCGTCTCGCCGCGACATTCATCGCCGACGGGATTCACGTTCCTCCAGGCGCGTTGAAGTCGCTGATCCGGGCAAAAGGGCTGGACCGGTCGATCCTGGTTACCGATGCCGTTTCGGCGGCCGGTGCGCCGCACGGCTCTTACGAATTTGCCGGAATGCGGGTCGAGAGCCGCGCCGATGGCTCGGTCCGCGTTCCTGGCGGCATCGGGCTCGCCGGGTCGGCGCTGCGGCTGGACGACGCCGTTCGCAATCTGGTGCGCTGGGGCATCGCAGGTTTCGCACAGGCTGTCGATATGGCCTCGGCAAATGTGATGGCGCTGCTGCAGCCGGTGCTGGACGCGCATGGCCTTCGCGTGCCCGCCAGCGAGATCGAGTGGGCGCCCGACATGACCATCATCCGTGCGCGCGTCGGAGAGGAAGAACGCGGATACAATCGGCAAACGACAAAATGGGAAGGAAGACAGCCATGACTGGTCGTGAACTCAAGGTGAATCGCCGCGCCATCCTTGGCGGCATTGGCGGTACGTTCCTCGCCGGCACGACGGGCGCCTGGGCGCAGTCACCCAAATTGCCCGCATCGCCGGTCGTCATTTCGGTGATGGACGTGGGCGGCGCGCTGGCGCTTTCGCAGCCGGCCTTCGAAAACTACGCCAAGAAATATCCCGAGCGCACCGAACGCATCGTCTTCACCAAGGCGCCGGTGACCGAGCTTGCCGGAAAGCTGCGCGCGCAGCAAGAAGCCAACCGCGTCGATATCGACATGGTGCTGACCGGCTCCGACGGTCTGGCGGCAGGCCTGGCCAACGGCACATGGATCAAGATTCTGCCGAACTTCAACGACAAGTTCCCCAAAATCGAGGACAATTACGAACCGGCCGCACTGGCCCTGCACAAGAAGCAGGGCGCGGGATATGGCGTTGTCGTCAATTACTATCCTTCCGGCCCGCTGATCGAATACGCGCCTGAGCGGGTGAAGGAGGTTCCCGGCTCGGTCGAGGAGCTGCTAGCCTGGGCCAAGGCCAATCCGGGCCGCTTCATGTATGCGCGGCCCACCAATTCCGGCCCTGGCCGCACATTCATGATGGGTCTCCCCTACCTGCTCGGCGACAAGGATCCGCAGGATCCCGTCGGCGGCTGGGAGAAGACGTGGGGTTATCTGGCAGAGATCGGCCAATATATCGACTATTATCCCGCGGGCACCGGCGTCACCATGAAGGAATTCGGGGAAGGCAGCCGCGACATCATCATTTCGACCACGGGATGGGATATCAATCCACGTGCCCTCGGCATCGTGCCGGAATCGGCAAGGATCGGCACGCTCAAGGGCTTCCATTGGGTTTCGGACGCCTTTTTCATGTGCGTTCCGAAAGGCATCTCCGACGACAAACTCGCCGTGGTGCTCGACCTGATGGCATTTCTGCTCACTCCCGAAGCGCAGGCCTATTCCTATGATGAGGGCTATCTCTATCCCGGCCCGGCGGTGAAGAACGTGCCTGTCTCCATGGCGCCGCAGCACAGCCAGGACATCGTCAAACGCTTCGGCAGGGACGAGTATGCCGGCCTCATCGCCAATAATCCGATCGAACTGCCGCTGCCGCCGGAAAAGATGATCGCCGCCTTCCGAAAGTGGGACGAATTGGTCGGCGCAAAGAAATCCTGACGCTTCGCCCAGAGGCCGGCCGCGTCGAGGGGGGGCGCTAGGATAGTACAGCATGCCAGGCACCGGCCTGACGCAGCCCCCTGCGACGGGACCCTCAGCGCAGCGGGGCGTCATTTGTGTTGCATTCGATACTAATAGACTAATATATCATTCGCTTGGGAGAGCCGGGATGAAAGTGCGGAGACACCGCTCTTTCAAGAGATAAATGAGGAGGACGACGATGTTCACGATTTCACGCCGCCAGGCGCTTGGCGGATTGGCTGGTTTTGCAACGCTGCCCTTTGGCCGGTCATTCGCCGACGAGCTTGCCCTGCCCACTTCGCCGGTGGCGCTCAACATCATCGATGTCGCGGGCAATCTGCAGCTTACCCAGATGGCAATCGAGAAATTCGGCAAGGAAAATCCGGGGCTCGTCTCCAAGATCACGTTCTCGCGCGCGCCGTCCCCCGAACTGCCGGCCAAGCTCGCCGCGCAGCAGGCGGCCAACCGGGTCGACATCGACCTGGTGCTGACGGGTCCGGGTGCCATGTCGGACGGCATCACCCAGGGCCTGTGGATCGACGTGTGGACGAAATATCCCACTGTGCTGCCCAAGGCTGAGGCCGTCTATCTCGACAGCGCCTTGATGATGCAGAAGAACTTCGGCCAGAACGAAGGTGTCGTCGTCGTCTATTCGCCGTCGGGCCCACTCTTCGAATGTGCGCCGGACAGGGTCAAGACCATCCCCAGGAGCACCGAGGAACTGCTTGCGTGGGTGAAGGCAAATCCCGGCAAATTCTGCTATGCGCGACCGGTCAATTCGGGACCGGGCTGGACCTTCCTGATGGCCATGCCCTACATCCTCGGCGACAAGAATCCTTCCGACCCCATCAATGGATGGGAGAAGACCTGGGCCTATCTGAAGGCGCTGGATGAAGGCATCGACTATTATCCCTCCGGCACCACCGTGACGATGAAGGAGCTGGCCGAGGGCACCCGCGACATGATCGTTTCCACGTTCGGCTGGGACATCAACCCGCGCGTTTTGGGCATCGTGCCGAAGGATATCGAGACGTTTGCGCTCGAAGGCACGCATTGGGTGCCCGATACGCAGTTCATGTGCATTCCCAAGGGCGTCGCCGAGGAAAAGATCGCGGTTCTGGTCAAGCTCATGGCCTTCATGCTCGAGCCCGCGCAGCAGGCCTATACCTACGACAAGGGCTATTTCTATCCCGGTCCGGCGGTCAAGGGCGTACCGCTCAGCGCCGCGCCGCAGGAAAGCCAGGACGCCATCGCAGAGTTCGGCCGCCCACAATATGAAGAGCTGATCAGGAAGTTCCCGGTCGAAGCGCCGTTAAAGCCGGAAGCATTGGTCGCCGCCTTCGGGAAATGGGACCGCGAGGTCGGCGCCAACAAGATGAAGTAGCGAACCAATGCGATTTGCCGTGATTGGCATCGATCATCGTCACGTCTATGACCTGATCGGTGGGCTTCTGGATGCCGGCGCCGAGTGCGCCGGCTACGATTCCGCGACGACCGATCCCAAGGTTGCCGCCGGCATCGCCGAGCGTTTTCCACGGATCGCGCCGGTCGAAAAACGGCGGCTGATCGAGGATCCCGCCATCGACCTCGTCGTTACCGCGGCTGTCCCCTCCGACCGGGCCGCCATTGCCGTCGAGGCCATGCGGCACGGCAAGGACGTGCTTGCGGACAAGCCCGGCCTGACCACGTTCGAGCAGCTTGCCGCCTTGCGGCAGACCGTGCGCGAGACGGGACGCATCTTTTCGATCTGCTTTTCGGAGCGCCTCCTGACCCGAGCCTCGACGCTGGCGACGCAACTGGCGATGGACGGCGCCATCGGCGAAGTCATCCATGTGACGGGCTTGGGGCCGCACCGGCTCAACCGTGCGCTACGCCCGGCGTGGTTTTTCGATCCCGTGAATTACGGCGGCATCCTGGTCGATATCGCCTCGCACCAAATTGATCAGTTCCTGTTCTATACTGGCTGCGCCGACGCGCATGTCGTTTCAAGTGCGGTCGGTCATTTTGGCGCTCCTGACATTCCGGCATTCCAGGATTTCGGCGACATCCTCCTGCGGGGAGACAAAGCAAGCGGCTATATCCGCGTCGACTGGTTCACCGCCGACGGGCTGCCGACCTGGGGGGATGGACGACTGATACTGCTCGGCACCAAGGGCACGATCGAGCTTAGGAAATATGTCGACATAGCCGGCAAACCCGGAACGGACCACGTATTTCTCGTCGATGGCCAGGGCACGCGCCATTTCGATGCGTCGGGCGAAAAGATATCCTATTTCGAACGCCTGCTTGCCGATGTGCGCGACCGTACCGAAACGGCGATGACGCAGGAGCATGTCTTCACGGTCTGCCGGCTGGCACTCGAGGCGCAGGCGGCGGCGGTCGTCGTGACGGCGCAGCAAAGGAACGCGCGATGAACAGGCTACGTGTCGCCATGATCGGCTTGGGTCCGGCGGCGTTGCCGCATGCGAAGAGCCTCGTCGATCTTGCCGACAGGATCGAGGTGAAATGGGCGGCCAGCCGCAGCCAGGCGACGGCAGAGGCCTTTGCCGACCAGTTTTCCTTTCCCGTGACGACCGACATTGCGGCCGCGATTGCCGATCCCGAGGTTCAGGCGGTGCTGGTGCTGACGCCGGCCAACGCGCATCTGGCGGTGGCCGAGTTGGCCCTTGCCGCCGGCAAGCACGTGCTCGTCGAAAAGCCGCTCGAAACGACGCTGGCGCGCGCCGAGAAGCTGGTGATGCTGGCCCGGGGGGCCGGCCTGCGCCTCGGCGTCGTCCTGCAGCACCGTTTCCGGCCGGCCAGCCTGCGGCTGCGCCAAGTGCTGGCCTCCGGCGCCATCGGCACGGTCGAGGCGGCCAGCCTTCGGGTTCCGTGGTGGCGGCCCCAGGCCTATTACGACACCGGAGGCCGCGGCAGCTTCGCGCGGGACGGGGGCGGCGTGCTGTTGTCGCAGGCGATCCACGCCATCGACCTTTTCCGCTCCCTGCTGGGAGAGGTCGAGGTGGTGGCTTCGCAGGTGCGGACGACCGGCCTGCACCAGATGGAGGCTGAGGATTACGTCACCGCCCTGATGCGGCTCGCCAACGGCTCACCGGCCTCGCTGCTCGCCACTACGGCTGCCTATCCGGGCTCGCCTGAAACCATGGAGCTTGTCGGCTCGCTCGGCACGGCCACGCTGACCGGAGGAGCGCTGAGCGTCAACTGGCTCGACGGACGCGAAGAGCGCGTTGAGGCGGAGGGGAAGACAGGCAGCGGCGCAGCCATCATGGACTTCCCCCATGACGCGCACCGTGCGCTGATTGACGATTTCGCCGATGCGATTTCGCAAGGCCGAGATCCGGCCGTGACGGGTGAGGAGGCGCTCCAGACACAGCGCCTGATCGCAGCCCTCATCCGTGCGGATCCGGCCAGCAACCAACCGGTATAAGAGCGCTTTCTTCGAATCTCGAACGCTCCAGGATTCCGACAGAGAGTGGCTTTCCGCCGCCATCATGCGGCGGAAAGAAAAGCCTGTTTCAGGCGGAGGCGGGCTGCTGCTTTGCCCGCGCGACAATCTGCGTCGGATTGACGAAGCGCAGTGCGATCAGCAGCCAGACCAGCGTCGTTATCATATATACCACCGCCATCGCATCGATCGACTGCACCGCGCGAACGCCCGAGGCGAAAACCGAATAGTACAGCGCCACGACGAGCGTCTGGCTGGTCGGCCCGGCTGTCAGGAAGGTCAGTTCGAACATGCCGATGGTACGCACCAGCACCAGCAGCAGCGCCGCCAAGATGCCCGGCACCAGCATCGGCAGCAGAACATGGAGAAAGAGCTGGAACGTGTTGGCGCCGAAGACGCGCGCGGCCGCCTCGATCTTGGGATCGATCTGTTCGATGAAGGGGATCATCACCAGGATGACGAAAGGAACCGTCGGCACGAGATTGGCCAGCACCACGCCCCAGAACGTGCCGCCGACCCCCGACTGGTAGAGCACGGTGGCCAGCGGAATGCCGAAGGTGATCGGCGGCACCAGAAGCGGCAGCAGGAACAGAAGCATGATCAGCCTTTTGCCGGGAAAATCGCGCCGCGCCAGCGCATAGGCCGCCGTCACGCCGAGCAGGCCTGAAAGCGCGACCACGGTGAAGGCGATCTGGAAAGTTACGATCAGAATATCGTGGAGCTGGAATTCCGCCCAGGCGGCGAAATACCAGCGGGTGGTGAAGCCGGCGGGAATCCATGTGCCCAGCCAGCGCGTGCCGAAGGACGACAGGATGACCGTGGCAATCATCGCCGCGAGGTTGAGCACGAAGAAACCCACCACCACCCAGATGGCGGTGATCCAGAGCTTGGCGCCGATGCTTGTGTCGCGGATCATGTCAGCCCTTTCCGCCTGCGGTGCTGCCGCGATAGAACAGGTTGCGCAGCATCAGGATGGCGACGACGATGACCAACTGCACACCGGCCATGATCATCGCGATTGCCGAGGCCATCGAGTAGTCATACTGCTCGAAGGCGGCCTGGTAGGCCGCAATCGAGATGACGCGGGTCGGCCCGGCCGGCGCGCCTAGCAGAACCGCCGACGGAAAGACGGCGAAGGCCTGTACGAACGAAAGCAGGAAGGCGATGGCCAGGCCGGGGATCAGCAGCGGCAGGAACACATAGCGGAACCGCTGCCAGGAGCGCGCGCCGTGGGTCGCCGCTGCCTGTTCCAGTGCCGGATCGATGCCTGTCACATAGGAAAGCGTCAAAAGGAACGTGAACGGGAAACCGGTGATGATCAGCGACGCGAAAACACCCCAGTAATTGTTGGTGAGTTTCACGGGACTGCTGATGACGCCGAACAACATCAGCGTGCGGCTGAACCAGCCCTGCGGTCCCAGATAGTTGAGCAGGCCTTCCGCCACCAGCACCGTGCCGAGCGTTACCGGCAGCACGAGGATGGTGGTCAGCATACGCTGGTGCGTCATCAGGCGAACGCGAAAGGCGATGGGCAGCGCCAGCGCCAGGCTGATGACGGTGACCGGCACCGCCAGCCACAACGTTGTGGCAATGGTATTGTAGAGGAACGGATCGGAGAAGAAACGCTCGTAGTTGGCGAGGAGTCCCCCTTCCTTCGGCTTGAAGGACAGGAGCAGGCCGTAGACGAAGGGATAGACGAAGATCGCCAGCGTAAACAAGGCGGCCGGAAGCACCAGAAGGGTAACGCCGTCGATCCCGTGCAAGGCCAACCGCTGGCGCAGGGAAGGAGGGGGCGTATGATCGAGCGTCGACATCGCCGTCCTCAGGCCGCGTAGATCAGGGCGTGGGCAGAATCGATCGCGAGCGAAACCGTGTTCCCGACCGACGCGGCCTGGCTGGCATGGAAGATCAGCTCGAGGCCGCCCTCGGTGCGTGCCGTGCCGACGAATTCCCGGCCGCGGTACTCGATGGTTTCGACATTCGCATCGAGCGTCCCGATGCCCTTGTCGCTCACGGTGACATCGTCCGGCCTGGCGGCGATCACGGCTTGCGCGCCAACCGCGAGATCGTCGCGAAGTCTGCCCGAAAGGCTGACGCCGCCGACTTCGACCGTGGCAACGTCGCCGTCGCGCCGGGTGACCTTGCCGGTTAGCCGGTTGCGGTAGCCCATGAATTCGGCGACGTCGAGATGATCCGGGCTCTCATAGAGGTCCCGCGGAGCGCCGACCTGCCGGATTTGGCCGTCGCGCAGCACAACTATGCGGTCGGCAAGCGACAAGGCCTCGTCCTGGTCATGGGTCACATAAAGGGTGGTGGCCCCGAGCTGGTTGTGGATGCGCCGGATTTCGGCACGCATCTCGATGCGCAATTTTGCGTCGAGGTTGGAGAGCGGCTCGTCCATCAGCACCAACGGCGGCTCGATGACGATGGCGCGGGCGATGGCCACCCGCTGCTGCTGGCCGCCCGACAGCTGACCGGGCAGCTTGTGGCCCTGCGTTTCCAGCCGCACCAGCCCCAGCGCCTCGTCGACGCGCTGCGTGATCTCGGCCTTGGGCGTGCCGCGCATCTTCAGGCCGAAGCCGATATTGGCTTTGACGGTCATGTGCGGGAACAGCGCATAGTTCTGGAACACCATGCCGAAGCCGCGGTCTTCCGGCTTGAGCTGGTCGATGCGCTTGTCGTCCAGATAGATGCTACCGCCCGTGGTGGAAAGCAGACCGGCGATGCAGTTCAGTGCGGTCGACTTGCCGCAGCCCGAAGGTCCGAGCAGGGCGATGAATTCCCCCTTGCGCACGGTCAGCGAAACGTCACTCAGCGCGCTCATACTGCCGAATTTTCGGCTCATATGATCGAGGCGGAGTTCGTCGAATTTCGACGAGGCGAGCAGCATCCGTTCGTAGCCCCATTGTTCTAGGCGAACCGGGCGGCATGCCCGGTTCATATTATGCGCTGAAAATCAAAGGTTTGTCATTTCGCGGCGGCGGCGACCTGTTCGTCCCAGATTCGGAATGCCGTGACCATCGAAGCGGGCTCCAGCGGCAGTTCGATCGGGTTGTTGGCGATCAGGTCGGCATATTCGGTGCGGCCGAATTCGGCGATCGCATCCTGGCTTTCCTGCGGCGCCATGTCGAGGGTGACATTCTTGACCGCCGGGCCCGGATAGAAATAGCCCTCGTCATAGGTATAGGCCTGCTGCTTAGGCGTCAGCAGGAATGCCATCAGGTCCTTGAGCACGGCCAGTTTTTCGTCGCTGACCCCTTTCGGCACGCACATGTAATGGGCGTCGGCGACCCAATGGAAGCCTTTCAGCGCCCCAACCTTGGCTTCTTTCGGTACGACGCCGAGAACGCGCGGATTGATGTCCCAGCCCGTCGTCGACACCGTCATGTCACGCGTGCCTTCGCCGAGTTCCTTCATCAGTGCCCCGGTGCCGGTCGGATAATATTCGATGTATTTATGCAATTCCTTGAGATAGGCCCAGGTCTTGTCCCAGCCCTTGACCGGATCCTTCGGGTCGCTGTCGCCGAGCAGATAGGGGAGGCCCATCAGGAAGGTACGGCCGGGGCCGGAATTGGCCGGGCGCGCATAGAGGAACCGGTTCGGGTTCTCCTTGGCCCAGGCCAGAAGCTCCTCCGCCGTGGTCGGCACTGTCTTGACCTTGTCGGGCATGTATTCGAGCAGCGGCCCGGACGGGTAGTAGGTGACGACGACGCCGTGGTCCTTGGCCAGTGTCTGCATACGCGCTGCCGGCTCCTGATAGATATCGGCCAGCTTAGGCAAGGCACCGGAATCGTCGGGAAGCAGCTTGACCCACAGGTCCATCTCGAGGCCCGCCGACAGCGCATCCGTTCCGGTAAGCACGAGGTCGATATCGACGCGGTTCGCCGCCTGCTGCGCCTTGATCTTGCCTGGAAGCTCCGGGGCGGGCGCCTTGGTGAAGACGATGTTCGAGATCAGTTCCGGCTTGGCCGTCTTGTAATTCTCGATCGCCTTCTGGGTCAGCGCCAGGTTGCCGGCGACATCGACGATATTGATGGTGACGGGCGCGGTCGGCAGCTTGGCGGTCTGGGCAAACGCGCGCGCGACCGGAAGCGCCGCCATGCCGGCTAATCCGCCGACCGCCTGTCGCCGAGTGATCTTGACCATCTTCATCTCCTCCGGTGGGATCCTGTCTTGTCCGGGCAGGATTTCAATTTTGATATATTAATCTACCAGTCCTCAAAAACAACCGCTTTCTGCTCCGTGCATGAACCGCTGCGCCCATCGTGGCACGGTGGCTGCGGCGCCGCCGTTCAAAAGATCGATCAATGCGGTTCCACAGCCTTGCGAAATGGGGGTTTGGCCGGGAGATCGTTGCCGAAGACCTGCTTCAGCCACAGGAAGACGGCGGCCAGTTCGGCAGCCGAGCTGAGCTCTGCGGTCCGTGCGCCCGATCCCGGCCGGCAAGTCACCCACGGTCCGATTGGAAAGCCGCTGCACCATGGTCAGAACCTATAGGCTTTCTTGGCCAGGCGGTAGGCGAGATCGTGCGCCACTTCCTGCGCCTCGTCCTCGTCGAGCCGGTGGTCAGCCACCAATTCCGCGAGAAAATTGCAGTCGACGCGACGAGCCATGTCGTGCCGCGCGGGGATCGAACAGAAGGCACGGGTGTCGTCGTTGAAGCCCACCGTGTTATAGAAGCCGGCTGTCTCCGTGGTAAGCTTGCGAAACCGGTACATGCCTTCGGGGCTGTCGAAAAACCACCAGGGGGGGCCGAGGCGCAGCGCCGGATAATGCCCGGCAAGCGGCGCGAGCTCGCGCCCGTAGGCCGTCTCGTCCAGTGTGAACATGATCAATGTCAGGCGCGTGTCGTTGCCGAACGCGTCGAGGAGCGGCTTGAGGTCGTGCACATAATCGGTGCTGGTGGGAATGTCCGCGCCCTTGTCGAAACCGAACTCGGTGAAAATCCGCGGGTTGTGGTTGCGGAAAGAGCCGGGATGGATTTGCATGACCAGGCCGTCCTCGACGCTCATGCGCGCCATTTCGGTCAGCATTTGCGCGCGGAACAGGTCGGCATCCTCGGGCGAGACATCGGCCTTCAGCACTCGGTCGAACAGGGCCGCCGCTTCCGCCTTAGACAGGTCGGCGGTGCGGGCATTCGGATGGCCGTGGTCGGTCGACGTCGCGCCGCGCTGCTTGAAATAGGCACGGCGGATTCGGTGCGCCTCAAGATAGCCGGGATAGCTGGCCGGCGTTCCGGCCAACGCCAGGAACCGCTCCACCTCGGCATGGAAACCCTTGCGCGAAGGGTCGACGACGGCGTCTGGCCGGTAGGCCGGCACAACCTGGCCGTCCCATCCGGAAGCCTTGATCGCATCATGCGCGGCAAGCGCATCGGTGGCGGCGTCCGTCGTTGAGATGGCTTCGATGTTGAAACGCTTGTAGAGCGCGCGCGGACGCATCTCCGGCCGCTCGAGCTGTTCGGCGATGCGATCATAAAGAAGGTCGGCATTCTTCGCGCCGAGCCGCTCTTCGATTCCGAAGACCGTTGCCAGCGAATGCTCGAACCACAGCCGCGTCGGCGTGCCGCGGAAAAGGGCGTAGTTCTCGGCGAAGCGGCGCCAGATCTTGCGGGGATCGGTTTCGATCGGGCCCCCATCCAGCCGCGGGACGCCGAAATCTTCCATGCGCATTCCCTGGGAATAGAACATGCGCAAAATATAGTGGTCGGGCTTGACGAACAGCGTGGCCGGATCCGGGAACGGCAGGTCGTACGCATACCAATCCGGCTCGGTATGGCCGTGCGGGGAGATGATCGGCAAGGCACGCACGCCTTCATAGAGGCGCCTGGCGATGGAGCGGACGGTAGGGTCAGGCGAAAAAAGCCTGTCGGGATGGAGCGGCATTGCAAAATCCTTGCGGTCGAGCCGCGAAGCGGCGTTCGGAAGGGAGGGACAATTGAATGCGCGCGATCATAATTTGGAATGAAGCGGCGTTCCGATATTGGCGAACAGTAAGGAATAATATATTAATATGTCAACTGATTGAAGATCGGGAATTGAGAAATGACATCAGCAAAGGCGCATGCGGGCCTTGCGGGCTCCGACCGCGACGCCGTCCCCGTTCGAACGAAGATGCGTCGGCCGGGCATCGTGCGTACGACCGCGGCGTCCGCAGTATACCGCGAACTGCACGAGGCGATCGTATCCATGCAGCTTAAGCCCGGCAACGCCTTGAATGAAAAGGTTCTGACCGAGCGTTTCGGTGTCAGCCGCACGCCGGTTCGCGAGGCGTTGATTCGCCTGGTCGAAGACGGGCTGGTCAATATCTATCCCCAGTCGGGAACCTTCGTCGCGCCGATACCGATCTCGCTCATTCCCGAAGCCGTCGTCATCCGTAAGGCGCTGGAAGGCGCGACGGTCGAAAGGGCCGCGCAATGCGCAAACGGCGACGATGTGGGAAAGCTCGACGACATATTGGCGCGGCAGCGGTTCCTTGCCGAACGACAGGACATGAACGGCTTTCACGAGGCCGACGAGGCCTTTCACGAGGCGATTGCCCGAATAGCCAACTATTCCGGCATCTGGAACTATCTGAAGCCGGTCAAGGTGCAGATCGACCGGGCGCGGCGCATGACGCTGCCCGCGCTCGGCCGCATGGACCATGTGATCGGCGAGCATGCGATCATCCGCAACGCCATAGCGGCGCATGACGTGAAGGCTGCCTGTAAGGCCATGCGAATCCATCTAGGCGCTGTCATTCCCGATGTCGAGCAACTGCGCGACGCCTACCCCGACTGGTTTATTTGAGCCGACCAGCCCTGAAATGTTGGAGAAATGACGAATGCGCGAGGCATGGAGATGGTTTGGGCCGGATGCGGGGGTTCCGCTCGATGCGGTGCGTCAGGCCGGCGCCACCGATATCGTATCGGCGTTGCACGAAGTCCCGATCGGGCGTGCCTGGACCAAGGCGGAAGTAGCGACACGCAAGGCGATGATCGAGGATACTCCGTCAAACCGCTCGCCGCTTATCTGGTCGGTCGTTGAAAGCATACCGGTCCCCGACGCTGTCAAGCGTCACGGCGGCGGCGCGAAAGCCGAGATCGAGGCCTGGATCGCCAGCATGGAAGCGGTTGCGGCCAACGGCATCCATATCATCTGTTTCAATTTCATGCCGCTGGTGGACTGGACCCGCACGGATCTCGACTACGAGCTGCCAAGCGGCGCGACCGCGATGCGTTTCGACCAGGACCGGTTCGCAGCTTTCGACCTGCACATCCTGCAGCGCAGGGGAGCCGAAGCCGATTATTCCAAGGAAGACCGCGAGCGGGCGAAAGCTGTCTTCGAGGCGATGAGCGAAGAGGAGGCCGCGACCCTCGTCGCCAACATCGCCAGTGCGCTGCCGGGCTCGACCACGGAGCCGTTGACGGTCCCGCAATTTCGCGACCGGCTGGAGCGTTATGCGGGCATCGATGCCGCCCGGCTGCGCCAGCATCTCACCGAATTCCTGGCGGCGATCGCGCCCGCTGCACAGAGCAGCGGCGTCCGGCTTGCGCTGCATCCGGACGATCCGCCCCGATCGCTCTTCGGTCTGCCGCGGGTGGCCTCGACCGCCGCCGACTACAACGCGCTCTTCGAGGCAGTTCCGTCGCCGGCCGTCGGCATGTGCTTTTGCACCGGAAGCCTTGGCGTGCGCGCCGACAACAATCTTCCGGCGATGGCGAAGCACTTCGCTCCGCGCATCCCCTTCGCGCATTTGCGGGCTACCAAGCGCGAAGGCGATGGCCGCACCTTCCATGAAGCGGCGCATCTGGACGGCGACGTGGACATGGTTGCGGTACTGCGCGAATTGTTGGCCGAAGACGGCAAACGGGAACCGCACGACACCATCGTCTTCCGCTCCGACCACGGCCACCGCATGCTGGACGATCTCACAAAGAAGGTGAACCCGGGTTATCCGGCGATAGGCCGCCTGCGCGGTTTGGCGGAACTGCGCGGCGTGATCCACGCGCTCCAGTCGAAGGGTTGACGGCGCGGCAATGCCTACAGTGATCGGCGCAGCCCTCGGTCCGCCTGCGCCGATCCTGCCCTATCCCTGACGTCGATGGCATTAGGTCGGTTTCCGCCTGTGGAGGACTGCCTCGGGAGACAGCCCGACTATCCGACCTGTTCGAGGCCAATCAATCCTTGACACGACTTCGTGCAAGCGCTTTCATGCAAGCGCTTGCACAGGGGCGCGCATGCCTGACCGAAGGCGGAACAATTCATCTTCAACACCGACGCTGAGCGAGGTGGCGGACGCCGCCAACGTCTCTTCGGCTACCGTTTCGCGTGCTTTCAGCCGGCCGGAGCTTCTCAATCGCGAGACAGTCGCGAGGGTTCACTCGGTCGCCGCGCGGCTCGGCTATGTCCCCAACCATGCCGCGCGCGCACTAAGCACCGGCCGGATAGGCAACATCGCGCTGATCGTGCCCGACATCACCAACCCGTTCTTCGCGGCGTTGATGCGTGGAGGGCAGGCGACGGCCCGCGAATGTGGCTATGCGACGTTTATCGGCGATTCCGACGAGACGCCGGAAGTGGAAGACATTCTCCTGACCAAGCTGTCGGCCCAGGTAGAAGGTTTCATCATCGCCTCTTCGCGCCTGCACACGAAACAGATCCTTGAACATGCGCGGAAGCGGCCTTGCGTCCTCGTCAACCGCGACATTCCCGGCACGGTACGGCTTCTGGTCGATAGCGGGCCAAGCTATGGGCAAGCGCTGGCGCATCTGGTTTCGTTGGGCCATAGATCGATCGCCTATGTTGCCGGGCCGGCATTCTCCTGGTCGAACAGCCAGCGCTACGGCACCGTGACCAGGAGGGCCGCCGAGCTTGGGGTCGAGATCGTACGGGTTCCGACCTCGCGGCCAAGCTTCGAGGCCGGCCAGGCCTGCGTCGATGAGCTCGTCCTGACGGGAGCGACCGCCGTACTCGCATTCGACGATGTCATGGCGCAAGGCATCATGGCCGGGCTTGCCGCGCGCGGCCTGTCGGTGCCGGGCGACTACAGCGTGATCGGCTGCGACGGCATACTGGCGCCGACCCTTTTCCCGCCCCTGACGTCCATCGCAACCCATTGCGCGGAGGCCGGCAGGCAGGCGGTCGAGCTTCTCGTCGCTATGCTGCAAGGCAAGCCGCTCGCTCACAAGCGCATCAATCTCGTCACCGAATTCGTCATCAGAGCGACAACCCAGGCCCCGCGCTCGCAGCGAGCCAAGACGGGGCTCCATCGACTTACAACCACGGAGTGATCATGCGAATTTACGTGAAACCGGACAAAGAGCTGCTGGGCGCCGCTGCCGCTGAACTGGGGGCGCAGTCGATCCGCGCCGCGATCGAGGCGCGCGGCACGGCCAATATCGTCGTCGCCACCGGCGCCAGCCAGTTCGAGGTACTTGCCGCGCTGGTGAAGCGGGATGACATCGACTGGTCGCGCGTCACCGGCTTTCACCTCGATGAATATGTCGCCATGCCGGATACGCATCCGGCCAGTTTTCGGCGCTATCTCAAGGAGCGCTTCACCGCGCTGCTGCCGTCGCTCGGAGCTTTTCATTTCATCGACGGGGACGTGCCGGATCCAGGTGCCGAGGTGGCGCGCATCAATGCGTTGATTGCCCGCCACCCCATCGATGTGACCTTCGCGGGCATCGGCGAGAACGGCCACCTCGCCTTCAACGATCCGCCCGCAGACTTCGAGACGACGGCGCCGTTCCACCTGGTAACGCTGGACGACCGCTGCCGCCGTCAGCAGTTCGGCGAAGGCTGGTTTCCGACGCTGGAAGACGTTCCGCACAGGGCGATCTCCATGACCGTCAACCAGATCATGAAAAGCGGTCTGATCGTGCTGGCGGTGCCGGACCGCCGCAAGGCCGAGGCGGTGCGCGATACGGTCGAAGCGCCGATCTCGCCGATGGTGCCGGCCGGTATCTTGCGCAGGCATGCCGACTGCCACCTGTTTCTCGATCCGCAATCGACTGCTTTGCTTCACGACGTGCCGGACACCGTGGGCGAATAACCGTCCACGCAACCTAGAAAAGGGAGGAGACACCAATGACAACCCGACGCAATGCCCTTCTAACGATCCTGGGTGCTGGCGTTGCCGCGACGGCAAGGCCTGTTTTCGCGCTTGCCAAGGAGTTCCCGAAGCCGAAGGAACCGCTGGTCATCAATGTAGTCGACGTTGCCGGCGACCTGCAGCTCAGCCAGCGGGCGCTTGAAAAGTTCGCCGAGATCCATCCAGAACTGATTTCGAAGTTCGTTTACACGCAGGCCCCGGCGCCCGAACTTGCCGCCAAGCTCAAGGCCCAGCAGGCGGCAGGCCGGTTGGACATCGATTTCGTGCTCACCGGTAACGATGCCCTTGCAGCGGGCATCGATCAGGGATTGTGGACCCAGATCCTGCCCGACTACGCCGATATGTTTCCCAAGCTCGACGAGCGCTACCTGCCGGGCGCCTATGCCATGCAGCAGATGGCGAAGGGCCAGGCCTTCGTCGATAGCTGGTATCCGTCAGGCCCGCTCCTGGAATATGCACCGGATCGGGTCAAGGACCTTCCTGGGACCGCTGAAGAGTTGCTTGCCTGGTGCAAGGCGCATCCGGGAAAGTTCATGTATGCGCGACCGGCGAATTCCGGCCCCGGCCGAACCTTCGTCATGGGCCTTCCCTACCTGCTCGGCGATAAGGATCCGCTGGATCCTATCGACGGCTGGGAGAAGACCTGGGCCTATCTCAAGGAGCTGAACGACTGCATCGACTATTATCCCTCCGGCACGACCGTCACCATGAAGGAACTGGGTGACGGCACGCGCGACATCATCGCCACGACCACCGGATGGGACATCAATCCGCGCTATCTCGGCATCGTTCCCGAAGATTACAAGATTGCGACCCTGAAAGGCTTCCACTGGGTCAGCGACGCCAACTATGTGGCTATCCCAAAGGGTGTTTCCGACGAAAAGCTCGGCGTTCTCCTGCAACTGATCGCCTTCATCCTGGAGCCCGAGCAGCAGGCATTCATGTACGATCACGGCTACATGTACCCCGGCCCATCGATCAGGGACGTGCCGATAGAGATGGCGCCGCAGGACAGCCAGGACACGATCAAGCGTTTCGGCCGGCCCGAATATGCCGCGATGATCGCCGACAACCCGATCGAACCGCCGCTCGACGCCAAACCGCTGGTTGCCATGTTCGAGAAGTGGGACAAGGAGATCGGCGGGGCCAAAAACGCCAAATAGGGTATCTCCGCGCACAGCCATTCGACCGCGGTTTGTCCCCGCTGCCTTGATAGCTAAGCCGCCTTGACAATACCCCTGGTGGTCCGGGGAAGCCGCCGGTCCAACCGAGATCGCGGTCGACTGGCCAAGGCCTTGGCCGGTCAAGGAATGGATGACTCGTCTGGCCACATGGCGGCCGCGATGCCATCCGTCCTGACGCGAATGCGGCAACCGTCGCGGTACGGTGCCGACGTTCGACGCTCGCCCGCCTGCGCAGCCGACAGCGAGGATGCCTCCAATTGCGCTTGGTGCCGCCATAGGCCGGCACCTTGGAAATCGTCGAGGACGAGGGAAGCTTTCATCCGTCCCAGACGTTTATGAAGTGTTTACCATTCCCAGGGGCTGGTCCCGACCCGGTCGGGTTCGTAGTCACGCCCGCGGTACACCAGCCTAAAGCTGTAGGCCGAGGAAAAATGCCCGCTCAAGCTTTCATCAATCGGATTGCGGCAGCCGTTCCGGAGAATGGCGTTCACCGGTTCTTTCTTCAATTTGCCGGCTCCCAACTGACTGCAGATCCCCGTCGCCGGGCGATCTTTGATCGCATGGCGGACAGATGCGGAATAGAGCATCGTTATTCGTGCTTTGCGCCCGCCGATGATCCTGAAGGCCCAAGTGTCGATTTGGAGGGTGTTTTCAAACGGGGCGCGTTTCCAGGCACGGCAAAGCGCATGGAGATGTTCGCGGCCACAGCGCCCGCTCTGGCTGAACAGGCCGTGGAGAAGCTCCTTCACGGTCAGGACAGGAGCCGTATCACGCATTTGATCGTCACCACCTGCACGGGGTTTTCCGCCCCCGGCCTGGATCTGGAAATAATTGCCCGGTGCAACCTGCCGACCTCCATCGAGCGCACAATCATCGGCTTCATGGGTTGCTATGCAGCGATCAACGCACTCAAGCAGGCACGACACATCATCCGGTCAGAACCCGAGGCCCGGGTTCTGGTGGTCAGCATCGAACTCTGTACGCTCCATCTCAAGGAGACCTCCGACCTCGAAAAACTGCTCTCGTTCTGCCTGTGGGGCGATGGCTGCTCGGCTGCGTCGGTAAGCGCCAGCCCTTTTGGCATAGGACTGGATAGTTTTCACGCGCTCGTTGATGCCGGCAGCCGCGACCTCATGAGCTGGAACATACATGACGACGGTTTCGACATGGTGTTGTCGGGAGAGGTTCCCGCTGCAATTCACCACGCACTCGGCACAGACATCGGCAGCATTCTGGGAAACAAGAGCGTTTCCGACGTCGATCTCTGGGCCGTCCACCCGGGCGGGCGCTCCGTTCTCGACGCAGTGGAGCGCGCGCTGAATCTCCGTGCCGATGCGTTATCGGCCTCCCGCGAGGTCCTTCGTGAAAACGGAAACATGTCCTCTGCTACCGTCATGTTCGTACTCGAGCGAATGCTGCGCGAGGCCACAAAGGAAGACCGTGTGGGTTGTGCCATGGCATTTGGGCCTGGCCTGACGACCGAGACGATGATGTTCCACACAGCCGGCGATACCTAATGGCCAATGATCTCGACCATCGTCGGATCGAGCGGGAACTGCTCGACAATTTGCCTCCCGACGATCCAAGGGCCGTCGGTTCGCGGCGTGACCTCGCTTGGATAAACGCACTGATGTTTCAGAGCGCGATCATGGCCAGCCTGTTGAAGGCAAACGTGCGCAAAAGCCCACCCAGATTTTTGGAAATCGGTTCCGGCGATGGAGCATTCATGCTTTCCGTCGCAAAGCGCCTCGCCCGGCGCTGGACAGATGTAGACCTGGTCTTGCTTGACCAGTTCAACCTCATTTCGGACAGGCGGTTCGCTGATTTCTCCGCACTTGGTTGGCGAATCGAAACCATCACCGATGATGTCTTCGAATGGGTCGAAAGGCCCCGCGCCGGCGCCTTCGATGTGGTAGTGGCCAACTTGTTTCTGCACCATTTTTCGGACGCAGCCCTGAAACGCCTGTTTTTGGCGCTTCGCACTCTGGCGCCAGTGTTTCTCGCCACCGAGCCGAGACGAAACGCCATTGCCTTAAGAGCCTGCTCGCTTCTGCATGTCATTGGCGCGAATGAGGTGACTTTGCACGATGCGGCGGCAAGCGTCCGCGCGGGGTTTGCGGGTCATGAGCTTTCCAGCCTATGGCCCTCGGAATTCAGGCACCAATGTGCAGAACGCAGAATTGGACCGTTTACCCACGCCTTCCTAGCCGTCGACCGCGCTTCGGAAGGTTTGCCATGATGTACGACGCCATCGTCATAGGCGCCGGGCCAAGTGGTTCTTCCGTGGCCTTGGCTTTGAGCGGCCAGGGGCGCGCCGTTGCCATCGTCGAACGAAGTGAATTCCCGCGCCGCAAAGTCTGCGGGGAGTTCATGTCCGCGGTCAATCTGGATCTGTTGGATAGATTGGGCGGAGGCACCGCGGTTCGCGCCAAAGCCGGTCCGGAGGTCAAGCGGGTTGCACTTTTTGCATCGGGTCCGGGCCCAGAGGCGGGCATGCCGCGAGCCGTGGGAGATGCGTTTGGGCGCGCGCTCGGGCGCGACGTTCTGGATGGCATACTTTTGGATGCGGCTCGGGATGCCGGAGCCGACGTGTTTCAGCCTTGGCGGGCGGCGGAGATCACCACCGATGGTGACAACGCTACGGTTCGGATCGAAAGCAAGCACGATCAGGGAGTTCTCGTCGCGCCGGTCGTGATCGCCGCGCATGGCTCCTGGGAGCAAGGAAGGCTTCCGACGAACCTGCCGAAAACCAACGCGCCGCACGATCTTTTCGGGTTCAAGGCTCATTTCACCGGCGCTGAGCTCGACCGCGACCTCATGCCCCTGTTGGCATTTCCGGGCGGCTATGGCGGCATGGTCTGGGCCGACCGGAACAGGATGTCGCTGTCGTGCTGCATACGCCGCGACGTCTTGATCAGGCTGCGCGAAAAAGGCAACGCCTCGTCGGCAGCCCAAGCTGTTCATGCGCATATCCTTGCTTCCTGTCCCCGTGTCGCCTCCACGATCGTGGATGCCACGCTCGATGGCGAATGGCTCGCGGCAGGTCCCATGCGGCCTGGCATACGCCCACGTTTTGCCGACGACATATTTCGGGTGGGCAACCTCGCCGGTGAGTCCCATCCCATCATCGCTGAAGGCATCTCGATGGGGTTGCAGTCAGGCTGGTTGTTGGCCAATGAACTGGCCAGGTTCGACCGTTGGGACCGGGCGGCGAGGATTGCTGTTGGACGCCGCTATTCGAAGGCCTGGAACCGGCAATTTGCAACCCGCATTCGCGTGGCTGCCTTGTTGGCACGTCTTGCCTCCCATCCGATGTCCGCTGCCGCGATGAACACGTTCGTGAGCGGGTTCCCGAATACCCTGACGCTGGGAGCCAGATTGACCGGTAAAACGAAACCGCTGCCGATCGCGTGCGACTGAGAGGCTCAAGGCTTGGTACTCCAAGACGCTGTAGCGGTCACGCACTCAGTCTTTCGATAGGCCCAGCCTTGCGATTCGAGGTGACGTCTCAGGCCCGGTCATCGCCGGGCCTGAGCTGAATTCTGCTGGCGGAACTACTTGTTGCAATTCTGGGACGGCGAGGTGGCAGTGCCGCTGGCGGTATTGGTGTCGACGTCATTGCCCGCAGTGTCCTTGCAACGGTCATTCATGCCGTTGGGCGTTGTCGTGGTCGAGTTCGTCGCATTCGGATCAGTTGTGACGGTACCCGTGGTGTTGCCGGAGCCGTTGACGCTCGTGCCGCTGTTGTTCATGCCGCCACCTGCGGTACCACCGGCATTGCCCGAGCCGCTCGTTTGGGCCAGAGCGGATGTGGCGAGCGCTAAGGACAGGGCGGATGCGACGAAGATCGTTTTCATCATAAGTGTCTCCATTGGTTAAATCGCTTGTTGCGATCACTTTCCCAACGGAGCGCCGTCCTTGTTGTTCCTGTAACGGAAAATCGTGATCGATCTTCATTCTTGTCCGGCTTTGATGCTGAGCGAAGCACATCCAGAACTGTATAAATGACGACTGCCGGTCCGTGGCGAGGGCCACGCTCAGCCTGATCGACGGTTATGCTTGCTGAGTAGCATCGGCAGGGAAACCGGCCGGAAATTCCACACGTCAACGCCGACATCACGCTGGCGAGTAACCGGCTTCAGCTTGCCATGCGAATGGCCGTGCAAATTTACCGATTGCTTGCCCATCTGATTCCAGGTCCGAAACGGATAATGGCACAGGATGAGGAGGGTGCCGTCCACCACCAGTTCCGCATAGTGCTGGATGCTGGCCCAGCCAGATGCGAGCGTTGCATCGCTTCCGTCATTATTGCCGATGATCAGGTGCTTGCGCCCGTTGAGCTGCGACAGGATGTTTTCGATGCCGGCCCTCGGGCGGGCAAAATCACCCAGATGCCAGATCTCGTCGTCCGAGCCGACGGTCTCGTTCCAGAGGCTCATCAGCGCCGCGTCATGCGTCGCCAGCGAGCTGAACGGCCGCCGGTCGATTCGCAGGATGCGTGGATCGTTGAAATGAGTGTCGCTCGTGAAGAAGATCATCCTGTGCGCGGCTTCCCTCGCTGATCAACCCAGCCCATACGCCGGACTAACGATCCGGTATTCGGCTGTAGGCGCTCGTCAGCTCTCTTCCTTACGGCCGTCACCGGCGGCAGACACTGAGTGTTCAGGCTCCGCAGCCTCAAGACCTTCGATGATCGGCGTGAGCGCGCCATCTTCTTCCGGAACTGGCTGCCGGCCGTTGGTTGCGTTCGCCTTGTCGAGGGCCTGCTGGATGGCGTCCTCTATGTTGCCGATATCTTCTTCGCGAACCTCGCGCCCATATCCTGCGGCGTCCGCATCCTGCTCGAATTGCTGGGCCAACACTGTAACGCTGACTTGCGTGTCGGCGGCCAGGTTTCCGACATTCTCCTGCAGCCAGGTTCGAAAGAACTCGATCGTCGCGCTCATATCGCCTCCTGAACCGGACAACTGCTGCTGAGAGCGGTTGTTCCATGTTCCTGGCCACGCTTGCGGACTCTTGTGACGTTGACCTTGGGTGCCAGGGATCTGATGAACTCGCTGGTTGAGCATGGCCATTGCCGCCACGGCCGCTGCCATCGGTCCCGCGGCCCTTGCCGTCGGCAACACACGGTATCCGAACGGAGTAGCCCCAAACTGTCAGCTTACAATTTGCAGTCATAGGTTACAGACTTCCCTTGTTCTATAAAGGGAGGTGGGAAGTACCTGGGCCTAACAATACTCTAGTGCGAGGTTGACGGTTCGCCTTCGAATCGCGAAATGCCCAGGTGGTTCACAACTCCCAAAACAACGGGAGGTGTCAGCCAAACAGGATGAAATTCGGGTTTCGGTCCCTAGTCCCCTCGGTCCGATTCACCGGTTCAAGGGCAACGTTAACACAGCTCAAAGCCGCACAGGAAAAATGCAGTCCGGCAAGTCTCGGCCTCACATCTGGAAACCAGAGCCAGGCACCGACTTCCGCGCAGCACGACGTGTCCTCTCCGGCGATTGAGGAAAAATTGCGAGGTGATTGTCGCGTCTGTCGCCTGTCTTGACGCAGTCCCCCCGTTCATGGACAGAAGCGCTCCCGCAACTGCACCGAGCACAGTCGGCAGTGCCTGGCACAACGCCGACCACCTCTCCCTAGCTGGCCAGGGCGCGATATCGTGCGGCTTGGCCAGCTAGCTTCCCGCAACGTCCTTCAAAATAGATGGATCATTCCGGATCAAGGTCCGGAGATTGAATCGCAAAGCCCGGCAGGATCCAACTCTGGCTCTCCACCCACGCGCAGTGGTTCATGTTGGATATCCAGATATGCTCATATGAGCGCCGAAACTGCAGCAACGCTTCCAGTTCCGGCTTCCCGCGCTCATAGGTGGATTGCGGATCGCCGAGCGTGAGCTTGCTGGCCGCTCGCGAGCACAGCTTCGCATGCTGCAATCCCAGCTCAAGGAACTTCACCCGCATTGAGGCTTCCGGATCTTGGATTGCGGAGGCGGCCGCCCTGTCAAGCAAGGCTTCCGCCGGCGCGAAACTCTCCTCTGGATAGACAGCGTGCGCCGCCTTTGCCCAGCTTCGCCAACGAGATGCTCCAAGAGCCTCGAACCCGTCCCGCAGCTGGGCGCGAGCGTTCGAAGTATACGCTTGCCAATAATCAAAATAGCTTTTGACGTCGTCGGCCGCAGGTCCGAAGGCTGAATAATATTCCGACAACAATGACTCCATGGCAGTCTCGGGATGTGTCTGCAGGCGCATCAACAAATAGAGATTTGGACCTTGCGTCGCCCAATGGCCTGTCAGCGAGTCAAAGTCGGTTCCGACCATCCCGTTTCGCGCCGCGTTCTGAAACTCGTCGGCGAACTGGCCGGCGAATATATGGGGCATGCAGTAGCCATCCAGGAAATAGTTGGTGCGCATGAACACCTGGGCAGTCGTTGCCGCCCATCCGCGCCACTGGTCTTTTATCCAGTCCTGCTCTTCGCCGTTGCGTGGATAGTACCACGCCGATGGGCAAAACCCGATCAGGATATTCGGGTTCAACTTGATTCCCGATGTCGGTGCCGCGAAGTAGTTCATATAGGCGTATCCCACCACGACCGCGTTAGGGTCGTCTTTGGCGGCTATCCGCTGAATGGCCTGCCATGAACGCGCATAGCGGTCCGATACGAAAGGCTTGCTGGCGATCTTCGACTTCGACGGAATGAACTTTCGATAGTCAGGCGGCTCTGGGCCATCCAGCGCCTTGCATACTTCGCACTCGCACTGCCCTGGAATATCGTTCTCGACCGCATTGACGAAAGTTGGTTGTCCCGCAGAGGCGCTCCGATGCTCACGCCATTGCGAAACGATCTCTTCTCGCAAGCCCGGATTGGAAATGCACATCGAGAAGCGAGCGCCCAGCCTCACCGGGCCCCGTTTGCCTCTGACCAATTGAAACCATTCGGGATGCTCGGTGCCATACCGCTGCCACCAGTCGACGAAAGCGTGACCGTAGTTCGTGGGTACTCTGCGGCCCATTCGGTGGCGACGCAGGAACGTGGCCTGTGCTTTCATGTATTCTTTCGCCGCTGCTGCGGTGAAACCCATTTCGGGATGTTCTTCGCTCGTGAAGCCAGCCCCAGGGCGCACGCGACGCTGCATGAACCGAGGCGTAACGACGTGATCAAGCGCAGGGATCACCAAGGACTGTGCCTTTGGGACAAACGTTCCCAGCTCACCTGGCCATAGCCATCGGACACCGAAATAGCGATCAAGGAGCTCGTACACGCCGAAGAGGGTGCCCGCGGACGTGTTTTGGTCGAGTGCACTGCCGGGATGATCGAGGCCGGCGATGCACAGATGGTTGCCGACGGTTCGGATGATACAGGTTTCACGCGGCAATGCGCCGAAGGTGATTCCGGCCTCCCGGGCGAACCGGGTGTCGCCCAGAAAGATATGGGCGGCGTTACGCAGGCCAGCCGGCGAGACATGGCTTTCAGTTGTGATGGCAGGTTGGATGCCGGTCGCTTTTCCTATGTGCCAGCCGAGTTCCGTGGCGGCGTAGTGGACAGAGCCACTCGGTTGGTCCGAAGTAACGAGCGTTACCGCAGGTCTGCCCCCGGCGATAACCGTTACGCCAGTTGAAGATTGAGCGGCCGCTTTGCCAGGGCTGGTAAAGCCAAGCCAGTGTAACAGGCCCAGAACTGTTCCCTGTGCAAACGTCCTTCGCGATAACGGCCCCATGCCAAAGACCTCACTTAGCGCGCCCTACAAGAATGTAGACCCTTTTTGAGAAGAAGGGGGTTCACAACAATTTGTATCAAGTAAGCTTTGCATGCTTCCGCCGTTACGTTTCCCCTTACCCGCATGCCGTCTATGGATCGCCATTCGGCAGTTCGGGGCCAAGACGAAGATCAGTGTGTAAGGGCTCTCTTTGTACAATATGTACATACATACAGAGGTCCCATCTGATTTAACGGATGCAGAGAATTAATCGATATATCCGCGATTTTCCTCGAAAAAAACTATTCATATCCGCGGGATAAGCAATGCCCTCTTTTGGAGGCTTATCATGATCAAACACATTCTTTTGACAGGCTCACTGACCGCTTCAGTGCTTCTTTCATCTGATCGTTTTGCCGATTCCGGGACAAAGGTCGGGTCGGCGGATGCCGGTCGGTCCGGCGCTGTGCGACCGGTTTGCGCGACCCACTGGTGAAGTCCCCACCATCCGGGAACTCTCATGCGCCATGTTCGTTACTGCTCCACATTATGGAGAGACGGGGGTCGGATGGATTTTTCGAAACGTACGGACTGGGAGGCTCTAGCCAGCGCCCTCGACGTCAACATCTATCAGCGTTCGAAGACAGTGTGGATTGCGGCTGGAAAGTACCGCGGCAAAGACATTGAAGTGAAAGGCCGCTCGCCAAGCATCGCACTCGCATTGTGGAAGGAAGCTGCGGGTTATACCGGCTCGGAGTGGTAGAAAGAGTTGCTCCTCAAGCCGCGCCGCTCAGGTCCGAGCGCGCTCGCGCAGCGCAAGGCGCAAGCATCATTCAAGGGGCGACGCGTGGATAATCGTGACTTCGCGCGCGCCATGAAGCTCCTGACACGACAGCCTTAACAAGTCGAGCCGCCGCAGAGAGGCGGCGCTGGATATCGATTTAACAGTCGATGCCGGTACGCGATGTGTGCGCACCGGCATCGGATCACTCAGGTCCTGCCGGCTTGGCTGTGCCGCCTTTGTTGTCGGTTTCGCCGCTGCCATCACGGGATCGGCACGGCCAGGCGGTACCACTTTTGGATGGATCGGCTGCCGCCAAGGGACAATTGACACAAACGGCACCTGGGGATGGCATTGGGCTATGCAAGGAGCGGGGCATCAGGAGCATTCTCCTGTGACGGTGGGCAGTCCTTCAATGAGCGATGCAGAACGTGCTCCGCGCCTCGGCCACGGAAGGTAATCTTCTTCAGGCAATGAGCGGACTCATGGACTCTGACCCCGCCGACCACATTGAGCTAACCGCTGATATTGTTTCGGCCTATGTCAGGAAGAACCGGACGTCGCCTTCCGACCTGATTGACCTGATCCAGAATGTCGGCCGTGCTTTGCAAAAGCTTGCCGTGGGCGATCACCAGCCTGAACCAAAACCTGTTCCGGCCGTGCCGATCCGCAAGTCGGTGACCCCTGACTTCATCATCAATCTGGAGGACGGACGCCGGATGAAATCGTTGAAGCGGTATCTTACGTCCATCGGCATGACGCCAGCGCAATATCGGCAGAAATGGGGTTTGCCGCCGGATTATCCGATTGTGGCGCCGAATTTAACTGCGTTGCGTTCGGAGGCAGCCAAGAGGATCAGGCTTGGACAACGGAATGCCAGTGGCCGAACTTCCAGAGGTTAACCGAATGGAGCACAGGGCGAGGCTCCGGCAGTCCTCGCGCCGTTGCTCGTATCGTCGCATTTGTTTTCTTCGGACGACAGATTTAACGTGCCTGCCCGATGCCAGCGGGACCAGCAGTCAGATAGGGCTGGGGGCAGGGCGCAAACGGCCACGCTGTTCTCACAAGCGTGCAATTTCTGGTCCCGATCGACGCCATGCCCGATCGACGCCATGATTGAAGATTGCAACGCCTTTCCGCAGGGGATGCGCCTGGAGGCGGACGTGTGCATCGTGGGAGCGGGTGCCGCCGGCCTGGCGATAGCATCACAACTCGAAGGCATGCGGCATCGCATATGCGTCATCGAAAGCGGCGGCATGACGTACGAGCACTGGCGCCAACGGCTGTCGCGCGGGCTGTCCGTGGGTCAACCCTACGAAGCTCTTGACCTTTGCCGCCTTCGTCAGTTCGGCGGAAGCACAGGCAAGGCTGGTTGGGGCGGATGGTGCAAGATGTTGGATCATGGCGATTTCGAGCATCGCCCCTGGATACCCCTGAGTGGGTGGCCCGTCGCCCATAAATCGTTACTACCCCATTATGAGACCGCAGCCCGGCTGCTCGGAATCGACGACCTGCTGACCGATTGGCCGACTTCCGCGGTCCTGCCCGAAAACGGGCCGCTCTTTTCGGAACGCTGCTTTCTTAGTCCCACTCCGGATATCGGAGCAACGCTTCGCAAGAAGCTTCAGGACGCAAAAAACGTTCAGGTCGTGCTGCATGCCACGGCGCTGCGGCTCGACACCGACGACTGCGGAAGGCGGGTTCGCTCCATCGAGGTAGCGAGCACGCCGAACAAACGATTCCAGATTGACGCGCGATTTTTCGTGCTGGCCTGTGGCGGTATCGAAAACGCGCGCCTGCTCCTTGTTTCAAACCGACAGGCGCCGAATGGCATAGGAAACCAGTATGACCTGGTTGGCCGCTATTTCATGGAGCATCCCCGGGTAAAATGGGGAAGCCTGCAAGTCAGCCAACCCGACAAAATGATAGACCTCCACGTGCCCTGGACCCGCAGGACCGGATTGTCGCCTGAAAACCGCGGCACCAATGATGCGTTCGGACTGGCGCTGCGGCCCGAGATACGCGCAAACGAGCGCCTCCTTGATTCCCGCACATGGATCAAGCCTGGACCTTGCGTCAATCACATGGATGGTTCCGAAGCCTTGCAGTATCTTGCCTTCTGGCTGCGGAGAGGCCGCCTGCATCGCGATCTTATCAAATGCGGCCGAACTATCCTGATGCATCCTGCGGGAGCAGTGTCGGCAGGTTTCGAACGGGCATGGCACTCACGTCGGCGTGCAAGGCATTTTCATTTTGATACGATACTCGAACAAGAACCGGATCCGGCAAGCCGCGTCACGCTCGATACAAGGCTCGACGAGTTCAGTCTGCCCCGTGTGAAGCTGCAATGGAATGTGGGGCCTCTCGTCCGACGGACGCTTGAGCGTGTCCAGACAATCATCACTGAAGAGATGAAGCGGCTGGGGCACAGAAGCGCCATTCATACAGGCCAGGACGAAAAGGCGGCGGGAGAGCGAGACATCCCTTATCACTGGGTTCGACACCACATGGGCACGACGAGGATGAGCGATGACCCGCGAACCGGCGTGGTCGATAGTTCGTGCCAGGTGCACGGCCTCGCAAATCTGTTCGTCGCCGGCAGCTCCGTCTTCCCGACCGGAGGCAACGACATGCCCACGCTCACCATCGTCGCGCTCGCTATCAGGCTGGGCCAGCACTTGCGGCAAAGCCTCGAATAAGGCTCACCTCCATCTTCGCTAAGGCGGCCAATCGACGGGAAAGGGCGCTGGCTGCGACGTCTCATGCCGCAGGGTCCGCATATGGAATGTGCCGGCTCCTGAATACAATTTTATGTTTTGCCGAGAAAGTATGCGCGTTCTGAGCGAAGGTCTGACCAACGGCTCACATAGCCACCCTGTTTAGCTCTTTGTCGTAACGATTCTGGGTGACCGCTACTTCCGTAGCTACCCCCTATTGGTAAGCGCATGGACTGCGAAGCCAACTATAATACTGCAACCAGGACTTTTTCACTTTGATTGCTTGGGGAAACCGAAATTTTGGCCGCGCTGTGCGTTTTGTCACACCACCACCTCCGGTCCACAAGCTATTACTAAAGTGTTAAGGTATGGGTTTAAAAGCGAAATCTCCGTTGGGGCGAGATTTGCGCGGGGGTGAGTCATGACAAGTTTTTTGCCTGCGAATGATCGGACGGACAAAACTGATCTTGATCAATATCCATCTATTCTCGACGTCAATCGTCTCTCACCGTCCTCGGGAGAGGGAATCGAGATTGCAATCATCGATGGCCGGCCTTTGATGTGTGACTGCTTCAGCAGAAGCCTCGAAATCATCGAGCCATCATTTCATATTCAGCATTACGCGTCGGTCGAAGCGTTCGACATGGCGGATCCCGAAGAAACGCAGAGAGTTTCGACGGTCCTGATGTGTGTGATGTGGTCGAACTCCCAGGCGGACTACCATCTTTCCCAGATAGGCCATCTGAAGGCGACCAGGCCCGAGGTAGGGGTGGTCATCCTATCGGATATCGAGAACTTTGAGGACATTCTCAAAGTGGTCGAAAACGGCGCGCGTGGCTATATTCCTACCAGCGTCAGGTTGCAGGTGGCCGCCAAGGCGATCCAGCTTGTCGCGGCGGGCGGAACCTTCGTCCCGCCCAGTGTTCTCTTTCATTCAGGGCGCGCTGTCACCGACGGCCAGCCCGCGACCAAGCAGCAGCCGCACGGAGACAACACTTTTACTTCGCGTCAGATGTCTGTCATCGAGGCATTGCGTCGAGGAAAGGCGAACAAGGTCATCGCGTACGAGCTCAACATGTGTGAAAGCACGGTCAAGGTACACATCCGGAATGTGATGAAAAAACTTCGTGCCAGAAACCGTACGGAAGTTGCCTACATACTCAACACAACGCCGTATGAAGGGATTGCCATACGGAATTGAAATATATGGGTGCCGCCTCACTCAACGAATAATGGTTCTTGACGGACCGTTTTAGTAGATGTGATTTGCTTGAGCTTGGGGAGCAGCCGCAACGGAAGCGGCTGCGAACCTTTGCAAGGGGGGCGCGACCAGAATGAAACAACCGCCCGTTCGATATCCAGGCCCGCAGACTGACGGGGAGATCACCTCCGTAGCTGATGCCAACCATATGCACGGGCCGGATTTGAAAAATATCGAGCATTTCAGCAATGTTAAGTCGTCCACCCTGATCGAGATAGACCGTCGCTGTCGTTGGTTGCATCTCAATGAAGGGGATGTACTGGTCCCGGCCGGCGAAAGTGTCGACCGGCTTTTTTTTCTGCTCGAGGGTGAGCTTCGGGCGCTTGTTTATACCCGCAACGGCAAGATCGTTTCGCTCCCCCCCGCGCATCGTGGCTCGCTTGTTAACGGAATTGCCTTGAGCGGCGACATCCAGATGCCATATTCGGTCGAAGCGGCGGGACCATGTACTGTCGCTTCGATCGGCAGTCGTGCCTTTCTGGACATAGTCAAGCAGGATCCTGAAGCCCTGCATGCCGTTGTGCAATTGTTGGTGGAACGTCAGCAAGTGCTTGTCGAGCACATCGTTGAGCTTTCGACGCTCAACGTTCGGTCCCGGGTGCATAAGGAACTCCTGCGCTTATGCGCCGAAGACATCGGAGCCGACGGTTCAGCGAGGATTTCTCCTATCCCGACCCATACGGATCTGGCCCACCGCATTGGCACCCACCGCGAGGCGGTGGCACGCGAACTGAGCTACCTGCAAAACATCGGATTGGTGCTACGCCATGCGAAAGAGCTTTACGTGCCGGATGTGTCCCGCATCGCCGATCTTGTGGCAAAGTCGGACGACTAATCGTAAGCGATGCGTCGGGGCACCTTTCGAGAATGGTCGCGATCTCTGAGATTGCCGGTTTGCATTGGGACCAGACATCGGTTGTGTTTGGGCTTGATCTACGCTGGCCCTGAGCGGCAGCCGCGGTGCTCCGAGGTGAACGATAGGCAGCTTCGCCTGCTCATTCGGCTGGTTCAAGACGCCCGTGAACTCGCTCCGCGACCGACTTCAGGAATTGATCGGATGTCGATGTCCATCCAAAGAGTATCTGAACGAGTGTGATCGAGGCATCATGATTGCTCCTTGGGGCGTCCCAGGCGATGGGCTCGCTGGTGCAATCCGTCAGCAGTATGCAGCGATAGTCCCTGAAGAAGGCATCCCGAATTGTCGATTCCACACACACGCTGGTCGTGCATCCTGTCACGATGAGGTGTTTGACGCCTGCGGTTTTCAGAACAGAATCGAGTTCTGTTTCGTAGAAACCGCTGAATCGCGTTTTATAGAGGACGATATCCCCTGCCTGTGGCTTGAGGTCGTTGACGACATCTGTTCCCCAGGTGTCGCGGATCAGAATCCGGCTCTCGCTGCCATCCGGGGCTGCCATGTTCGCGCCGACCCCGAAGATCTGGAGATGTCGAATACGGTTGGGGGCGTCCGATGTTCCAAGGTCCGAGAGGTCGCGATGATATCCCATCTTCAGGTAGACGATGGGCATGCTCAGTTCGCGAGCGGCAGCTATTACGCTGGCAGTAGGGCCGACAGCCCGTTGAATCCCGGAGATATCGATTCCGGCTCTGTCGAACATTCCACCGCTGGAGCCGAAGTCATTCTGCATGTCCACGACGAGGACGGCAGCGTCAGCGGGATCGATTGAAATAGGTTGAGGCTTGGCGTCGATGACAAGTGGATCCATTTCGTCCTCCCACCAGCATGAGGTGTCGCTGTTGCGCCCTTGGTCATCACGATCCCGCGCCTACATCGCGTCACACAAATGCGAGCTACATCCCTGCTTGCGGCCTAAGAACAGTGTTACGACCAGTCTGCTATCTATCCGCCTCAAAAACCGCAGGTCGCCGCGCAACGGCGGTCCTACCCCCGCAGCCATGCCGCACGTTTGGCATTTGACGCCAGCCAAAGCCGCATTGCGCTTGGCTGCGAGTTCGAGCGATAGATCTTCTGATGATAGACAAATTCGTAAGGCCACAGCTCGAGCGTTCTGTTCGCGAAATGCGTGAGCACCCAGGTGATCGCCGCCGCCACCAAAATGAAGGCACCCATTGATACGGCAACATTGTCCGAAAAGAGATGGGCGCGGGAAAACAGCGAGCGCGTCAGAAAATACGTGTAGGGATGCACCAGATACAGACTGTAGCTCACCGTTCCGAAGTATCGAAGCAGCCGATTGCCAAGGAGTAGTGCCGTTAAGCTGTTCCGCGACACTGCAAGGAAGAAATAAAGCCCCGTCGCGACCATAAGCAAGGGAAGCTCGGCATTTTGGAAATCGGACCAGTGATAGTCGTAATGGCCGCGGCTGGCGAGAAAGACGCAGGCTGCCAACGCCCCACTCTCGGCAAGCCGATGGCGGCCCAGGCTTACCCATTCATATCGGTCATAGGCAAGGCGAATCAGCCCGCCGGCAAGAAAGTACAATGCGATCGGATAACGGGCGACAAAGAGCGCCGCGAGAAGGCCGAGCGCAATTGTGCCGAGCCTGGTCGGGCGACGAACCGTCAGGAAAACGAATGCTGCGGTAAACACATAGAACCAGACCTCGAAGGTCAGGCTCCATGCGTTCGGCGTCAATTGCTCGGTATGGGTTGCAAGGTTCAGGAATGTCAGTCCTGCCAGAACCGCTGTGAGATTGTTGGTTTCGGGATAAAAGTTGGTGGTTGCGTTCAGCACGATGAAAAGCAGGCTTAGTGCGAAAAACAGAGGGTAGAGGCGCAGGAACCGTCGGGCAGCAAACTGAGCGGGACTGTAGCGTATCGCACTGGGCAGGATGACGAAGCCACTGATGACGAAGAAAAGGCAGACTCCGAAGGTGCCGAAATTCCAGAAGGGCGTAATGCGGTCGACATAGGCCGAATTGGAGGCGTAGACGTGCTCCGCCGTGCCGCCCAGGAGGTGAGCGAAGAAGACCATAAGAGAAGCAATGCCGCGCAACCCATGCGCGGCTACATTGAACGAATTGTCGCCAGCCCGCTTCGCTGACGCTTCGACGGGAAAATGCTGCGGACCCGATGGGTTCTGAGGATGGAGATGTGCAACGGTCATCTGAGCCTCCAAATTGGATCCCGCAGACCATTTCACCGTACACCATCCCAGGTCTCGCAATGCTCGGGAATTCGAAGGACACCCCCGCCCAAAAGTAGTGGGCTGCCGCAGAAAACTCCACCGGATGACTAACAGCTGCATTGCGGGACTGATTTAACGGCGACCGCTGGATCGCAACCGAAGTACGGCTTGGCTGACACCGATCGGAATTGGCGGGCCTTCGGCCGAGAGCCGCCACGTCGAACCGCCCCGCCATGTCGCTTTCCCAAGCCGGAGATCGCCTTTGGGCGACATGCATTAGCGGAGATGGCGGCGGCCCTGCGCGTCGACGATGGTGTTGTCTGCGACATTGGCGCTGATGTGCGCGCCGTTGTGGATCAGGCAGTCGGCGCCGATCTGGACGCCCAGGAGCACCGTTGCGCCCATTCCCACGACGGTCATGGCTCCGATGCCCACTCCGCCGGCTAGGATGGCGCCTGGTGTCAGGTGCGCATTGTCCTGAACGAGGCTGTCGTGGCAGACAATAGTCCCTTGATTGACGATGACGTTGTTACCGATCGTACAGCGCGGACCGATGCTCGCGCCGGCCAAAATATGGCAGCCATGTCCAATCCTGGTCGCCTTGGAGACGATCGCGGAAGGATGGATCACAGGCGGCAGAACGAAGCCCATTGCGGTGGCGCGTTCATACATTGCCCGCCTCACCTGGCTTGACTGGGCGCCTCCGATGCCGATGAAGGCATAGCGCGTGCCCTCGGCAAGCAAGCGCTCCAGGCAGTCTTCCGTGCCGATTACCGAAATACCGCCGCAGACGTGATGGCCGGCGGGCAACGCTTGATCGGTGCAGCCCACGATATCGTATCCGGCACCATCGAGAGCATCGATCAGACAGGCAGCGTGGCCGCCGCCGCCGATGATGACGGCCCGCCTGGAGAAAGCGACAGAACTGGGCTCGCCCGGTTCGGCTCTCTTGGCGCCGGATCGGCGACCGGCAGCAGCGCGCACTTCGGCTTCGCCAATGCGGCCATTGGACGGAATGACGTCCGCAAGGTCGACCCCGAGCTCGGATGCGGCCTTGCGGGCTTTAGCCGTTATCGCGACCTCGCTTGCCCCGACATCGGCCGAGCTGGTTTCCCCGACAACGGCATTCAAATTTTCGTCGCTGATTTTGCAAAGCGTTGCGCCGACAGGAACGAAGTCACCGACCTTGATGTCCAGCAGGCCGACAGTTCCTGCCTCCGGAGCATCAACTTCGACTGCGGCCTTGGTGGTCTCAAGCACGAAAAGAATGGTGCCTTGTTCGACCCTTTCACCTTGTGCGACCCGAATCTCGATGAGCTGGAGATTGTCCTCGTTGGCGTTAACCCGCGGGGCTTCGACAAGCACGGTCATGTACGCTTAGCCTTTCTGGAACAGGTCGATGCAGGCCGCCTGGATGGCGTTCACACCCGGCAGCAGATCGTCCTCCCAGTCGCGGCTTGAGGGAATGGGGTGATCGGGTCCGGTCAATGCGCTGAAGTGCTTGACCCGACCGATCAGCGCGCGCGCACACTCCGACGCGAAGCCCCAGCCGGGAGAGCCTTCCTCCACCGCGACCACACGCGTGCAGTTGCCGACCTGGCTTCGGACATCCTCGCCAGGGAAGGGCGACAGCTGTTCGACGGCCACCACGCTGGTCGCGATTTCCTCCTCTTGCGCGAGTTTCTTTGCGGCCGCGACAGCGTGCTCGACGCAACCCCCATATGTCAGGATCACGACATCTGCATCCGCCGGATGTGGAAGCGCGTCGGGTCCGAGCACGGGCCTGGAATACATCACCTTGTTTTCGATGATCAGGTGAGGGGATCGCGACGCGAAGGCCCGATGCAGAAGCGTACCAGGATCGGCATACTCGTGAGTGGCAAGCACCGTCAGCCCGGGCACGCCGCAAAAATGCTTTTCCAGGCTTTGCGAGTGCGTCGGCCCATAGCCGCGCCGTCCGCCCATGGGAGCGCGGATGATGACGGGGACCTCAACCTGGTCGTTGTACATCCAGCGGAACTTGGCGACGTGGTTGATGATCTGGTCGGCAGCAAGCGCTATGAAGTCTCCGAACATGAGTTCGACGATCACAGGCCGGCCTTTGATGGCCATGCCTGCCGCCATGCCAACAATGCCGCCTTCGCTGATCGGCGTGGTCCAGACACGGTCCTTGTAGGCTGACGAAAGACCCTTGGTGACCTTGAAGGCGCCACCGTAGGGGTCAAGAACATCCTCACCCAAAATCACCAGACGGAGATCGGCTCCCATGAGATCGTGTAGAGCGCGATTGATCGATTCGACGACACGCATGGATCAGCCCCGCGCCAAGGCGGCCACGGCGGCGGATTCGACCGCGCGGTCCACGACATTCAGGCAGTAGGCGTCGATCTCATCGGCGTTCGCAACGCGCTGGCGCATCGGAGGTATGGGATCTCTGGCTCGAGCTTGCTCAAGACGCTCCGCCGGCCTTGTATCATCTCCCTTGCTGTGCGGGCCGATCCGTTCGGTTCGCAAGTAGAGCCAGCAAGGGCGGGATTCGGCGCGTACATAGCCTATGGCTTCTTGGGCGAGCTCATATATCGCGATCGGATCGTTGCCATCATAGGCGAACGTGCGGACGCCGAACGGCTCGGCCCTGGCGACGATCGAACCGGAGACGGTCAGATGCTTGGGCGTCGTCTGGGCGATCTCGTTGTCCTCGATCACAAAGACCACCGGGGCGGCGAAAACAGACGCAAGGTTCAGGCTCTCGTATACGGCTCCCTCGCCCATCGTGCCGTCGCCGAGGAACACCACTGCGACGGCGCCCTCGTCCTTTCGCGCCAGCGCGCTGCCAACCGCGACGGGCGCGATGCCCCCTTGGATGCCATTGGAGTGGAAGTTGCGGAAGCACAGGTGCTGGCTGCCGCCACGTCCGCCGCAAATGCCGGTTACACGCCCCATGATCTCCGCTATCAGGCCTTCGACTTCACCCGAATAGGCAATGAAATGACCGTGGCAGCGGTGGTTGCTCCAGACAATGTCGCGGTCCCGGTCAAGAGCGTTTATCACGCCAACCGCATTGGCTTCCTGTCCAATGGACGTGTGCGTCGTGCCGAACAGCAGACCTTGGGAAAAAAGATCGAGCAAGCGCTCCTCCACGAGCCGGATGAGCATCATCTGCTGATAAAATCGAACCGCGGCCGGCAGTTCGAATCCGAGCAGACTGCGTTCTGTACGGGCAAGGGTGAGGTTCCGCGCTGCTGACGACGTCACTATCTGCAGCTCTGCCAGAGAAGACGCTAGAACGTTTTCATCCTTTCTGATGGCGCGTTCCTTTGTCATGCTGCCTCGAGCTGGCGCGAAGCCGTAACAAGGATTGACCGCGCCGTCGACGCGGCAGCCATGGTCTCCTCGGTCGTCCAGGACGGGTCGACCAGAAAAGCCATACTCGTTTCACCGAGCTGCCGTGCGACCGGCAGACGTTCGGGCGGCGCTACCCCGGCGTCCGCGAAGGCATGTTCGAGATAGATCTCCGAGCAGCTTCCCGAGAAGCACGGGACGCCGGCCGCATTGATGGCCGCGATCAACTCGTCGCGCGACCATCCGGGAGACAGCAGCTCGGGCTTGATGTAGAAATAGCATCGGTACCAGGCATGCTTATGCTCCGAACCGAGCTGGGGCGCGCGCAGCATCGGCAATTCAGCAAGCGCCTTTATCCAGATGTTGGCATTTCGCTCGCGTTGGCGAGTCCAATCGGGCAGGCGTTCGAGCTGCCGCAAGCCAAGCACTGCCTGGATTGATGTCATGCGCCAGTTGGTGCCGATGCTGTCATGCAGCCAGCGAAACCCTGTCGCCCTATGGGGGGCAAAGACCAGATCGTAGTTCTTGCCGTGGTCCTTGAGGCTCCAGGCAGCGAGCCACAATTTCTTGTCGTCCATTGCGACAAGTCCACCTTCGCCGCCCGTCGTGATGATCTTGTCCTGGCAGAACGAGAACGCCGCTATGTCGCCGAAGGAGCCAATCGGTCGTCCGTTGTATTCGGCTCCATGCGCCTGGGCACAATCTTCGATGACTTTTATGCCGCTGCGCTTTGCGAGTTCCATGATCGGCGCCATATCGCACGGCCAGCCGGCAATATGCACGACGATCACTGCCTTTGTTCGAGCCGTTATCTTCGGCGCAATCGTCTCGGCGGAAAGGTTGCCAGAACTCGGGTCGACATCCGCGAAGACAGGCGTGGCGCCGGCAAACATGACGCAGGCGGCGGAGGCGACGAAACTGCGGGGCGTGACGATCACCTCGTCGCCGGCGCCGATGTGGAGGATCTTCATCGCAAGATCCAGCGCGAGCGAGCCGTTGGCCAGCGCCACCGCGTGACGTCGGCCGAGGCTGCGCGCATAGGCGCGTTCGAAGGTCTTCACATGGTCGCCGGTCCAGGCGTTCACCTGGCCGGATCGCAAAACCTCTACCACATCGGTTATTTGTTCTTCGTCGTAGATTGGCCAGCGTTTCATCGCAGAATACTCCAGCTAGGATTCAAATGACGTTTCGCAGAAGGACAAAGGCCTCGGCAGCCCTCAGATGGGCGGCGGTGCCCCTGACGATCGCAAGCGCCCGCAAGGTTTCGATCGAACGCTCGTGCGGGAAATCTCTGATCTGTGAGGCGAACATCGACGCAGCTTCGAGTTTGCGGTCCAGCGTCGATGCGATGTCTATGAAGACGTTCGGCACGAAGCTCGGCGTCACATAGGGCGCATTCCAGTTCGTTTCGGAGACGGTCTCATAAGCCATGATCGTCCGCGGATATTGAGATTGGGTCGGGCGAGCGGCTACCAGCGATGACAGGAAGATCAACTGGTGGTCCATGTGCACATCACCGACGAAGGGGATGAGCAACGTATCCGGCACGACATCCCGCAACAGGGTCAGCAGCGCCCTGTTGAGCGTCGCGTGCGGCGTTTCGGCGATCTGCGCTGCCGGCAGATCAAGCCAATGCGTCTGTTGCACGCCCAAACAGGCATGCGCCGCCTTGGCCTCGCTGCGAACCCGCTCCGTCATCTCCTCTGTGAAGGCGGGCGGGCTGCCTCGCGTAACCACTGCGACATGAACTTCTGCGCCTTGCGCAGCCATCCGGGCTATCGTGCCGCCACACCCCAGGACCTCATCATCAGGATGCGGTGCGATCACCAGAAGTCGACCGAGTGCTGGGTTCATGGCCGGACCGTCCCGGCAGGCATAGCCTTCAAAGCATGGTCGACATGGCGGCGATCGACGCGTTCGCCCAACAGTGCCACTTGGACAGTCAGAACCAGTATGTGCAGATCGAGCCACAGGCTGCGGTTGCGCACATACCAGAGGTCGAGCGCCAGTTTTTCGCTGTTGGTGAGGCGGGTATTGCCGTTCACCTGTGCCCATCCAGACAGGCCGGGGCGGACCGTGCCGCGAATACGCCCAAGCTCGCCGAATTCGGCGATGGTGGCCGGGAGCAACGGACGGGGCCCCATGAAGGCCATGTCCCCCCTGGCTATCGAGAGAAGCTGCGGCAGCTCATCGATACGGACGGAGCGCATCAGCCGCGTGGCCGGCGTCTCACGCAAGGCGTCGGGGAGCAGCATGCCGTTCCCGTCTCGCCCCTCGTGCATCGTACGAAACTTGCAGATCACGAACGGGCGACCTTCCAGCCCGCTGCGAGACTGGCGGAAAAACAGCGGACGGCCAATGTTCGCCCAGACAAGGACAGCAGCCACCAGCCATAGCGGCAGGCTGAGAACCAAAAGGACCACCGCGGCGATACGGCTTGGTATGGCCCGGCCAGGCGGAACGCGCGCAGTCCAGCCGCCGGAACGTGCTGTCGGGGTGCTGAGGCCGATCATTGCGACGGTCCGACCTGGACGGAAGAGGTCGTCGCCAAGGTAGTGGCTGAACGGCTTGTCGCGTCCTGGGCGCTGTCCAGGCGGTTTATTGACACCAGGATCGTATCTCCGGCCGCAACCGGATCGTCGAGGGTCGCCACCTTTGTGGCGGTCTGGCCATTTACCTTGCGGCGGATCTGGTAGGTGAACGTGATGGAGTTGTTGCTGCGTGTCTGCTCCGCGGCCAGTGAGCTCAACAGCAGGATCTGTTCCTCGGTCGATTCTCGAACCGCGATCAGGCGTTCGATTTCAGAGTTGTGGGCCTGGAGATCCGTCAGCGCCGTGTGTGTCCAGGTCTGGGTGGCGTCATCCAGGTCGCGCTGCAACTGGCTCAATTCGCGGCGCACCGTCGATGCCTGATTGTAGATCTCAAGCAGATGAGATTGCTGCGTGGTCGCTTCGCGCTCGGCGTTCGAGAGGTCTGTGATTGTGACGAGACCTTTCTTGTTGAGGCCCCTGATGCGGTCGAGATCCGCCTGTGCCGAAGCGATCACCGTCTTTTGTATGTCCGAAAGCTGTTGAACATTGGCGAGGGCAACATTCACTTCTTCGATCCCCGCAGAGAGCTGCTTGCGACGTGTGGTCAGCGCTTGTTGATCTGCTTCAAGGATGCGCTGCTCGGTAGGAAGCAGCGTCGCGAGCAGGTTGGCATTCATCAGCCCCTTGATCTTGGCTGGCAGATCCAGTTCCGAGATCTTATCGCTGTTTGCCAACTGGGCCTTGATGCGCGCAGCGGCGACCGCCTCCTTGGCGATCTCCACCACGCTTTCATCAAGAGCTCCGCGCAACCGGGCGCGTGTTACGACGCGATCCTCCGCCGTGGCTCCCCCGGTCGACTGGCCGCCCGCAAGCGCCACCGCCTGCTCCACATTCAGTGCCGGCTGGTAAGGAAATGAGCCCGGCGCCTTGACATCCCCAAGGACGAAGATCGGGCGGAAGCTCACCACCGCAAGGGCTATATGCGGGTCATTGAAGAGTTCACGCGCGATGAATGCTTTACGGATCCGACTCAAGGCGTCGGGTACCGTCAGGCCGCCGACTTCAAAGCTGCCGATCAGCGGAATGTTGATCGCGCCATCGCTGGCGACCGTGAGTTGTTCGGCAGGAAGCGCGTCGTCGATGAAGTCAAACGACACCACATCGCCGACCGAAAGCTTGTAATCATCGTCCGCCGCGGCCCAGGCATCAAGCTGGGAAATCAGAATCGCTGCAACCGCAAGGATCGCAATACCGGCGGATCCCAGTGCTTTCGCAAGGAATGTACTGGTCCATGCGCCTGTCGATCGCCTGCTCCGCGCCGCATTGCAATAAGATGCCATGGAAGCCCACCATAGAATTTTCCTGCAAAGACCCTAGCGACACCTGCGCGAGGACAATGAGTCATACCTTTGGTGGAGCGGTGACAACCTTCGGTCTGGTTCCCACCTAATTTGGCTAACTGGATGTCGGCTGCAACCAACGTATGGTGCGGCTGGATACTGTCGGATGATTGAATGCTTCCTCAGGGCGGAGCGTTGCAGACAGCTGGGAAGCTTGCGTGCACACAAGTGTTCTTCACACCATTACCAGTCTCGACGTCGGCGGCGCTCAGGTCATGCTTGCCCGTTTTCTTGGCCAGGTCGACCAAAATCGCTTCTCGACTTCAGTTCTGTCCCTGCTTTCACCCGGTCCGGTGGCTGCAAACGTAGAATATACAAGATCGGGGCTCGTTTCGCTCGGCATGACGGAACGGCCGCGACCGCGCGATGTCGTTCGGCTGACGCGGTCGATAAGACGGGCGGCGCCCGATCTTCTTCACGGATGGATGTATCACGGCAACGTCGCGGCAACGCTCGGCTCGATGCTGGGGCTCAATTTCTCGCCGGTCATCTGGAGCATCCATCACACGGTTCGAGATCTAGCCGACGAGAAACCGTTGACGCGCCAATTGATACGGCTCTCGGCCCGCCTGTCGAGGCGCACCAGCGCGATCTCATATTGCTCGCGCGTCGCCGCCGATGATCACGAGCGCCTGGGCTTTGATCCGCGCCGGAGGGCGGTTATCCCGAACGGGACGGACTGCGATCAATTTTCCCCCTCGGTCCACGCCGGTGCGAAACTGCGCCGCCTGTTCGGCTTGCCGCCCGGACGGCTGATGATCGGCCATGTGGCACGCTTCCATCCCATGAAGGACCAGGTCAGCCTGGTCCGCGCCATCAGCCGGCTCCTGGAGCAGGGATACGACGTTCAGGGCATATTTATCGGGGAGGGACATGCCGACGGCCCCGTGCGGCGCACCGCCCGTGAGCTCGGCATAGACGACCGCATTACCACGCCGGGCATCCGCGCTGACATCGCCGACCTCATGCCGGGCTTCGATGTCTACGCGCTTTGCTCGGCCTGGGGCGAGGCATTTTCCCTTGCCGTAGGCGAGGCGATGGCCAGCGGCGTGCCGGCGGTGGTTACCGCGGTCGGCGACTCTGGCTGGCTGGTCGGCGACAGCGGCGTGGTCGTTCCACCGGGAGACAGTGAAGCACTGGCCGCCGGATTGATCAGGCTTGTCAGCCTTGAACCGGCCGAGCGCCGCGCCCTGGGTCAACAAGCGCGTCGTCGCATCATGGAGAACTTCTCGCTTTCCCTTTACGTCGGCCGGCACCTGGAACTCTACGAAGCAGCTCTAGGGCGTCGTCGCCATATCCGATAGGAGCGGCTGATGGTTGCTGTGCACATGAATGGTCGAGACTCTCCTCGCGCCCCTATGGACTATGCGATGCGTCGCAAGCGCATCGTCGTCATTGCGAGCCTGACGCGTTCGCTTGTCAACTTTCGTCTCGAATTGTTGAAGGCCATGGTCGCTGCCGGGCATGATGTCATCGCGCTCGCCCCCGACGAAGATGAGCGGGCGATCGCCGGGCTCAAGGCAATTGGCGTGACCTTCCGACAGATTCCGATGGCCAGGACGGGTACCAGTCCGCTGGCCGATTTGCGAACGCTCAAGGCGCTTTACAAGCTCATCCGCGGCTTGGCGCCCGAAATCGTCCTGGCGTATACGATGAAGCCGATCATCTATGGTGGATTGGCTGCCCGCCTTGCCCGTGTACCGCGCCGGTTTGCGCTCTTTACAGGCTTCGGCTTCATATTCAGCGGCAGCATCACGGGACTGCGCGCAACTGTCTTGCGCCGGTTGAGTATTGGTCTCTACCGCTCGGCGCTGGTCGGCTGCGAAGCAGTTTTCGCTTACAATGAAGCCGACGCTTCCGACATCCGGCGCCATGGGATGGTTTCTGCGACGACGCCGGTGATCATGATCCCGGGTTCAGGAGTGGACCTGACGCTGTTTGCCGCAAGCCGCCCACCTTCAGGGCCTCCCGTCTTCCTTCTGATCGCTCGCTTGCTACGCGAAAAGGGAATTGCCGAGTTTGCTGCCGCCGCGCGTATCCTGAAGACCAAGTATCGCGCTGCACGCTTTCAGATTCTCGGGCCCTTCGATCCGAGCCCCCTCTCCATCTCGAAAGCCGAAATGGACCAGTGGACCAAGGAAGGTGCCGTCGAATATCTCGGCGAAACACACGACGTCGGTCCCTATTTGACCGCGTCCACCGTGTTCGTGTTGCCGTCCTATTACAGGGAGGGCATTCCTCGCAGCGCGCTGGAAGCCTTGTCGACCGGCCGGCCGATAATCACGACCAACGCCCCTGGCTGTCAAGAAACGGTGATCGAGGGCGAGAACGGTTTCCGGGTCGAGCCGCGAGACGTGGAAGCTCTCGCCTCGGCGCAGCGGGCTTTTCTCGACGATGAGGAACTCGCCGCAAAAATGGGTGCCAACTCAAGAAAGCTCGCGGAAGACCGGTTCGATGTTCACAAGGTGAACCAAACCCTGCTCGAGGCGATGGGAATATAGTCGGCCGCGCCCGATCGGCCGCGCGGCCGATGGCGGTCAAGCGGGAAAATAACGACGAATCTGCTGCCGTTTCAAATAGGCTTTCCGCAGGGCACCACGGGCCTGTCGGAAGGGGTCGACGCGGTTGAACACCCAGCCGATCGACGGGCCGCCAGCGAACCGCAGGCGCTCGACAACCTGGGCGAGAGCTTCTTGCGTGGTGTTGTCGCACGCGGCCACGACCACGACAGTGTCCACCGAGGCGGCAATCCTGATAGCGTCTTCGACGACGAGCACAGGCGGCGCGTCGATGATCACCACGTCGTATTCCAGCCGGAACGCCTCCAGCAATTTCGCGAATTGGCTGGAATTGAGGAATTCAGGCAAGGTCTGGTCGTCGGCAGATGGCGCCAGCACATCCAGTCGCGGAACTTCAGGAAGCGTCTGAACGATCTCCGCCAGGGTGCAACCACCATGTAGGTAGTCGTTGAGTGTCTTGTCGGCGGGCCCAAACTCCATGGCGCTATGGATGCTGCGGGTTCGCAAATCCAGATCGATCAGCGCTGTCAGGGCGCCGTCCATTCCAGCTGCCACGGCGAGGCCCATGGCCGTCGTTGTTTTGCCTTCCTGCGGTAGTCCTGAGCTGACCAGGATCACCTGTTTGCTCCGGCCACCGTTCATCCGGGTGCAGGCCATGTACAGCGACCGGAAGGCATCGGAGAAGGCCGACCGCGGTTGCGACAACAAGGTTTCAAGAGGGGGCGTGGCGCGTTGCAGGAACTTCTTGGGCAGTTGCGGAATCGATGCCAGCAGTGGCGCACGGATAAGCTTCGATACCCGTTGTGACTCGCGTATTCTCACATCCATGCTTTCAAGCGTCAGCACAAGGATCAGGGCTAGGATCAGCGACGCGGCGAAACCGCCCGCCGTCATCAAACGAAGTTTGGGAAAGGAAGGGCTCGTCGGAATCTCGGCGGCGGAAACCGTCCGCACGCCGGGCTCGACCGCCTCGGAAAACGGATCGAGGCTGCCAAGTCTGCCTGACACGAGGTCGTAGAGCTTCTGCTCGGTCGACAATTGGTTGTTCAGTTCCCGGAGCTTCGCTTCCGCCAGGCTCCTTTGCCGCAGTTGCTCGTTGGACTCCTCCAAAGTCTTCGCGAGTTGGTTGACCCTGCCTTCGTTGACGCGGACGTCATTTTCCAGGATTGCGATCGTACGCAGCATCTCTTGAGAGATCATCGTGCGGACGGCCGCTACTTTTGCATCCGCCTCCTGGACCAAGGGATGATTGCGCCCGTAGTTGCTGGCCAGTTGCGCGCGGTCCCTCATCGCCGTCGCTTCGTCGTTGCGCAGGGACGTCAGGAAGTCCGATGAGAGCAGGGGATCGACGTTGGCGCCCGCGTCGCCGCTCTTGGCCGCCAGCCTGACCTGGGCGAGGCGCGCCTGCGCTTGCGTGTATTCACCTCTGGCGGTGCTGAGCTGCTCGTTGCTTTGCTGGATCGAGGCGCGCAGCAGATCATCGCGCGGATCGCTGGACACGCCGTGTTCTGCCGCATACTTGGCGATCTGGCCTTCTATGGCGGCTATCCGTGACGCAAGCTCCGTCGATTGCTGCCTCAGAAAGCTAACGGCGTCCTTGATGTCCTGCCGCTTGTTGTCCCGGGACCATTCCACGAACAGTTTGGCCGTCGCATTGGCTATCAGGGCCGCCCTCGACGCGTCGTCATTGAAAAAGGAGATCGTCATCGCCGAGCTCTCTCCGGACCGGTCAACCGAAACGCTCGACAGATACGATGAGATCGCCCGATCTTGCTGAACCCCCTTCGATGGCAGCGATGCGGCATCCTGCGGGTCGGCGCCGGCGACAAGGTTCCATAGCGCTCGCGGTATCGAGACGATCAAGCCGACGGTCTGTGACAGCAGTCCAGGGCCCGAATCCGAAGGGGAAGCTCGGCTCGCGGCTGGTTTCAGATAGGTGTTGAAGTCCGGGTCCTTGATGAGGTCCAGTCTGTCGACGACCAGGCTGGCAAAGACACGAGAGGTGATCAGATCCGCCTCGGTGTCCATTCGCGACTTGTCAGGCTGTTGATTAGGCTGCGCTTGTGCGGTGTCGAGAGGATTGGGATCGTCGGATTCGACAACGATCATCGAACGAGCGGTATACGTCTTGGGAAGTTCCATGGCCGCCATGAGCGCGAGAGCGGTGCCGGTAGTTACGACCGCAAGGATTAAAGGGAGGCGCCTTCGGAAAAGCGTGTAGAGTTCGCGCGGGCCGAAAGTGCGTTCCTTCGACGGCTCGATCGGCTCTTGAAGGAATGGTTCCAGACGGCTCCACACGCTGTTGTCGTCTATCAAGCTCACAGATCCCGCCCCTTTTTGTTTTGTCTTCGACTGGTCTAATCCGGCCCTGCCACATCGGACCTGGAGGCAACCCAGCATCGAATTCGCGACTTACCGCGACGACAGTTTTAACATGGTTGTGCGGCCGCAATCGCGCTCAAGAGGCTTAGCCGCAAAGGCAACATCATCCAAAAGGATAGCGTAACCGGCCCGGGCCCTATCTTGGCAGATAGGCTGAACTGCAGGCCCAATGAGGGCTGGCGAAACGGACTCTCAAAACAGATTTCAGGAGTGAGGATGAACTACGCCAGGGCTCCTCGCCATTATTGGACAAGGCCCGGCCCCAAACCGGCCGTCACATCGTTGCCAGAGGTAGCCGAGAGACTCGGGCTTTGGTTCGCCGTGGCGTCCGTCTTTCTCACGCCCTTCAATATTCTTCGTTTTGATGCATTCTACTTTACCATCAGCGACGGCTTCGCTCTCGTGGCCGTATTTGCAGCCATGCTCGGGAAATCCTTTTCGATCTCTCCCTTGGGGGCGGGGACGTTTCTATGGAACATCGGCATCACCCTACTATGCGGGATGCTGCTGCTAAGCAGTCTGATCCTCGGAGATCCGCAGCGAGGCTTCATCATCTCGGCGCAATATCTGTACGCTTACTTTCTCCTGGCCTTCATGGTCGTGTCGAGGCCCTGGGCCGAAATCGTTCTCTTGATGAAATCATTTCTTTGCTCGATCGCCGTGATGTGTCTGCAGGGGATAGTGATAATCGACATCCTCAAGCAACGCGGCACCGTCTTTGTCAGCGGCAATGGTCGCTTCCAGGGTTGGGTGGAACGCGAGAATGAATGCGCAACGCTGATAGCGCTCTCTGTCCCGCTAATGTTGTGGCTGGTGGCGTCAGGCTGCATAAGGCCTCGCTGGCTTTGGGTCGGACTGCCGCTTTTTGGTTATGGCATTATTTTGACAGGATCCAATACCGGCCTGATCGGCCTTGTCTTTGCGGTCACCATCTTCGTGGTCGCGACGGGCTCGTGGCGCCGTATCATTTCTTTAGCTGTGACCTCGCTCGCCACATTCTTCATTGCAGTTACCTGGGGCCGCGACTTCTTGCCCGAGGTCTTCCAACGCCGCGTGCTGAATGCGCTGCAGAATGGTGACCTCGATGAGGCTGGCACGTTTGCGGACCGTATGCGGCTCATCCATGAGGCGATTGGCAAAGCGGACAATAATTCGCTGCTCGGCATCGGTGCCGACCAGTATCGGCACGTCAGCGAATTGCACGCCCCGGTTCACAACGCCTATCTCCTCATATGGGTCGAGGCAGGGCTGCCCGGATTCGTCGGTTTTCTGCTCCTGCTCGTGGCAGGCATCACCATCGCCATCCTTGCCGCTCGTAATCGTGAAGGCAGGGCATCTGCCATTTGCACGGCGACGACCGTTCTCCTCTTCGCGGCGCTGGCCAATGCGCTGCCCCACATCTACGGTCGTTTTTTTGTCGTGCCTCTGCTGCTTGGAATGGCGCCCAGTGTTGCGATTTTGCGCGACGGCCCAACTCCAAGAACGGTCGCGCGCTTTCTTCGCGGTGCTCGCCCCAAGTACGGTCGTTCGCGACCTTTCCTACGCAGGCCGATCTAAGGCCCACCAGCCGAGCTTTCCAGCTTCTACAAAAGGCTAAATCGGCGCACCGGAAGATCTTGGTCAGGATCTCCCCATGGCAAGAGCGAGCGATATGCAGAAACTATTTCGCCGGCTCTGATGCTGGCGCGGAGATGAAACGAGCGAGGGCGAACACGCCCTCGACGAAGTCTTCCCCCTCGATAAACCGGCCCTCGACCCAGCGTCCCTGGGTATCCTGACTGTCGACGAGCTGACGCACCTTCGAATTCAGTTCGCCAGCGCTCAACTCATCCGCGGCACTGATCCACAGTCGTTGACGTGAAACTCTCTGCCCCCGCTTTGCAACCTCGAGCCGAGCGAACACCGGCTCGATCTCTGCACCGGTTTTCATTCCGTAGTGTTTCAGGAGGTCCATGTCGTCGAAGGTCACTTGGCCGCCCTCATCGATGTAAAGCGGCCGGTTGGTGTTGAGTTCGTAGAAACGTGCCCAACTGCCGTCGGGCAGGCGCGCTGCCTGTAGCCAGACGGCCGCAGACGTCGCCGCGTGCAGCAACCGCGCATCCCCGTTTTGCTCGTTCAACTCGATCAGGTAATCGATATTGCCGGCGGTTTCGCGCGAGACGACCGCTGGCGGCTCAAACCTGCGCCCCCAAACCGGCTGCATGGAACGATCGTAACCCTGAGCCCAGCCCTGTTGTGGTGCGGGCAACTGGGCTGCAAGGAGAAAATCACCGACCTTCTCCGCCGTCTGGAGATATGCGGGATCATGATATGTGCGGTAGGCGTTTAGAAAGAGACGACCCATATCGCGGGGAAGATTGTCGTTGATGATGAAGTAGGGCGGACGATCAGGCTTCTGCCACTCGTGAGACCAACTGGCCGGAATACTCGCCTTGGCCGCAGCCTTTACATCCGCCCCAGGCGCGGCTCCCTTGAAGAACACTGGGAAGGCCCCATTCGGGTATTGCACCCGCATCAATCGATGAAGCGCCCTGTCGATGCAGGAACGGACGTCCGGATCCGAACCGCCGCTCGCCAGGTCGAACCACATCAGAAAATTCAGCACGCTCTGTGTGTTGTTGTCATCGAGGACAGTCTCGTTGCGTTGCGGATTATCCTTGATATCGCGACAGGTATTCCTGCCCAGCTTCAGTGCGTGGTAGCACCATGTCGCCGCCTTTTGCGGGTCGGTCTCGATCTTGTAAAACCATCCGCCGGACTCCAGCTGAGTCTTGACGAGAGCGGTTGCCACGACCTGGGCAGACTGAAGCCATTGCTTGTCGCCGGTAACCTCGAAGATGCGCAGGAACGCAGCGCCGACGGCCGGCGTACCAGGCGGCTGCACCCAGCCAACGCTCGCGGGCACGGTACCGCCTTCGCCCACCCTCTTTTGGCCGTCGAGGGAATATTTCCATACATAAGTTCCCGCTACACCGAGATGATCGCGGAAATAGGCCCCCGCAAGCTCGACCGCCTCCCGTGCCTCGGCCACTGTCGGCTGAGGTTGAGGCGCCCCGGCCAGTGCAGTACCGCACGACAGCGCGACAAACAGAGCCGAGGCAATATGCCTTAGCACGGCAGCGCTCCCGCTGGGCCTCAAGCAGCCGCCTCGTGTGGACGCGTGGTTGCCTTGGCTGAACCGAGGATCACATGGGGCACGAATGGCGCCGTCACCGCCGCCGCAGGCTTGGCTTCGTCTCTGCGGTAACTGGGAAGCATATCCGCAACAAGGTTTAACACTCCCTCAGTGTCGCCGGCCCTCGCCAAGCGACGCAATTGCGAAAATCCCTTGCGAAGCGTGTCAAGCGGCATCGCGTTGGGCACGGCGCCCAAGACTCCGGAAATCGGAACGTCGACACGTCTTTCGCTTTCGTCGAAGAGTTCCTCGAACAGCTTTTCTCCCGGCCGGCAGCCGACAATCTTTATCTTGATGTCCTCATCCGGCCGAAATCCCGCGAGCTTGATCATGCGGCGCGCCATGTCGATGATCTTGATTGGCGCACCCATGTCGAGAACGAAGATTTCGCCCTGTCCGAGTTTTTTCTCCAGACCATGGGCCGATGCCTGCAAGGTCAATTCAACCGCCTCGCGTATTGTCATGAAGAAGCGCTTCATCTCCATGTCGGTCACGGTCAGCGGACCGCCGTGGGCGAGTTGGCGCTTGAATAGCGGGATCAGCGACCCGCTTGAACCCAAAACATTGCCGAAACGAACGGTCATGAAGCGAACGGGGGTATCGCCGGCGGTAAAGGCGAGGTCCAGGGACTGGCAATAGAGTTCCGCTAGGCGCTTGGTAGCGCCCATGACACTGGTCGTGTTCACAACCTTGTCGGTGGATATCTGGACCATTGCCTTGGCGCCGCAAAGGCGAGTCGCTTCTGCCACGTTCATAGTACCGATGACGTTGGTAAGAATGCCCTCACAGGGATTCAACTCGACCATCGGCACATGTTTGAGTGCCGCCGCGTGGAAGACCAGGTCGACGCGATGGCGTCGGAAAATCTCCCCCAGGCGAACAGGGTCGCGTACGTCGCAGATATATGGCTTCCGGCGCACATTCGGGAATTTCTCCGCCAACTCCAGATCGATGGCGTACAGATTGTACTCGCTGTTATCGATCAGGACCACTTCGGTGGGACCGAGCGCGGCAATCTGCTGCGTGAGCTCTCCACCGATCGAGCCTCCGGCCCCGGTGACGACGATGCGCCTGTTTTCGATCATTCGGGACAACGCATCTTTATCAAGAACCGCCTGCGGCCTCTCCAGCAGGTCGGTAAGTTCGATCGGGCGCAAGTCGAAGCGACTCTGATATTTAGGATTGCGCAGCTCCAGGACGGGGGCGGGGCGAGAGACAGCGATGCCCAGACGGTCGGCCCGGTCGATCAGCGCTTCAAGCGTCGGGTCGACGAGGCCAGGCACTCTTTCGGTGAAAATCACGTGGCGGGGCTTGATGCCGCGACCTTCCAGATCGCCGATGACCATGTCGAAGTCTTCGATGCTGCCCAGAACCGGCACGCCGCGCAGGAAATAGCCCTCTGTCGTTGCGCCATTGTCGAGCACGCCGACCGGCCAATGGCGTGCATTCGGATCCCGCTGCAGCGCGCGAATATAAAGATCGGCCGCATCGCCTGCACCGATCAGCAGCACAGGGACCACGTCGCGTCCGTTTCTCGCTCTGTTCGCAGTCGGACCAAAGCGGCTTAGCTCAACGAGCTTGGAGCGGATGCGAACCGAAATAAGCAGCGGCACGAGCAACAGAAACTGGATCACTATCACCGAGCGCGGAATCGAATCGAGCCGTGTAGCCACAAACATCAGGAACACGAAGGCCAGCGATGTGACGAATGCCGCGCGAACGATACCGAGCATGTCGCCGACGGAAGCATATCGCCAGTTGCGGGTGTAGAGGCAAGTCACCGGGAAGACCACGGCGCATGTAAGCAGGAAGCAAGGGAGTGCGAAGAGCAACGAAGCGTGGCTTTCCGGACCGGTGAATTCTCCATCAAGGCCCAATCGCATGAATGAAGCAAACGACAGTGCCGCCAGCGCCAGGGCCAGGTCGATGATGTAGAGATGAAGGTTCTTGCCAACGGCCTTGGCGCGCCCGGTCACCCGCCGGCGCAAGTACGACAGCACATGAACAATTGTGCGCGGCTTGCTGACGAGACGGCCGAGAGCGATTGCAGTGGCCAGCAAAAGGGATTGGCCTCCCAGTGGACTGATTGCCTCAAACGGCTGATCTGACTGGCTCATTCTAGACCTCGACAAAGCTTAGCCGCCGCGCTCCAAGAGAGCACGTTAAGAGACGCGGCTGTTTGAACTCGCAGGCACAAATCCGTGCCTGCCAGTCCCTTGCTCAATCAAGAACAGGTTGGCCTGCAATCGTTCGGATTCGAGGCTACGATCTTATCGCTGCTATGGGGCGCTTTACCCGCTTTCTAAGCAACACATGCTTTTGTGCATGGGGGGACTATCGGAACTGCAAGCGGACTTTGCCGCGTTAATCCAAAGAGGTACTCCCACCAGTCCGGGCCAGCCAGCTAGCTAGGTCTCGCTGCACCAATGCAATGGCTTACAATGGCGGAGATTAAAATGGTCGCTTGAGTTTCGGTACGGCGGTCCCGTTCTTCGGGCACTTCATTATCGGCGACGCTAATGCGCCAAGCTCACGCTAGCAGAGGAAGCTTTCTATGCTCGGACAGTTGAAGAACAATCTTCGCGACGCTACCTTTTTCCTTGGCGAAGCCGTCGTTCCAAAGAAAATACGTTACTCGGGTCCCCTGGGAGCGTTGCGCCGCCAGATGATCTTTTGGTCGCGGGACTCCTTTGTGCTTTCATACCCGAAATGCGGTCGAACGTGGCTGCGCACCATGGTTGGCCGCGTCATCGACAAACACTACGGCCTTAACCTGCAGAATCCCATGGAAATCCAGCATTTCTGGAAGATCTCGTCGAATATCCCTTGCATTGGCTTTTCTCACGACGACAGTCCAAACCTTAAGCGTCCCAGCGAAATACAGGCCGATAAGTCAAGATATTCGGGAAAAAAGATCCTATTTCTGGTTCGTGATCCGAGAGACGTGCTTGTTTCATATTATTTTGACGCAACGCACCGAATGAAGGTGTTTGACGGGACGATCAATGAGTTTCTGGCCCAGGATGTCGGCGGCATTGATTCCATCATAGCGTTCTACAACGCCTGGGCGCACAACCGCGACAAGGTGAAGGCATTTCAAATGCTGTCCTACGAACATATGCGCCAAGCTCCAAAATCGGCGCTTCGCACGGCGCTGGATTTTCTGGGCATTCAGGGCGTGCCGGAAACGATCCTCGATGAGGCGACAACCTTTGGCTCTTTCGAGAATTTGCGAAAGATCGAAATGGCAGACGCTTTCGGTCACGAAAGAATGCGCCCGACGGACCAGTCGAACCCCGACAGTTTTAAGGTGCGGCGGGGTAAAATTGGCGGTTATGTCGACTATTTCAACAGAGACGAGATCGCTTACATGGATGAGAGAATTGCCAGCTCTTTGGACCCGTATTTCGAAATATACCACCGCAAGGCATAGCGTCGAGCTCTACTGCAAGGGGCAGCCCTTGTCGCTTCCGTGCTGGGCCGTCGCATAAGGCTTCCCCCTCGAAAAAGTCCACGGCTCTCCTTCGTCTGTCATCGGTCATTTCCCCACCGTGCTTTGATGGCGTCCATGATCAAAACGTTGAGCTTGGACGCGCCGGTCTCGCTGAGATGGTTGTCGTCCCGATAAAAAATCTGAGAGCCTCGATTGGCGAAACAGCGCAGTTGATCGCAGAAGGCCTTCTCCGGATATACACGCACGAGATTTGGATCGGATCCGACATTATCGTATAATTCGTATGTCCGTTGCGTTCGCCGGCGGAAATCCCCATAGGAAACCGAAATCGGTTCCGCCTGCATATAAGCTGCAGGATCGTTCTGGCGTCTGGCCCGCATGAGAAGTACCTGCGGGACGTTCCAACCCATCTCCGGGACTGGATAGACTAAGACAACCTTCACCCCGCGCTCCAGAAGTGTGTTTATGGTGTGGGAAATGGCCGTGGCGACCGCAGCCGGATCGGCGGGCCCGGTTTCACCCAGCTTGGCCAAATGCGGGTGATCGTCGCCCGGCTCGACTCCCCCCTCGCCATTGTCATAACGGCTCTGCTCCACGAGAATGGGGAGACGCCACAAGAGCACGGCTATCGGCCGCTTCAGCTTGCCTATGTAGTCGAGCCTCTTGTCATTGTAGTCGCCTGGACAACCCGGTTGGTCCACGTCAACCCTTTGCAAACCCAGGAGAAATACGCAGCCGCCTCGATTGAGCGGTGTGAACGAGGCGATATCTCGGTAGTCGTCGAGGCTGTCTCGCATCGGACCAAGCAGAGTGCGGGCGTGAGAGTCACCTAAACTAACAAGAGCATAGCCCTCGGGGTTAGAGCCATGAAAGGTACAAGGGCCCTGTTCAGGCGCAAAGTTGAGACAGCTCTTCCCGTTCTGAAAAATCTGAGCCTCGCGAATATCGGATGCAGCGGCAATCGGGGCAAGGCCGTCCGCAAAACGGCTTGGCATGCCATTCTGGACATACCAGTAGTATCCGCCGCCGCTGAGTAGTACGGCCCCTAGTGAGGCAATCAGCCATATAACGGGCTTGCTGGTTCGCTTTCTGCTGCGGGTCGGCATCTCAACGAAGCGGTAAGTCGCAATGGCAAGTATAACAGATATCAAAATCCAACAAAGTACCATCGTGCCATCGACAGAATTGGTCGCACTCATTCTGCCGAAAGCAAATATCGGCTGGTGCCAAAGATAGAGAGAATATGATATCAGGCCGACAAATACAAACGGTTGGGAGGAAAGCGCTCGTGTAATGGGATCGCCGTGCCCTGTATACCAGATAAGCAATGCCGTTCCTGCAACCGGGATCAGCGTTACAAGTCCTGGGTGGTGCCACTGCGGTCTCATCAACGGCACCGCGCAGATCAGGAGCACCAAACCGACCGCAGGCGCGACTCGTGAAGAGCGCATCGACACAAGCCGGCCGCCAGTCAATTCGCGTCTTGCCAGAAACACCCCCAACCCTAGTTCCCAGATTCGAGGCGGCAGTAGAAAAAAAGATGCATCCGGAAAATGCCTTGTCATCCACTCCGCAAGAATGAACGAAACGACGAGCCCAAGGCACAGGATGGGGGTTAAAAACCTCCGAGCATATTTCCACACCAGTAGGAGAAAGCAGGGGAAGATCAGGTAGAACTGTTCTTCGACTCCCAAGCTCCATGTATGAATTAACGGACGAAAAAGATTGTCGGCTGCGTCGTAGCTCGCAACATGCCAGAAATATAGATTGGAAGCTGAAAAGATGGTTGCAAAAAGGCTCGCCGAATAGTCTCTGAAGGCGCTCGGCAGCATATATAGCCAAGCGAATGGGATCGTTACCGCTAAGACGGTATACAGAGCAGGTAAGATCCGTCTCGCGCGACGCTCGTAAAAGTTGGCGAACGAGAAAGTCCCCTCCATGACTTCCCGCTGTACAATCGAGCCAATCAGATAGCCGCTAATAACAAAAAAGACATCAACGCCAATAAAACCGCCGGCAAAGGGGTCAAGGCCCGCGACGCGAAGCCCTGAATGGTAGAGAATCACCAGAACGACTGCGATCGCCCTCAGGCCGTCAATTTCGCGGCGATATCCAACTTGACCGGCCCGGGTCGTGGCAACGATCCCACTCTGGGTAGCTGCCGTGTCTTGGTTCGCATTGCGAGCAGGATGATGGGCTTCGTACGGCAGACCTCGATCCATGCCGGGGGAACCATATATCAATGGCGCAGCTGACTTTTCGCGAAACTCACTCATGTCAAAGGAGGCCCTTCCCTTGGATGCGTCTATCAAGATACCGGCGTGCTGACGCCCGGATCGGCCTGAAGCTGCTGCTGCAGCCAGGTCGTCGTGCTTCTTGCGGCTCCGATGACAAGGAAATCGATGTGCTCTACCCGCATTGTGAAACCCTTTAACCGCCGATTTCGCTGGTTAGGTCGGTCGCCAAGCCGGCCTTGCGGGAGCAAAGCGCCCTGTCATAGATCTTCATGACATTTTCGACATGGCGGTGCGTGCTGTAGGAGAAGAAGGCGTGGTCTCGGGCTGCATCGCTGATCCGGGCCCAGAGCGGCGGATTGGACAACAACCGCGATAGCGGCTCCATGAAGGCCCCGGCGTCTTCCGGTGTGACCAGAAATCCGGTCCGCTCGTTCTCGATGGCTTCCGGATTGCCGCCATGATCGGTTGCAACCACCGGCGTCCCAAGGAACATCGCCTCGATAAGGGTTCGGCCGAAGGGCTCTCCCATGGCGGGAACGACCAGAACATCCGTTGCCGCGAGGAAAGGTTCGATCGGGTTGCGAAAACCCATGAAGCGCACCGTTTGGCCGAGCCCGCGCTCGGCGCAGCGCACGCGGGCGGCAGCTTCAAGATCTTGCGAGCCCGCGGGAGAATTCCCGAACACGCAGCCGACGACTGGGATTTGCGGATGCTCCCGCACGAAACGATCAAGGATATCGATGAAGAGGAGCGGCCGCTTTCGTTCGATCAGCCCGCCGATGAAGCTCAGGACGCGTGTTCCCGGTGCAAGGCCTAGCTCGTCCAGAAGTGCAGCCTTGGCCGCGATCCTGTCAGGCACAGTCGACGGATGGTCGAAGGGACTATGGATGACGCTGAGCCGTCCCTTGAGGGATCTGATCGGATGCCGCGGTCGCGAAAATCGCGACACTGTCACCATGCGATGCGCGATGAGCGGCGCAAGCACGTTGGCGCCTTTGGCGTCGGGGTCGCCGCGATGATGCCAAACCAGCCGGACACCTGACAGCCTCGCCGCAATGCCCCAATTCACATGCGTCCTGCCGTCATTGGTGTGAACGATATCGAACTTCTGCTCCTTGATGAAACGCCGCATGCGCGGGAGCGTACTGGTCAGATAGGTCATGACATCGCCGGGAATTGTTCCCTTTCCAGGCGAAGTCGTCGGCAGCGGGAAACCCATGAAGGGCTGGCCTTCCATTTGCAGAAAGGCCGCCAGAGGCCCGGCCGTTTCCTGAAGCACCAGAATCGGAACGACCTTCGATGTATCGAGATTCTGGATGAGCTTGAGCGCCGAGATGTGGCTTCCACCGACATCATCACCGATAAATGGAAAGCAAACCCGTACCGGCCCCTGGCTAGCTCCTCCAACCATCGCCTGTTACCCGGTCGCAGTTCCGAGGTAGCCGCCTCGTTCAAGGTAGCTGACGATCGCTTCCGCGGCCCCCTCGGCGCTCAGATCCGGCGTTACCGTGATCTGTGGCGCTTCTGGGCGTTCATAGGGACTGCCGATGCCGGTGAAATTCTGGATCAGCCCGTTTCGGGCGCGTCGATAAAGGCCCTTCGGGTCGCGGCTTTCGGCGACCTCCAATGGTGTATCGATGAAGATCTCGATAAACTGCCCTGGGCCGAAGAGGTCGCGCGCCATCCGCCGTTCCGCCTGGAACGGCGAAATGAATGAAGTAAGCGCTATCAGTCCGGCATCGACCATCAGCTTGGCGGCCTCGGCCACGCGTCGAATGTTCTCCACGCGATCAGCATCGGTAAAGCCGAGATCTCGGTTCAAGCCATGGCGAACATTGTCGCCATCAAGCAGGTAGGTGTGCTTGCCCAGCGCATGGAGGCGCTTCTCCACGAGATTCGCGATCGTCGATTTTCCGGAGCCCGACAGGCCTGTGAACCACAGCACCACGGGCTTTTGACCTTTGGCGATCGCCCGCGCATTCATGTCGACATCCAGTGCCTGCCAATGGACGTTGTTCGCCCTGCGCAGACTGAAGTCGATCATTCCGGCACCGACCGTGTGGTTGTTGATCCGGTCGATGACGATGAACGCACCGGTTTCGTGCACGCTGGAAAAGGGGTCGAAGGCGAGCGGCGCCTGCGTCGTCAAGTTGACAAAGCCGACGTCGTTCTTCTCGAGGGTTTTTGCTGCCAGTTTTGCAAAATTATTGATGTCAACCCGGTGTTTTATCTGCGTGACGCTCGCACCCACCACGCTGGTGGCGAGTTTGATCAGATACGGGCGGCCGGGGATCAATGGATCCTCGTGCATCCAGAGCAGATGGGCCGCAAACTGATCTGACACTTCCGGGCGCTCCGCCGCCCCCGCCAGGACGTCGCCGCGGGACACGTCGATCTCATCCTCGAGCGTCAGCGTGACAGCCTCGCCCGCCGCTGCCTCCGACAGGTCTCCGTCCTGGGTGACGATGCGCTTGACCAAGCTTGTCACGCCGGAGCGTGCCACGACCACACGGTCTCCCGGCCGGATCACGCCGGCGGCGACGGTGCCGGCAAACCCGCGAAAGTCGAGGTTCGGACGATTGACCCATTGCACCGGCATCCGGAAAGGCGCGCTACGGCGGTCTCGTTCCACCTCGACGGTTTCCAGATGCTCGATGAGCGTCGGGCCCCGGTACCAGGGCAGGTTCTCGCCTTTCGAAAGAACATTGTCGCCATAACGCGCCGACAGCGGGATGGCCTCCAGAGAAACGAAGCCAAGCGGTTCCGCGAAGCTTCGATAGGTCGCCTCGATCTCCTCGAATGCCGTTTGCGAATAGTCGACCAGGTCGATTTTGTTGACCGCAAGGACGACATGCCGGATTCCGAGCAGCGAAACGATGAAGGAATGTCGGCGTGTCTGGGTCAGAATGCCCTGCCGCGCATCGACAAGAATGATCGCCAGGTCGGCATTGGATGCGCCGGTAGCCATGTTGCGGGTGTATTGCTCATGGCCGGGCGTGTCGGCGACTATGAATTTGCGCCGCTCCGTGGCGAAGAAACGATAGGCCACGTCGATCGTGATACCCTGTTCGCGCTCGCTGGCGAGACCGTCGACCAGAAGGGCGAAGTCGAGATCGCCGCCGGTTGTGCCGTGGCGTTGGGAATCGCGGGTAAGTGTGGCAAGCTGGTCTTCCATCAGCAGCTTCGTGTCGTAGAGCAGCCTGCCGATCAGCGTCGACTTGCCGTCATCCACGCTGCCGCATGTCAAAAATCGCAGCAGGCTCTTCTTCTCGTGAACAGCAAGATATTGCGAAGTGATCTCGTCTATCGAGGAAGATTCGAGTTCCGCGGTTTGAGCAAAACCCAGCATCAGAAGTACCCCTCGCGCTTTTTCTTTTCCATCGATGTTGCTTCGTCATGGTCGATCAGCCGGCCCGATCGTTCGGAGGTCCTCACGACAAGCATTTCCTGGAGCACTTCGGGAACAGACGCGGCAGTGCTTTCGGTGGCCGCGGTGAGGGGATAGCAGCCAAGCGTGCGGAAGCGGACCGAGCGCATTTCGGGGGATTCGCCTGGGCGAAGCGGCAGACGGTCGTCGTCCACCATGATCAACTGTCCGTCGCGCTCCACCACCGGGCGCTTGGCCGCGAAATACAGCGAGACGATGGGGATGTTCTCCCTCATGATGTATTGCCATATATCGATTTCGGTCCAGTTCGATAGAGGAAAGACCCGGACCGACTCCCCTGGTTTCAGCCGGCCGTTGTAGAGGTTCCATAGTTCCGGGCGCTGGTTCTTTGGATCCCAGCCGTGGCTATCGCTGCGCAGCGAAAACACCCGTTCTTTCGCGCGGCTCTTTTCCTCGTCGCGCCGCGCGCCGCCGAAAGCGGCGTCGAAGCCGAGCGAGGTCAGTGCCGATTTCAGCGCCTCCGTCTTCATGATCTGCGTGTAGGTCGACGAGCCGTGTGTGAATGGCGTGATCCCTTCGGCCAGGCCGGCCTCGTTGCGACGCACCAGCAGCTTCACACCGAGCCGCGCGACAGTCTCGTCGCGGAAACGGATCATTTCTTTGAATTTCCACGTCGTATCGATGTGGAGGAGGGGGAACGGCAGCTGCGACGGATAGAAGGCCTTCATCGCGAGATGGAGCATCACTGCCGAGTCCTTGCCCACCGAATACAACATCACCGGGTTGCGCAGTTCGGCGACGACCTCGCGAATGATATGGATTGATTCAGCCTCGAGTCGTTGCAGATGGGTGAGCAACGAAGGTGAGGAAGGCGAGCGCCGCTGCGCTGCAGGCAAAGTGACCAGGGCTTGAGGTGCCGGGGCTCGAGATGCAAGAGCTTGAGGTGCAAGAGCTTGAGGTGCAAGAGACATCTAGATCGCCTTTGAAGGGGCAAGACTTGCTTGGTTGAGAGCGTCCGCCGGCGGGGTTTGCCGGTCGGGGTGATGGGCGGTCTTGAGTGCCTGTCGCAACGAAAGCGCCAGACCGAAGGCCCACAGAATGCCCAGGACGATATGGGCAATATTGCCGCCCATCGCGCCGATCCGCGGGATGAGCAGGAGGGCCGTTACGTGGAAGGCGGCTGTCGCAACGACAACAATGCGCAACACCTCACGTTGCCGGCCCATGGCAAGCAGCGCCGAGCGGGCGGCTGAGCCCGAAAGCACGAACGTGACAGCCACCATCTGCACGATGACTAGGCTGGCTGCGCCTATGAACTCCGGTCCCGCGGTCCAGGCGAGCAGCGGCCGGATGAGCACCGCCACGACCAGGACGCAAATGACGCCAAAGCAGAGCAGCATGGCTTCGGTCTGAAAGATCACCCGCTTGAATTCCTCGATGCTGCCTTTTGCCCAAAGGCGGGCGACATCGGGATAGAGAACGTTTTGCACCTGCGGCCCTACTTGCTGGCCGACGCGGCCTATGCGCTTGGCGATCTGGTACAAGCCAGCCGAGGCCGGGTCGGCTAGCCATCCGACCAGCAGTGTATCGAGCTCTTGCGCGCTCGCGCGCAAAGTGAGTGAAATGTTCGACGACCACGCGAAATCCCAGATGCCAGGGAAGCGGCGTGTGATGCCGGCCAAAGGCGCGCCCAGGACATTGTGGACACCCTGCCTGTGTAGCGCGCGCATGGTCAGCGTCAGGAGCGCCAGGGAGCCGAGGATCTGCGTTCCGGCCCAAACCGCTGTGAAATAAGCGAGATCGCCATTGATCAGCACGCCGAGCAGACACAGCAATACGCGCAGAACGGCGTTGAGCAACTGCCCATAGGCGAGGAGGCGGAAGTTGCCGGCCATGCGTTGGACAGCCACGGGGACGCCGGAAATCTGAAACAGCAGAACGCTGGAGTAGAGAACAAGAAGATGCACGATTTGCGTCGACCAACCGAAAACCGGCGCAATGAGAAGGGCCGCGCCAATGGCGACGACCCAGGCGCAGACAGCGGCGCCGACATCGATAAGCAGGCCGAACTTCATGAGGACGCGCAAATTCTCGTGGCCCTCGGACGCGTTCATGCCGGCTGCGTATTTGATAATTGGCTGCCACGACTGGAAGCTGACAACGCGCTCGACGACCCTTGTGAACGCGATGATCAATGCAAGCTCACCATAGTTCGTCACGCCAAGCGCTCGTGCTGAAAGCGTAAAGGCTACAAGCGCCAGCAATGAGCCAAGAAAATTGCCGGTCAGAAGGTGTGCGATATTGGCCAGGCGCGTGCGGCCCGCACTCTTGCGCCTGGCAGCTTGCAGCACCCGTCGAGCCAGTCTTCCGATCATCGCAACCGTAGCCAAAGTCGCCCCGCTCATTCTTGATCGGCAATACGCGTCCCTTGGTCGTTCTCTGGGATTGTTTCTGCCGATGACATCCATCATCGGCAGAAACCAGAAAGCCGCCACGACCAAGTTTGGTCCTGTCGCAACCCCAATAAGCTAGCACCTGATCGCCGCTACGACCGATGGCCTACCCCATTAGCGGTAGCGGCTTCATGGCCGGTTTATCGCTAAACATGTACGGCGCGAAAAAGTAGAACTATAAGAGATGCCGAACTAATAAAGAGAAATCCCCCTAAATATTTGGCTTTGTAACTTTTAAAAAAAGCAAACGGCTCCATATCTTATTAATCTCCTCGGGATGAAGCACAACATATATGGTGCGCCTCTTTCGCTGTTGGTCGAGGACTGCTCTAAGGTTGGATCCGGTAAGAGATATGCCGAAATCCGACGGGCCCGAATAGGCCTGGCCGAGCATGCGATCCAGCATCAACTCTCCCAAGGCCGGAGTGTAACGCGCAGAGCTCCAGTACCACCGCATCGTCTGATGACGATCGCCCGGATCCGGAATGTCTTCCATCGTAACGGAGTTATAGCCGCTAAAATCCCACAGTTTCACTTCAGATGTGGCTGTCTTGGATGCATTGACCTGACTTACAGTATACGTCAGATCCACACGCCATCGGTCGTAAACCGGGAGTAGCCCCATGGCCCTGAGTGCTTCCATCTGACGAGCATGTATCGGTGAAATGAAGAGCGTGACGTCTACTCCAGCGGCGGTGAGACGATCCAGCAGGTCGTGCAACAGGCCGATTCTGGTGCGGTCATAATCGAAGCTGCCGGGAGACGAAAACTCCGCCATCAACCGATTCAGCCTCTGGTCGGACACCTGTCTGTAGCTGTAATTGTGCGCCAACATGATCTGGTGAAAACCGTCTTCCTTGTCGGTCTCCCGAAATCCAATGCTGTTGGCGTGCACCGTCCGCAAAGCGTCGATAAAGCTTTCGGGGGAGAACAAGGACCGCGCATAAACGATAGGCATTGGAACCCCGGCAAAGCCGGACTCCGGAAAATCTTGGGTTTCCGTTCGGTCCGCCTCAAACATGGAGAAATCGAGATTGACGATCATCCGGCGGGGTGCGCCATGAGCCAAGGCGAACATGCCAATGTCGTAGAGTTCGGCCATGCTCGCATGCGGAACCGCGGCATTGTAGGCCTTCAGCCTAGCTAGGTTCGGTCCGGCGGGATCAAGCCCGACGCGCGCCCGCGAGCCGCCGAGGATCAAAGTGTCGTAGTCGGTGAGCCATAGACGTAGTGAGCGCTCGGCTGTCGTACCGATCGAAAGGCGATGTGTCTTTTCGGCATTGAAATCAGGAATCCCAAGATGGTGGTTGATCCCATATGGATCGACAACAAAAACGAAAGCGGCAGTCCCAAGCTCTAGCAGAATACCGATGGCTGCAACCCTTGCAGCGAACCGTGGCAGGCGCGATCCAGATGTCCTCAACGGCCCGCCCGACTGCGAAACCTGCGAGCCCATGAACTCGGGCATGGTGGCGTGTCCCGCGGCGCTGATCCCCTCTCGGGTGAAGATCTTGTAAAAGGTCAGGCAGAGAATTTTCAGGTCAAGTGCGAAGGTCCGGTGATCGACATACCAGACGTCCAGGACGAAGCGGTTCTCCCAATCAAGTGCGTTGCGGCCGTTCACCTGCGCCAAACCTGTGATGCCGGGAATGACTTGGTGACGACGCGCCTGCTCAGGGCTATAGCGGGGGAGATACTCCATCAAGAGTGGACGAGGCCCGACGAGGCTCATCTCACCCCGCAATACGTTGATCAATTCGGGCAGCTCATCAAGGCTGCTTGCGCGCAGAAAGCTGCCGAAGCCAGTTAGCCTGTCAGCATCGGGAAGCAGCCGGCCATGATGATCCCGACGATCGGTCATCGTTCTGAACTTGATTATCTTGAATGGTTTTCCGTGCAGGCCGGGACGTTCCTGGCGGAAAAAAACAGGACGCCCAAGAAACAGCGCGACTCCTATTGAAAGCACCGCGATGAAGGGCGACATCAGCAGCAGAAGGCAGGCGGCACCGAGCAGGTCGAACGTGCGTTTCATGAGCGATGCTCCTTTCATCAGCATGCCTGCCGCGGCTCGCTGATACGCCCTCTGGCCAACCGCAAGGCTTCGTAGTGATCAAAAGCCAGGCCACGCCGCGGGACACAATCTCGAAAGTCTGGATGTAGCCTTGTGTCTTGAGGCCGATCCCAGCCAGGGACGATGTGCGGGCATTGCCTTGCCCCGCGCGACAGGTCGCCGCTTTTAGTTATATTGGCTGTAAAGTACGCTTATCAAAGATCATCTCCGGATGAACATCAGGATATGTGCGCCGGATTTGAAACGCTCGAGGTGTTCTTGTCCGGCATTGGATATTTTTCATTCGCAGATCGCGAACCTGAACAACTGAGTTCGTGATCGATTGCCTTCACTCAGAATTTCGTCAAAGCGGAGTCCCATTTTTCCGCAATCTGCTGCATTGAGAACCGATCGATCGTTTTCCGGGCCGATCTACCCATTTTGTGGCGAAGAGCATTATCTCGCATCAGGCATGCCATCGCAGATGCCAACTCGGCAACATCGTCGACTGGTACCAGCAGACCCGAAACGCCTGGTTCGACGATTTCGGATGGACCGAAATCACAGTCCGTTGCGACGACGGGCAGGCCGGCCGCCATCGCCTCGATCAGCACGTTGGGAAAGCCTTCGTAGCGTGACGGCAGGACAAAGAGGGAAGCGTCGCGTGCCCATTCGCCCGGACGCTCGGTAATGCCGGCAAGCTTTACCCTGTCCTCTAAATCAAACGCATTGATCTGACGTTGAAGAAGAACCCGATCAGGTCCCTCGCCGAAGATCGTCAATGCCCATGCCGGAAATTCGGTGGCGATTTTAGCAAAGGCCTTTATCAGCGTGTCGAAGCCTTTCTGTTCCACCAGGCGTCCGACGGCGACCAGGCGAAACATTTCATTGTCGTGGTCTTTGTAGGCATCGGTCGCTTCGCAGGGATTTCCGATGACCTCGCAAGGATTTCCGATAACGTGGGCCTTTTTTCTGAGCGTATCTGGAAGCGTCTTGACAATCGCATCAGTCTGCATGACCAGCCGATCCGCCTGCCGAAGTACAATTCCAGAAACGAGCCGCCAGGCGGCGTGTTTCTTCTGCGCTTTGGGATTGTTCCTTTCCGAGATAATAACCCGGATGCCAAGATTCTTCGCCGCCAGCAGGCAGAGAATATTAATCTTTGTTAGAAACGAAACGATCAGAGTGGGCTGAAGCTGCTTGAATTCCGCGCGCAACATGGCCACGCGCCGCAAGCTGCGGACAAATCCGAGTTTCGAAAGCCGCGAAGCCCCATCCTCTACAAGTCTGTGGACGGTGACCTTCGGGTGCAGGGCAAAATAGCTCTTATCTTGCTCTCCCACGAAAGCAAATAGATGGACTTCATCTCCGCGCCTGCATCGATCTGCTGCGAGCAGACTGACGACGCGCTCCGTCCCTCCCGCACCCAGGCCCGCCTGCACAATCGCAAGTCGCATTTACTCCCCTCTTAACGTCAAGACGTCGATGGATTATTTCCATACTTCTCGGCAATCTCCGCCAAGTTGCTGCATGGATTGGTGGAAAGGGATTCGATGACAGGAAGATCTCTCTTGATCGTCTCGCCTTGGCCGTGTTCATCCGTGGTTTGGCGGCGAAGTTCATACCAGCCGCAAACGAACCGCGTTCCGCCACGGCGAAGCAGTTCCATCGCGGCTGGAGTTAGCCAGTCGATGCAGGTCTGCTCAATGAGTTCGGCTTGCGCATCACTAAGATAGTCGGCAAAGCCGCCGACCTTGCCGAGACGAGCATGCTGGCTTTCGCCATCGTGCGCCGCTAGGCCGCCCGCCATCTCATGCTCACGCATTACGTCGAAACGCGAAGCGTCGATAGAATCCTGAAGCGCGCGCACGGACGGTGTGTGGCCGAGAAATCTCAGGATACGCGTGCAGGCACCCATAGGATCTTCAGTCAGTTCCCCATAGCCCAATACTGCACTCACGTGATGCTTCAGACCTCTACCCCAATCATTCAGATATACTATCAGAGCCGGCAGGCCTTGTTCGCGATCGGCAATGAACGCGTCCATGGTGCCTTCGAAGCAGTGTTTGTGACGTGTGGCATCGAAATAAGCTGACACGATTACGTCGCGCGGATCTCGGGTCATGAAGATGATGGGTCGATTGAGAAAAAGCGAGCGTCTGTAGGAGAGGTGCGAAACCAGGACGAGCGGCACGCGATGGCGCTCATCTGTGTAACGAAAAGCCGGAATGCCCCTTGTCGGATCGAGATCGAAATCCGGAAGAACCTCGAACATTGGCGAAAGATCGCCATTCTCGCCGTTGGCGTGGCGACTGAAGTATTCCGAAAGTATATGTCTAAGCTGGGTTGCTCCGGATTTGGGGTAGGAGACAAGAAACGCGTCTGCGCCCGACGCAGCCCAGGTCATCCTGATCCGGGCGTCGATCTTATGCAATGTCAGACGGGTGGTCGTCAGCATGGTGACAGGTCTTCAGTCCTTGGGGATCGTAGCGCAGCATGTATGACGTCGCAGTCGACGGATGCGATGGGCGGGCTGCCGGCCATGGCCTTGAGCGGTACCGCGCAATCTTCGTAGCGGGACGAAAGCACAAATGCGTCGGCGTCCAGAAAGCAGGATCGCCATGCGTGGAAGATCAGATCCGCCCTTCCCGACTGTAGCGGCGCTGCGATCCAGAAATGCCAAGCCGGCGAAGCTGTCCATCGCGTATTCCAATCCCGCTGTCGCAATCCCTAAATACCCAGCTTTCTTTGAAGGGACGAGTTGCACATAGGGATGCATGGCCGGCTGCCGTTTACCTCTAAAGGAGGACTTGGGCGCAGAAACGAAGCAGACAATAGAAGAGATCTGTGTCCATCTATCGCTCACGCCGGTGAGTTGGAGCCTTGAATTCATGCGCATAGCCTTTGTCGGTGCGGTGGAGGGATCTCGGGTCGCATTCGATGCCCTTGTCGAAGCTGGCATGACGCCATCGCTGCTTGTCACCCTTGCGGCCGAAGCTTCCAAACGCCATTCCGATTTCGTCGATCTAGCGGGGCCGGCACGTGTGGCTGGGGCCGCGGTCCACCTGACCAGGGACATCAATGCGCCGGACACGATCGAGAGGCTCGAAGCCGAGCGGCCCGATTTGACGATGGTGATCGGCTGGTCGCAGATCTGCCGCAGCGAATTTCGCTCGGTCGCCCGGTTTGGCTCGATCGGCTTTCATCCGGCGCCGTTACCGCGCTTTCGGGGCAGGGCGGTGATTCCCTGGACGATCATTGCGAATGAAAAGGAGACGGGCTCGACTTTCTTCCGGCTCGACGAGGGTGTCGACAGTGGCCCTATCGTCCTCCAGAAGCTTTTTGCCGTGGCACCGGACGAGACCGCGCGCTCGCTCTACGACAAGCACAAGCAGGCCCTGTTCGAGATGACGCCGCTTGTCGTTTCGGCGATAAGTCGTGACAAGGCCGTGGGCGTCACGCAAGACGAATCCCTTGCCAGCTATTGCGCAAAGCGCACCGCCGATGACGGGATGATCGACTGGAGCGATGCCGCCGAGAATGTCCTTCGTTTTGTCCGCGCCGTCGGCGATCCCTATCCGGGCGCCTTCACTTTCACTGCCGGTGCCAAGATCGTGATCGAGAAGGCGCGCATGTTTGCCCTGCCTGGGCGCCATATCGGGCTGACCGGCCAGGTCCAAACTCATACCGACAGCGGCTTTACAGTGCTTTGTGGAGACGGAGCCGCCATTGAGGTGACATCCTGGCATGGCGAGAGGCCCAGGATACACGCCAAGCTGGCCTCGGCATGACCAACCTGTGTCGGGCCAAGGAGTTAGGCGCGTGCACTGATCACAGGTCTGCGCGCTTCAGGCGGCTATTGTCGGCCGCGACGGCCGTTCTTCCAGATACCAGCGTACGAAGGCGGTCACCCCGTCCTCGACGCTGGTGCAAGGGCGAAAGCCGGTAAGGGCCTCCAGCAGGCGGGGGTCGGCATAGGTTGCCCGCATGTCGCCAGCCTGCATCGGCAACATCTTGCGGATGGCGCGTTTGCCCAGGCACTTCTCGATCGTCTCGATGAAAGGCAGCAGCCCGACAGGCTCGCCGCCGCCTATGTTGACGACACGCCACGGCGCGACGGGTGACAGCGTGTCGACGACGCCGGGAGCGGACGCCGCGCGACCTGTCGCCGGCGTGCATTCGACGAGCCGGACGATGGCTTCGACGAGATCGTCGATATAGGTGAAATCACGCTTCATCAGGCCTTCGCCATACACTTCGATCGGACGGCCGTTCTCGATCGCGTCGACAAATTTGAAGAGCGCCATGTCGGGCCGGCCCCAGGGGCCATATACGGTGAAGAAGCGGAAGCAGGTGGTCGGCGTCCCGAAGATATGTGAATAGGAGTGCGCCATCGCCTCCATCGCCTTCTTCGTGGCCGCATAGAAGGTCAACGGGCAATCAGCCTTGTCGGTTTCGACGAATGGCATCTTGTCGTTCGCTCCATAGGCCGAGCTCGTGGACGCAAGGAGCAAATGCCGGGGCTTGAGATCACGCGCAAGCTCAAGCAGGTTGAACGAGCCGACAAGATTGCTGTCCGTGTAACTTCGCGGATTGTCGATTGAGTAGCGGACACCCGCCTGCGCGGCCAGATGCACGATCACATCGGGCCGGGCGGAGTCCGCGGCGCGGCGAAGGGCATCCAGGTCTTCCAGTTGGCCGATATGGGCGCGAAAGGCGTCGTATCTTTGAAGCAGGGCGTGTCGGGACTGCTTCAGGACGATGTCATAGTATGGCGTCATCCCGTCGAAGCCGGTGACGCGATGACCGTCCTCGAGCAGCCGGCGCGCCAGGTGAAAACCGATGAATCCTGCGGTGCCGGTGATCAGATACCTCATTCCGCGGCCGCGGCGAAAACTGCCTTGTCTGCGACCGCTCCCTCACCGATATTCACGTACTCGAAGCCGTGCTTGGAAATCTCTTCCCGCCGGTAGATGTTGCGCAGGTCGACCACCACCCGTTTCGACATCGTGCGGGACAGTCGTTCAAAATCCAGGGCGCGGAACTGATTCCACTCGGTCACGATGACCAGCGCGTCGGCGCCCTCGGCGCATTCATAGGCGCCTTCGGCATAGCTTACGCTTGTGCCGAGCACGATTTTCGCCTGATCCATGCCTTCGGGGTCATACACTCGGACATGTGCTCCAAAATCGATCAAGGCCTGGATGATCGAGAGGGAAGGCGCTTCACGGACATCATCGGTGTTGGGTTTGAAGGTAAGACCCAGCAAGGCCACCGTCTTTGCGCGGACATCGCCGCCGCAGGCAAATACGATCTTGCGCGCCATGGTGCGTTTTCGCTGGTCGTTCACGGCAACCGTCGTTTCGATCAGGCGCAATGGCGCGCCGCTGTCCTGCGCCGTCTTGACCAAAGCCAGCGTGTCTTTTGGAAAACAGGATCCTCCATAGCCCGGGCCGGCGTGCAGGAACTTTGAGCCGATGCGATTGTCGAGCCCGATGCCCCGCGCTACCTCGCGCACGTTCGCGCCCACGCTCTCGCAGAGATCCGCGATCTCGTTGATGAACGTGATCTTGAGCGCCAGGAAGGCGTTGGCCGCATATTTGATCAGCTCGGACGTGCGGCGGCCGGTAAACAGGATTGGCGCCTGGTTGAGATAAAGCGGCCGATACACCTCCGCCATCACCTCCCGGCCACGCGCGTCCGACGGCAGGCCGATAACGATCCGGTCTGGTCGTTTGAAGTCGTCGATCGCGGCTCCTTCGCGCAGGAATTCCGGGTTGGAGACGACCGCCACGTCGGCCAGGGGATTGCATTGGCGAATGATGCGTTCCACCTCATCCCCCGTGCCCACCGGCACCGTGGATTTGATTGCCACCACGGTGAACCCGTGAACAGCGGCCGCGATTTCCCGGGCCGCTTCGTAGACATAGGACAGATCGGCATGGCCGTCGCCTCGCCTCGAAGGCGTCCCGACGGCAATGAACACCACGTCCGCATCGGCGACTGCCGCTGCAAGCGTGCTGGTGAAGGTGAGCTGGCCGCTCGCGCAATTCTTGTCGACGAGGTCGTCGAGACCTGGCTCATAGATCGGCATTCTTCCGGCCTGGAGATCGGCAATCTTGGCCTCCGCCTTATCGACGCAGACGACTTGATGGCCGAAATCAGCCAGGCAAGCGCCCGATACAAGACCCACGTAACCCGAACCAACAATCGCGATGCGCATGTAACCGCCACTCTGATGATGAAAACTGACGCGATTAAGCCAGCAGCGGCCAAGAAAATGGAGTGCGCAATCGGATAAGACATTACCACTTCCGAGACCTGGTATAGGCCCGGACGGTCGTCTGGCGCAGTTTGACAACGCTAAGTGCTGATGGCCATTGCAAATGGACGAGACGAGATGATCTGGCGCGTAGCCACGCTCGGCTGCAAGCCGGCTGACGGCGCTTCATTGGCGCGTCGATTGCTTGAGTTCATTTTCCGTCAAAATTCCGGTCGGCGGCCGTTCGGTCTTTTGCCATGCTCTTAGAGGTAGCTCTCGCTTCAACTTGCCGTCCGGGAGCCGAGCCAGGAAATTGCCCTCGAACAGCCTCGCCTGAGCTTGATAGATCTTCGTCCGGGTGAGGCTGCGCGCTGGAGTGTTCTGCCGTGACGAACAACGCTAGGCAGAGCACGCCGAGGCCGGCAGGGCGATTTTCCGGTCCATGCAATGGAATTGTTGCCGGCTGCGCGTGGTCGCATTTGCCGGCGAACATTCAAAGAATGTAGCTGAGGGCCTCGCTTTCCGTCGCACTGTCAGCCGCGGAGACAGGCTTGGCGAAGAGGAAGGCACCATCTCGCGAGAACAGATCCGCCGGCATCATCTGGAACTCGCGCTGCGAATGCGGGACATCCAATTCACGATCGACAATATGCCAGAGGCTGTTGAAGAACGACCCGTCGGCTTGTCTCATGCTTTCCCCCCGAAGCGGCTTTCTCGATGAGAAAACCGTTGCTGGATTGGCCCACATGTCGGCAATGGCGATATCGTAATAGCCGGGATGCCCGGCATTGGGTTTGATAATCGCGAAGGGCGTGTTCTTTTCCGGCCAGCCTATGCGGCCCACGGTCAGGCACTCTTCCGGCTCGGGCAATCTTGCCTCCACAAGATAGGCCAGTGCCGCATCGATGCCCCCGATTTCCGAAACGACACACGATGTCAGTCCCGCGCGGGCAAGCTGCATCAGCTTTCGAGCCTCCTGTTCATCCATATCGGCCCATCTCAGGAAAGCCATCCATTGCTGGTGCAGGCAGTCGTCCTTGGCCTGGCAAAGAAGTCGTCCTGCCTCCAAAGCGGATTCGACCCTCCTCCTGTCCGCCTCCGCGAAGGCTTCTCGCGCAGGGCGAATTCGGCCGGCTATTTCCATCAGGTCATTTGAGATGTTTTTCATATCCTCCTCCCCAGGCGGATTTCTAATCTGACTTATGCGCTCCATGATGCGTTGGTTTTGTATTGCGTAGAATGCCTCCACGGGAACGCGTGAGATATCTTAGTGACGTGGCCAACCTATTCTTTTGAGCAAGGGTCCCACTTCCGACCGTCGGCCGACCCGCGCGATAGTGTTCGCTACTACTTGCTGCCATAGCTTCGCTTTCGTCATTGTCGGCGTCGCCTGGTCCACACGACGACGTCTGCAAATTCTGTCGTCCGATCCGCCGAACGCCATCTGCCGGGCGGTATGCGCGCGATGGATGCTCGGGACCCAACACTGGTCGCGACATGCAAGGCTTGTCCCCCGGGTTTAATTTTTCGACGACTGAAGAATACGCGTACCCTATCATTTCGGTGATGGTGCTCATCCAACCAGATCTGGAGACCTGCGCAGTAAGGAGTAGTCAGAAGAGCTGGAGAAAGCCCGAATGACCGAGAAGAAAGAAAATCCACACGCCTTTGGGCGAATGGAAGTAGGCGCCGTATCTTTCAACGAACTTGCACGCCCAAGGCTCTTGAAGTCATAGCGGAGGGCAATCTGGCTTGAACGAGTGGGGCGATCCAGAACTCCATGACAGCAGTGGCCATCACAGCACCCGCTCGGGCGGGTTGGCGGTTTCGACAGCCGAGCGTCATTCCGGGTTTCGGATTGACGCTCGGCTTCTCGCTTGCCTACCTGACCCTCATCATCCTCATTCCGCTGTCGGGGCTGATCTGGCGCTCCGCAGCGCTCGGCTGGACCGATTTCTGGGCGATCGCCACCGACCGGCGCACCGTCAACGCGCTCCGCATCAGCTTCGGCACCGCCTTTGTCGCGGCCGCCGTCAATGTCGTCTTCGGCACGCTGGTCGCCTGGGTGCTGGTGCGCTACCGCTTTCCCGGCCGCCGCATCGTCGATGCCATGGTCGACCTGCCCTTCGCGCTGCCGACGGCGGTGGCCGGCATCGC
>NZ_VFWA01000013.1:0-153131 GCF_006442295.1 Mesorhizobium sp. B2-3-2 | reverse complement strand
CATCGACAATCCGTTCGGCACGAGATTGTCACCCATGTCTTAGGTACAATACGTTACCTATGTCTCCGGGTTGTACACGTTGCAAGCTGGAGCGGGTAGCGGGAATCGAACCCGCGCGTTCAGCTTGGGAAGCTGACAGGCTACCATTACATCATACCCGCGCAGCAGCCTCGTTACCATGAGGGCTGGCCATCGGGCAATCGCAAAGCGGCTCGCTTTCCACACGCTACCTTCCAGCGACCGGTGCGCCGCACGCCGGTCACGCCTGCTATTTCACTTTCGCGATCTCGGTGCCGGAGGCAAAGCTCGGCCAGTATTTCGAGATGGCGAGTGCTGCGCCCGCGGAAGAGAAGTGGCCGTAGTCGAAATAGAGAAATTGCTTGTTGCCGGCATCGGCATACGAGCAGCCTGCGGCGTCACACAGATAGGTCAGTGGGTCTATGAAGTCAGCGCCTTTGACGAAGGGCAGCACTCGCTTGTTGATGTCCGGATCCATGGCCATCGGCCAGGACATGTTCGCGGCATCTCCTCGTCTTGCGAAGAAGGCGATTTTCTGGACGTCGGCGATGAATTCGGGAGACTGGCCGATGACGTAGACCTTGACGCCCATCTGGCGAAGCCGGTCGATCGTCTTCTGGAGACCGCCGAAGCCCCTGACCTCGTAGTCGGTCCATCGGCCGCTCAGGACCACCGCCTGAATATTGGCTTCGCGGATGATCGACAGTGCCCGTTCGTTGAAGTCGGTACAGGCAGGCCGGGCATAGGAAAAATAGGTCAGGTCCGGAGGGCAGCCGGCATAGGTGTATTGGATGACGTTGGCCTGGATTTTCTGGGCGTTGGCTTCAAGTCCCGAGACATAGTGGGCGGCGAAGGAATCGCCCCACAACAGCACATTGGTTGCAAAGCCGCTTGTTCGGGTGCAGGCGGCAAGGTTCCAGTCCTCGATCCGGTTCGAGCCTTCGTTGAAGCAGATGCCGTTGCGCCAGTCGCCAACCTGGATCCGCTCCGTTGAAAAGTCCGGGAATCGCTGCGGAAAACCGTTGCCGAGCGCCCCGGCCACGCCGCCGGCACAGAGCAGGACGATCGCCGTCGCCGAAAAGGCGAAGATGGGCAGCGGCGCGGTGTAGGCCCGTTTCCGCCGAAACGGCTGCTCGACATATTTCCACGAGAACGCCGCCAGGGCGAAGCTCGCCACGGTCATGGCGATGATCGTCGGCACGCCGATGGCTTTCAGCGAAACGTAATGAACGAAGGAATTAATCGGCCAGTGAACGAGGTAGAGCGAATAGGAAATGAGGCCGATCCAGACCAGCGGGGCGAACTGCAACACCCGCGTGGCGATGGTTGCCGGCCCCTGTTCGCCCGCCCTGTCGTGGCCGGCATAGATGAGCAGGGTGGTGCCGATGCAGGGGAACAAGGCATTGTAGCCCGGAAACGGGTCGCTCTCCGAAATCGTGACGAAGCCGAAGGCGATCATGGCAAAGCCGGCGAGGCCGATCAGTTCCATCGCCGGCCGGCTGGCAAGTGCCGGCGGCTTTCTCAGCATCAGCATGGCCCCCAGCGCCAGTTCCCAGATGCGCGTCGGCAACAGGTAGAAACCCGCCGTGGGCGCCATCGAGGTCGCCATGACCGCCAGGGCAAAACTGCCGATCGCGATCGGCAGCAATATCGTCAGCCAGCGTTTCGAGGCATAGCGATAGATCAGGTACACCAGTATCGGCGCAAAGATGTAATATTGCTCTTCGACCGAGAGCGACCATGTGTGCAGCAGCGGCCGCAGCTCGGCGTCGATCGAGAAATAGTTCGTCGTCTTCCAGAAATAGATGTTCGACCAGAAGGTCGAGGCCGCGATGACGCTGAGGCTGAATTCGTTGAGGTCCGACGGCAAAAGGATGAACCAGGCGGCAATGCTTGCAAGCACGATGACGAAGGCCAGCGCCGGCAGGATGCGCCGCGCGCGGCGCCAATAGAAGCGGCCGATCGAGAACTGGCCGCGTTCGAGATCGTCGAGCAGGCTGCCGCTGATCAGATAGCCCGATATGACGAAGAAGATGTCGACGCCGGTGAAGCCGCCCGGGATGGCGGACAAGCCGAAATGGAAGAGGACGACAGGCAGCACCGCTATGGCCCGCAGGCCGTCGATGTCGCGCCTGTAGTTCATGCCACCGGTTCGCGCGCCGTGGCCGGCGGCAGTCGCGGCGCACCCGGTACACCGGCCCTTGCTGCGGCGTTACGGCGATGCGAGAAAACCTCGGTTCTCGGTCCCACTTGTTCGTCCTCTCCGGTACAATTTGCTGCACCGCAACATCGGTGTCAAGGCGAATGCTGGAGGGCTGAAGCCGGTTTGGGCCGGCGCCGCAGATCAGGCGCCGGGCAGGTAGATCACGGCGTAGTCGTCCGCATAGGCCCGCTTCCAGCCCAATTCCTCGAAGAAGGGAATGCGGGTGTCGCCGGCCGCCAGCAGCGCCCAGCCTATGGCGTATTTCTTCAGCCGGGCCTCGAGCAGCGGTTTGCCGTCACTGTTTCCGGTCGCGTCGTCGGTTGTCGTGAACCCGTCCAGGAACAACTGGTCCGTCCTGCCGTCGATGTAGGTCTTGATCCCGTGGAAGATCAGCGTGCCGCCGAAATTGTAGGAATTCAGCACGTTGCCGGACAGGTGCTGATCCCTTGCGAAGGCGAGCGCTCCGCTGGCGGACGTCTTCGGGCTCGGCGCGATCTGTTGGACACTGCCGAGGACCGAGACCGCGCCGATCAGCAGGACGGCCACCGCGCCCGAGATTGCGTAGTAATGCCTGGCGAAGAATTTTTCCAATCCGTCGCGCTTTTGCGCCAGCCAGGTGGCGGCTGAAAGTGCGGGATATTGCTGTGCGACCTCAACCATGATCACCAACGGAACCAGCAGGAAGAACAGGTACATGAACCGCTGATGGCTGAGAAAGGCATGCAAGGTGAAGACGATGAACAGCGCCTTGGCCCAGCCGATCCGCAGCCGTGACACCAACAGCCCGAAAAGCGCCAGCAGCATCACAGCTTCCTTGATGAGCTCTTCCTGAGCGTTGAAGGGCCGCCACTCCAGGATAAGCGGCACCGCCTCGTTGCCATAGGCGACGGTAAGCGTCGCCAGGATGGCCTTGACGCCATAGGGATGGACCAGGCTGACCACTGGGCAAAGCAGGCCGAACGCGATCCATTTCGCCAGGAGAACCGGTTTCGACAGGCCTGTTCGCGACAGGAGGTATAGACCGGCAAAGCCGGCGATGACGAAGCTCAAGGTGAATGTGGCATGCAGGTTCGCCCACAACACGACGAGCGCGAGCAGCCACGGGGATGGCGCTCTTTCGTCCTGCGCCGCGCGAAACAGCATTGCCGTCCAAATGACGATGATCGGCAAAGTGAAGACGTGGGGGCGCGCCGTATAGATCGGGGCCACGAGGAAAGCCGTGACGAAAGCCAGCACTACCGCTAACACCGGCTTCAGCCATGCGCTGAGGAACCATCCCATCAGGAAGACTGTCAGGCCGATCGTGGCGATGATCAGCGTGACGACGCCATTCCAGCCTCCGGCGCCATAGGCGAGGGCCAGAAGCACCTGCCCCAGCCATTCCTTGGCGATCCAGGGCTGGCCGTTGAAGGTATAGGAATAGGGGTCGACGGTCGGAAATGTCCGGTTCGCCAGGAAATCGAGCCCAACCTTCACCTGCCACCAGCTGTCAGGATCCAGAAGGAGGGAGTTGGCATGCCTCATCAGCACGTAGGCAACGGTGCAGGCGCAGAAAAGACAGAACAATAGTCTGCTGCGCTGTGCGTCTTCGAGCGACGGCGTAGCCATCGCGATTGCCGTGGCCTGATTCATGTCGCGGCTCCCGACCATTTCGCGTTCGTTCCGGTCGAGAGGTCCCGTTGCGGCCGGTCGATCGTCGCCTTAGCCACGCGCGGCTCTCTTCACCATTTCCTGGAGGCGGTGGACAGGCAGGTCCTGGTTTTCGACGGCCACATCGCTTCGCGAAACGATCTCGTTGACGAAATAGAGCGGCCGCCGCTTCGTCTCCATGTACATCCGGCCGAGATATTCGCCGAATATGCCAAGCACCAGAAGCTGAACACTACCCAGGATCAGCATGATCGCGGCAAGGCTGGTCCAGCCCGGCAGCACGTTTCCCAGCGACCATTCGAGCAGCGTATAGCCGAGCACGACCATCCCCAGCACGCCGGAAAGCATTCCCAGAAGCGAGGCAAACCGCAACGGCGCGATGGAAAAGCTGGTCATCGCATCGACTGCCAGGAGAACCATCTTCTTCAGCGGATAGTGGGTGGCGCCGGCGAAACGCCGTTGCCGCTCATAGGAGAAGGCGGCCTGTCTCAGCCCGATCCAGCTCACCATGCCGCGAATGAACCTGTAGCGCTCCGGCATGGCGTTCAGATGGTCGAGGGCGCGGCGGCTCATCAGCCTGAAATCACCGGTGTCCGGCGCGATCTCGACGTCGACCATCCGGCGCAGCAGCCGGTAGAACATCGACGCGGAAGCCAGCTTGAACCAGCCTTCGCCATCACGCTTGACCCTTTGACCGTAAACGACGTCGAAGCCTTCATCCATCTTCGCCATCATCGCGCCGAGCAGTTCGGGCGGATCCTGGAGGTCGGCATCGAGAATGAGGATGCGCTGGCCCCGGCAGAACTCCAGCCCCGCGCTCAGCGCGATCTGGTGGCCATAGTTGCGGGCAAGGTCGATGGCGACGACATGGTCGTCCGTTTGCGCCAATTCGAAAACGGCCTCGCGGGTGCCGTCGGTCGCCCCGTCGATGACGAGCACGATCTCGTAGGAAGGGTTTTGCGCCAGGCAAGCGGCGGTGACGCGTCGGTGAAGCTCAGCCACGCCATCCCGCTCGTTATAGCACGGCACGACAACCGAAAGCATGACCGCGCGGCGCGCGCCGATTTTTTCCGCTTCCATCAAAGCCTGGCTCCCGCTCCAGGAATGGCAATAGCGGCAATTGGTTAGAAAACAGATAAGCCGGCCGCGATCTGCCGCCGCCGCCGGCCGCTCGCCTGCCATGCGCCTGTGGTCGCCGGCTTGGTGCCAGGGCACGATACGCGTTAACGAGTTCTTCGGAGCCTTCGACGGCGCGCTGTTGACGGAGCATTGAACGGAAAAACCCGCCGGTGCGGCGGGTTCCTTGGCGCAACTCAGCACCATGACCGAATATCTACCATAGTTGCCTTCACCCGGTCAAGGAAAAAAATCCTAATAGAAAAACCGCCGGCACAGCCGGACTGGCCGTCACAGGCTTTGTCGGCCAGGGTTCGGCGCCTTGGCCCGCCCGGCTTGAAGCGAGGCGGCCAAGTGCGTATTTCTCATCCTGTCGCCGAATCGGGCGATCAGAGCCGGAGACAGGTCTTGTCCGCATTGACGCGCTTTCTCGGCGACACCCCGCTCAGGGTACTCCTGAAGTTGCTGGTGGTGTCGTTCCTCGTCGGCCTCGTCATGACCGCCTTCGGCTGGTCGCCGATGGACGTGCTCTACGGCATCCGCAAATTCTTCCTGGATCTCTGGAATCTGGGCTTCCATGCCATCGACCGCTTCCTGGGTTACATTCTGCTGGGTGCGGCGATCGTGGTTCCGGCGTTCATCCTGCTCAGAATCGCCAACTACAGGAAATAGCGGTCAGGCGTAGTCCGCCGCCGCCTCGAACAGAATGGCATGGCGCGCCGCGAGCGCGGCTACGTCGGTCGAATAGCCGCCGCCGATGACGCCGCATAGCGCGATGCCGCGCGAGCGGAAGTGACCGATCACCATGGCGTCGCGGGCACGAAGCCCGTCGTTTGAAAGCGCCAGCCTGCCGAGCCGGTCTTCGGCATGGACGTCGACACCGGCATTGTAGAAAACGATGTCCCAGCGCGCATGGGCGGACAGCTCCGGCAAGATGGCGGCCAGCCTTTCGAGATAGGCGGCATCGCCCGTGCCGTCGGGCAGTGCGACATCGAGGTCGGAGGCGATCTTGCGCGCGGGGTAGTTGCGCTCGCCATGCATGGAGAAGGTGAACACGCGCGGATCGGCCGCCAGGATGTCCGCCGTGCCGTCGCCCTGATGCACATCCAGGTCGACCACCAGTATGTTCCGGGCCACGCCTTCGGCGAGCAGCACCAGCGAAGCCACGGCGACGTCGTTGAAGGTGCAGAAGCCCGCGCCTTGCGCGCGGCGGGCATGATGGCTGCCGCCGGCTGTGTTGCAGGCAATGCCGTGGCGCAAGGCCAGCCGGGCCGCCAGCACGGTGCCGCCGGTGGCGAGTTGGGCGCGCAGCGAAACGCGCGGGCCGACCGGAAAGCCGATCTCGCGTTCGATCTTTTCCGGCACCGAACAGCTCATGACCTGGTCGACATAGTCAGCCGCATGGGCAAGCTTCAGCCATGGCGCCGACGCTGCTTCCGGCATGCTGAGCGCCTCCTGCACGGCCAGTCCGCGTACACGCAAAGCCTCCATCAGCAGCGGATATTTGCTCATCGGAAAGCGATGGTTGACGGCGAAGCCGGCGTCGTAGTCGGGGTGATGGACGATGTGGAGGGGCATGAACCGGATCCGGCGGCTCGCGCCAGACCGGGATTTCGGTTGGCCGCCATGGCAAGGATGGATTGCGCGGTGGCCGGAAAATGGGGCACACCGGCTGTTCGATCAAGCCGCAATCAGCAAGGCAACAATTCTTTGGACAAGGGTGCAATCCCAGCCGATGCCGGCTCTTTTGTCGTCACCAACCGCACGGTTCTCGTCATCGCCGTGCCGATGACGCTCGCCTACCTGACGACGCCGCTGCTCGGCATGGTCGATACGGCTGTTGTCGGACAGCTCGGCGACGCCGCCTTGCTTGGCGGCCTGGCGGCAGGCGCGCTGGTCTTCGACGTCGTCTTCACCACCTTCAATTTCCTGCGCTCAGGCACCACCGGTCTGGTCGCCCAGGCTTTCGGCCGCAACGACGCGCTGGAGGAACAGGCGGTCTTCTGGCGCGCCGTGCTGATCGCTGTCGTCGCAGGCATCGTGCTGGCGGCGCTTTCGCCGCTGATCGCGGCCGGCGGGCGGTGGTTCATGGAAGCCGGGCCGCGCGTCAGCGAGGCGATGGGAGTCTATATCGGCATCAGATTGCTCGCGGCACCTTTCTCGCTGATCAACTACGCCATTCTCGGCTATGTCCTCGGCCGAGGCGAGGGCGGGCTCGGGCTGGTGCTGCAGCTGGTGCTGAACGGCATCAACATCGCGCTCTGCATCCTGCTTGGCCTGGAGCTTGGCTGGGGTGTCGCCGGCGTCGCCTGGGCAACCGTCACCGGCGAATTCCTGGTCATGCTGCTTGGCCTCGCCATCGTCGTCAGGCGGTTCAGGGCAAGCCCGCCCGTGCCACGCCAACGCCTGCTCGACGTGAGCGCATTCCTGCGCATGCTGTCGCTCAACCGCGATATCATGATCCGCTCCTTCTCGCTGCTTGCCGCCTTTGCGCTGTTCACCCGCCAGGGTGCGCAATTCGGCACGGTTGCGCTGGCCGCCAACGCCGTGCTGATGAATTTTTTCCTCGTCGCAGGCTATTTCCTCGACGGTTTCGCCACCGCCGCGGAACAGCTCGCCGGCCGCGCCGTAGGTGCGCGGGCTGAGCATCCCTTCCGGCGCGCGGTGCGGTTGACCCTGTTCTGGGGGTTCGGATTGGCGGGCGCCGCAACCCTGGTGCTTCTGCTGGCCGGTGCCAATCTGGTTGCCGTCGTCACCACGTCGCAGGAAGTCCGCTCGGTGGCCGACACCTACCTGCCCTGGGCGGCCTTCACCGCGCTGAGCGGCGTGCTGGCTTTCCAGATGGACGGCGTCTTCATCGGCGCGACCTGGTCGCGCGACATGCGCAACATGATGCTGCTGTCGTTCCTGGTCTTCGCCGCAGCGCTGGTTACGCTGGCGCCCGCTTTCGGCAATCATGGCCTGTGGGCGGCATTGCATGTCTTCCTGCTGGTGCGTGGCCTCAGCTTGGCTGCCATCCTGCGGCTGCGGCTGCGGACGGCGTTCAGTTGAGCGGCCTTGAAGCCCATTGGTCGAGATGGCGGTCGCGCAAGTCGCTGATGGACTTGAGCCGTTCCGTGTCGGCGAAACGCGCCATGCCGGCGACGATGCGCCCCGGCAGCGCCGGCCCGGCATAGATCATGCCGGTGTAAAGCTGGACGAGATCGGCGCCTGCGCGGATCTTCTCGAGCGCCGTCTCGGCGGAGTCGACCCCACCCACGCCGATGATGGCCATGTCCGGCCCCAGCAGCCTGCGCATACGGGCCAGCACGATGGTCGAGCGCTCGAACAGCGGCCGGCCGGAAAGCCCGCCGGTCTCGCTTGCCGCGCCGCTGGAGCGTAGCGACGGGCGAGAAATGGTGGTGTTGGAGACGATGATGCCGTCTATGGCCTTGTGGGTGACCTCGGCGGCGATGTCTTCCAACTCGGCTTCGACCAGGTCCGGCGCAATCTTGAGAAACACCGGCGGCTGCCTTGCCGCCGCGACGCGCGCGGCCATGACGCGCGACAAGAGCTCGCCAAGCTGTTCGCGCGCCTGCATGGTGCGCAGGCCGGGCGTATTGGGCGAGGAAACATTGACCGTGAGATAGCTGGCGTAAGGCGCGAAGCGGATGACGCCGCGTTCATAGTCGCCGATGCGGTCGGCGCTGTCCTTGTTGGCGCCGATGTTGACGCCGACGATGCCGGAGCGCCCCTTGCGGCCGGCAAGGCGCTTTTCGGCGGCCGCATGGCCTTCATTGTTGAAGCCGAGCCGGTTGATCACCGCTACATCCGCCGGAAGCCGGAAGATGCGGGGCTTCGGATTGCCAGGCTGCGGCAGCGGCGTGACCGTGCCGACCTCGGCAAAGCCGAAGCCGAGGCCGAGCAGCGCATCGGGCACCTCGGCGTTCTTGTCGTAACCGGCAGCCATGCCGAGCGGATTGGGAAAATCGAGGCCGCAAAGGCTGACCTTCAGCCGCGCATCGCGCGCCGCCCGTGCGCCGACCGGCAGGCCACAGCGCAGCGCCGCGATCGACAGGCCATGCGCGGTTTCCGGGTCGAACGTGAAGAGCAGCTTCTGGCCAATCCGGTCGAGCACGCTCATTCGGCCTCCAGCGCCGGGAACTGGTGGGTGCCGTCGGCGCCGAGCGGCAGCGGCCGGACCCACAGCACGGCTTTCAGGTCGAGCACGCCGTAGAGGTGCGGAAACAGCGCGCCGCCGCGCGAGGCCTCGTATTTTAGCGCGTCGCCCAGGCTGGTCCCGTCGATGGCGACCAGCAGAAGCCCCGCCTGGCCGGCAAAATGCTTCGCCGCCGTCTCCTTGACCTGTGCCGCCGTGGAGAAATGGATGAAGCCGTCGGCGACGTCGATCGGCGCTCCGGTGAAGCGGCCCTTCGCTTCGGCCTCGCGCCAGGGCGCTTCCGGGGTTATCTTGTAGATAATCTGAGACATGGTTGCGCTATAGTCCGAACCAGCCGTGCGGGGAAGGCCATGCAAAGGGTGCTCCCCATTTCCGGCGCAAACATGCGATATTTCAGGCTTTGGCCATGGAGGACGACATGCGTCTGCAGCACATCTTGATCCCCGCCGCGCTCGTTTCGCTGGTCGCGGCGTCAGCCTATTCGGAAGAAACCGACCGCTACCGGCTGGAAAAGTCTGATAACGGCTATGTCCGCATGGACACACAGACCGGCGCGATGTCCATCTGCGAGGAGCGCGCCGGCCAACTCGTCTGCAAGATGGCGGCCGATGAACGCGCTGCTTTCCAGGATGAAATCGACCGCCTGCAAACCTCGATGAAGGCGATGGACGAGCGCGTCACCAAGCTCGAGAATTCGCTCTCGGCCCGCCTCGAATCGACATTGCCGAGCGAGGAGGATTTCAACAAGACGATGAGCTACATGGAACGCTTCCTGCGCGGCTTCATGGGGATCGTCAAGGATATGGACAAGGACAGCGGCGATTCAGCCAAGCCCAACTCGCAGAAGACCTGAAGACAGGGCGTCCGGGGAAAATCCGGGGCGCCGGCTTTGCTGCTTGAAAACAGCGCGAAGCGCCGCATAATCGTCGCGTCAGGTCCCAGAAAACAGAAGACCATCAAGGGACCCGGGGAGGGATATTTGCCGTCAGGCTATTCTTTCGTCATCGCCGACGATCATCCGCTGTTTCGCGGTGCGCTGCGCGAAGCGCTTGCCGGCATTGGCAATGTCGCCGCCATCCACGAAGCCGGCGATTTCGAAAGCGCCAAGGCGCTGCTCGTGGCCAACGAGGATGTCGATCTGGTGCTGCTCGACCTGTCGATGCCGGGCGCGAGCGGCCTTTCCGGCCTGATCTCGTTGCGCGGCATCCATCCGGCGGTGCCGCTGGTGGTGGTCTCAGCCCATGACGACCCGGCGACCATCCGGCGCGCGCTCGACCTCGGCGCGTCCGGGTTCATCTCCAAATCGGCCAGCATGGAAGAAATCCGCGACGCCGTGCGGTCGGTGCTTGCGGGCGACATCGCCGCACCTGCCGGCATCGATCTCGGTGTCGAGCGCGACCCCGAAATATCGGACCTGATCAAGCGCCTGCAGGCGCTGACCCCGCAGCAGACCCGCGTGCTCGGCATGCTGGCGGAAGGCCTTCTCAACAAGCAGATCGCCTATGAGCTCGGCGTCTCCGAGGCGACGATCAAGGCGCATGTCTCGGCGATATTGCAGAAGCTCGGCGTCGACAGCCGCACGCAGGCCGTGATCCTCCTGTCCAAGATCGGCAGCGATCCGCTGCAGCCGGTGAGCTGAGGGCCCGAGCCTGGCGGATGATTATTCGGATGTCGGCTCGGCGACCAGAGTGCGCAGCTCTTCCGGCTTGATCGCGTCCGCACCCGTGCTCCAGTCGGTAGCGGATGTTGAAGGGCTCGATGCACGGCCGATCGCGGCGCCCAGCCCGAGGGAAGCGATCGCCACGAGCGGAATGCCGGCGATCCAGGGCAGGCGCGGCGCCAGCGCGTAAAGAGCCGTGCCGATCGAAGGTCCCAGCGAGTCCTTGAGGTCCACCGCCACCGAGGAAGCCGCCATGTAGGAGGCGCGCCGAGCCGGAGGCGCAAGCGCGTTGACGGCTGTCGGCACCAGCGGCCCGACCAGCATCTGGGCCACAGAGCACAGGCTGACGGCCGCGATCAGCGATAACGGTGCCGGCGAGGCCGCCAGCAGCGCGAAGGCCGCAATCGTCGAGGTACCCGCGCCGGCTGCCAACCAGACGGCGGGGCGCGCTTCGGCGAAACGGCTCACCACCATCTGCAGGCCGACCGTCAGGGCGGCGGCATAGGCGAACAGCGTGCCGATGCCGGACGGGCTCAGCGTGCCGGCGTCACGCGCGTAAAGCGGGATGATGGCCTCGATCCAGTTCCCGGAGATCTCGAACAGCACGACCCAGGCGAGAAGCTTCGCCAGGCGGCCGTCGCGGAACGCCGGCAGCAGCGCGGAAAGTCCCTCCTCCTCGTCCTGATCGCTGTCGACGGCATGTCCGCCGCCGATCGTCTCGGCGAATGCGGCCAGCATCACGATGCCGCCGAAAATGAGCACTCCACCGGCGGCAAGGAAGACCGTGCTGAGCGAGATCAGCGCAAGCAGGGCGCCGCAGGCCGGTCCGAGAATCTGCCCCGCGCTCGAGCTCACCCGCGCCATGCTGAACCAGCGCGGATGCGCGGACGGCGCCGTCACATCGGCGATCGCGGTCATGATCGTCGGGTGAAGCACCGATTCGCACACGCCGGTCAAAAGCAGCACGGTCGCCGTGGCGGCAACGCCGTGGACGAAGAACAGGGCGATGAAGCCGCAGCCGACGCCGAGCGATGAGGAAATCAGCACCGGCCGGCGGCCGATCCGGTCGGCGATGCCGCCGATCAGCGGCGCGGCGACAAGCTCCCCGCCGGCATAGCAGCCGAACAACAGGCCGATGGCGCCGGTGGGAATGCCGGCCTCGCCGGTCGCCCAGAGCGGAAAGAAGGGTACAAGCGCCCCATCGGCGAAACCCGCGCAGAAGAACAGGAAAACGCCGAGCAGCGCCGGGCGCGGCATCGCGCGCCAGGAGGATGAGATTGTGATCATGATGTTGCCTACGCGTCAAAGGCCCGACGGCCGGGATTGCGCGTTGGCTGACGTTAACGCCTACGGCCGCTCCAGGAGCAGCATGAGCTATCGATCCTGATTGTTTGCTCGTACGGAGGCTTGCTCAGCCGAGCCGCACGGACAGCTCCACGTCCTCGCCGAACGGCGTCGACATGTAGCCCGAGGCCGGTGAGCGCACCCGCTCCAGATAGTCGGGACAGAAATCGGCATTATCGGCGATAACCAGCGCGCCGGGCCTCAGCCGGCTCTCGACCAGGTTCAGGATCTCCGGATAGAGCGCCTTGGCACCGTCGAGCAGCAGCAGGTCTATCCGGTCGGGCAGGTCGGCGCTCAGCGTCTCCAGCGCATCGCCCTCGCGGATCTCCACGAGGTCGACGAGGCCGCCTTCCCTAAGGTTGGCCTTGGCCCGCACCACCTTGGACGGCTCGAACTCGGTGGTGATCAGGCGGCCGCCGCCATTGTCCCTGAGCGCCGCGGCAAGGTAGAGGGTCGAGATGCCGAAAGAGGTTCCGAATTCAATGATGACGCGCGCGCCGCTGCCGCGCGCCAGCATGTAAAGCAGCGTGCCGGTCTCAGGCGAAACGGCGAGCCAAAGATCCTTCAGCCTGCCGTAGAAATCGCGATAATCGGTCTTGCTGCGCAGCAGGCGGTCCCGTTCCTCGTGCGAGAATTCCGCCATTGCGGGGCTCGCCGCCGCCTTGGCCTCCTCGAAGAGGCGGGCGAGCAGAGGCGCGAGCGGGGCTTTGGTGAGCGTCGTCATGGGTGTCTCCGGTCGAAAGTCTGTTGCGTCCTTGTGTTGGGCTAGAAATACGAATAATCCTTCAGTTTTCCAATTCGCATTACCGGACTGAGCCATGAGCGGACGCTTAACCCCTTCGATTTCTTCACGAAAACAGCCCAGGCAAGCCCGTGCCACGGAGCTCGTCGAGGCGATCCTGGAAGCTGCTGTTCAGGTTTTGGCACGGGAAGGCGCGCAGCGTTTCACCACCACGCGCGTGGCGGAAAAGGCCGGCGTGAGTGTCGGGTCTCTCTACCAGTATTTCCCCAACAAGGCAGCGCTTCTCTTCCGGCTGCAGAGCGACGAATGGCGCCAGACCACCGATCTGCTGCGTGACATCCTCGAGGACGATCGGCGCGCGCCGCTCGAACGGCTGCGCGCACTGGTCCACGCCTTCATCCGCTCCGAATGCGACGAGGCCGCGGTGCGCGTCGCGCTCAACGACGCCGCACCGCTCTACCGCGACGCGCCCGAGGCACAGCAGGCAAAGGCTTCGGGAGACCGCACCGTCCAGGCCTTCATGCGAGAGGCGCTGCCTGAAGCCGCGGAGCCGACCCGCTCATTGGCGGGCGAACTGATCACCACGACCCTCGCCGCGGTCGGGAAGGATTTTTCAGAAACGCCTCGCACGTCGGCAGAGATAGAAGCCTATGCCGACGCGATGGCCGACATGTTCTGCGCCTATCTAGGAAGCCTGGGCTACGTCGGCGGGGCCGAAATGAAGCAAATCTGATATTACTCCGCCGCCGACGTCAGCGGCCTGACCCTGGCCATCATCGAGCGCAGCACGGCCGGTTTGAGCGGCTTGTTGATCACCGGGATGTCGAGTCCGGCTGCTGCCGTGCGTACCTCGTTGGAGCGGTCGGCGGTGACCAGCACGGCGGGCAGGTCGTCGCCGTGGATCGCTCGCAGCCTGACGATGGCATCGAGGCCGGTTTCGCCATCGAGGTGATAGTCGGCAAGGACAACGTCCGGGCGGCGGATCGCGATATCCAGGCTCTTTGTGCCGGACACGGTCTCGACGGCGCAGCCCCAGCCTTCGAGCAGCAGCCGCATGCCTTCGAGGATGCGGGCGTCGTTGTCGATACAGAGCACGCCCAGCCCGGACAGCGACGCCGCCACGCGGGCCGGCGCCCTGGTTTCGACCTCGCGTCGCGGTTCCTGCACGGCCGCCACCGGCAGGATGACGGAAAAGCGCGTGCCCTTGCCTGGATTGGAGAAAATACGGATCTCAAGCCTCAGCACCCGTGCGATGCGGTCGACGATCGAAAGGCCGAGGCCGAGGCCTTCGGCCTCGCGCGCGCCTTCGTCCAGCCGGGTGAATTCGCGAAACACCGTGTTCAACTTGTCGCCGGCAATGCCGATGCCAGTGTCGATTACCTGGATTTCCGCCAGTTCGCCACGCCGTCGCACGCCAACCAGGATGCGGCCGTGACGCGTGTATTTGATGGCATTCGAAACGAGGTTCTGGATCAGCCGGCGCAACAGGTTGCGATCCGTCACCACCGTCAGCGACGAGGGCATGATCGTCAGCTTGAGTTGCTTTTCGGCGGCAAGCGGCCGGAAATCGTTACCGATCTGGCGCAGCAGGCCGTCGAGGTTGAAGGCCGTGTCGTCCGGTTTCATGGCGCCGGCATCGAGGCGGGAAATGTCGAGCACGGCGCCCAGAATGGTCTCGACCGATTCCAGCGAGGAGTCGATATTGACCGCGGCCTTGCCGGCCGGGCCCTTGCCGGCCTTTTCGATCAGCGACGAGCAGTAGAGCCTGGCGGCGTTGAGCGGTTGCAGGATGTCGTGGCCGGCCGCGGCGAGGAAGCGCGTCTTGCCCAGATTGGCCTCCTCGGCCAGCATCTGCGCCTGCGCCAGTTCCTCGTTGACCCGGGTCAACTCCTCGTTGACCCTGGTCAGTTCGATGGTGCGGGTCTTCACCCGCTGTTCCAGCGACTCGTTCGCCCGCTTCAGCGCCAGGTCTTGCTCGACGCGGCCGGAAATGTCGGCATAGGTGGCGACGATGCCGCCGTCCGGCATCGGGTTGGAGCGCAGCTCCAGGATCCGGCCGCTGGTTTTCAGTTCCATCTGCCAGGGGCTGACGAAGCTGGTCAGCCGGTTGAGCATCGTCACCCGCTGGTCGGTCGGGATATCACCGCGCTCCGCCAGATGGCGCAGGATCCGGTCGAGCGAAACGCCGACCTGGCCCATGTCGTCGGGCAGGTCGAACAGCTCGCGGTACTGGCGGTTCCAGCAGATCAGCCGGAAATCCCGGTCGAAGACGGTGATGCCCTGTTCCATCTGGTCGAGCGCGATCTGCAACAGGTCGCGATTGTGTTGCAACGCTTCCGTGGCGTCGTCGAGCAGCCGGAACGCATCCCTGGAGTCGCGGTCGTGGCGGCGAAACAGCAGCGACAGGATCAGCCGCGCCGACGAAGAGCCGACGGCGCTGGCCAGAAGCTGCTCGGAAAAGCGGATGACGTCCATGCTGGCCTGCTCGTTGCCATGCAGGATGACGTTGGCGTTTTTCTCGAAGGACTGGAACGACCGCTCGGTGCGCTGCACACCGAGATAGCGCGCGATGGTGTCCTTCAGGTCGTTGACGGTGACGGCGGTGCGGAAGCGGCGCAGGCTGGGCATCGGCCCTGCTTCGCGCGGCACGAAGATCGACGCCTGGATGCGCTCCAGCGGCACCGCGGCGCGGGACAGCGACCCCAGCACGAAAAACAGTGCGTTGATCGACAGGCTCCACAGCACGCCGTGGTTCAACGGCTCCGCGACGGTGCCGAACAGCGCCTGCGGCCGCAGCGCTTCGAAGCCGAACAGGCCATGCACCAATATGCCGGTTTCGGGCGCGACGAGCGATGGCAACAGCAGGGTGTAGCCCCAGATCAGGATGCCGGCGACCATGCCGAGGGCCGCGCCCCTGCCATTGGCGCCGCGCCAGATCAGCCCGCCAATCAGTGGCGGCGCGAATTGCGCGATCGCCGCGAACGACATCAGACCGATCGACGACAGCCGCGCGCTGTCAGTGCTCTCGCGGTAGTAGAGGAAGGCGATGAAAAGCATGATGAAGATCGATGCCCTCCGCACGTTGAGGATGAGCGTCGACCAGTCCTCGTTTTCGGAAGACGTCGTCCTCAGCAGCCGCCGCACGAACAGCGGGATGATGAGGTCGTTGGAGATCATGATCGACAGCGCCACGCTCTCGACGATGACCATGGCGGTTGCCGCCGACAGGCCGCCGATGAAGGCAGCCATGGCCAGGAAATCGTGACCGCTGAACAAGGGCAGCGACAGCACATATAGGTCGCTGCTCGTCTTCGTGCCGACCAGCGACAGGCCGGCGAAGGCGATCGGCAGCACGAACAGGTTGATCGCCACCAGATAGAGCGGAAACACCCATGTCGCGGTGCGCAGTTCCGCCTCGCTGCGGTTCTCGACGATGGTGACGTAGAATTGCCGGGGCAGAAGGATGATGGCGAAGCCGCTCAGGCAGGTCAGCACCAGCCAGGTGGCGAGCGACGTCGAATAGCCCATCGCCTGCCGCACCTGGCCATTTTCGGCCAGCTTGCCGAACATGTCGCCGGGTCCGCCGAAGATCAGGAAAGTGACCATCAGGCCGATCGCCAGAAAGGCGGCAAGCTTGACCACGGTTTCGACCGCCACCGCCAGCACCAGCCCGTCCTGGTGCTCGGTGGCGTCGGCGTGGCGTGTGCCGAACAGCACCGCGAACAGCGCCAGGAGCATGGCGACCACCAGCGAGATGTCGCTGACGAAGGGGTCGAATGAGGGCGGCGAGCCGGTGTAGTGCTCGACCATCAGGCTGACGGAGCCGGAGATCGCCTTCAGCTGCAGCGCGATATAGGGCACCGCGCCGATGGTCGCGATCAGCGTGGCGATCGCGGCCACGGTGAAGCTCTTGCCGTAGCGCGCGCCGAGGAAGTCGGCGATCGAGGTGATCTTCTCTGTCTTGGCCAGCCGCACGAGGCGGTTGAGCAAGGGAAAGCCGAACACGAACACCAGCACCGGGCCGGTGTAGATGCCGAGGAATTCAAGGCCACGTTCGGAAGACAGGCCGACAGAACCGAAGAAGGTCCAGGAGGTGCAATAGATGGCCAGGCTGAGCGCGTAGATGAACGGCCGCGCACGACCGGGCCCGGAGCTGGCCGAGCGGCGGTCGCCAAGGCTCGCGATGGCGAACAGAAGCGTCACATAAGCGATCGCGATGACAACGATGAACAAGCCCTGCACGGCTCGCGCTTCCTCCCTGGCCGGCATGACGCCCGCTCACCGCGCACGCAATCACAGCTTGGAAGCTGAGTCCATCGCGGCGTTCGGCGCATGGACGTCTAATGATGCGGTAAAAACAAACCGGTGCCTTGGCCCTTTTTCCGGTTTTGCAACCGGAGGTTTTTGCTATTGTCGACTTGGCCGGCGCTGGAGAACGGTGGTGAGGCGGCAGGCGGGCGGTCATAACGGAGGGTCGAAATGCTGAAAGAATTCCAGGAATTCATTTCCAAGGGCAATGTGATGGACTTGGCCGTCGGCGTCATCATCGGCGCTGCTTTCGGCAGGATCGTCGATTCCCTTGTCAACGACATCATCATGCCGATCGTGGGCGCGATTTTCGGCGGGTTGGACTTCAACAACTACTTCTTCGGATTGTCCTCGAACGTCCACGCGGCCACGTTGGCCGAGGCAAAGAAAGAGGGCGCGGTCTTCGCCTATGGCAGCTTCATCACCGTCGTGCTGAACTTCCTCATCCTCGCATTCATCATCTTCTTGATGGTCAAGGCGGTGAACAACCTGCGCAGGCGTCTGGAGGCCGAAAAGCCCGCGCCTGCCGCCGCGCCGCCGCCTGCCGACGTGCAGCTTCTGACCGAAATCCGCGATCTCCTCGCCAGGAGATAGAGGCATCAGGTTCTTCTGGACCAAAACCCCGGTCGTTCACGGCCGGGGTTTTTTGCTTTCGCCCGTAGTAGAACAGCCGGCATGCTATCCCTATTGGAACGGACCCGCCCATGACCCTGATCCAGAACCTGCGCCCGGAGGCCCTGGCTGCGCCTGAAAGCGGTATCGTCGCCGTCGTCAACTATGGCAGGCTGCGCGACGGCTTGATCCCGCTCTGGGCCGGCGAGGGCGATCTGCCGACGCCGTCCTTCATCACCGATGCCGCGTCCAAGGCGCTGGCCGGGGGCGAGACGTTCTACACCTGGCAGAGAGGCATCCCCGATCTGAGGCAGGCGCTTGCCCGCTATTATCACAGGCATTTCGGCAAACACTTCGCGGAGGACGAATTCATCGTCACCGGCTCGGGCATGCATGCGATCCAGCTTGCGCTCGACGCGCTCGCCGGTGCCGGCGACGAGGTGATCTATCTGTCGCCTGCCTGGCCGAATTTCGACGCCGCCGCCGCCATCGCCGGTGCCGTGCCGGTGCCGGTCACGCTCGATCAATCCGGCAATGGCTGGTCGTGCGATGTCGAGAAGATCGCGGCCGCCATCACGCCCAGGACCAGGGCGCTGTTCATCAACACGCCGTCCAATCCGACCGGCTGGACCGCCGACCATGAGACTTTGCGCGCCATTCTCGATCTCGCCCGGGCAAATGGCCTTTGGATCATCGCCGACGAGATCTATTCGCTGTTCCACTATGGCCAGGGCCGCGCGCCGTCCTTCCTCGACGTCGCGACCGGAGAGGACCGCATCCTGTTCGTCAACAGCTTCTCCAAGAACTGGGCGATGACCGGCTGGCGCGTCGGATGGATCAAGACCCATCCGAGCTTGCAGCAGGTGTTCGAGAATCTCATCCAATATTCGAATTCAGGTGTCGCCCAGTTCATGCAGCGCGGCGCGGTCGCGGCGCTCGATCAAGGCGATGTCTTCGTCGCCGAACAGGTGGAGAGGGCCAGGAAGGCGCGCGATCTGGTCTGCGGCATTCTCGGCGCCACCGACCGCGCTCGGTTCACTGTGCCGCAAGGCGCTTTCTACCTGTTCTTCAGGGTCGACGGCATCACCGATTCGCGCAGCGCCGCCTTCGAGATCGTCGACAAGGCCAATGTCGGCCTGGCGCCGGGCACGGCCTTCGGCCCGGGCGGCGAAGCCTTCCTCAGGCTGTGCTTCCACCGCCGTCTCGACCAGCTCGAGGAGGCGGCGCACCGGCTTGCGAAGTGGATGACGGCTGTTTGAGAGTTGACGAAGCCCGCATCGAAAGTCGCTCCGGCGCGCCAGATGGCTGCCGGAGTAGAGTTTCAAACGGCTTCAGCCGCCTGACTTGGGCACCAGCAGGGGAATGATCCGGTCGGTCTTGGCCACGGAAGGTCGTCCTGCTGAACCATAGGAAATGCCGAGCGCGTCCCAGGTCTCGACCAGGGCGTCCTGCAGCTCGGCGATCAGCGCATCCGAATGGAACGGCGTCGGCGTGATGCGCAGCCGCTCCGTGCCGCGCGGCACGGTCGGATAGTTGATCGGCTGGATGTAGATGCCGTGCACGCCGAGCAGCCGGTCGCTCGCCATCTTGCAAAGCTCGGGGTCGCCAACCAGCACTGGCACGATGTGGGTCGCCGATTCCATCACCGGCAGGCCGGCGGCGGAGAGGATCTGCTTGGTCCGCGTCGCCTGCTGCTGCTGGGCGTCACGCTCGGCCTGCGAGCGCTTGAGATGACGGATCGACGTGGTGGCAGCGGCGGCGATGGCCGGCGGCAGCGCGGTGGTGAAGATGAAGCCCGGCGCATAGGAGCGCACGGCGTCGATGACCGCACTCGTGCCGGTGATGTAGCCGCCAAGCGTGCCGAAAGCCTTGGCGAGCGTGCCCTCGATGATGTCGATGCGGTCGGCAAGCTCTTCCCGCTCGGTGATGCCGCCGCCGCGCGGGCCGTACATGCCCACGGCGTGGACCTCGTCGATATAGGTCATGGCGTTATAGCGCTCGGCGAGGTCGACGATCTCTCTGATCGGCGCGATATCGCCATCCATCGAATAGACGCTCTCGAACACGATCAGCTTGGCGCGTTCGCGGCCAGCCGCCTGCAGCAGGCTTTCCAGATGTGCGACATCGTTGTGGCGAAAAATCTTCTTTTCCGCGCCCGAGCGCCGCACGCCTTCGATCATCGAGGCATGGTTGAGCTCATCCGAAATGATCAGGCAGTTGGGCAAAAGCCGCGCGATGGTCGAGATCGAGGCCTCGTTGGAGACAAAACCGGAGGTGAAGACCAGTGCGGCTTCCTTGTCGTGCAGGTCTGCGAGCTCATGCTCGAGTTCGACCAACGGATTGCTGGTGCCGGAGATGTTGCGGGTGCCGCCGGCGCCCGAACCCATCCGGCCCGCCGCGTTCTGGAACGCTGCGATGACATCCGGGTGCTGGCCCATGCCGAGATAGTCGTTGGAGCACCAGACGGTGATTTCCTCTGCGCGGCCGTTGGCACGCCAGATGGCGCGCGGAAATTTGCCCGCTATGCGCTCGAGGTCGGCAAAGACGCGGTAGCGTCGTTCCGCATGGAGCTGGTCGATCGCGTCCTCGAAGAACCGCTGATAATTCATGTCGGCTTCCCAGTTTTGCGCTGGATCATAATCATTGCCCGATTGGCCGTCCACCGGCCCGTTTTGGTCAAAATGCCACGCCCCGCACCTGTTCCTAACGAGGGTGGATCATGGCCTATTTCCTGGCAACACCGGCCTGTAGGGCGCTTTTGTTTCGACATGATGCCATATGCCGGCCAAGTCGGTTACGCAGGGTTTTATTGGTCATAGGGCGGGCTTTCCAGTAGAGCGGTTGTTGAGACAGTTTCCGACAGATCTTGAATGCGAGGACGCGGAATGACGGTTTTGGTGACGGGCGGCGCCGGCTATATCGGCAGCCATATGGTCTGGGAATTGCTGGATGCGGGCGAAAGCGTGGTCGTTCTCGACCGGCTTTCGACCGGTTTCGAATGGGCGGTGGCACCGGAGGCAAAGCTGGTCGTCGGCGACGTCGCCGACAAGGAATTGGTCGGCTCCATCATCCGCGACAGCAATGTCGATGCGATCATCCATTTCGCCGGCTCGATCGTTGTTCCCGAATCCGTCGCCGATCCGCTCGGCTACTACGAGAACAACACCTGCAAGACGCGCACGCTGATCGAAACGGCGGTACGCGAGGGCGTGCCGAACTTCATCTTCTCCTCGACCGCCGCCGTCTATGGCGGCGCCGGGCTGGAACCGGTGCGCGAGGATGCCCGCCTGGCGCCGGAATCGCCCTACGGCCTCTCCAAGCTGATGAGCGAATGGATGCTGCGCGATGCGGCCATCGCGCATGGCCTGCGCTATACGGCGCTGCGCTATTTCAACGTCGCGGGCGCCGATCCCAGGGGGCGCACCGGCCAGTCGACGCCGGGCGCCACGCATCTGATCAAGGTCGCCTGCGAGACGGCGCTCGGCAAGCGGCCATTCATGCAGGTGTACGGCACCGATTACCCGACGCCGGACGGCACCTGCATGCGCGATTATATCCATGTCAGCGACCTGGCCGCGGCGCATCGCCTGGCCCTTGAGCGGCTGCGCGCCGGGGCCGCGAGCCTCGTCGCCAATTGCGGCTACAGCCACGGCTACTCGGTGCTGGAGGTGATCGAGAGCGTGCGCCGCGCCTTCGGCCATGATTTCGAGGTGAGGACGGGCGAGCGCCGCGCCGGTGACGCGGCCGCGGTGGTTGCCAATTCCGATCTCGCCCGGACGGAACTCGGCTGGACACCGCAGCGCGACGACCTCGATCAGATCGTTGCAGACGCGCTTGCCTGGGAGCGCATCCTGACGGGGAAGAACTCCGCCCGAGGCTGAGCTGGTTTTCCCAAGGGCTCGCAAGCCATTCCGCGAAGCGCTATGGAAGGCGCTGGCGGAGGGCGCGGAAGCGCCGTGCCGTGTGGAGCTTTGGGGGGATGGCATGAAGATAACGGTGCTCGGGGCCGGCGTCGTCGGCACGGCGGCCGCCTACTATCTGGCCGGCGACGGCCATGAGGTCACCGTCATCGAGCGTCATCCGGCGCCGGCGCGGGGCACCAGCCAGTCGAATGCGGGGCTGGTGTCGCCCGGCGATGCCACCGCCTGGGCTTCCCCGGCGGCGCTGAAGACCTTCCTGCGCGGGCTCTACAACCACGATCTCGGCATCAAGGTGCGGCTGCGCTTTGATCCCTATTTTCTCGCCTGGAGCCTCCGCTTCCTGCGCCAGTGCACGGTGGCGCGCCTGCGCGCCAACACCGACATCAAGCTGCGGCTCGCGCTCTATTCGCGCGACTGCATCAATGCGCTGTCGGAGGCGACCGGCATCCACTATGACGAGCGCAAGAAGGGCATCCTCTACTTCTTCCGCTCGCAGAAGAGTCTCGACACCGGAACCGACAATTATCGCTATCTTGCCGAGCATGGCTTGCCGATCGAGATTGTCGGTCGCGACCGGCTGGTCGAACTGGAGCCGGGACTTGCCGGGGTGAAGGACAAGATAGCCGGCGGGGTTTATTCGCCCACTGACCAGACCGGCGATTCCAAACTGTTTGTCGACAGGCTCGCCGCCTATGCGGCCGAGAAGCTTGGTGTCGAGTTCCGGTTCGGCACCACGGTCGAAGGCTTCGATATCGAAGGCGACAGGGTACGGGCCGTCATCACCTCGCCAGGTCCGGTGGCCGGCGATGCGGTTGTTATCGCAATGGGCCCGGAAAGCGGCCTGCTCGGCCGCCGCTACGGCATCGATCTGCCAGTCTATCCGGTGAAAGGCTATACCGCGACGATTCCCCTGGAGGATGAAAGCAAGGGGCCGACCATGGGCGGCGCCGACGAGGACCGGCTGATCGGCTATTCCAGGCTGGGCAACCGCTTGCGGATGTCCTCGACGGCCGAGTTCACCGGCTTTGACCGAAGCTTCAAGCCCGCTGACTTCAGTACCATCATCAGCACCGGCAAGGATCTTTTCCCAGGCGCGTTCGACGAGAAAAAGGCTGTGTTCTGGGCGGGCTTGCGGCCGATGATGCCCAATTCCGTGCCGGTCATCGGCCAGGCCCGCTACAAAAATCTCTATCTCGACACCGGCCACGGCCATGTCGGCTGGACCATGGCCTGCGGCTCGGGCAAATTCCTCGCCGACCTCGTCGCGGGCCGCAGGCCCGAAATCGATCCGCAAGGGCTGGTCTTTCAAGGCTAGGCAAGCGGATCCGTAGTCAGCTCGGCCTTTCGACTGCCGCCCGCCAGGTGCTTGCATAATCCGTCCAGGCGAGGTCGGCCGGCAGTTCTTGTCTCGAGCCATTGCCATGCGCCTTTGCCTGGTCCGATGCCAGCAACGCGGCGCCGATGCTGGTGCCGGTCGCGGCTTCGGAGGCGACGACGCTTCTGGCGGTCGCCGCCGCCAGCATGCCGACAAACAGCCGGTTGCGGGCGAAAGGGCCTTCGACAATGGTGGGGCCGTCGGCGCCGATCAGATCGAGGCAGGTCGCTGTCATCAGCGCCAGATAAAAAGAGATGGCGGCAAAGCGCTGGCCGCTGTTCATGCCGTCGGCGTTGAGCCACGCCGCCGCATGATGCGGGAACGGTCCCGACCCCTGCTGCATCGACGGCAGCAGCAGCATCCTTTTTGCCAGCACGGCACCGACATCCCCTTCGGTCCAGTTCTCCGGCTGGTCCTCCGTCAGGATCGAAAACTCACGCCCCCCCATGAAGCGCGCCGACGGCACGGGATCGCCCAGCGCGTTGACGTTGACCAGCGTATCGCGCGCCGGATCGAGCGCGACCGATCTGCCGCTGACCGCCATCGACACCACCCAGGTGCCGGTCGAGACGACGCTGAAAGGCGGCGCGTCCGCGAGAAGATGTGGCAACAGCGAGGCGTTGGAATCGTGCAGGCCGCAGAACACAGGCGTCTGCGGATCGAGCCCGGTCCGCGCGGCAAGCGCCGGCAGGAGCGGGCCGAGCCGGTCGCTTGCCGGCCGCACCGGCGCCATCAACGCGCGCCAACCGAGGCGGTCGGTCATTGCCGAAAAATCGGCTTTCCATGGGTTCCACAGATCGGTGTGGCAGCCAAGCGAGGTCACCTCGTTGGCGGCGATGCCGGTCAGCCGCAGCGCCCAATATTGCGGATACATCAACGTCGCCGTTGCCCTGGCGAATTCCGCCGGAAAGCGCTTCTGCTGCCAGAAGAATTGCGCGCCGAGATTGAGGCCGAGCGGCAGCCGCGGCGTGCCGGTTTCGGCGAACGGCGGACGGATCGCGTCATACTCGGCCGCGAGTTCCTCGGGGCCATCGAATTCGTAGTCGAGCACTGGCAACACCAACTCGCCCGAAGCATCGACCAGCGCGCCGGTGGCGCCATGAGTGGTGATCGAAACGGCGTCGATGCGCCGTTCGCGGTTGAGATCGGCAAGGCTGCCGAGGATGAAGGCCCACAGCGCCTCGACATCGTGATGCGGGTAGGGGGCTTGCCGCACCGGCGCGTTCGCCATTCGGCGCAGCGCGACCTCGCTCAGCGTGGCGAGGTCGACCAGCGCCACCTTGGCGTTGGTCTTGCCGATGTCGATGACGGCGATGTGGCGCGGGGCACTCATGCCATATGGAACACGGTTTCCAGGGGCACGGCCACCGGTTCATTGTCGGGCTTGGTCTCCATGAGGTCGGCCATGTCCGCCCACCAGCGCTGCATCACCGGATGCTTCGGCAGGTCTGCCATGCCATGGTCGTCCCGCCGCCACAGCACGCCGAACAGGATGTTGGTCTCCTCGTCGAGATGGATGGAATAATCGGAAATGCCGGCCTGCTTCAGCAGCGCGACCAGCGACGGCCAGATCTCGTCATGGCGCTTCTTGTATTCCGCCTTCATGCCGGGCTTGAGCTTCATCTTGAACGCGTATTTTTCAGCCATCAGCGCCCCCCCCGCGCAGCCGCCGCCAGACGATCGGCAGCGCGATGACGATGATCAGCAGCAGGCCGATGAAAATCGACATGACGATGCCGGGCACGTTGAGCAGGCCGAGCCCGAAGGTCACCAGCCCCATGATGAAGGCGGCGAGCACGACGCCGACAATGCTGCCGGCGCCGCCAAGGATGCTGACGCCGCCAAGCACCACCATGGTGATGACTTCCAGCTCATAGCCCTGTGCGATCGACGGCCGGGTCGAACCGAGCCGAGAGGTGATCAGCACCGAGGCGATGCCGGACATCAGGCCTGTCAGGCAGAACAGGATGAATTTGATGCGGCTGACACGCACGCCGGAGAACTGCGCCGCCACCGGATTGTTGCCGATGGCAAAGACGCGGCGGCCGAAACTGGTGCGATGCAGGAGGAACCAGTAGACGACAGCGGCGATGAGGAAGAGCACCAGCTCGAACGACACCACCCACCAGACATAGCCCTGGCCGAAGAAGGCGAAGCTCCCAGGGTAACCCTTGTAGGCCTGGTCGCCGAGGATGATGAAGGCGATGCCGCGAAACAGGCTCATCGTGCCGATGGTCACGACGATCGAGGGCAGGCCAAGCCTCGTGACCAGCAGCCCGTTGAAGGCGCCGCAGCCGAGCCCGACGACGATGCCGATCGCCACCAGCACCGGCGTGCCGGCGCCGGCCTGCACCGCCATGCCCATCATGGTCGAGGCCAGCGCGATGATGGCGGCGACCGAGAGGTCGATCTCCCCCGAAATGATCAGCAGCGCCATGGCGAAGGCGATCAGGCCCTTCTCGGTGAAGTTGAAGGTCAGGTCCGACAGCGAATAAGGGTCGAGGAAATAGGGCGAGGCGAAGCTGTTGATGGCGAAGATGGCGAGCGCCACCACGACCAGCAGCGCTTCCCAGGAAAAGATCGCCGAGCTGAGCGGTTTGTCCAACCGGTCGGGAATGTGGCGCGGGGCAGGGGTGTTGGCGAGGTCGGTCATGCCGCTTCCGCCTTTCTCAGGATCACGCGGCCCTGCTGGCGTTCGCCGCGCGCGTTGAGCACCACCGCCAGGATGATCGCGCTGCCCGAAATCGCCATCTGCCAGAAGGGCGAGATGTTGATGACCGGCAGCGCGTTGGAGATGATGCCGAGGAACAGCGCGCCCAGCACCGCGCCGCCGACCGAGCCGATGCCGCCGGCGATCGAGATGCCGCCGATGACGCAGGCGGCGATGATGTTGAGCTCGTAGCCATTGGCGACCTCGACCGAGGCGATCACGTAACGCGAGATCCAGAGATAGCCGGCGAGCCCGCCGATCATGCCGGATATGCAGAAGACGATGAATTTCGTCCGCCCGACATCGATGCCGGCATAGACCGACGCCGTCGGGTTGACGCCGATGGCATAGATCGAGCGGCCGAGCGCGGTGCGCGTCATCAGGATGAAGAACAGCGCGATGACCAGGATGGCGATCCAGGACAGCACCGGAATGCCGAGCAAGGCGGCGCGCTGGAAGCCGATGAACTCCGGGCTCATCTTGTCGGCATTGACCCAGGCGCCGCCGGACAGGACGAAGGTGGCGCCGCGATAGATGGTCAGCGTGCCCAATGTCACCACGATCGAGGGGATGTTCAGCCGCCACACCAGAAGGCCGTTGATCGCGCCGAGCACCAGGCCGACGGCCAGCGCGATGACGATCAGCAGCGGGATCGGGATCGCCGGGTGAGCGGCGTTGAGCATCGCCACCACCATGCCGGTGAAGCAGAGGTTCGACGCCATCGACAGGTCTATCGACCTGGTCAGGATGACCACCATCTGGCCGAGCGCCAGGATCATCAGGATCGAGGTGTCGTTGAACACCTGGCGCAAATTGCCGGGGTCGGCGAAGGCGGGAAAACGCGTCGAGATCAGCCCGATCAGCACGACGATTGCCGCCAGCAGCCAGATTTCGCGGTATTTCAGCAAAGTTTTCATGCCGCAATCCCCGCCGCCGTCCGGACCAGCGTCTCGGCGTCCAGTCCCTTGTTGTCGTAGACGGCCGCGACAAGGCCCTCGCGCATGACGACGACGCGGTCGGACATGCAGAGGATTTCGGGCAGCTCCGACGATACCATGATCACCGACAGGCCTTGCGCCACCAGCTCGGCCATGAAACCGTGCACGGCGGCCTTGGAGCCGATGTCGATGCCCTTGGTCGGCTCGTCCAGGATGATGACCTTGGGCGTGGTCGCCAGCCATTTGGCGATGACCACCTTCTGCTGGTTGCCGCCCGACAGCGTGCCGACATCCTGGCTGAGCGAGGAGGCGCGCAGATCAAGCCGCTCGGTGTAGGAGCGGGCGAGCGAAAACTCCTCCGCCAGCCGCAGCACGCCGGATTTGGACGTGCGTGCCAGCGACGGGAGAGAAACATTCTGGAAGATGGGCAGGCCGATCACCACGCCCTGCTTGCCGCGTTCCTCGGGCACGTAGACGATGCCCGCCTCGATCGAATCCGCCGCCGATTTCGGTGCGATCGTCTTGCCGTCCAGCGTGATCGTGCCGCTGGAGGTGCGGGTGATCCCTGAAATCGCCTGCATCACCTCGCTGCGGCCGGCGCCGACAAGACCGTAGAAGCCGAGAATCTCGCCCTTGTGCAGCTCGAAGCCGATGTCGTTGAACTCGGTGGGGTGCGACAGGCCGGAGACCGACAGCACCAGCGCGCCGATCTCGGCCTTGCGCTGCGGAAAGATGTGGTCGACCGCACGGCCGACCATCATGCGCACGATCTGGCTCTGGGCGGCATCCTTGATCAGCCCTTCGCCGACCATCTCGCCATCGCGGAACACGGTGTAGCGGTCGGCGATGCGGTAGATCTCGTCGAACTTGTGGCTGATGAACAGGATCGCCTTGCCTTCGCTCTTGAGGAACTCGATCAGCAAAAAGAGCTCTTCGATCTCCTTCATCGAAAGGGCGGCCGTCGGCTCGTCCATGATGACGATCCGCGCGTCAATCGACATGGCCCGCGCCACGGCGACGAGATGCTTGTTGGCGATGCCGAGGTCCTTCAGCCTTGCATCGGCGTCGATATGGCCGGCATGCATCGTGTCGAGCACTTCGCGCGCATTTCTGCGCATGGTGCGCCAGTCGATGGTGCCGAAGCGGGTGCGCGGCGCATGCCCGAGAAAGATGTTTTCGGCGACGCTCAGATCGTCGAACAGCACGGTTTCCTGATGGATGGCGGTAACGCCATGGCCGAAGGCGGCATGCGCGCTGGGCAGGGTGACGTCCTGCCCGTCTATGCTGATCATGCCCGCATCGGGCTGGTAGATGCCGGTCATGATCTTGACCAGCGTCGACTTGCCGGCGCCGTTTTCCCCGATCAGCGCCGTCACCTGGCCCGGATAGAGCGACAGGCTGACATTGTGCAGCGCGCGCACGCCGGGAAAGCTCTTCGAGATGCCGGACAGCGTCAGGCGTGGGCTCGGGCTCTCAGCCTGCTCCTCTTTTGTGCCGTGATGGGCTGTCGTGTCCATGGTTGTATCAAGCCCGGTCAAATCTATTCCGTGTTGACTCCCCCTCACCCGACCTCCGCTTCGCTCGGTCGACCTCTCCCCGAGGGGAGAGGAGACTGCCGAGCTTGGCGCCAGGCTCTTCTCCCCAGTGGGGAGAAGGTGGCCGCGAAGCGGCCGGATGAGGGGGCAGCGCCGTCAGTCCGATATCAATAGATCTTGGAGAACTTCTCGATGTTGGTCTTGTCGAACTGGAAGGGCGGAGCCATCGCAGCCGAATTGGTGTCGTCGAGCGTGACCTTGCCGACGCGGCCGATCGACAGCGTCGCACCGGGCTTGGCCTCTTCCTTCTTCACCGCCAGATCGTGGGCGAGGTAGACGGCGGAGTAACCGAGGTCGATCGGGTTCCACAGCGCAACCGCCTGGCTGGCGCCGTTGTCGATGAACTTCTTGAACTCCGACGGCAGAGCGAGGCCGGTGACGTTGACCTTGCCGATCAGCTTCTCATCGGTGACGACCTGGGCGGCGGCAACGACGCCGACGGTGGTCGGCGCGATGATCGCCTTGAGGTTCGGATAGGACTTCAAGAGGCCCTTGGCTTCGTCGGTGCTCTTGGCCGAATCGTCATCGCCATACACGGTGGCGACGAGCTTGATCTTGGGGAATTTCTCCGGCAGCACCTTCTTGGCCGCGTCGATCCAGGCGTTCTGATTGGTCGCGGTCGAGGAGGCCGACAGGATGGCGACGTCTCCGCCCTCCGGCAAATAGTCGGCGGCGAGCTTGATGATGGTCTCGCCGATCAGGCCGGTGTCGGACGGGTTGAGGTGAAGCTGGCGGCCTTCCTTGGCGACGCCCGAATCCCAGGAGATGACGGTGATGCCGCGGTCCATGGCCTTCTTCAGCACCGGCACCAGCGCGTCGGCGTCATTGGCGGAGATGGCGATGGCGTTGACCTTTTGCGCAATCAGCGAATTGACCACTTCGATCTGCGCTTCGGCAGTCGCCTTGGTCGGGCCGGTGTAGATGATGTCGACGTCGCCGAGTTCCTTGGCCGCCTCTTCGGCGCCCTTGTTGGCGGCGTCGAAGAAGCCGTTGCCGAGCGACTTCACCACCAGCGCGATCTTGACGTTCTCGGCATAGGCGGCATTCACGAACATGGCGGCGGAAAAGGCCGCCGTTACCATCAGTTTCTTCAGAAAGCTCATCGAATATTCCTCCCTTGAGCGTTGCATTCCATCGCCGCTGCGGGCGTGAGGGTGTCTCAGGCTTGCAGCGAAGATTCTTCCTTTGCCGACTTGCGGGCGACGATCAGCGTTACCCCTGCTGTCTCCAGCATCTTTGCCTCGCGGTCCTCTATGCCGTCATCGGTGATGACGGTGGCGATGCGTGTGAGGCCGCACAGGATCAGGCTGGAGCGTTTGCGGAATTTCGAGGAATCGACCAGCACCACCAGCTCGTCGGCCTGGTCGATCAGCTTCTGTTCCGCCTGGATCAACAGCGGATCGCCTTCCATCAGGCCGAGCGGCCCGAGCCCCTGCGCGCCCATGAACATGCGGCGCGCGTAGAAATTGCGCGTCACGTCATTGTCGAAGGGCGACAGGATGATGTTCTGCTCGCGGTAGATCGTGCCGCCGGACAGCATCACCGTGTTCTTGGAGTGCTTGAGCAGGCTTTCGGCGATCGGGAAGGAATTGGTGAAGATCGGCATGCGGCGGCCGGTCAGGAAATGCACCATCTGGAAGGTGGTGGTGCCGCCATTGATGATGATCGGCTCGCCGTCCTTGCAGAGCTCCACCGCTTCCCGCGCTATCGCGCGCTTCTGCGCCGCATTGAGCGTCTCGTTGACGGAAAAAGGCCGGCCGGCAAGGCCGATGAACTGTGGCGGCGTGATTGCCTCGGCGCCGCCGCGCACCCGGCGCAGCCGCTTTTGCACATGCAGGGCCGCTATATCGCGCCGGATCGTCGCCTCGGACGACTCCGTCAGGTCGACCATTTCCTGCACCGTCACCACAGGCTTTTCCTGGACGGCGGACAGAATGATCCTGTGGCGCTCTTTTTCGTGCATGGTTCCTCCCTGCACGGCCATCTGGCATTAGAAATCGCGCAGTGTCAATCATTTCCGATCATATAATTTCATTGTGCAGTGCAATATGATTGATGTTGATCGTTTGTGATTGACAAGGCGGCGTCTTGCGTAGACATTCCCGACGAAAAGAGGAGCGCACCGTCCGCGCTTCAAGGGAGGATTACCCATGCTCGACAAGCGCTCCGGCTCGCGCCTCGCCAATCTTTGGGATGATGCGAAGGCAAGGGGGATGAGCGATCCCGAGCTTCTGGTCTATCGTTCCAACACGCTCGGCTCCGACAAGCGTGTCACCAATTACGGCGGCGGCAACACATCGTCGAAAATCCGGCAAAAGGATCCACTCACCGGCCAGGACGTGGAAGTGCTGTGGGTGAAGGGTTCGGGCGGCGACAGCGCTTCGATCAAGCTTGATGGTTTTGCCACGCTCTACATGGACAAATTGCAGGCCCTCAAAGGCCTTTATCGCGGCGTCGAGCATGAAGACGAGATGGTGGGTTACCTGCCCCACTGCACCTTCAATCTCAATCCGCGCGCCGCCTCGATCGACACGCCGCTGCATGCCTACGTGCCGAAGCCCTATGTCGATCACATGCATCCCGACGCCATCATTGCCATCGCGGCCGCTAAAGATTCCAAGGCCCTGACGAAAGAGATCTTTGGCGATGCCATCGGCTGGCTGCCGTGGAAGCGCCCTGGTTTCGAACTCGGCCTGTGGCTGGAGAAATTCTGCCTCGACCATCCGGCCGCCAAGGGCGTTATTCTGGAAAGCCACGGCCTGTTCACCTGGGGCGACAGCCCGAAGGAATGCTACGAAACGACGATCTCGGTGATCAACCAGGCGATCGAGTGGTTCGAGCGGCGCTCCGAGGGCGTCGCCATTTTCGGTGGCGAAGCGGTCAAGTCGCTCGACGCCGCCGAGCGCCGCGCCATCGCCGCGAAGCTGATGCCGAAAATCCGCGGCCTGATCTCGGAAAAGAGCCACAAGCTCGGCCATTTCGACGACTCCGCCGCCGTGCTCGAATTCGTCAATTCCAGGGATTTGCGTCCGCTGGCGGCACTCGGCACCTCATGCCCCGATCATTTCCTGCGCACCAAGATCCGCCCGCTGGTCATCGAGTTCGATCCGGCGAAGCCCGATGTCGATGCGGTGATTGCGCGCCTGGCCGACGATATCGCCGAATACCGGGTCGGCTATCAGGCCTATTACGACAGCTGCAAGCATCCGGACTCTCCCGCCATCCGCGACCCCAATGCCGTGGTCTATCTGATGCCCGGCGTCGGCATGTTCACCTTCGCCGGTGACAAGGCGACCGCGCGCATTTCAGGGGAGTTCTACGTCAACGCCATCAACGTCATGCGCGGCGCCTCCACCGTCTCCTCCTATGTCGGCCTGCCCGCCCAGGAAGCCTTCGACATCGAATACTGGCTGCTCGAGGATCTGAAGTTGCAGCGCATGCCGAAGCCGAAGTCGTTGGCGGGCCAGATCGCGCTCGTCACCGGCGGCGCGGGTGGCATCGGCCGCGCGACGGCGAGCCGCCTGCTGCGCGAAGGCGCCTGCGTGGTGCTTGCCGACATCGACGAGGCCGCCCTCGCCAGCGCCAACGAGGAGTTGGCGAAAGCCTATGGCAAGGATTTCGTCCGTCCGGTGGTGATCAACGTCACCTCGGAAGACCAGGTCGTTTCGGGCTTTGCCGAGACAGCGGTTGAGTTCGGCGGCATCGACATTCTGGTCTCCAATGCCGGTCTCGCCTCCTCGGCGCCGATCGAGGACACGACGCTGGCGCTGTGGAACAAGAACATGGACATCCTGTCGACGGGCTATTTCCTGGTCTCGCGGGAAGCGTTCCGGCTGTTTAGGGTGCAGAAGATCGGCGGCAACGTCGTTTTCGTCGCCTCCAAGAACGGCCTTGCCGCCTCGCCAAACGCCGCCGCCTATTGCACCGCCAAGGCAGCCGAGATCCATCTCGCCCGCTGCCTGGCGCTGGAGGGCGCGGAGGCGCAGATCAGGGTCAACGTCGTCAATCCGGACGCCGTGCTGCGGGGCTCGAAAATCTGGACCGGCGAGTGGAAGGAACAGCGCGCCGCCGCCTACAAGATGTCGACCGACGATCTCGAGGAACATTACCGCTCGCGCTCGATGCTGAAGCGCTCGGTGTTTCCCGAAGACATCGCCGAAGCGATCTACTTCTTCGCTTCCGACATGTCGGCCAAATCGACCGGCAACATCATCAACGTCGACGCCGGCAACGCGCAGAGCTTTACGCGATAAGCGACGGTCTTTGAGGGTTGCGCCGCCCCTCATCCGCCTGCCGGCACCTTCTCCCCGTATAGTGACGGAGAGAAGGGATGCGCTCCAACGCCGGTGATCCCCTCTCCTCGTTCTTCACGGGGAGAGGGTAAGGGTGAGGGGCAGCGCCGACCAAACATATCTGGGAGGAACAGCAGTGTCCGAAACCATCATTTCCGCCGCCGTAGTCGACAAGGACAATGCCGCGCGCAAGGCCAATCTGGATCGCGACTACGCCTCGCTCGGCGAACGACTCGACCGCCGCGGCATCGCCATCGACGTCATCCGCGACAAGGTCGAGAAATTCGCCGTCGCCATCCCCTCCTGGGGAGTCGGTACCGGCGGCACGCGCTTTGCCCGTTTCCCCGGCGCCGGCGAACCGCGCGACATCTTCGATAAGATCGAGGATTGCGCCGTCATCAAGCAATTGACGCAGGCGACACCGACCGTCTCGCTGCACATTCCCTGGGACAAGGCCGACCCGAACCGGCTGAAGCAGGCGGCCTCGCGTTTCGGCCTCGGCTTCGACGCCATGAACTCCAACACCTTCTCCGACGCCAGGGACCAGACGCTGTCCTACAAATTCGGTTCGCTGTCGCATGCCGATGCCGGCACCCGCCGCCAGGCGGTGGAGCACAATCTCGAATGCATCGAGATCGGCAAGACGCTTGGATCGAAGGCGCTTACCGTGTGGATCGGCGACGGCTCGAATTTTCCGGGCCAGGTCAATTTCGCCAAGGCGTTCGAGCGCTACCTCGACGCCATGAAGGAGGTCTATGCCGGACTGCCCGCCGACTGGAAGCTGTTCACCGAGCACAAGATGTACGAGCCGGCCTTCTATTCCACCGTCGTCCAAGACTGGGGCACCAACTACATCATATCAAGGGAATTGGGCGACAAGGCCTTCTGCCTGGTCGACCTCGGCCACCACGCGCCCAACGTCAACATCGAGATGATCGTGTCGCGGCTGATCCAGTTCAGGAAACTGGGCGGCTTCCATTTCAACGATTCGAAATATGGCGACGACGACCTCGATGCCGGCTCGATCGACCCCTACCGGCTGTTCCTGGTCTTCAACGAACTGGTCGATGCCGAACTGGCCGGCGCCGAAGGGTTCGATCCGGCGCATATGCTCGACCAGAGCCACAACGTCACCGATCCCATCGAGAGCTTGATGCTGTCCGCGGTCGAGGTGCAACGCGCCTACGCGCAGGCGCTGCTGGTCGACCGCAAGGCGCTGGAAGGTTTTCAGGAGGCCAATGATGCGCTTATGGCGACGCAGACGCTGAAGGCGGCCTACCGCACCGATGTCGAGCCGATCCTGGCCATGGCGCGGCTGAACACCGGCGGCGCCATCGACCCGGTCGCCGCCTACCGGGCGGCAGGCTACCGCGCCAAGGTCGCGGCGGAACGCCCGGCGGTTGCCGGCGGCAGCGGTGGGATCGTGTAGACCTTGCTCAGGCTCTCCGTCGATAAGACGGGGTGTGAAACCTTTACTATTGGCTGGACTCACCCGCCCTAACGGGTTTTCCTAGGCGTCCTCGCCAGGAGCCCCGCCATGCATATCACTCGCCGCACGCTGATCGCCGTCAGCCTCTCCTTCACGATCGCTTTCACGCCATGGGCGGCCGCCTTCGCCGCCTCGCCAGCGCCCGCCAAGGGCGAGAACGGCATGGTTGTCACCGCGCAGCATCTGGCGTCGGAGGTGGGCGTCGAAGTCCTGAAGAAGGGCGGCAACGCCGTCGATGCGGCGGTGGCTGTCGGCTATGCGCTCGCCGTCGTCTATCCAAATGCCGGCAATATCGGCGGCGGCGGCTTCATGACCGTCCGCTTCAAGGACGGCAGGTCGACCTTCCTCGATTTCCGCGAGCGTGCGCCGTTGGCGGCGACCAAGACGATGTATCTCGACAAGGACGGCAACCCAGTGAAGGGTGCCAGCCTCGATGGCTACCTCGCCGTCGGCGTGCCGGGCTCCGTCGCCGGTTTCGAGATGGCGCGCGAAAAATACGGCACCTTGTCCCGGCAGGACCTGATGGCGCCGGCCATTCGCTATGCCAAGGATGGGTTCATCCTCAACCAGGGCGACGCCGCGTCTTTTGCCGGGAACGCAGACAGGTTGGCGAAAGACCCCGCAGCGGCTGCCATCTTCCTGAAACCCGACGGCAAGCCCTATAGCATCGGCGAGCGGCTGGTCCAGCCCGACCTCGCCGCCTCGCTCTCGGCGATATCCGAGAAAGGCCCCGACGCCTTCTATAAGGGCGCCATCGCCGATGCCATCGTCAAGGCGAGCGGCGCCAAGGGCGGCATCCTGGCCAAGGGCGATTTCGAGCAATATGCGGTGCGCGAACTGAAACCCGTGACCTGCTCCTATCGCGGCTACGAGATCATCTCCTCGCCGCCGCCGAGCTCCGGCGGCGTCATCATCTGCGAAATCCTCAACGTGCTGGAAGGTTATCCGCTCGCCTATCTCGGCGCCGGTTCGGCAGAGACCGTGCATGTCATGGTCGAGGCGATGCGCCACGCCTATGTCGATCGCAACTCGGCGCTCGGCGATCCCGATTTCGTCGACAATCCGGTCTCGAAACTGCTGGACAAGGCCTACGCCAAGGACATCCGCGACAAGATCGATCCGTTCCGGGCCGGCGTCTCTCAGGACCTGATGCCGAAGGGGTTCGGCGAGAGCAAGGAGACGACCCACTATTCGATCGTCGATAAGGACGGCAACGCGGTCGCGGTCACCTACACACTCAACGGCTCGTTTGGCGCCGGCGTCGTCGCCGACGGAACCGGCATCCTGCTCAACAACGAGATGGACGATTTCACCCAGAAGCCCGGCGTGCCCAACCTCTACGGCCTGGTCCAGGGCGAGGCCAACGCCATCCAGCCGAAGAAGACGCCGCTGTCGTCGATGAGCCCGACCGTGGTGGCCAAGGACGGCAAGCCGTTCATGGTCATCGGCAGCCCCGGCGGTTCGCGCATCATCACCATCACGCTGGAAGCCATCGTCAACGTCATCGACCACGGCATGAATATCCAGGAGGCGATCGACGCGCCGCGCATCCATCACCAATGGCTGCCCGACACAGTGTATATCGAGCCGTTCGGACTCTCGCCCGACACCGAAAGGCTGCTGGCCGGCATGGGTTATCATCTCGACCTCGGCGACAAGACCTGGGGCCAGGCGGCCGGCATCCTGGTCGGCGGCAAGAGCCTGGCGGAAATCGAGAAGGGGGGTGGCGCCCGTTACAACGGCGCCATCGACAGCCGCGCCGCTTCCGGCGAGGCGCTCGGCTATTGACTGGCGCACTCCGAAGGCGCGTGAACCCGCGTCCGCAATCGCGTCGAAGACGAAAAGACAGGGCGGTCTAGGTTTCCGTGAAACGACCGCGCTAATTGACGATCAAGCCGTCACGAAATCAGCGTGACGGTGGATGCGATCAGCATCAGGGCCGCGATGCCGACAAACAGTGCGTAGATGCGCGGCCGGTCGAGCAGAAGCGCGTTTCCCGATATCCAGGCCGATGTGGCGCCGCCGAGCGCGAACAGGAAACCGTTGCGGTGGCCGAAGGTCATCGACGCGGCCATCAGCCCGCCTATGATCAGGGCGCCAAACACGATTATGACGGCGACCGCGTATCTCTCGAAGTCGTTACCGCTGCCCATCGCCGGACCGATCGCATTCAAATTCGGCAGGTCGTCCGGATCGAAGGGGCTGGTCGACCCGTATTCGTCTTGACCGATGGATTCTCGCATCACTCGTTCTCCGCTGACCGGCAACAAACCATCAACACATGCCGAGCGCAACCCGATCGCGTGTTTCTCCCTACGTGTTGACCGCGATATCAAACCGTTCCGGCGGGGCGCGCCAACCGTTTTGGCGGGTTCGGATCATCGCCGCAACTCCAGCAGTGTCTGCCCGAATGGCAACGGTCCGCCAACCTGTTTTTAAATATGGGCGCTTCTTCTGGAGAAAACATGATGGCGGAGTTGATTCGGCTTCGGCAGAAACATTTTTACGCGACCGGAGTCGCGGCGCCAGGCGCGGCCGCTCAAAATGTTCAGTTCCAGGGGTCCGATTGATGTTGAGCCAGATGTGTTCCGCACTTGGGGCGAGCGTCATGCTGGCGCTCGCGGGCTCATGATGAACCAAGCTCGACGAAAGCAGTCCGGGCTGATCGCATGGACAAAGCTCGGCCCGGGATCTAATTTCGGTGACGGCCTGCGATACCCTAAGCTGGTATCAGGGCGGCGATACGATGGATGCTGATCTCCTTGCGTGCCCTGGACGCCTCATTGGTCAGCCCCATGTCGAACCTCTATACTGGACAGCCTCAATCCATAGTGCGAGCGCGGTGGCCGGCGACCGTCCCTTTACTTTCAAATCGCGGCCTCGATAGCCGCCGGCCGCGATCCATACCGTTTTTGAACGCTGATAGATTGTTACGCCTCGTGCATTCGCCCAAGCGCATGATTCCGCGAACTTTGGAGCCATTGCCGAGCCCGTTCCCGAGGATGCTGTCTCTATGTGACAAAGCTGCGTGGCCATATCAGGTCCCCTAATTCTGACGGTCCCGGCCTGCGATCCTCCGGCCCCCGCCCAAAATCACCGAATGAATGATAGGGCCGCTTCCGTTACGGTAATGTGTCGCCACCAGCGCGGTCAGGTATCTCCCGATGCAAAAGCCGCCAGCTTTCGGCAGGGACAGGTCTGGAATGGCTAGGGACTAAATCCAGCTGGTCAACGAGCGGGCGGAGAGCCGGATCGGCCGCCATTCAAACCTGATCAGGAGATCGGGCTGGAGATGATGGTGTGCAAAGGCGCACCTGTTCGATGCACAATGCGGCACCAGGGTAAATTTGGGGGAATGGCTGACGCGCGCCGGCGACTGTCAGCTCATCCTGTCTATCAAGGTTTGGCGTTGGCTTTCCGCCAAGCCTCGTACTCGTCGTTAGCGCTTGGGTGCAGTGGGTAGTAGCGTTGCAACGGCGCTCCCCCCATGAGTTTCATTCGTGAGAATTCCTCCCAATCGTGATGTTTCTGGGATTCTTCGATGACCTTCGGGGCCATTGCGACGGGCAGCACCACCACCCCGTCGTCATCGGCGACGATGATGTCGCCGGGAATCACCGTGACACCGCCGCAGGCAATCGGAACGTTGACCGCATTGGGATAGATGCTGGTCTGCACATGATAATTGGGCGTCCAGCCGCGCAGCCAAAGAGGCAGGTCGAGCTTTTCGACATTGGGCCGGTCGCGCATGCACCCGTCGATGACGATGCCCGCGCCGCCTCTGCCCTTGAAATAGGTCGACATCATATCGCCGAAGACACCGGAGCTCATGTCGCCGCGCGCGTCGACGACGACCACGTCGCCCTCCTGCGCATGGTAGAGCACATGTCTGTGAAGTTGCGTCTCCGGATCGGCATATTCTCCCTCGGTGAAGAGGTCCGGTCGCTGCGGCATGAACTGCAATGTCAGTGCCGGCCCGACGATCGACTTCCCATGGTTCTGCGGCACCGGTCCGACCATGTGCGGATTGCGAAAGCCCATATGGCCAAGTGTGCCCGCGACCGTAGCGGCGCCGATCTCCCTTAGCGCGTCGATCAGGTCCTTGGGCGGCCGCGTGATATCGGGAGTATGCGTCATTTTCGGACTCCGGTTGAATTGAATTACCAGTTGGTGACAGAGCCGTCGCGGCGCTTGAGATGTGGCGCTTCCCAGAAACGGAAACTCTGCGCCTGGACCGCCGCTTCATTGACCTCGACGCCGAGCCCCGGCAGGTCGCTGACCGGATAATCGGTCCCGTCGAGCCTTGGCTGTACGGGGAAAAAGTCGGAATTGTCGAAACCCAGCTTCCTTTCGGGGATCCTGGTCTCTAGCCACGCGAAGTTGGGCACCGCGGCGGCGAGATGCACGGTTGCGGCCGTGCACACCGGGCCAAGGGGATTGTGCGGCATCAGGTCCACATAGTGCGCCTCGCTCCAGCCAGCGACTTTCATCGCCTCGGTGAGCCCGCCGACATTGCAGACATCGAGCCGGTTGAACTGGTGGATGCCGCGCTCGATGTAAGGCAGGAACTGCCACTTGCTGGCAAATTCCTCGCCGATGGCAAAGGGGATGTCGGTCATCGTACGAAGGGACTCGTACGCCTCCGGTGTCTCGGCCCGTATAGGCTCCTCGAGGAAATCAAGCACGCCGCGGCCGAGCTTGTTGCAGAAGCTCGCCGCCTCGGCCACCGACAACCGGTGATGATAATCGACGCCGAGCACCACCTCATCGCCCAGCGCCTCGCGCGCTTTGTTCAGCATGCTCGCAGTAGGGCCGATCGATTCACGCGGCTCGAAGACGTCCTTGCTGCTTTGTCCGGTGGGGAAGAAGCGGATCGCCTGCCACCCCTGCGCGCGCAGTTCGCGGGCGCGTTCGATCGCAACATCACCCTCGGCCTCGTCTCCGGTCGAGGCGAAGGTGGGCACGCGGTCGCGCTGCTTGCCGCCAAGCAACTCGTAGACTGGCACCCCCAGCGCCTTGCCTTTGATGTCATGAAGGGCGATGTCGATAGCGGAAATCGCCGCCTGCAGGACCCGACCCCCTTCGAAGTACTGGCTGCGATAAACCTCCTGCCAGATACGCCCGATCTGCATCGGGTCGCGGCCGATGAGAAATTCGCGATAGTGCTCGACCGCGCCCGCCACGGCTTTCTCGCGACCGCTCAAGCCGCTCTCGCCCCAGCCGAAGATACCCTGGTCGGTCTCGACCTTGACGAGCATCTGGTTGCGCGTTCCCACCCACACCGGGTAGGGCTTGATCGCGGTGATCTTCAGGTTCTTAGTCATCCACGCCCGCGTTCCACGCGCATCCCCTATCTCAGTCGACCTTGAGGGCCATTTCAGTTTCGCCGTCGAACAGATGCATCCGCTCCTGGTCGAACTCGAGCCAGATCCGCTCATCAGGTTTGACGGCGACATTGGGCGACACGCTGATATTGACGATGGCGCCCGACAGGAATGCTTGCACGAAAGTGACGTCTCCGGTCGGCTCCACCGTATAGGCCTTGGCCGGAATGGCGCCGGGGACCGCGCTTTTGTGCAGCTTGATCGTCGAGTGCCGCGCTCCGAGCACGACCTTCTTGGTGGTCGCCCCCTCAACCTTGCGCGCGTTGAGTTGCGACAGCTCAAGCGTCCAGCCTTCCGCGCTGGTCAACGCGGTGCTGCCGTTCGCCGTTGAAGCCTCCAGCGGAATGAGGCTCATCGCCGGGCTGCCGATGAAGCTGGCGACGAACATGTTGACCGGATGGGCAAAGACCTGCGCCGGTGAATCGTATTGCTGCAGATAGCCGCCATTCATCACCGCCATCTTGTCGGCCATGGTCACGGCTTCGAGCTGGTCGTGCGTCACATAGATGATCGTTGCCTTGAGGTCCTGGTGGAAGCGCTTGATCTCGGACCGCATCTGGACGCGCAGTTTGGCGTCGAGGTTGGAGAGCGGCTCGTCCATGAGGAACACAGCGGGATCGCGGACGAGGGCACGGCCAAGGGCGACGCGCTGCTGCTGTCCGCCCGAAAGTTCCCGCGGCTTGCGCTCGAGCAGGTGCGTCATGTCGAGAACGCGCGCCGCTTCCCTGACCTTCTTGTCGATCTCGTCCCTGGAGAGTTTGCGCATCTGCAGCGGGAACGCCAGGTTCTTGTAAACCGATTTCTGCGGGTAGAGCGCGTAGTTCTGGAACACCATGGCGATGTCCCGGTCCTTGGGGTCGAGATCATTGACAACCCGGTCCCCGATGACGATGTCGCCCGATGTGATCGAGGTCAGCCCCGCGACGAGATTGAGCGTGGTTGTCTTGCCGCAGCCTGAAGGGCCGACCAGCGCAACGAACTCGCCGTCATTGACCGTCAGCGAAACATCGTTGACAGCTTTGAAGCCGCCATAGGTCTTGACGAGATCTTTGAGGACCACGTGGGCCATAGGCAACTCCCTAGAGCAGGATGCTGAAAAGCGTGAAGCGGCTTTCGGGCGGCATCATGCACTATCTCCTTGATTGAGAGCCGGATTCAGATTTCAGGTCGGTTCGACCTGAAATCATCCGGCTCTAGTGCTTGACCGCGCCTTCTGTAAGGGCGCGTACGAAGTATCGTTGCAGGACGAGGAACAGCACCACGACGGGCACGCTCATCATGAAGCTGGCCGCCATCAGGCCCGGAAAGTCCGTCGTGTTTTCCGAGAAGAAGCGCTGGATGCCGACCGGCAGCGTCAATTGCTCGTTCTTGGAAAGGAAGGTGTAGGCGTAGATGTATTCGTTCCAGGCGCCGATGAAGGAATAGATCGCTGTAGCGATGATCCCGGGCGTCGAGAGCGGCATCACGATCAGGATGAAGGCCTGGAACCGTGTTGCGCCATCGATGCGCGCCGCCTGCTCGAGCTGCACCGGGATGTTGTCGTAGAAGCCCTTGAGCAGCCAGATCGCCAGCGGCAGCCCGAAGGTTAGATAGGTGAGAATGAGCGAGCCGTGGGTGTTCACCAGGCCGATAGCGCGCATCAGGATGAAGAGCGGCACGAGAAAGATCACCGCCGGGAACATGTTGCGCAGCAAAACGGCGAAGAACAGGAAGTTCCGCCCGGGGAAACTGAAGCGCGAAAAAGCATAGGCCGCGGGGACAGCCACGATCACGGAAAGGATTGTCGTGACGGTCGACACGAACAGGCTGTTCCAGAAGAAGCGGAGGAAGTCCTGGCCGACGCTGTTCTGCGGATCGAGCAATTTCTGATAGCTGGCGAGGGTCGGCTCGTCCGGCCACCATTGCGGCGGGAATTGCGTCGCCGCGAACCCGGATTTGATCGAGGTGATCAGCATCCAGATCATCGGCAACGCCGTATAAAGCAGCATGAAAACGAGGAAGATGCGCCCGGCCCAACGCCACCCGTCGACGCGCATACGGCGACGGGCCTGGCCTCGGGAGGCCGTCTCGGCAATCGCGCTCATGCACCGCCCTCCTTCCGCTCGTTGCCGCTCAGCGCACGGACATAGAAGTAGCCCAGCGTCATCAGGATGATGAACAGGAGCACCGAATAGGCCGATGCCACACCCCAGCGCTGCCGGCCGAAGGCGAGTTCGTAAATGTGGGTAATCCAGATATGCGACGCGTTCGACGGGCCGCCGCCGGTCATGATCCAGGGGATGATGAAGGAATTGAAGTTGGCCACTGCCAGCAGCAGGATCGTCACCACCGAGACGTTGCGAAGATGCGGGAAGGTGACGTGCCAGAAGCGCTGCCACGCATTGGCTCCGTCAACTTTCGCGGCGAGCAGCAACTGCTCGGGAACTGTCTGCAGGCCCGCCATCATCATGATCATGGCGAACGGAAACTCGCGCCAGATGTTGACGACGATCAGGGAGGGGAGAACCGTGCTGACATTGTCGATGAAATTCGGCGGTCGGTCGGCCAATCCGAGGCCGACCAGCACTGCGCCGATGATGCCGAAATCCGAATGGTAGATCCACTTCCAGATATAGGAGGCGGCGACCGCGCTGATGACCCAGGGAATAATCAGGATAGCGCGCAGCACACCGCGGCCGACAAAGTCGCGGTGGAGCGCCAGCGCTGTGGCAAACCCCAGGACAAAGGAGATGAAGGTGGATCCGAATGTCCAGACCAGCGTGTTCCAGGTGACTTTCCAGAACACCTCGCTGGTGAGGATGGCCGTGTAGTTGTCGAAGCCGATGAAGGTCTTGTCACGGAGCTGCAGGCCGGGCGGCGTCTTATAAAACGACAGCTCGATCGTGTAGTAGATCGGATAGGCGATGACGATGAGCATCACGGCGATCGCGGGCAGCACGTACGCGTAGTCGGCGCGATGCTCCCAGATCCTCCGCAGCGCGTCGGACCTGCCGGGTTGCAATTTTCGGCGCGCGTCGGCCTTGTCGGTGACGATCGTCACGATGGTATGCCCTTGTTTCTTCGGAACGAACCGGCCGCACTGTCGGTGCAGCCGGTCAGGTCTTAGGTCAGGCGCGGACTAGAGCCCGCCCATCAGGTCTTTCACCTTCTTGGCCGCGTCGTCCGCCGCCTGGTCGACGGTCATCGCTCCGGTCAGGGCATTCTGCAACATGTCCGGGACGATGATGTTCATGATCTCCGGGGCCTGCGGCAGCGCTGGGAAGGGGATGCCGTATGGCAGCATCGAGGTCGTGACATCGAGGAATTTGATGTTGTCCAGACGTTCCTTCATCCATTTGGTCTTGAAGCCGTTCAGGTTGCCGGGATTCGATCCGGCATAGGCCATCTTCAGCGACCACTCAGGGCTCGTCCACATGCAGATGATAGCCTTCGCGGCCGGCTCGTCTACCTTGCCGCCTTCGACATATTCGGGCTTCAGGATGTGGATGTTCGAGCCGCCGAACACGACGGCGCGCTTGCCGTCGGGCCCAGCCGGTATCAGGCCGTAGCGCATGTTGTCGATGACGGTCTGCGCCTTGTCCTTGTCGGTGCCCGTCGCCTTCTTCTGCAGGTCGAGCATGACATTGTAGTCGGACGGGTGCGAGATCATCATGCCGAGTTGGCCGGCGACGAACAGGGGCTGGTTATCGGCCTGCTGGTTGGTGAGTGCCGAAACCGGAACCGACTTGTCGCGAACATACATGTCGTAGGAAGCTTGCAGCGCCGCCTTGCTCTGCGGGCTATCGAGCTCGACCTGCTCATAGGTCGGATTTGCCGCCGCTTCGTCGAAGACGCCGCCGCCATAAGCCCATAGCTGAGGCATGAAGCGATACGGCGTATTGCCGGCATTCTTGCGAGCCACGAGGCCGTAGCCGGCAATGCCGAGCTTGTCGTGGATCTGCTTGGAATATTTGACGACGTCGTCCCAGGTTGCCGGTGGTTTTTCCGGATCGAGACCAGCGCGTTTGAAGATGTCGGCGTTCCAGATGAACGCCATCGTTTCGTTGTTGGTTGGAATGCCGTAGGTCACCCCGTCCCAGGTCACGGCCTTCATGGCGCCGGGCCAGAAGTCCTCGGTCGAATAGCCGACATCCTCGGGCTTGAGCGGCTGCAGATAGCCTTTTGAAGCGAATTCAGTCCCACCCAGGATTTGCAGGCGGACCGCCATCGGCGCGGCATTGCCCAGGAGCGCCGTGCGGAACTTGTCGAGAAGGTCGTTATAGGTGAGGGCTTGTTCTTCGAGCTGGATGTTTGGATAGGTCTTGCGGAAGGTTTCGAAGAAATCCTTGTAGTACTGGCGCAGGAGGTCGGGGTCGCCCTCGAACACGCCCTGATACCAGAAGGTCAGTCGCCCCTTATAGTCCAGCGGGGTGACCTTGGCACAATCGGCCGCCGTGTCGAAATCCTGTGTGCCCGCGATGGCGCGGACATATTCCGGCGACCATTTGCTGAGGTCGACCGGCGGCGCGCCCAGCGCCGATGTGGACATCAGCGATGCCGCCAAAACGCTGACGACAGTGCCGCGCAGGACCGCACTGCCGAGTAAAATCCTCGTCATAGGTATCCTCCCTGGTTCTCCCATGCCGCTTTGCGGCGAGGCAAAAGCGGTTTTTGCTCGTTTGATCGCAGGACGTCTTTATATCTGTGTACCCGTTCGGGAGCCTTGTACGTTTTCAGATCATGAATTGCCTGTCAACGCGCTAGATCGTACATTGTTTATCCAAACTTTGCGTGTTAATCGGAAAGAGTGTGTATTAATCCAGGGGGAGCCGGCCTTGGCCGAACCAGACGATTTCAAAGCCAAGCCGCCGGTGGGGATTGACCCCATAGGAGCGTCCAGCGAGGGCGCCTCGCTTTATGAGCTGATCAGGGAAGACATCATCGAGGGACGGCTTGCCGCCAACGAACGGCTTGTGGTCACTGATCTCGCCCGGCGCCACGGCACCTCGACCAACCCCGTGCGCGAGGCTCTGCAGCTGTTGCGGGGCGAAGGCTTTGTCATCTTTCTTCCCAACCGCGGGGCGCGCGTCCGGCCTATCGATCAGGAGTTTGTCCGCGACATCTACGAGATCGGCGTTCTGATCGAGCCGGCCCTGACGCGGTGGTTTGTGAACATGGCCACCGGCGAGGACATCGCCGAACTCCAACGTCTCCAGGACCTGATTGAAGAGAACAACTTCGCCGATACATTCAGGCACAGCGAGCTGGATACCGCCTTCCACACCGTGATGTACCAGCGGCATTACAACCGCCATGCCGCCGAGCTTTGGTGGAAGCATCGTGAAGTGCTGCGAGCCGTGAGCCGGCGTTTCAATTTCACGCTTGCCCGGCGTGCCGCGATCATTCGCGAGCACCGCGAGCTCATCGCGCTGGTAAAGGCGGGAGACGCCGACAAGGCGGCCGAACTCGTTGCTCGCCATGTCGAGGGCTCCGGCCGGCACATCCTCGAACATATGCGTGCGCGCAACGCCGCTCGGGCCGGATAGAATGCCCGATCCGGAACATCGCTAGCCCGACGATCAGACAGAGGTAGCTGACATGAAAATTACGAGCATTCGGCCGTGGCTGATCAAGTCCGATGCGTCCTATTGGGGAGAGTACCTGTTCGTCGAAGTGACGACCGACGAGGGGGTGAGCGGCTGGGGAGAGATCACAACCACCACCAGGCTCGCCAACCGCGCTCTCTGCACGATCCTGCGGCAGATCGGCGTCGCCGTGACCGGCGAGGACCCGGCCCGGATCGAGCACCTCTGGCACAAGATTTTCCGCAGCTTCACCTATATGGGCAGCCGCGGCGCCGCGGTCGAATGCGTGAGCGCCATCGACATAGCTCTCTGGGACATCCGGGGCAAAGTTTTGGGCAAGCCGATCTACGAGCTGCTGGGCGGGCCGGTGCGCGATGAAATCGCGCTCTACACCCATCCCAACCAGTCCAAATTTACCAGCAAGGAGGCGGTGGTCCGCGAAATTCGAGACATCGTCGAGTCCGGACACACCGCGCTCAAGTTTGATCCTTTCCCGCATCAGGGACGTGGCGCCGATGGCGTGTCGCGCGAACAGCGGGACGGCTACCTCGATGGCAGCATGACCCGCAAGGACGAGCGCGAAGCGGCCGAACTCACGGCTCTGATCCGCGAAACGGCGGGCCCTGATGTCGATATTCTGATCGATGCGCACGGCCGTTTCGACGTTCCGACCGCCATTCGTCTCTGTCGAAGCCTCGAGGAAGCCGGCCAGATCGACTGGTTCGAGGAGCCTTGCCCGCCCGAGAGCCTCAACGCCCTCAAGCAGGTGCGTGAGAAGGTCAGCGCCGCCATCTCGTGGGGGGAGCGCGGCCACACCAAGTGGGACTTCGTGCCGGTGCTCGAAAACAAGCTCGCTGACTACATCATGCCTGACGTCACCTGGACCGGGGGCATTACCGAACTCAAGAAGATCTCTGCCCTGTGCGAAGCCTACTACGTCCCGGTCTCGCCGCATGACGCCGCGGGGCCGATCAACGTGGTTGCGGGGGCTCAGGTGATGATGACCGTTCCTAACTTCTACAAACTCGAGACGTCGGAGTGGAACCTGGGCAAATACGATCATCTCATCGACGCACCACTCGACGTTTCGAACGGCAGCCTCAAACTGACGTCGAAGCCTGGGCTCGGTGTCGAGATGAACCGCGATTACCTGCAAGCCCACGAAATTGAGCTGGGCTGACGCATGTCGCCGCATGTCGGGGCTGCATGCCGCCGAAAAGGCCGCCTACCAAAAACGAGGATAAGTGATGCCCAAGACCGGCGGAGCCGACGAAGCCCTTGATCGGGTGAACATGAACTCCAAGCCTTCCGACCTTCGCATCACCGACATGCGGGTGGCCGAGATCGTCGGCGCACCGTTCACCACGGCGCTGCTCAAGATCTACACCAACCAGGGCATCGTCGGGCTTGGCGAGGTGCGTGACGGGGCCAGCGCCACCTACGCGCTGATGCTGAAAAGCCGGCTGCTTGGCGAGAACCCTTGCGATATCGATCGTTTGTTTCGCCGCATCAAGCAGTTCGGCGGTCACGGCCGGCAAGGCGGCGGCGTGTCGGCGGTCGAGATCGCGCTGTGGGATCTAGCCGGCAAGGCCTATGGCGTCCCCATCTACCAGATGCTTGGCGGCAAGTTTCGCGATCGGGTGCGCGTCTACTGCGATACCGATGCCGAGAAACCGAGCGGCACCGAAACCGGAAAACGCCTCAAGGAGCGCATGGACCTCGGCTTCACCTTCCTCAAGATGGACCTTGGCCTGATGCAGATCGCCCATGTCCCGGGTGCGGTGGCCGCTCCCGCCGGCGCGCTCGAAGGGTTTTACGCCAACCCGCGCGGCCGCGGCGGATCCCTCGGGGAGCGCAAGGCGCGCAATCTCGCCTACGATGCGCAGAACGTGCCGCACCCGTTCACGGGCCTGCATTTCACCGAAAAGGGGATCGACCTGCTCGAGCAGTATATCCACGAGGTCCGCGAAGTGATCGGATACGAGATCCCGCTCGCCATCGACCATGTCGGTCACATCTCGCTGCAGGACGGCGTACGCCTGTCGCGCCGTATCGAGAAATACGTTCCTGCCTGGCTCGAGGACGTGATTCCCTGGCAATACACCGAGCAGTACCGTCAACTGCAGCAGGCCACCTCGGTGCCGATCTGCACCGGCGAGGACATCTACCTCAAGGAGGCCTTCGAACCCCTGCTCAAGAGCGGCGGTCTCTCCGTCATCCACCCGGACCTGCTCACCAGCGGGGGCATCCTGGAGACCAAGAAGATCGGCGACATGGCGCGGGACCACGGGGTCGCCATGGCCATCCATATGGCCGAAAGCCCGATCGCGGCGATGGCCGCCGCACATGTCGCGACCGCGACCGAGAACTTCATGGCGCTCGAATACCACTCCGCCGATGTCGACTGGTGGGACGATATCGTCACTGGCCTGCCCAAGCCGCTCGTGCAGGGCGGGTTCATCACTGTTCCGGACAAGCCGGGTCTGGGGATCGACGACGTCGTCGACGAAGTGATCTCGCAGCATCTGCAGCCGGGTGTCGCCGGCATCTGGCAATCCACCGAGCATTGGGACAATGAATATAGCTGGGACCGGACCTGGAGTTAGCCCAAGACCTCCAGCCCTCATTCCTCAAGCTCACGGGCCAACGACCGACCATTCGTGTCGACCTCTCCGAGGGAAGAGGCGAAGAAAGAAACGGACGAAGCATGATCTACGAACTGCGTATCTATGACTGCCTGCCGGGCAGGCTGCCGGCCTTGCTCAAGCGCTTTTCCGACCAAACGCTCGCCATCTGGGAGAGGCATGGCATTCGCCAAGCCGGGTTTTTCACCACGGCGATCGGCGAAAACAGCAATCGCCTTACCTATTTCCTCGCCTGGGAATCGCTGGCCGAGCGTGAGGCGAAATGGGCGGCTTTTCTCACCGATCCGGCATGGCACAGGGCCCGGGACGAGTCTGAGCGTGACGGGCAGATCGTTGCCAATATCGGCAGCCAGCTGCTCACGCCTACAGCTTTCTCGTCCGTGAAATAGGACTGTGCCATGAAGATCACCGACCTGCGCTGCGCCGTCATCGGCAAGCACCCGATCGTCCGCATCGTGACCGACGAGGGCCTGCATGGCCTTGGCGAGGTCGAGTTCACCAAGACCTACCTCAAGCCCTTTGTGCTGCATTTCCGCGAGGCGCTGATCGGCGAGGATCCGACCGACGTCGAGCGGGTGATGCTGAAGATCCGCCAGCGAGGTTCGTTCAAGCCCTATGGCGCCGCCGTCTCCGCGATCGAGCATGCGCTGTGGGACATTGCCGGCAAGGCCGCTGGCGTGCCGGCGTACAAACTGCTCGGCGGCAAGGTCCGCGACAAGGTGCGCGTCTATAACGGCTCGATCCGCCGGAAACGCGCGGGCGATCGCCCGGAGGATTATGCGGCCGACGTCAAATGGATGATGGAGCAGCCGCAGAACTTCTTCATGGTCAAGCAAGGAATCTCGTTCCACTCGAACATGAAGGACAGCATCGAGGACTTCCATTATGGCGTGACGCAGAAGAAGGCCGGCTATCACGGTGCCATGGATCAGGGCGTGATCAGCGAGCGCGGTTTCAACCATATGCTCGACTGCGTGATCGCCATGAAGGAAGTGCTGGGCGACAAGGTCAGCCTGGCGCTCGACTGCGGCCCGGGCTGGATGCTGCCCGATGCGATCAAGTTCGCTCGCGCGGTGGAGAAGTACAATTTGATGTGGCTCGAAGACATGCTGACCGGCGACTACGTGCCGTGGGTCAATCCGCAGGCCTATCGGGAGCTGACCACCTCCACCTCGACGCCAATCCATACCGGCGAGCAGATTTACTTGCGGCACAATTTCAAGGAGCTGATCGAGACGCAGGCGGTGCGCGTCATCGGCCCCGATCCCGCCGATATTGGTGGTATCGCCGAGCTCAAATGGGTCGCCGAGCACGCCTACATGCACTCGATCCTGATGGCGCCGCATGGCACCGCGAACGGCCTGCTGGGCCTCGGCGCCCTGATCAATGTTTGCGCCACCTTGCCCGCCAACTACATCGCCTTCGAATATCCCAGCGCCTCCGACCCCTGGTGGGAGGATCTCGTGATCGGCCTGCCGTCGCAGATCGTGAAGGACAGCATGGTGGACCTGCTGGAAGCGCCGGGCCTGGGCCTCGATATCGACGCCGAAGCAGCCAGGAAGTATCTCAGGGAAGAGGATACGGGCTTCTTCGGTTAAATCCCTCTTCCTTCGCCACCGGAACCGCGCCGCCTACATTCTCATCGGTATCCGTCGTCAGACGCCTGTTGATGTGATCCACGGCTTGGGTCAAAGTTGGTTGGTCTGAACTGGACCGTCAGAGGGCGGTGGCGTTGAAGCGGACCGGCAAAAACATCGTTGTCTGCTGCGATGGAACGGGAAACCAGATCGAGCGCAATCTCTCGAATGTCTTGAAGTTGTTCCGCATCCTGAAGAAGAATGAGGAGCAGCGCGTCTACTATGACGCCGGCATAGGAACCATCGGTGCCAGCGATGCCTGGACGCGAAGGCGCCAGAACGCGAAATCCGTGTTCGAGCTCGCAACTGGATATGGTCTCGACGCCGAAATCGCCGGCGCCTACGCCTTCATCTGCAGGCACTACGTCGAAGGGGACGCAATCTTCCTCTTTGGCTTCAGCCGGGGAGCCTACACAGCCCGCGCCGTTGCGGGCTTGATCCACATGATCGGCCTGCTGCATCCGGACCAGCTCAACATCGTCGAGTATGCCGTAAGCTCTTACAAGCAAGCCAGCGACGAGCACGACCTTAGCGTTGCCTGGCATTTCTCCAAGGTTTCAGGAGCCCGGGACGCGCGCATCAAGTTTCTTGGTGTCTGGGACACGGTGGCGTCGATCATCGTACCGCGAAGCGACCGATTTCTGCCACAGCTTCTGACACTGCCGCATACGAGGACTAACCCGAGCGTCGAAGTTTTTCGGCATGCAATCGCGATCGATGAGCATCGCCGCATGTTCCGGCTGAACCGGTGGGTCGAGCAGCAGCCATTCGTCGAGAATCCTTTCGACAAAAGTGCGCCGGCAAAAGAGCAGGATATCAGGCAAGTCTGGTTCGCCGGATCTCATTCGGATATCGGCGGCGGCTATCCTGAAGAGGAAAGCGCCATATCCAAATTTCCGCTCGACTGGATGATTGATCAGGCCAAAGCATCTGGATTGCAGACCAATTCCCGCATGCTGGAGCGGCTTGTCTTCGGGGAAGGGAAGGGCGAGGGGACGATGACGTTCGTCAGCCCCGACCCGCTGGGAACTGTGCATGATTCAATGACTTGGAGCTGGAAACCGCTCGAGTGGGTCCCAAAATCGGTCAAATGGCGTGAATGGAAGCGAAAATCGGTTCTCGGCTTCTACCTACCGCAAGCCGAGCCTCGCATGATCGAGCGACAGGAACGGCGGCCGCTGATCCATCAGTCGGTTCTGGATCGGAAGGCGGCGATCCCGACATATAAGCCTGAGAATTTTCCGACGGCATTCAATGTTGAAGCCTATGGTGACCTCATGAAGGGCCACCTGGCCAACGAAGTCGGCGGTTAGTGCTGGCTCCGAGCGGGCCGTGAAGCCGGAGGATAAATTTGAGGTGGGCGCGGCGCGATTTCATCAGTCAACGCGTAAAACGCGCTTTTCGTCGGGTCATGGAACTCTGCTGCTTTCAACGCCGGTTCAACGAGACGGCAATGATGATGATAGCGCCCTTGATCACCTCCTGGATGCTGGTCGAAAGACCGAGCACGAGAAGACCGAACCCGAGTATCCCTATGAAGATTGCGCCGACGACAGAACCGACGATCGATCCATAGCCGCCGAAGAGACTTGTCCCGCCTATGATCACGGCCGCGATGACGTCGAGTTCGAGACCCGCTCCCAGGCTGGGATTGCCGGCGGTGGAGCGGGCCGCGAGCATCATGCCTGCAAGGGATGCCATCATGCCGGACAGCACAAAGGCGAAGATCTTGACGCTGTCCGTCCGCACCCCGGAAAAGCGGGCGGCTACAGGATTTCCACCGGTCGCATAGACACGCCTGCCGAAGGGCATTTGATGCAGAAGATAATAGCCGACGGCGGTTAGGACGATCGTCCACCAGATTGGCGCCTGCACGCCCAGAAAACTGCCGTTCCAGAACAGGTTCGAGAAGTCATCGTCGACGATAGACACTGGCCGGGTGCCGGTGATCGTCAGCGCCAGTCCGGAAAAGATCGACAGCATGCCAAGGGTCACAAGAAACGATGGAATGCGTATTTTCGTAACAAGGATGCCCGAGGTGGCCCCGATCGCCGCGCCGGCGGCCAGCACCAGAAGAGCTGCCACATAGGTGGGAACATCCTGGCCGAGCAGCAGCGCTCCGATCATCCCTGAAAAACTTGCAACCGATCCTACCGACAGGTCGATTTCGCCGCAGATGATGACGAATGTCATGCCGATCGCCATTGCCGAAACGATGGCTGTGATACGCAGAACCGCGCTTGCGGTCGAGACAGACGCGAAGTGGGGAGCAAACAGGACGAAGTAGAGGGTTATCGCCAGGAAGATCACATAGGTGATGTGATCGCGGAAAAAATTCATCGCATTTGCGTGCGAGGGCATAGGGGACGGTTTCATGCTGCAACTCCCTGGGCGCGCGCACTGGCTTGTCTGGCCGCCTCGGCCTGCAGCAACGCGCGAAGTTTTGTCTCGTCGTCCGCGCGATCGATGCTGCGCGTAATCCGCCCTTGCGCCATCACCAGAATGCGATCGGACAAATCCAGGAGTTCTTCGAGTTCCGAAGAAATGAGCAGCACGGCGACGCCTTCGCCGGCCGTGCGGCGCACAAGCTCGCGCATATCGCGCTTGGCATTGATGTCGACGCCGGAGGTTGGTTCGTCGAGGATCAACAGCTTCGGCTTCATGGCCAGCCATTTGGCGAAGACGATCTTCTGCTGATTGCCGCCCGAAAGCTCCTGGGCTTTCTGCAAGGGACCGCGGCACAGGATACTGAGATCGTCCCGGTATTGTCTGAACAGAGCCGTTATCCGGGCCTTCGCCATCGGCCCGAACGGACCCGCCAGCGAGAAATCGGAAAGGCGCGGAAGGGCGAGGTTCTCCTCGATCGAGCGACCACCCACAAGACCTTCGAGCCGACGGTCTTCGGGAACAAGCGCGATACCGGCAGCGATGGCCCTGCTGACACTGCCCGGCTGGACGGGGTCGTTCCCGACGGCGATATCGCCGGTTACATCCGGAAGGACGCCGAACAAGGCCTTGCCCAGGGTCGAGCGGCCACTGCCGACAAGCCCGGCAAGGCCGACGATCTCGCCCGGGCCGATCGAGAACGACACGCCGGACAGTTTGCGCGAGGTGGCAAGGTCACGGACCTCAAGAGCCGGCGTCCCGGCGGGCGTTGCCGGTTGACGATTTGCTGGCGCGGCTGCGGCAGGGGAAGGTGTTTCGACCTTGGGCCGGGACATCAACGCCGCGATATCCTCGATGGACGTCTTCTTCGGATCGAGCGGACCGACCAGTCGTCCATCCTTGATGATCGAGATGCGATCCGAAAGCTGCAGCACATCGGCCATGCGATGGCTGATGTAGACGATACCGATTCCGTTCTGCTTGAGCTGACCGATTGTCCGAAAGAGCGTTTCCTCCTCATGGATGGTCAGGGACGAAGTCGGCTCGTCCATTACGAGCAGCTTGGCGCCCCGCGAGATCGCTTTGAGAATCTCGACCATCTGGCGCTGGGCGAACGCCAGGTCGCCCACACGCGCCGAAGCATCGAGCGAGAAGGCATATCGCTCGATCAGAGCCCGGGCCTCGCGCAGCATCTTTCGGGCATCGACACGCCGGCCGAAGGCGAGCGGCTCGCGAAGGATAAACAGGTTTTCGGCAACCGAACGGTTCGGCAAGACGCTCAGCTCCTGGAAGATCATTGCGATTCCGCGATCGATCCTCTCCCGAAGCGACAGGGCGGTGACATCCTCGCCGTCGAACAGAATCCGGCCTTCGTCCGTCCGATACGCGCCCATGAGGATCTTCATGAGCGTCGACTTGCCCGCACCGTTTTCGCCGAGCAGTGCATGCGTTTCGCCGGCCTTGACCTCGAACGAAATGTCCGACAGCACGCGGTTCGCGCCAAACGACTTGCCGATGCGTTGCATCGTTACGATAGGGCGCTGGGACGTTGAAGTTTTCGCTTCGGCCATGACGATTTCTCGATCGCTGGGGGAGTGCCGGCGGACTGCTGCGGCCCGCCGGCGAAAGAAGAAGCTAGAAGCACTCGCCGTTGCAGATTTTCACCACCGAAGCCGGCGCATCTTCCTTGGTGACCTGCTTGAGCGCACTGAGAAGGTCGAGCTTCTTGACGCGCAATGTCGGTACCGAAATGTACGGCGGGACGTCATGTCCAAGCAGAGCAAGCGCGGCCGCCTTGGCCTCCGCGACGCCCTGGTCATAGGGGCGTTGCGCACCCACGGCCAGAAACTCGCCGCGTGCAACGTTCAGCGCGCTGTCCGCGGCAATGTCATTTGTGGTGATGACGATGTCGCGGCCGAGTGTCTTGGCCGCGGCCACGACCTGCTGCGCAGGCGTGTCCCAGGCAACGAAAATGCCCTTCATGTCGGGATGCGCCGTCAACATGGCGGTGGCGACCTCGTAGGCCTTCTCAGGCGCGGTGAAGGTACCGACGTCCGCGACCTTGATGTCGGGGTGTTCGCCGAATGCCTTGAGTGCGCCGACCTTGCGGGCCGCGACAGAGTAGTAATAGTCATAGACCAGCGTGATGATGCCGACCTCGCCCTTGCCGCCAATGGCCCCGACAAGTTCCTGCGCGGCGAAATAGGCGTTCTTCTCATTGTCGGACGCGACAACGGACACATAATCCTTGCCCGGCGCCATATCGACCGGAACGTTGTCCATGAAAACCAGCTTGATGCCGGCTGCCGCCGCCTTCTTATAGGCTTCGGATTCGGACTTCGGATCGATCGGGATCGAGAAGATCACATCCGGCTTGCGTGCGATCATCTGCTCGAGATCGCTGATCTGCTGGCCGGGCTGGAACTTGGCGTCGGTGGTTCCGACAACTTCGATGCCAAGGTCCTTGAGCGTGTTCGAGATCCCGGCCACCTGCAATTGAGGCCAGCCGGCATCCATGGTGTGCATCACCAGCCCGGCGGTGAACTTTCCGGCCTTCAGCTTTGCAAGGTCGGCATCGGAGAATTTCAGCACGTCTGGCGACACCGCCGGTGGACCGTCCGGGAAGCCCGGAACGGGTTGGCCTCTCGGCGATAGGGGCAACGGCTCAAGCAACGCCTTTGCTTCCGGTGGAATGGTGTCGTCGGCGATCGCCGAAGATGCGGCCAACCCCGACAATACCACGGCCAAAGCCGCCGCCATGAATCCACGATAGTGCATTTTATTCCTCCCGATGAGATGAAACGGCCATTTTGGCCGGGTAGCGACCTGGCTGGTCGTACTGGCTGGGCGCTGTTCAGCGCCCGTAAGGCATCAATGCCGCCGTGGCGGCACCCGAGTAATTCACGTAGACCGTCTTCTTGCGCATGTAGCTCTCGAGCCCGTGCACGCCGTCGTCACCGCCCAATCCGCTCTCGCGGAAGCCGACATGAAAGCCCTGCAGCATTTCTGGCCCTATCCGGTTCACATAGATCTCGCCAAACGAAACCTCGTTGACGGCGTTCATGACGCGGCCCAGATCGTTGGTGAAAAGATAGGCCGACAGGCCATAGCGACTGGCATTGGTGATGCTGACGGCCTCCTCGAAGGTGTCGAAGGGCATGATCGGCACGACCGGGCCGAAGATTTCCCGCGTCATGATCGGCATGTCGGGCGTCACATCGGTCAATACGGTCGGATTGAGCCAGTAGCCGCCGTCGATAGGCGCCTTGGCCGGGCGTCCGCCGGCCAGAGCCAGCTTCGCGCCGCCAGCGACGGCTTCCGCCAGGACCAACTCGACCTTTTCCAATTCCTCACGGCTGACTTTGGGACCGATATCGGTATTCGCCTGCATCGGGTCCCCGACGACCAGCGACTTCGAGAACTCCACGAAGCGCGTGACGAACTGATCGTAAATCGAACGGTGAACGAGCGTGCGTTCGTTGCATATGCAGACCTGCCCGCAATTCATGTAGCGCGAGGTGGCTGCCGAACGCACCGCTAGGTCGAGATCGGCATCGGCCAGGACGATGAAGGGCGCCTTGCCGCCAAGCTCCAGCGAAACGGGCGTCAGGTTGCGCGAAGCATTCGCCATGATGCGCTTGCCGGTCGGCACGCTTCCGGTCATGGTGATGAGGTCGACTCCGGGTTCCGTGCACAGCGCCTCGCCTATGGTTTCGCCTCGTCCTGTTATGATGTTGACGACGCCGTCCGGCACGCCCGCTTCCACAAAGATGCGAGCCATTTCGAGCGCCGAAAGCGGCGTGTCTTCATGCGGTTTGAGGACGATGGTGTCGCCGGCGATCATGGCGGGCGCCACCTTTCGGCTGACCAGGGCGCTCGGATAATTCCAGGGAATGATGGCGGCAACGACGCCTACAGGTACGCGCTGGATCCAGACCTGCTCTCCCGCGTAGTCGGATGGCAGGATCTCACCTTGAATGCGGCGGGCAAACTCGGCGTAGTAATCGAAGAACTCGGCCGCACCGCCGACTTCCCCCATGGCCTCATTGATCGGCTTGCCTTGTTCCCTGACGACCACCTCGGCCAGATGCCGGGCGTTCTGCCGGATCAAGACCGCGATCCGCTTCATGATCGCAGCACGGGCGAGGGGTGATTTGAGCCCCCAGGGTTTCTGCGCCTTACGGGCTGCCTCTATCGCCTGGCGAGCCTGATCCGGACTTGCCTCGGGCACGTCGACAAAAGCCTTGCCGTTGGCCGGATTGACCACCGGGCGCGTGCCGGCTTCGCCGGTGACAAATCTGCCGTCGATCAGCATGAGATGGGACTTCTCTACAGCCATGGGTTCGATCCGCTTCTTCGTGCGTTGCAGGCGTGCCGGCGCCTAAGGTTTGGATTTTGCCGCGGCCATCTGGACGGCGAATTCGATCGCCTCGACCAGGCTGTCCTCGTTGGCGATGCCCTTGCCGGCGATATCGAAGGCCGTGCCGTGGTCGACGGAGGTGCGGATGATCGGAAGGCCGAGCGTGACATTGACACCGGAGAGCGCTTTCCACTCGCCGGTCGCGGGATCGACATTGAAGCCGAGCAGTTTCACCGGAACATGGCCCTGATCGTGATACATCGCGACCACCGCGTCATACTGACGGGCACGCAGCTTGACGAAGACCGTGTCGCCCGGAACAGGTCCAACCACGGTGAAATCGGGCGATGTGTAAGAGGCGACGACCGGGGTCGTGATGTCGATATCCTCACGACCGAAAATGCCGCCTTCGCCAGCGTGCGGGTTGAGCGCGGCAATCGCAATGCGGGGATGGGCAATGCCGAGGCCTTGCAACGCCTCGACAGTCAACTGGATAACCCGCCGCAATCGAGGTTCGGTCAGTTTCGATGGAACCTGAGCCAGCGCCACATGGGTCGAGACATGGCTGACGCGAAAATCGCCATGGGCAAGCATCATCACGGAATCGCGGGCGCCCGTCAGTTCCGCCAGCATGTCGGTGTGACCGGCATAATGATAGCCGGCCAGGTTGAGCGCTTCCTTATTGAGAGGAGCCGTAACAATACCCGCAATCGAACCGGTCTGGGCCAGGCGAACAGCCTTTTCGATGGCCAGGTAGGCAAGGCGCCCGCCTTCGGCCGACATGATGCCTGTCTCTATGGGGGCCCGCTCTGGTCCGGCCTCAAGAATGGCCACGGGCGGAAAAGGTCTGGCGGCCGATGCCGACGGTTCTTCCCGCTCGATACGTCCTGAAATGGACTCCATCGCGCGCATCGCGGCGACGCTGCCGATGATGAGAAGCGACAGTGACCCGTCGGCAAGGCGCGGTTTCAGCCGTGCGCATGCCTTCGCGATGATCTCGGGGCCGATGCCCGCGGGATCACCCATTGTGATGCCGAGCCTTGGACCAGACATAAACGCCCCATATCGGTCAATTGTGATCATCTTCTAATCCTTTTAATCAGATATGCGCAATAGCTTTCTTTCGCGATCATTCGCAATCAAATTTCGCGGCTGATCGCGCTTCCGCCTCTCCCTCTGCGGCTGAAATCTCGACCGCACCCGGCTTCGCAGTGTGTTTTGACGCTATTTGACAAGCAGGGCGGATGTGGCGCCGCTTCGCCGGCGACTGTCCTGATCAGGAACGCGCGAGAGCGGCGAGCCTGCAGAGCAGGGCGCTGTCACCGAACGCGCCCGATTTCGAAATCGTGGCCAGTCCTTCGAAAATGCCGCCTTTGATGACGGAAACCGGCAGCCCCGGCTCAATCTGGCTTTCGACCGTGAGTTCGACGGCGCCCAGGCTGTCGCACACCGACCGCAATGTTTCGCCGCCAGTGACGAGCAACGTGCCGGGCCTTGGCAGGCCTTCGAGAAGCGAGGCAAACACCTTGCCGATATGATCCGCCACCGCGTGGCGATCACCCGATGCGGCGACGCTGACAATCGAAGGTGCGCCTTGCATCATCCGTTCCGCCAAGCGCTTTTTCGCTTTGTCGATGTCGCGTTCGATAACGATATGCGCATCCGCATGCCGGGTGGCAAAGAGGGCCACCTGTCCCGCAGTGACCTCATGATTTGTACCGACAAGGCCCAGGAACGGCGCGGATAACGCAAGTGCAGGCTCCTGCGGCGCTTTCATCTGCCGTGCGAGCGCAGCCGCCAAGCCGCCCGTACCGACCCACAACGTCCGGCCCTCCGACATTCCGGCCGTTGCGACGATCTTGTCCAGGTCCGTGTCCGTTTCGGCGTCGTAGAGCGTGATGAAATGAACCGGGCGTGCCCCCGGTGTTGAACGCCCGGCCGAAAAGCGCTGGCCGAGTTCGGCGAGGAGGTCGGGACCTACCATTTCGGGCCGATCGAGACGCCATTGGCGTCCGACGCGCGTAATGCGCCCCTGAAATGGGAAAGCAGGCGCCAGCACAACGCGCTGGTACGTCTCCTTGACGATGCAGGCTTCTATTTCGGCGATAACGTGACCGCGCAAAAGGCTATCGATCTTCTTGAAACTCAATTGTCCGGCGGCGAGCCATGGCGCGAGCGCCCGGTGCCTCGCGACGGCCGTCGCCTCGGCGCCCTCTCGTGTGGCGACATCGACAGCCATGCGCTGCGAAAACGGACCGTCCAGTCGCCAGCTCACCCCAATACCGTGGCCGGGCGATGCGAAGGAAACCGCGCTGTCCAGGGCGCCGGTCAGGTCGTCGGCTACGACCCGGATATCCACGCCCTCAAGAGCGCTCAACTGAAGAACCTGGACGGTTGACGCGCACGACGCGGACGTTCACATCGAGCGTCCGAAGATTGGTGAGGTGAGCTTGATCGATGCCCTCGTCGGTGATGATCTGGTGGATATCGGCCAGACGGCAGATGGTGCAGAAATTAGGGGCAGTGAACTTCGAATTGTCCGCAAGCACGACCACACGGCGCGCCGCCGCGATCATCGCCTGCTTCATCGCCGCGACCTCCAGCGAGGTCTCCGTGAGCATGTCCCCGGTGATGGCATGCGTCCCCAGGATGGCCACGTCGGCGTGGATGGTTCGCAGGAAATTCTCGCCGGGTTGGCCGACCAGGGTCAGAGAGCCTGGCTTGCAGGTGCCTCCCAGCATGACCAGGCGCACTTCCGGCACGGTTGCAAGTATCTGCGCGATCGCAAGGCTGTTGGTGACGGCCGTAAGCGGGATAGGCGCCGCGGCGATGGCGCGGGCGACCTCCAGCACGGTCGTGCTTGCGTCGAAAATGACACTTTGGCCGGCGCGAAGTTCCGACATCATGGCGGCGCCGATGGCCTCTTTCTCGGCCCTGGCGAAATGCGCCGCAGTGGCGAGATCCGGCTCGAAGGTGGCGAGTTCCGTGCGTTGAAGCATCGCGCCGCCATGCGTTCGCTCCAGTGCTCCCTGCCGTTCAAGCGTCTCGAGATCGCGCCGGATGGTCGAAGGCGATGCGCCGATGAGGTCGATGAGTTCCTGGACGCCTACGGCTCCTTGTCGTTTGAGGCATTCGAGAATGAAGGCATGACGCTTGGCCGGAATCAAATCGACCCGCCCGCGCCCGCCATCGTCTTCCCATGATCCGGCGGACGCCGAGGGCGCCATGTCCTCCACCGCTGATTTCCGGACATTCCTTGCCACGTTTGTATCTCCGCACGGTGCCGCAAACGCGCTCGCCTGAATCACGGCGAGCGATGTCCCGCAAATATCACGAATCCATCCAGCGAGCCCAATCGTTTGTCATTTTTGGTGGGCGAATTCCATCGTTTTTGGCTTCAGTGGAATTATTTGACTGATTTTGACCGCATGTGCTAATCAAATGTGGTCAATCTTGGTCGGGAGAGATTGAAAAACCGAGCAGTTTTCGTCAAAAACTTTTCTGCGGCGGTAACGGCGCGGCAAATGGGGCGTGTAGAAGATGAAACGGCGCTTCATGATGCCGTTCTGCTGACGCGACCTGGAGACGACGTCGGTCCCGCCGGCCGAATGCTGTTGGCTTGGCGCTGGCTGGCAACTCGGCCGGCGGAGGATCTTTTGACGAAGGCGAGCCTAGTCGGAGTTCTCGATGTCTTGGGGCTTGCCCGGGATGACGAGACGGCGGCCGACTTGGCAGACGAGCTTACGCATCTTGCTGCGACCCACGGCTGTCGGAACGATGATCGGCGCCTTCGAGGCCGTCGAGCGCCGAGGCCTTTCACGCACTTGTCGGGTCCTGGTTCGCCGACGCGCTGTTGGCACAGCGGCTGGGTTGACCGCACGCGGGTCCCGGGTGGCGAAGCCGCCAATGATCTTCATTTGAAATCCTTGCGGGCGATGTGATCTCGGCATAACATTCACGCACCCCAAGCATGACCCCACCGCTCCACTCGATCATTTCCAGGCTCCACCTGAAACAGCTGCGGCTCCTGGTCGCGCTAGGCGAGCACGGCTCGCTCCTGAAGGCCTCGCAGCAGGTCGCGTTGACGCAACCGGGCGCGAGCAAGGCATTGCAGGAAATCGAGACGACCTTCGGCACGCCGCTGTTCGTTCGCACCAATCGGGGCCTTGAGCCCAATGCCGTCGGCCATTGCGTCATCCGCTATGCGCGCCTGATCCAGACGGATCTCGCGCACCTGCGCGACGAGATCGTCGGAATCATGCGTGGCCAGGGCGGGCGGGTGGCGGCCGGCGTCATCATGGGCGCGGTGCCGCTGCTCACCGATGCCATCTCCGCGCTCGTTGCGCGGCAGGCCGACTTGTCCGTCGAGATCGTCGAGGACACCAGCGCCGCCCTGCTGGCCCAGCTCGACGCCGGCCGGCTCGACCTGGCGGTCTGCCGCACGACCATCAGCCAGGCGCCGCAGGTCTACGACAGTGTGAAGCTCCAGGATGAAACGCTCGCGGTGATCGCGAACGTCGGCCATCCGCTGCGGCACGCGAAGAAGCTCACCCTGCAGGAGCTGGCGCCATACCGATGGGTGGTATACCGCGCGAACATGCCGATGCGGCTCTTGCTCGAACGCGAATACCGCGATTGCGGGATCCGGTTCCCGCAGCACCTGCTCGAGACGACCTCCGCTTTTGCGACGCTGGCGCTGCTGCAGGCCAACCCGTCCTTCGTGGCCCTGGTGTCGATCGAAGTCGCGCAGTTCTTCGCGCACCGGCAGATGACGCGCATCCTGCCGCTGGCCCTGGCGTCGCGAAGCGAGGCCTATGAGCTCGTCACCCGCAAGGGGGCGTGGGTCCCGCCCGCCGCCAAACTGCTGATCGACGAATTGCTCCATCGCCAGTCCTGAGCATCAGGTGGGCGCGACCGCGCCGGTCAGCGCTGTATCCGCCAGGCCGTCGCCGTCGCCCTGAAAAAAGCATCGGAAGCGGCCTGTGGCGGTGATCTCGGCCGGTTCGTGTGCTATAACCAGCGCTCATTGCACGGCTCTCATCAACTACATCACCCAGATCCAGTTCGAGTTCGGCACTGACCCTGGGCCTGCCGCAGCGCTGACGGCGGCTACCGGGATGCCATCGCACCCTGCATCGAGACCTTCCTGTCGCCCGCCTTCAATCCGCCGGCGGGCGGCATCGCGCTCGATGGGCTGAGGCGCGGCTGGCGCAACATAGAGCGCGCAACGCGCCAGCCCGGCGACCGCGACGCGCGGCTGAACATGATGAGCGCGTCGATGCAAGGCGCGCTGGCGTCCCAGAAGGGGCTCGGGTGCGTGCACAGCCTGAGCCACTCGCTCGGCGGCATCGATCTGCGGCTGCATCACGGCACGTTGAACGCGATCTTCCTGCCGGCCGTGATTGCATTCAACGGGAAGTCACCCGCGAGCCCGTAGGCGTCGTGAGCCTGATCACGCCCTGGAACTCCCCCATCGCGATCCCCGCCTGGAAGATCACCCCGGCCCTGGCCTGCGGCAACGCCGTGGTACTCACGCCGGCCGATCTCGTGCCGGCAGCGCCTGGGCCATCGCCGACATCCTGCACCGCGCGTGCCTGCCAGCGGGAGTGTTCAACCTGGTGATGGGCCGCGGCTCCGAAATGGGCCGGGTGCTGCTGCACGACAAACGCGTCAACGCGATCAGCTTCACCGGCTCGGTGGCCACCGGCCAGCGCATCGCGCAGGCCTGTGTCGCGCGCATGGCCAAGTTCCCAATGCCGCCGGTGCTGGGATCACTGGCCAGGTCCGAGGAACAATAGTCCCGCCGGACCGTGAGGCCTGGCGGGACTATCGTTGAGAGCTGTAGTCCTGCTAATACGAACTGGAGGCTGCGTGCCTTCCTGCGATGATGCCCTGAGAGAGAGCTCGACCGTTCCCGTGCTGACTGAATCCGCCAGCAGCTTCGCCGGCGGCGTAGAGGCCGGGAATCACCTGAGAGGCATAGTCGAGGACCTGGCTTGAGCCGTTGATGCGCAGGCCGGACCGGGCGTCGTGGATCACCGGCGTCGACCAGGCGGCATAGAAGGGGCCCCGTTGGATCTTGTATTGCGGTGTCGGTTTGCCGAAGTCGGCGTCGGCACCCGCGTCAACAAAGCTGTTGTAGCGCGTCACCGTGTTGACCAGGTTGCTTGCCGGCATGGGAACACGCTGATACGGCATGACGATCTTCTGTGCGAGTTCCTCCAGCGTGTTTGCCTGGAAGAAGAATCCATCAGGATCGACGAAGGGCGGCGCCACAGTCCATCTCTGGCGGGCCACGGCATCTGCATCGAAGATGGCCCAGATCGGGCCACCGCCGTTGTGGCCGTCGCCGATTCCAGCCAGAGCGGCGTTGATCCAGTTTTGTGGGTTGTATGTGATGTTCTTGGCGTTCAGGTAGCTGCCCTGAGTGTACGGGTTGACCGAGCCAGCGCTGTTCGTCCCGAATTGACCTCCCGTTTCGTCGTAGAACCGCCTCCCGATCATGTTTACGTGGATAACGTTCTGGTTGTTGACGTTGGCTAGTCCCGAAGCTTTCGCAAGGTGGAAGACAGGGCTATTGGGCCCCCACTGTAGGAACGAGTAGTTGTACCGCGTTCCGATGGCGGTTGGCTTGGTGATGTTAGTGCCGAACTCTCCAGTCTGGTTGTACGTGCCCGCGAGGGACGCGCCGACATTCAGCCCTGCGAGTATGCCGCTGGCATCTTGGAAGGAATAGGGCTCGCCAGCGACGCCGCAGTACTCCGCGGTGAGCCGCGGGTCGAACTGTCGGCGGTATTCCACATTCCCGTTTCCGCCGCCACTCGCGATCACTACGCCCTTGCGTGCATGAATGTTAACGAGGCGGCCTTGATTAGAGGCTACGACCCCGACCACGCCCGCTTTCGTCCGGAGCAGCGACTCCAAACGGCAATTCAGCAGGATCTTCACGCCACGCGCCTTTGCCGCGGCCTCCAGCGGATATATGAAGCCGGGTCCTTGAGACGTCGTCCGCTGCTGGCTTGCGGCTACCGGCAAGCCGGTCCGGACCGAGACGTAGTTCATGATCGCCGTATGCATCATACGGTTCACCGAGTTGCCGACCTCATTGCCGCCGACATTGTCGGGCGTGGATTTCGTCCACACGACGCCATGGCGGACCAGGAAGTTGTAAAGGTCGACGTTGACGTCGGCAAATGCCCGGATCAGCTCGCGATCGTTATAGCGGTAGCTCGGAAAGCCGTTCGCCTGGACGATGGACCAGTCGGTGAGGTCGCGATACAGGAGGTCTGGCGAGTCCGCGATGCCGGCCGCCATCTGGGCAGCGGTTCCGCCTCCCAGGGGAATGTTGCCTGAGCTGACGATGCCACGTCCCCCGATGTGCGGTTGCGCTTCGAGGACAATAACCGACGCGCCGGCCTCTGCGGCGGCGACTGCGGCCCCGAGGCCCGCCGAGCCGCAACCCACAACGACGATATCGGCTACGCGCGGGTCCGCGGCATTGGCAATGCTCGGCTGCAATATGCTGCTGGCCACCCCTGCGGCGGCGATTCCGGCACCGGCCTTCAACAATGAGCGTCGGCTGACTGTCATTACGTTCTCCTCCTGATATTTCTAGACCAGCGCATTCGGGCCAGCGCATTCGGGATTGCATGAATCTCAGCCTGAACAGCGAAACTCATTAGTCGTGATCGTCGTAGAGACTTTGGCCGACCGGAGTATTGCAGCATTCGCTCGCGCGACAACTGAGAAGATGTGATCTCGGTATAACATTTACGCAACCCAGGCATGACCCCACCGGCCCCACTCGATCATTTTCAGGCTCCGCCTGAAACAGCTGCGCTCCTGGTCGCGCTGGGCGAGCATGGCTCGCTCCTGACGGCCTCGCAGCAGGTCGCGTTGACGCAACCGGGCGCGAGCAAGGCATTGCAGGAAATCGAGACGACACCCGGTCCAGCATTTCGGTCTCCTTCCTGCTGCGGCTCGATAAACTGTCGAAGCTGGGCGAGGACATCACAGAGACGTTGGAGGTGGTTCCGCGGCAGTGGAAGGTGATCCGGACGGTGCGCGAGAAGTTCTCGTGCCGTGAATGCGAGAAGATCACGCAGCTGCCGGCGCTTTTCCACGTGACGCCGCGCGGCCGGACGAGGAGGTTCTTGCCGACCCCTGCCGTGGTACAGCCCTTCGAAGTTCAGAAGCCGATGCCGTAGCGCTGCAGACACGTCGCGAGCGCGTCAGCCGCGCCGCAACGCGCGGGCAGCTCGACGCGCAGCCGCGCATAGGCCCATTGCCGCCAGGGACGCGGAGAACTGCCGGATATCTCGATGCGCACGAGTGACGGCATGCGGTTGGTGGTTGTCCATTCGGGGCTGAGCGCGCCGTCCGGCCCGGCATAGCTGAACGAAAGCTTCAGATCGCCGCGCACCAGCGGAAGATCCTCCCCGCCCCCGTCCATCATGTGATCGCGGCGGGCACGAATGAGGGCCCCGTCGGCTCCGGCCCGACCCATCGAATAGGTGATGTCATCAACTCCCGCCCGCGGCTCGTAGCCGAGCGCCGGGCGCTCGAAGGTGACCTCGTCGGCATGGCCGGTGAAGCGGATCGCAGCGGCTCCTTCGGGGTTGGAATAGCCGGGCTGCGCCGCCTCCAGATCCTCGACCATCCGGTCGAGAATCACCGCCACCGTGTCCTCCTGCCCGCCTCTCGCGATCATCCCCTGCCATTGGCGCAGCCAGGTTCCGGTGTAGAATGCCAGCCCGCCAAACAGCATCGTCGCAAGCACCAGCGAAGCCAATGCCTCGATCAGCGTGAAGCCGGCCCGAGCGCTGCGTTTCCTCCTCATTGCCGCTTGCCGAGGCGCACGGTCTGCATCGCGTCGTCATCCGATCCGTCGGTGCTGCGAACGGTGACGGAGTAAAGCTGCCATCCGGCCCGAGCCAGCGCAGCGCCGCGTTCGAAGCGGTACGGTTCCACGATGACCGTGAAGTCTCCGATCACGCGCCGGCCCGTTCGCAACGGGTTAAGGGTCATCGCCGCCGCCATGGCAGCCTGCATGCCGACACGGCGTTCGGTCGATCGTTCCAGACCCGCGAATGCACCTGCGCTGCCCGTGATCATGCGCGCGATCGGAACGATCAGCAGCACGGCGACGGCAAGCGAGGCTAGAACCTCGATCAGCGTGAAGCCGCGTCTGTGCCGTGCTGTCATTTCGGGCTCATTTCCACGCGGCCGGTCAACCAGTCGACGCGCAGTTCGATCTCCCGGCCGCTGGCGGACAGTGTCATGACGCCCCCACACGACCGTCCGTCGGCAAGGAAGCGCAAGGCCCTGGTTCCGCCTCGTATGGGACACCGGTCCGACGTGACCCAGTTCATGGCCACCCCATCCCTGATCGAGATCGGATTGGCGCCATCCACCTGGATGCGTTTGTTTCCCGGATCGACCCTCACGTCGGCGACGCTGCCCGTGGTCAGCGCCTTCGCTCTGCCCTTGCGGAACTCCCCGCTGACGCGAACCGCCTCGCCAGAAAGCTCGGCAGCCCCGATGCTTGAACGCGGGCGCGGCATCAGCACGAAGGCCGCGAGGGCGACGATCGCAAGCGCCGCGACCACGTCAAGCAGCACGACACCGCGCTGCGCCCTTTTGCGGTTGCTGTTGCCCTTAGGGCTGGGCGGACACATTGGAACCGCGCCCACCAGGCCCGTCGGTGGTGATGTTGAACGTCTTTCCGTCGCTTGCGTATCTGTATTCATGGCCCCACGGATCGGTCGGAACGGTCTCTCCGCGAACGTATGGCCCGTTCCAGACCTGGATGGTCGAGGGCTTGCGAATCAGGGCTCCCAGGCCCTCGGCCTGCACCGGATAACGGCCGACATCGATGTAGAAGATGTCGAGCGCGCTGGAAAACGCCTCGATCTGAAGCTTCGCCGCGCGCACTCGCGAGTCGGACAACTGCGCGAGAACACGAGGACCGACGAGCGCCGAGATCAGGCCGATGATGGCCAGCACGACCAGCATCTCGATCAGCGTAAAGCCCGCCCTGCGGCGCCGGGCACGCTTGCCCTGTATGAGATTGGGACCAACTGCGATATGAACGCTCATGCAAACAGCCTCCTAGCGGACCATGTCGTTGAAGGACATGAGGGTGGACATGATCGACACGATCATACCACCGATCAAGATACTGATGGTTGCCACTGCCGCAGGGCCGACAAGCCCGACGATACGGGACAGCGAACGCTCCAGCCGCACTTCATAGAAGTCGGCGACACGATAGGCCAGCCCTGCGAGTTCGCCACTTTGCTCGCCGAGCCTCAACATGCGTACCGCCAGCGGGGGAAGCTGAAGAATCTCAAGCGCATGGCCAAGCCTATTCCCCTGCCTCAGCGCGTCGGACGCCTGCTGCGCGCGGGCCCGCGCGGCCTCGCCGTGGTCGATGGTATCGCTGATGAGCTTGAAAGCCACAGGAACCGCCACGCCGGTCTCGACCATGATGCCCAGTAGACGGGCGAAGCGCCCCGTCCGATAGCTCCCCGGTATCTCCGACAGAAGCGGAAGTTTCTTGGCGAAACCCCAAAGCCATGCCCAGAGAAGGCCCCGCCGCGCCGCCACGAAACCCAGCAATACGAGTATCGAAGCCGCAAGCAAAAGGACCAGCCCATAAGCGCGCAGGAAATTCGAGACCGCGAACATCACCACCATCAGCGTGTCCTTCTTGCCGCTCTGCATGATCATCGGTTCGAACTGAGGAACGACCCCCACCAGAAAGAACACCAGTACGCAGATCGTGCCGGCAAACAGGACTGCCGGATACCGCAGCGCCTCGCTGACTTTGGCCTGCAATGCCTCGAAATGCTGGCGCTCCTGCACGATGCGCGACAGGAGGGTGGGTAACTTGCCGGAGGTTTCCGCGACACGAACCATGGCTACCTGGAACGCCGGGAACAGAGCGGGCCAGGCTTCCAGCGCTCTGGAGAACGAGTTGCCCGACGCCAGGTCGGTGCGAATGCCGGCAACCACGGGCTGAAGCCTGCCGCTGTCGAATTCCTTTTCCATGATCGCCAGCGCTTCGTCGATCCGGATCCCCGCATTCAGCATGATCGACAAGTCGGAGAGCAGCCGCGTGACCTGCGCCGCCGGTATCCGGGTCGAAAACAGCGGTGCGCGCGATGCTGACTGCCTCTGCTCGACACTTACCGGGATCAGCCCGCGCGCCCCGAGCTTCTGGACGGCATCGTCGGAATCGGACGCATCGATCCGCCCGAGTTCGAGACGACCCTCGCCATTCAAAGCCTTGTATGCGAATGCCGTGGAGACCATGGAGGCCAAATTTCCTAACTGTACGCCTCTACTGGAGACGTTCGTTCCTGATTGCTGTCTGTAAAGAGACGCGCTCCATTGATCCCTGCCGGAGCCTCGGAATGTGCGACCGCTCCATTTGGATCAACCCCCTGAAGGCGTGGGCACCGGCTCTTCCGGTGGCAACATTTGTTCACCGCTTGCCTCATCCGAAAACCGCAGCGAGGCGCGCCCTCCCGCTCCATCGAGCTTGACTTCAAACTGGCCGACTGCCTTCAGGGTCCAGCCTTCCCGGCTTTCCCCCGTGCGCAGCGTGAAGGCCGCCAGTTCGGCTGGGGTGGTGAAGGTCGCGCTGTTGAGCCTTTCCGACCGCACGATGCCAACCAATTGCCAATCGGGCGCCGCGGCAGGCGGCGGCTCGGGTTCCGGCTCGGGCGGCATGACAACAGGTTCCGGCTCGGCGGCGGCGAACGGGATCGGGGCAGTCCGGTTCGGCGAGAACAGGGGCCGATCCCGAAGCGCCGCATAGTCGCTCACCGGGCGTTTCCTTATCGGCAGCGCTTCCGTACCGAAGGACAGGTTCGAGGAGGCCGCGAATGCGGCGAGCATGAGGGTCGCGCGCAGCAGGGGCATCATGACTGGGGTCCCTTCTCCCGGAAGGCCGACAGCGTGACGTTCAGCGACAACGGCCGATCCATGGAACTCGAGGTCTGATCTCCCCCCGACAGATCAACTTTTCGGTTCAACCGAAGCCTGAAGCTATCAACGACCATAACGGGCGAACCTGCCTCGATGGCATACATGAGGTCGGGCAGCGATTGCTCCATAACCTCGATATCGGCAGTTAAACGAATGCGCTCCAAAGACTCCAACTGAGGATCGCCTATATCGGCGACCTGACCGTCGGCGGGAACATCGACGCGCCGGATAACGGCGCCCACGCGTTCCACGCGGTTGGAAAGCAGACGCTGGAATTCGGCCGAGACGAGCCCACTGGTTTGCGCATCGAGAAGAATCTTGCCCTCGCCGGGATCCAGGACCTGGTTCGCGCCTTGGGGAACCGGGGAAGTGGACGCCTTGCTTTCGAGCAAGGCGGTACGTCCCTCATAGAGCGCCAGCGCGCCCGCCTCCGCGCGCCAGGACAGCAGCGTATCGGCGACGAGCACAAGAGCTCCGACGACCAGCAGGGCCATGACGACCAGGGATTGAAGCCGCGTGTCGCGCCACAGGGGTGTCGTCCTCATCGCAGCGAACCTCCCGTGCGGATGAGCGGGCGGGTGTCGACCTCGAACTCCGAGGTAACGCCATCCTCGCCGCGCAGGGCCGATCCGACCAGCTTGCTGTCTTCGAAGCGCCCCGACGATTCCAGCGCGGTGAGCACTTCGGGTACATCCATTGTCCGGCCCGAGAGACGCATGCGCCCATCGGTGAAGGACACCTCAACGGCATAGGAATGCGTCGGCAAAACCTCAGCCAGATCGTTTAATGCTCCCAGCGCGCTTATCGCGTCGTCCTTGATATTCAGCGCCTCCTGCTCCGGCGCTGTTTCAGCCTTGTCCGGAGTCGCTGCCAGCGCGATTGCCTGTCGCGCCTTCTCGGCCCGGATCTCGACGGCGGCGCGGCGCTCGGCATAACTGTTCTGGATCATCGGCCGCGCTGCCAGAGCCGCGACGACAGCGACCAGGCTTACGCCCAGAGCTCCGGCAAGGACAACCTTTATCCGGCTACGCGCGCCGGCGACCCGGCGCCGCTGTGTCAATACTTCCACGGCATCGCCTTCCGGAAACGGCGCCGAGATCACGACCTGGCGGGCTTCGGCCACATTCAGGCAGGCCAAGGCGGCAGCGACACGCGACCTCGGAACGATCGCGACGGCGACGGTGATCTGCCGCGTCTCACGGCTGATCCCGAGGACCCTGTGGCCGAAATAGATATCGGAAGCAGGCAATGGCGAAAGCGCGCCCATCCGCGACGTAACGATGCCTTCGACATGGCTGGCAGCCTCCATCGGCAGTTCGATCCGGCGCGCGATCACCCAGCTCGCCGGGATGCCGAGATGGACCGCCTTTCCATTCACCGCGGTGCGCAATGCGGCCGGCGCCTGCGTGTCTGGAGAAATCGATATCAACAGGGGTGCTGACGGCTTTCGGCTGGTCGCCGGCTCGATTTCAAGCGCGCTCCCATCGTCCGCGAGCCGCGCGACCACGCGGCTGCCGGATTTGACGCGCGCGAGTTCATCCAGCAGGGAGGCCGGTCCCGCGATCCAGTCATCGATGCCGCGGATCGCCGCGCTGAAAGGATAAGCCATTCCGGTCAAACCCCAGAGCAGAAGTCGGCACCGGATCTGGAGTTCCGTCGCCCGCGTGAATACAAATGATAGCGCATCTTCAGGCCCTAAATTCCAGATCAGTCGCAGTTCTTCGCCAATCGAGCACCGACCTTGAACGCAAACCAAAGTAGGAACCGTCCTAATGATTGTCGCGCGGCACGCCGCTGGTGACGGCGATGTTCTGGTACTTCACCGCCGGCTTCAGAACCATTCCCTCGGACAACTGGTCAACCATTGATCGCTGGATCTCCTGCCAGGGTGTCTGATGCTTCGGATATGCATAGCCGCCCGCGTTTTGCAGGTCGACGCGACGGCGCTTGATCTCGTCGTCCGACACGAGGATGTCGGCGGTCCCCTTGCGCAGGTCGATGCGTACCCGGTCACCCGTACGCAGTAGCGCAAGGCCACCACCGACGGCTGCCTCGGGCGAGGCGTTGAGGATCGATGGAGAGCCGGAAGTGCCGGACTGACGGCCATCACCAATGCAGGGAAGCGAGTGGATGCCCGCCTTCAGCAGGTAGGCCGGCGGCTGCATGTTCACGACTTCGGCGCCGCCCGGATAACCGACTGGGCCGGCTCCGCGCATGAACAGGATGGTATTCTCGTTCAGACCGAGTGAGGGATCCTCAATGCGACGGTGGTAGTCTTCCGGACCGTCGAAGACGACGGCGACGCCCTCGAAGGCATCGGGGTCTTGCGGATTTGACAGATAGCGGTCGCGAAACTCCGGCGAGATGACCGATGTCTTCATGATTGCGGAATCGAACAGATTGCCTTTCAGGTTGATGAAGCCGGCATCCTTCCTGAGCGGATTGGCCACCGTACGGATGACCTTGCCATCGAGATTCTCCGCCGCCGCGCAATTGTCGCCGATCGTGCGCCCGTTGGCGGTCATGGCTCCAGGGTGCGGCAGCAAGCCGGCCTTCATCAGCTCTGCCACCACGGCCGGCACACCACCCGCATGATGATAGTCCTCGCCGAGATATTCACCGGCCGGCTGGAGATTTACGATCAGCGGAACGTGGTGACCGACCTTCTGCCAGTCATCGACGGTCAGCGACACGCCGAGATGCCGCGCGATGGCGTTGAGGTGGATCGGCGCATTGGTTGAGCCGCCGATGGCAGAATTGACGACAATGGCGTTCTCGAAGGCTTCCCGAGTCATGATGTCGGAGGGTTTCAAGTCCTCGCGCACCATGTCGACGATGCGCTTGCCGGTTTGGTAGGCGATCTGGCCGCGCTCGCGATAGGGTGCTGGAATGGCGGCGGAGCCCGGCAACTGCATGCCGAGCGCCTCGGCCAGCGAGTTCATCGTCGTCGCCGTGCCCATCGTGTTGCAGTAGCCGACGGACGGCGCCGATGAAGCGACGATGTCCATGAACTGGTCGTAGTCGATCTCTCCTGCCGCCAGCCTTTCGCGTGACTTCCACACGACCGTGCCGGAGCCGGTGCGTTCGCCCTTGTGCCAGCCGTTCAGCATCGGGCCGACGGACAGCCCTATGGCTGGAATGTTGACGGTCGCCGCGGCCATCAGCAGCGCCGGGGTGGTCTTGTCGCAGCCGATGGTCAGCACGACGCCATCCAGCGGATAGCCATAAAGCAACTCGACGAGAGCGAGATAGGCGAGGTTGCGGTCGAGCGCGGCGGTGGGCCGCTTGCCTGTCTCTTGGATCGGATGGACCGGGAATTCCAGCGGTGCACCGCCGGCGGCCACAATGCCGTCGCGCACGCGCTTGGCAAGCTCGATATGATGCCGGTTGCAAGGCGACAGGTCCGAGCCTGTCTGGGCGATGCCGACAAGCGGCTTTCCGGACTGCAGTTCTTCGCGGGTCAGCCCATAGTTCAGATAGCGTTCGAGGTAGAGCGCCGTCATGCCGGGATTGTCCGGATTGTCGAACCACTCGCGCGAGCGCAGCCGCTTCGCACCATTGGTCTTGGACATTTACACCTCCCAGAACCGCCGTTTGGCCATCGATATGGCATCGGCAATTGTCGAACAAGTACCCTCAGTCGGATATCTGGACAAATTGCCCATTCTGTGGATTCAGATATGTGGACAAGTTGCCCATTTTGTGGATTGTAGTAAGATTTGAACGATACGGCAACCGCGCATATGCGCCGCGTGCCGGGGAGGGTAGCCAAGCGTGAGTCGGATCATCTTCATTCCCGCCGAGGGCGGCTCGGGCGAACCCCGTGTCGCGGCCTCGCCCGATACGGTGAAACGGCTGGCCGGCCTGGGTCTTGAGGTGATTGTGGAGGCCGGTGCCGGCACGCGGTCGCGCATTCCCGATGACGAGTTCGCCAAGGCGGGCGCTTCGATCGGCAAGGCCGGCGATGTGGGCAGGGCCGACGTGGTGCTGAAGGTGCGCCGGCCGACGGATGCGGAGCTGAAGAGCTACAAGCGCGGCGCGGCGGTCATCGCCATCATGGATCCCTACGGCAATGATGCTGCCGTCGCGGCGCTGGCCAAGGCCGGGGTGACGGCGTTCTCGATGGAATTCATGCCGCGCATCACGCGCGCTCAATCGATGGACGTCCTGTCCTCGCAGGCCAACCTTGCCGGCTACCAGGCGGTGATCGACGCGGCGGCCGAATACGATCGCGCGCTGCCAATGATGATGACGGCGGCGGGCACTGTTCCTGCCGCCAAGGTGTTCATCATGGGCGTCGGCGTCGCCGGCCTGCAGGCGATTGCCACCGCGCGCCGGCTGGGCGCCGTGGTCACCGCGACCGACGTTCGCCCCGCCGCCAAGGAACAGGTCGCCTCGCTGGGCGCGAAGTTTCTCGCCGTCGAGGACGAAGAGTTCAAGGCGGCCGAGACATCAGGCGGCTACGCCAAGGAAATGTCGAAGGAGTACCAGGCCAAGCAGGCGGCTCTGACCGCCGAGCACATCGCCAAGCAGGACATCGTCATCACCACGGCGCTGATCCCCGGCCGTCCGGCGCCGAGGCTGGTCTCGGCTGACATGGTCGCCTCGATGAAGCCGGGCTCGGTGATCGTCGATCTAGCGGTGGAGCGCGGCGGCAATGTCGAGGGCGCCGCGGCAGGCAAGATCGTGACGACGGCCAACGGCGTCAAGATCGTCGGCCATCTCAACGTGCCGGGCCGCGTCGCGGCCTCCGCTTCGCTGCTCTACGCCAGAAACCTTTTTGCTTTCCTCGAGACGCTGGTCGACAAGGCGACGAAGACGCTTGCCATCAAGCGCGACGACGAACTGGTCAAGGCGACCATGCTGACCGACGGCGGCAAGATCGTCCATCCGGCCTTCGCCAAGGCCGACCAGCAGCCGCCAAAGGGCCAGTATATCGAACCGCCCGCGATCCCGGCCAGCACAATGGTCGCCGATGCTTCGCCCGCGCCCAAAAAGCCCAGGAAGACCGCCGCATCCAAATCCTCGCCCAAGTCGAAAGGCACAGCGTGATGGATCAGACCTTGCAGAAAGCCCTCGACCAGCTCGACCAGGCAAGCGCTGCCGTCCGGCTTGCGGTGCAGAACCTGGCGAATGCTCCCGGCGGCGCCGAGGCGGCCGGTGACGCCGCGCACGCGCTGTCGGGCGGCGCCATCGATCCCTTCGTCTTCCGCCTGGCCATCTTCGTGCTGGCGATCTTCGTCGGCTATTATGTCGTCTGGTCGGTGACCCCTGCGTTGCACACGCCGCTGATGGCCGTCACCAACGCCATCTCCTCGGTCATCGTCGTCGGCGCGCTGCTTGCCGTCGGCATTGCCGCCTCGGGCGTCGCCGCCGGCTTCGGCTTCGTCGCGCTGATGCTGGTGTCGGTCAACATCTTCGGCGGCTTCCTCGTCACCCAGCGCATGCTGGCCATGTACAAGAAGAAGGACAAGTGACGTGACCGTCAATCTCGCCTCCTTCCTCTATCTGGTTTCCGGCATTCTCTTCATCCTGGCGCTGCGGGGCCTGTCGCATCCGACAACCAGCCGGCAGGGCAATCTCTACGGCATGATCGGCATGGCCATCGCCATCGCCACCACGCTGGCGCTGGCAACCCCGTCGGCCGGACGCTTCGGCCTGATCGTGCTCGGCCTTGCCATTGGCGGCGGCGTCGGCGCCGTCACGGCCAGGCGCATCGCCATGACCTCGATGCCGCAACTGGTCGCCGCCTTCCACTCGCTGGTCGGCCTTGCCGCCGTCATGGTGGCGGCCGCCGCCATCTATGCGCCGGAAAGCTTCGGCATCGGCACGGCGGGCGACATCCACGCCCAGGCGCTGGTCGAAATGAGCCTCGGCGTTGCCATCGGCGCCATCACCTTCACCGGCTCGGTCATCGCCTTCCTGAAGCTTGACGGGCGCATGTCCGGCAAGCCGATCATGATCGGCGGCCGCCATGTCATCAACATCGCGCTTGGCATCGCCTTGGTCGTGCTGATCGTGCTCCTGGTCTCCACCGAATCCAAGCTCGTCTTCTGGCTCATCGTTGCCGCATCGCTGGTGCTGGGCGTGCTGCTCATCATCCCCATCGGCGGCGCCGACATGCCGGTCGTGGTGTCGATGCTGAATTCCTATTCCGGCTGGGCGGCGGCCGCGCTCGGCTTCACGCTCGGCAATCTGGCGCTGATCATCACCGGCGCGCTGGTCGGCTCGTCGGGCGCCATCCTGTCCTACATCATGTGCAAGGGCATGAACCGTTCCTTCATCTCCGTCATCCTCGGCGGCTTCGGCGGCGAGACGGCGGCTCAAGCCGATGACGGGATCGAGCGCACGGTCAAGCAGGGCTCGGCCGACGATGCCGCCTATCTGATGATGAACGCGCAGAAGGTCATCATCGTGCCGGGCTACGGCATGGCCGTCGCGCAGGCGCAGCATGCGTTGCGCGAGATGGCCGACAAGCTCAAGGCCAACGGCGTCGACGTCAAATACGCCATTCACCCCGTGGCCGGCCGCATGCCCGGCCATATGAACGTGCTCTTGGCCGAAGCCAACGTGCCTTACGACGAAGTGTTCGAGCTCGAGGACATCAATTCCGAATTCGCGCAGGCCGACGTCGCCTATGTCATCGGCGCCAACGACGTCACCAACCCGTCCGCGCGGGACGACAAGAGCTCACCGATCTACGGTATGCCGATCCTCGACGTCGACAAGGCGCGCACCTGCCTGTTCGTCAAGCGCTCGCTCGGCTCCGGCTATGCCGGCATCGACAACACGCTGTTCTACAAGGACGGCACCATGATGCTGCTCGGCGACGCCAAGAAGATGACCGAGGAAATCGTCAAGGCCATGGATCACTGAGATTGATACGCCCAGCAAGGCGATGAAGCGGGAAGGGCTCCAGCCACTCCAAGCCTGCTCATTCCAACGCGGCGCAGTCTGCCTTTGCGGCTAAGATATCTTCCTCGGCCGAAGCGGCCCTCCGCTACGATCGTCACGGTCGAAGGGCATGGGCTCTTGACACCTATACCGCACAGCCTTCTGGTCTGGCGCAGCTTTCCGGGGAACCGCCCGATCCGGAATCGTATGTCAGGCAGACCGCTCTGCGGACTAGGCCGACAGCCGGATTCGGCATGCGCAAGCCGGCGTCCATTGTGCTCAAGGGTCAAGTGCGACAGGTACGTTCAATGAACCCAAAGCTTACAGACTTACACTCGCTCTTGCCGTCCATGGCCGATGCCGGACTGGCGAGCCGCGAGGCTACGCGGGGCCTTTTCGGTGAGAGCACGGCCTCGCGAGCCTCCGACCTGCACCGCCTGATCGAAGCGCAGATCGTCGATGCCGATGCCCTCGCAGGCTTCCTGTCGTCCTACTATAGCGTGCGGCTTCTCGACCGGCAGCAGCTCGCTGACTACAGGCCCGTCGCGCAGAATCTCTCAAACCGATTTCTTGTGGAGAACTGGATCGCGCCGCTCACGGCGCCTGACGGGAGCGCCGTCATAGGGGTTCTCCACCCCGGAGACGCAGACCCGATAGAGGCGCTGCGATCCATTCTCGATGGTGACGTCGAGGTCTGCGTGGTTCCCGCACCCGACTTGGAATCCTGCCTGGAACGCCTTTCCGGCACCCAGGATGTTGCCCAGGCCACCGGCGAAGGAGCAACCTCCGAAGCGGCTATCGCAAGCCTGCGGGATCTCGCGAGCGGCGCGCCGGTTGTGGTTGTCGTCGACGACATCTTCCGGCGCGCGCTCGATCTGAGGGCAACCGACATCCACCTCGAACCGATGCGCGGACGGCTCGTGATGCGTTTCCGCATCGACGGCGTCTTGCGGATCATGCCTCCGCCGCCGCACGAAATGGGCGATGCGATCGTGTCGCGAATCAAGGTTCTCGCCGGCCTCGACATCACCGAGCGCCGCAAGCCTCAGGATGGTGCTATGCGCCTTCCCATCGGCGACCGCGAAGTCGAACTGCGCGTTGCCACCCTCTCCTCCATCCATGGCGAGACCGTCGTCATGCGCATCCTGCACCGCGACAGCGTCCTGCTGGATTTCGCTGGCGTGGGCCTGCATGAGGAAGAACGGCAGACGCTGAACCGGCTCCTTGAGCACACCCACGGAATGATCGCCGTCGCCGGCCCGACCGGCAGCGGCAAGACGACGACGCTCGCCGCCGCGCTCTCGAAGCTAAACGATCCGGGCCGCAAGATCGTGACCATCGAGGATCCCGTCGAGTACCAGATTCCCGGCATCGTGCAGTCGCAGATCAACTCCGCGATCGGCATCACCTTCTCATCCGCGATCCGGACGTTCGTGCGACAGGACCCCGACGTGATCCTGGTCGGCGAGATACGTGACGGCGAGACGGCACGGGCCGCCGTCCAGGCAGCGCTCACCGGACACCTCGTTCTCACCACCGTCCACGCGAACACCGCTGCGGCGGCCTTCACGCGTATGCGCGACCTGGGTGTCGAGACCTATCTTCTGGTCGGCGCCGTACGAGGCATCATCTCCCAGCGCCTGTTGCGGCGGCTCTGCGATCACTGCAAGCAGGAAGGAATTCTTTCGACCGAGACTTTCTCTTCCGACTCGCGCTACCAGGCTGTCGGGTTCTCCCAGGGCCAGAAAGTGTTCAACGCAGTGGGCTGCGGCCGTTGCAACGGCACGGGGTATCGAGGCCGCATCGCCGTGTTCGAGATACTGGTCCTCGAGGAGGCTATCATCGAGCTCGCTTCCCAAGGAGCAGACCACTCCAGGATCGAAGCGCTCGCGCTGGAGCGCGGCATGAGCACGATGGCGCATGACGGTGCCAGGAAGGCAGGGCAAGGTCTCACCTCGCCGGCGGAGGTACTCAGGGTCACCGGGTTTCGCTAAGCGAATCCGTCCGCGGGTGTGCTTGCCTCTGATCTGCGGACTGGCGGTTGGAAAATCCTGCGCAGCCCTTGGTCACTATTGCCCGCCGCCCTCGTTTTCATAGGGCTCGATGCTCTCGCCCTCCAAAACATAGCCCGAAGCAACGGCGTCTGAACCGTCGACGAAGGAGAGGTCTTTCTTTTCGGACTGCACCCGCATAGTGCCCGTTATTCGAACGCCCTCGAACAGGCTCGCAGGCGCGAACGGAGCGGATGACTTTATGTAGATCACCTGGTTCGGCGGCGGTGGCGGCTCATGGATGCACGCACCGAAATAGGGGACAAGCAGGAACTCCGTCGTGCCTTTCGGATCGAAATCCAGCGGCAGAAGATATCCGGCGATGGCTACCCGCTCGCCGTCATACTTCTGCTCGGTAAGGGTTCCGCGCCTCTCGACCTCCGTGGCCCAGGCTACGTATCGTTCGTAGAGCGCATCAAGATCGACGCCCCGCTTTGCAAGTTTCTCCCTGTCGGCGTCGACCCTCTTCTTGGCTTCCTCGCGCTGGAGTGCGAACTCCTCGCTCAACTCGCCCGACGGGTGACCTTTCCAGTAGAGGACATTTCTCAATGCCTCCTGCTGCTCGAAAGGAAGTTCGTCCGGGGAATTTGCCAGCGATTCGGACGGCGGGACAAGCATCTCCCATTTCAGCTGGGCGGGCCCCACGCTATATGCCGCGCCGCAGCCAAGGCCCAAGACCGCGAGCATGAGCGCGATGCTGTGGAACATCGATCTCGCGTTGCGGAGGAAAGTTCTTCGGGTCTTCATGTTCTCACCATCATGCCGTTTGCGAGGGACATCCTGTAGGCGCGATGGGCAGGCAGAAAACCGGCCGCCATTCCGCCGATCAATATTGCCAATAGCAACAGAGCATCGGTCGTGGATGGAGGCTGAATGCCGATGTCGATGCCGAACTGTCTGTCAATAAGCGGGCGGGCCGCCGCCAGGACCGCATAAAGTGCCGCCGTCCCTATTGCGATCCCCGCCACTGTCAGCAGTGTCGCCTCTCCGACAAGAAGTCCTGCAACCGTGCCGGGCTTTGCCCCCAGCGAGCGCAATATCGCGATCTCACGCCGTCGCTCGTTGAGCGTCGACAGGATCATCGCCGACAAACCGAGCATCGAGGTCACCACGACCATCGCGGAGACGCCAAGCAATGCGGTCTCGGCGGTGGCGACCAGTCTCCACATCTCCTGCAAAGCGACCCCGGGCAGCACAGCCGAAAGAGGCTCGGCCCTGTATTCGTTCACCGCGCGCTGGAATCCGATGACTTGCAGGCGCGACTTCAAGCCGATGATCGCGGCGGTTATCGCCTTCGGAGGAAGCGACATCTGCCGCAGACGGTCGGCCGTCGTAACTTGCCCTGGGATCCGTGAACCAGACCGCCAGTCGACATGAATGGCCTCGACAGCCTTGAGACTGACATGGAGGGACTTGTCCACAGGCGTGCCGGTGCGTGCCAGAATGCCGGACACGCGAAACGGGAGGTCGTCATGCTGCGGCCCAAGGGAGCCCGCGCCATGCGCGACGGTGATCTTGTCGCCGATGGAATAGCCAAGCCGGCTCGCGACGTCCGAGCCGATGACGACATCGAAGAGGTCATCGAAGGGGGCGCCAGCCGCAAACTTCAAGGACTGGCCGCCGCGATACCGGAAGTGCACAAAATAATCCGGAGTCGTCCCGATGACGCGAAAGCCGCGATGGCTGTCGCCAAGTGAAAGCGGAATTGCCCAGGCGACCTCCGAGCGCGAAACGATATCCTGGTAGCTGCGCCATGTAACGTTGTTGGTGGCGTTACCGATGCGGAACACGGAGTAGAGAAGGAGTTGCATGGCGCCTGACCTCGCACCGATGACCACATCCGCGCCCGACACGGTCCCGGCAAAGCTGCCTCTTGCGCCGCTGCGCACCTTTTCGACACCGAGCAGCAGCATGACGCTGACGGAGATCGCAAGAATCGTCAGCAGCACCGTGATCCAGCGGTTGCTCAGGGACTGGAAGGCAAGACGGGCGACGATCATTTCTTGTCGCTTTCTCGTTTCGACTTTGCCAGGATGTCGGTGAGCTGGACCACTCTGGTGAAATGTCGTGCCAAGCGTCGGTCGTGACTGACCATGATCAGAGTTGCCTTGGTGGCGTCGATCTGGCCGAACAGCAGGTCGAGAAAATCCTGCTGCCGATCGTCGTCGAGAGCCGAAGTCGGCTCGTCGGCGACAACAATATCGGGGGAGCCGATGAGCGCCCGCGCCGTGGCGACACGTTGCTGCTGACCGACGCTCAAGGTGGCCGCCGTCTGCTGCCCGATATCCGCCGGAAGCCTCAGGGCCGATAAGAGGCGCCGGGCTTCGCTCTCCGCGCCGCCCGCAGCCGTTGCGCGGGCGCGACGTTCCGGTGCGAAGCTGAGCGGTAACAGCACATTGTCGATGACGGCGCCGTAGGGAAGAAGATTGAACATCTGAAAGATGATGCCAAAATGTTCCGCCCGAAACCGATCGCGCCCGCTGCCGCTCAATTCGTCAAGCCGTTGCCCGAGGACTTCTAAGCGCCCAGCTTGCGCCAACGCGATGCCTGTCAGCAAGCTGAGGAGCGTCGACTTTCCGCTACCGGATGCGCCAAGCAGCAGAAGACGCTCCCCGCGGGAAACTTCGAACTCGCCGATTGAGAGGCAAAACGGATCTCGCGCGTTCCACCTGTATTCGACGCCGTGCAAGCGCACGGCGTCTGTCGCGGCTTCCGCGTTCATCTCATCTCTCCAGATAGCGCGCCTCGCGGGACACCTCAAAAGCGGTCTGTCCATTGGCATCGACGACCGTCACGCCGAGTTTCCCGGATCCGGCGAAGCGATCGAAGAAGGGGAAGTCGAGCCACGAGGCCTGGGCAGTATCCGCGCAGGCGAGAGCATAAGTTGCTCGGAACTCGGTGTGATGGGCCTCGTGCTCTTCAGAACCCGCGGCCTCACCGGCCTCCGCCGTGGCATGGTGGTCCTCATGTTCCTCCGCGACGACTTTGACGTCGGCGGAGGTGACGGTGCACCCTGCGGAGTCGGGCAACGCGAAGAGCTTCAAGGGTTCCTTAAGGTCGGCGAGCGCGGTCTCGACGGCGCTCTTCTGCTCTGCGGTTTCAGCTTCGTGCTCAAACCCGACAATATCCATGCCGGGGGCAGCGAGCTCCATCTGAACATTGTTGGCCTCGAAAGCGATCGCCAATGTCCCGTGTCCATGGACATGTGGTCCAAGCTCTCGACGATCTTCTTCTGCGTGCGCCGTCGAAATAACAATAAACATGCCAGCGCCAAACAACGTCCCGGTGTGGTGATGCAATCCCATCTCTGTCTCTCCAGGTCGATATGATCATAGCCGCCATCGACAAGCGTCGGCGCGTTGCGCGACCGCGAGAAGCGGCAGCTCAGCGATCCATTCAAGCTCGCGGAGGGCCGCGGATATCGTAGTGTGAAGAGAGTTCTATGGTGTCCGGGCGCGCCGCGGTCGCGACCCAGTCGATCTTGTAAAAGGTGAGCTCGGAAACGACATGAACTGCCGGAGGCGCCGGCAGTGCGGCTCCCATGGAGCCGATGATGCATATGTCACAATGGCCCTTGTCGTCGTGGTGCCCCGACGCGGGCCCTTCTCCGGATCGTGCGAGCAACCGCTCGAAGCTGGATAAGAGCAAGCCGTTTCTATGCGTCGGGCCATCGATGTGTCCGAAAGCAAATGCCATATGGAAAAGCACGCCAAGCAATGTCACGCAGGCTATCGCCTGAGATCGTCGCAGCCATTCCGGCACAGTGAGTTCGCCTGGTGTCATCCTGCAAGATGTCCTGGTTCAAGACATGTGAGGAGGCCTTCGGGGCGCGCCGCTGAAGGTCTTGAGATACTCGGCTTAGTTGATTCGTCGAGAGCGTCGCGTGGCCTGTGACGGTCGTAGCGATGGGCGAAGGCATCGACGAAGGGCTGCCGCTTGTCGATCTGGTGCGGCAAGTCTCGCGGCAGGACCGAAGCGACGACTTCGAGGTGTGCGTCTGGCTTTTCCTCTCGCTTCTTGCCAATGGCTGCTGGCACGGTGGCCTCCCAATCCGCGAGCATGTCCTCGAGGCATGCTCCAACAAGCTTGTTATGGGTCCCTTCGGGCCTGCCTGCCGGGTTTCCGGACTGACATGGCTTGAAAGGCCCCCAGGACTGTTTCGGTGCTGTTGGGTCAGCCATCTTCCTCAGCGTCGAATGATAGCGATGTCGTTGAAGTGGTAGGTCGATGGTGGCGATGGACGCGGTGGCGCGCCCGGCGCTACACCATCCTGGACAATTCGACACTGATCTGTTTCGCCGTTTGACGCACCAGCCTTGCGCAGAGCTCGTGGCGCCGCGCGTCGTGCCGATACACGGGCATGCTGATACTTACCGCTCCGATCGGTTCCCCCGAACGATTGAAGATCGGGCTGCCGAGACAGCGGATATCCGGTTCGTTCTCCTCGTCATCGAACGCGAACCCTTGCTCGCGCGTCCGCTTCAACTCATCGAACAGCGCTTCGGGTGTCGTGAACGTCTTGGCGGTATGGCGTCTCAGATCCAGGCTCTTGATGACTTCCATCAGCCGCTGGTCTGGTAGACCAGACAGCCACGCCTTACCCACGGATGTCGAGTGAAGTTCAACCTGGCCGCCAATGCTGGTTTTCATCTGAACCCTGCTGGAGCCCACCAACTTGTCTATGTAGACCATCCGGTTGTTGCTGGGCACCGCAAGGTGCACCGCCTCATCCGTTGCGTCGCGGAGCGAAACCAGAAAATCCCTAGCGATCGTCCGCAAGTCCGAGTCCTCCCAGGTCTTGGCAGCAAGCTGGAGGAGGCGCGGGCCCAAGCGGAACGTTCCACCCTCTCCCGACTGCGTGATGAGGCCCTCCGCCGTGAGCGCCGAAACCAGGCGGTAGACCGTCCCCCGGGGAAATGGCGCGCACTTTGTCAGTTGCGCAATGTCCAATGCTCCGGGGGCATCCGCGATGATCTGCAGAACAGTGATGAACTTCGAGAACGAGGCCGCTCCCTGTACGTGAGTAGGAACTCTCTCGTCGGCTTCGTCCTGGAGCTCACTTAGGCCCATGGCGCATCTCCTTGCAAGCTTGACAACGAAACATGGTGGTACTACACGGTTTTGGACAAGCTGTCCATATTGTAGTCAGCGTTCGTAGCTCCGGTTCTAACCGTGTGATCGAGGAGGATCAACGGCCAATGCACTTGTGGCGAATTTGAACGCATCGGGACGTCCGTATCTTCCAAGAGAGGGTACGGGAATTTCTGTGGGAGAGGAAGCAGATGACCAAAAAAGGATACTGGGTTGCAATGGTCGATATTGCGGACCAGGAGGGCTATAAAGAATACATTGCCTTGAACAAGGCAGCGTTCGACAAATACGGGGCGTCCTTCGTCGTTCGCGCGGGAATGAGCCAGGTCATGGAAGGCCCTCACGCGAACCGCCTGGCGGTCATCGAGTTCAAGGACTACGAGACCGCTCTCGCCTGCTACAACTCTCCAGAGTATCAAACGGCGATCAAGGCCCGCGAGAAGCATGCCAAGGCACATCTGGCCGTGGTGGAAGGTGTCTGACACCGGAAGCTCGCCCGGGACCTCCTGTCATACTGGTTGGAGGGATCGGTGCCTTTACCCCTGCGCTGTTCGACCGGATGAGCAGGACAGGCCTTCATCACGCGATTGGGTGTTTCTGCCTCGTCAGCATGCTGGAGGCTCCCTGCTCACGGTCTGCGGATTCTCGTCAGAATGCCGCAAGGATCAATGCAAGCGCGCACAACCTTTTGGGAGCAGTTATGACCACGCCGTTACAGTGGCTTTTCAAGGCTTTTGACGTCTTCGTCGTCGTCGGCATGGCCGTCATCAGCATCCTGATCTTTACAAATGTCGTGCTACGTTACGGCTTCAGCTCAGGCATTCCGTTTGCCGTTGAAGTCTCCCGCGTGGTCCTCGTCTGGGTCATCTTCATGGGATCCGTGGTGGCCCTGGCCAAGGGCGCGCATCTCGGCGTCGAGTCGTTGGTTGTCCGGTTGCCTCGAAGGGCGCGCCTCGCCTGCTTTCTTGTTTCATACGGCCTGATGCTCTGGTGCTGCTGGCTCATGGGACAGGGCAGCTTGTCACTCACCATCATCGAGTGGGGCAACGTCCTGGCACTGTCGGGAATTCCCGTGGGCTCCATCTACGCCGCGGGGCTCGTCTCTGCCATCCTGATGGCTCTGGTTCTCCTCCTTGATCTCTGGCGCTCGCTGCGCGGCATCCTGCCCGCCCCCTGGTCGGGGGTGGAGCATGTTGAGCCGCTGCCGGTCGTGCCCCCCGCGCTTATTTCGGAGAAAGCACCGTGAGCGGCTTGGTCTTTATCGCTTCCCTCCTTGGTGCGATGGGCATCGGGATTCCAATCGCCTTCGCCCTGATGCTGTCGGGCGTCGCGATGATGATGCTGATGGGAAATCTGGATGCACAGATTCTGGCGCAGCGGCTGGTCAATGGCGCTGACAGCTATCCGCTGATGGCGATCCCGTTCTTTCTCATTGCCGGCGAACTCATGAACGCCGGCGGCCTCTCCCGCCGCATCGTCAACGTGGCCTTGGCGCTCGTCGGTCACATACGTGGCGGCCTCGGTTACGTGGTCATCGGCACTGGCTTGGTGCTTGCCAGCGTCTCCGGATCCGCAATCGCGGATACAGCGACGCTCGCGGTCATGCTGGTCCCCCTGATGCGGGATGCGGGCTACCATATGGGTCGAGCCTCGGGCTTGATGTCGGCTACAGGCATTATCGCCCCTGTAATCCCGCCGTCTGTCGGGTTCATCATCCTGGGCGTCACCGCAAACATTTCCATCGTCGGCCTGTTCTTCGCCGGAATCGTGCCAGGGCTCATGATGGGGCTGAGCCTCATAATCGCCTGGTGGTTCCTCGCCAAAAAGGAAACGGCGACGGTCCGGCTCAAAATACCGCGCAGGGACCTCCCGAAAACCATCATGACCGCCGGTTGGGCGTTGATGATGCCAGCGATTATCCTGGCCGGACTGCGGTTCGGCATCTTCACCCCTACTGAGGCCGGCGTCGTTGCCGCTGCCTATGCACTGTTCGTCGGGCTGTTTGTTTATCGGGAACTGACACCGAGGCTGCTCTATGACGCGCTGCTCGCCGCCGGGCGCTTGACGGCAGTGATCATGCTGTTGGTGGCTGCCTCCATGATCTCCGGCTTCATGCTGACGATTTCCGATATGCCGGCCCAGCTCGTCAGTCTCCTCGGTCCATTCATCGACTCGCCGATCCTGCTGATGGGTATGATCGTTCTGGCTGTCTTCATCGTCGGCACGGCGCTCGATTTCGCACCCTGCATCACCATTCTGGTGCCCATCCTCATACCGCTCGTCAATGCGGCCGGCATCGACCCGGTCTATTTCGGGGTCATCTTCATGATGGTCAACGCGGTGGGCATGATCACGCCTCCCGTCGGAACGGTCCTCAACACAGTGTGCGGAGTAAGCGGAGTTTCAATGGAGGAGGCTACAAAGGGTGCCATGCCTTACCTTGTGGCCCAGATGATCCTCATCTTGCTGCTGGTTCTGTTCCCGGCACTGGTGAGCGTGCCAGCGTCATGGTTGCATTGAGGTTCGAAACGTCGGGAGTTGGACTGGACATTCGACGACGGCTTTTCCGCCGATGCGATACAGGGCCCCGACGAGGACGTCGGCAAGGCCCCGGTGCGGGGCGAGTTGCAACCGCTGGCGCATGTCAATGTCCAATCGCTGCACGTGTTTGAGTTCCTCGCCTGCCTCGGGCTGACCGAAGTCGACGAGGTGTACGGTGTCCAAGCGGGAAGCAGAAAGCGTGCTTTGTGGTTTTCAAGCGTCATAGAACGGTATTTTCCCGAGGCGACGGGCGTAGGCTTGGGTTGGGTGTGTAGGTGAGGGTAGGTCGGCAAGGCAGCGCTCCAAATGCCTGTTCCGTGTGGGTTCGCAGAGGCGCGGCGGCCTGCCTCTTGGCGGTAGTCGCCGCGTGTACCTCCACTGGTGATTATCTTGGAGACGTTGCCGCGCGGCCGGATGCCATGGACAAGGTCGCGAACGCAGATTTAAGTGCGCGCAAGCCTTCCGGCGGCGGTTTTCTGTCGAGGCTCGGCTTCGGGCGCACGCAGAACAACCGGCAGGGTGAAGTATACTACGGATACGGACAGCAGCTGACCGCCGGCGAGCGCAACTCGCTCGAGCGACTGAGCGGCGAAAAGTTCGAGGTCAACCTCGAGGAGGCCGAGATCAAGGTCGCGGCCCGCACGGTGCTGGGGGAGGTGCTGGGAATCAGCTATTCGCTCGACCCCAGGATCGCGGGCAAGGTATCGATCACGACGTCGAAGCCTACGCCGGCCCCGGAAATCCTCACCATGTTCGAGTCCGCGCTGCACAGCAGCGGCGTGGCCATGATGCGCGAAAGCGACCGTCTGCGGCTGATTCCTTCGAACGAAGCGTTCGGAGCCGCCGAACTCGATCCGGGCACCACCATCCAGCCCGGCTACGCCGTCACTGTGTTTCCCCTGAAAAACGTTTCCGCCAGCACGATCCTGCCGCTGCTAGAAAACTTCGTCACCCGTCCCGGCATGGTGCGCGAGGATCCCAGCCGCAACGCGCTGATCTTCCAGGGGACGGCGGCGGAGCGGACCGCGGCGATCGAAGCAGCGCGCTCTTTCGACCAGGACTGGCTGGCCGACCAGTCGGTCGGCATTTTCCCCGTCAACAATTCCAGCGCGGCCACCATGATGCCCGAGCTGACCCGCGTGCTCGACATCGGGGAGGGGGGGCGCGGACGCAACACGATCAGGGTCCAGCCGATCGAGCGCAGCAATGCGATTCTGGTGGTGGCGAAGACGCGCAACCAGTTGCAGCGCGCGGCGAGCTGGATCGAGCGGCTCGACCGGATCGACGCGTCTGCCTCCAATTTGCGGGTGTACAAGGTCCAGCACCTGGAGCCACGGCGCCTTGCATCGATGGTCAACGAAATATTCAACGGCGCCCCGGCATCGTCGGCTTCGGAGGACCCGGCCTCGCAGTTTCCGCCCGGCTCGCAGGCCGACGGCCAGAATCAGGGCGCAAATGGTTCCCAGCCGGCCACTGCGACGCCGGATCAGCGCATGGCGGATAGCCTGCCGGCCCCCGGTGGCGACACCGACCAGCCTATCGCGGGCGGTGGTGGTGGGTCGCAAAGCGGCGTGCGCATCGCCGCGAACCCGGAAAACAACACCATTCTCATCTACGGACGGCCCGACCAGCAACGGCTGATCGAACAGGCGATCACCGCACTCGACCGGCCGCAAGAGCAGGTCGCTATCGAAGCGACGATAGCCGAGGTCACCCTGACCAACGAGCTGCGCTATGGCGTGCAGTTCTTCCTGAAGTCCAATGATATCGGCGCGGGCGGCAACAACGGATCGGTCGGTCTGTTCCAGGAAGCCAGCAAGGCCGTGCTGTCGCGAACGCTTCCGGGCTTCAACCTGCTGCTCGGCCCCGACACCGAGCCGCGCGTTGTCATCGATGCGCTGCGCGGCGTTACCGAGGTCAAGGTGCTTTCCTCGCCCTCGGTGGTGGTGCTCGACAACAAGCCCGCCTTGCTGCAGGTCGGTGATGAAATCCCGATCGTCACCCGCACCGCGCAGTCCGTCACCGATCCCGAAGCGCCGGTCGTCAACAACGTCGAGTTCCGCGATACCGGCGTGATCCTGAAGGTTCTACCCCGGATCACCGGGAACGGCACGATCAGCCTCGTCATCGAACAGGAGATCAGCTCGGTCCAGCGTAGCCAGGCCCAGTCCCTGACGCCGACCATATCGCAACGAAAGGTCAGCTCGACCGTATCGGTCACCAGCGGCCAGACCGTGATGCTCGGCGGCCTGATCAGCGAACGCCAGCAGCGCGGCCGCGACGGCGTGCCGGTGCTTGGCGATCTGCCCGTCATCGGCGACGCCTTCCGGAGCAACCAGAACTCCGCGACGCGGACGGAGCTGATCATCCTGATCCGGCCTCAGGTCATGAAGGACGGCATGGATGCGCAACATGTGGCGGAGGAGATGCGGTCGCAATTGCGGCTGATGAACCAGCCGTCCAGAAACGTGCCGCTGCGGCGGCCTGCCAAGACGATGATCGAATGAAGATTCTGAGGGCGCGGCGTCGGTCTACCGCCGCCGTCGCAGTCGCGCTCGCCGCCGCTACCGTGCCCGCTGTCATCGGAAGCCCCGCATTCGTCGTCGCGTCGACGCTTGCGCTATGTGTTCTGGCCGCGGCAATCGCGGTTCATGATCTTGCGTCTTTGCTCATTCCTGACCGCCACACGGCCGGCATCTTGGTCGTCGCGCTCGCCGACTGGTGGTTCGAGGCGAGCGATTTCGCCGCGCTCGCCTGGCGCATCGGGCCGGGGGGCGCCCTGATGCTCCTGCTGTGTCTGTTCGACGTCGCCTATGGGAGGCTGCGCGGCCGCGACGGCATAGGCTTCGGCGACATCAAGCTGATCGGTGTGTCCACCGTCCTGGTCGGGCTGGCCGGCGTCGGCGCCCAGATCCTACTCGCTTCGGTCGCGGCTTTCATCTTCAGCGTCATCCGCGCGGTTCGCTTGCGCCGCCCGCTCCGTGCCGCGGCGCGCGTTCCGTTCGGAACGTTCCTCGCGCCGGCACTGGCCATCGTCTGGGCGTGGCTGCCCGCCGCATGGTGATCACATTGCTTGGGCCGGGGGAGGCGAAGTCTTGATTTCGACGGGATCGTGGCGTCATCTTTCGTGGCGAGGCATGGGGGCGAAATGGGTCTTGCGGCAGTGGGCATGAACTCGTCAACGAGCCGGCGGGGTGCAATCCTCGTCAGCGTCCTGTGGATTATGATTTTTCTGGGATTCCTTGCCGTGATACTTCGCGTGCAGATGACCGGGGTCGTGGCCAGTGTGCGCGTCACGGAAGACAAGGCGTCGGCGCGCATTCTGGCTGAAGCCGGGCTGTCGCAGGCCGCGGCCGAGATCCGCGCCGGCCCGCCGGAGGGTGTAGTCGCGCTGAGCGATCAGATATCGTCCACGATCACCCTGCCGGCCGGGGTCGCTTCCATCTCCGCGAGAAATGAAGCGTTGCGGATCGATCTCAACACCGCCGAGCGGCCGCTGATCGTTGGCGCGTTGCGAGCCGCCGGCGCCGCTCCCGGAACCGCGGACGATCTGGCGACAAAGATCATCGGCCACCGCGCCCGGCCGACTCCGCTGAATGGACAACCGGCAGGTTCCGCTCCGCAGCAGTCTGGAAACAACACAAAGCTGTTTCAGACGGTCTCCGAATTGGCCGGCTTCCCGGGAATAACGCCCGACATGGCCATCGCCATCGAACCCTATGTTACCGTCTCCTCCGGCTTGGCCGGCGTTCGCCTGGAAGCGCTCGGCGATGGACTGCTGGGCGACATTCCTGGCCTGCCGGCGTCGGTGCGAAAGGCGATCAAGGATTTCCACGCCGGCCGTCTGTCGCGCGAGCAACTCGATGAGTCGCTGGCGGGGGTGACCTTCAACACGCTGAAGCCGGCACCGAGCTGGCGCGTCGATCTCAGGACGACCCTGCTGTCCGGCTACAGCGAATCTTTCGAGGCATTGATACTTGTGTCGAACGCGGACGAGGCACCTTACAGAGTGCTTGACTGGCGTCGCGCGGCAATTGAGCTGGAATGAATGCCCGTTGATGGCGCGCGACCGGTCTCAGCGGGAGTGCCAGGCCAGCCTGTCCTCCCAGCGGAATCCCGACCGCGGAGCATCAGAGCCCCCCGGACACCGTGATCAGGGTGCCTGTCATGAACCCCGCGCCAGGAGACGCAAGCATCAGGGCCGCGCGCGCGATGTCTTCAGGCTCCGCGATGCGCCCCATCGGGGTTGCCGCCGCAATCCTGGCTGGTCGCTCGGGGTTTCCGCCTTGGGTGTGTATCCGCGTGTTGGTGGTCCCGACACGTATGGCATTCACGCGGATGCCCTCCGGCGCCAGTTCTTTGCCCGCGCCGATGGAGATGGATTCCACTGCACCCTTGCTTGCGGCATAATGCACATATTCGTTCGGGCTGCCGAGGAAGGCGGCGAGCGAAGACATGTTGATAATCGTCCCGCCTCTGCCGCCCTTGCGGTTGGACATGCGTTTCGCCGCCTCCTGTATACAGTACATGACGGCGAAGACGTTGGTCCTGAAGGTGTTTTCCAGCACCGCGGGCTGCAACTCCTCGATTCTGCAGGCTTTCCCAATGATCCCGGCATTATTGACCAGGCAGGTCACTCGCCCAAGTGCATCGTCACAGGCGCTGAACAGGGCCTCGATGTCCTCCTTCTTGCCCACGTCTCCCTGTACCGCGATGGCGCGGGCGCCTGCGGCCTTGCAGTGCTCAACGACTTCGGATGCGGCGGCGGCATCCGAAAGATAGTTTATGCAAACATCGTAGCCTTCAACGGCGAACAGCCGCGCCGTTGCGGCACCGATGCCGTGGCTTGCGCCCGTTACGATCACGATCGGTCTCACGGAATTACCTCCTCGCTCCTCCTTTGAGGGCATTCGCAGCCTAGAAAACGGTCTCAAGGATCGCGGCGTAGTCTTCCTTGGTCAGCGAACGTGGATTTGTGGGATGACTGTGGTCTGCAATGGCTCGCTCACACACCCAATCGATGACGTGCCGGGGGACCCCCAGTTCGGACAATCTGGGCGTAATGCCCAGACTACGGTTCAACCCGTCCAGCGCATCTGCGAGCGTTGTATGTTCAAGTCCCGCCAGGCGCTCGAGGTAGTCGACCTTCTGAGCCACGGCTTCAACTTGCACGTTCCACCGAAGGACGGTCGGCATCAGGATGGCGTTGAGCGTCCCATGATGGAGCTTAGCCTCCTTGAGACCGCCCAATGCATGGCTAAGCGCATGGACGGCTCCAAGCCCCTTCTGAAACGTCATGCCCCCTTCGAGGGCACCCATCATGAGTTCGGTCCGCGCCTCCGCGTTCGCGCCGTCTGCGTAGGCGACAGGCAAAGCCTTCCAGATGCGTTGGAAGCCGTCGGTGGCAATTGCCTCGGCAGGTGGATTATAGCGGGGGGAAAGATACGTCTCGATACAATGCGACAGTGCGTCGAGCCCTGTCGAGGCCGTCAGAGCCGGGGGGAGCCCCATTGTCAACCCCGGGTCACAGATCGCCCTGCGCGGGATGAGGTAGGGGCTGATAAACCCGAGCTTCCGGCCGTCATCCAGTGTGATCAGTGCCGCGCGTCCAACTTCGGACCCCGTACCCGCCGTTGTCGGGATGGCCACAAGGGGCGCTACCAAGCCGGTGATGCGTGCCACCCCGCCCAGGATCGCTGCATAACGCTCAAGTTCACCATTGTGCGTGGCGAGCAGCGCCACGCCCTTGGCCAGGTCGATCGGAGAGCCTCCGCCAATCGCCACTACCCCATCGCAGTCGCCTTGCCTGTACAGCGCGAGACCGGCAGCAACTGCGGCCTCAGTCGGGTTGGAGGGAACGTCCAGGAAGATCGGCGCTGTTCTCAGGAACTCGAATACCGGACGCTCAAGCAAACCAGCGGATTTGATGCCGTGATCGCTGATCACCAAAGGGCGGGACACGCCGAGTTCGCGCAAAATTTCTGCCAGTGACTCGGCCGCTCCAAGTCCGAAATTGATATTTGTAAGGTAGTTTATATTGTTCACGCTGCCACACTCCTTGACATTCCGCACATGCATCGCTGCAGCCACCGTCTGGCATTCGGCACATTTCGTGCAGCCGGTGAATGCGAACCCGCGACCTTCTTGGAATCGCTCAGTCCATAATATGGACAATCTGCCCAAGCATTAGGTGGAACTGCACACTTGTCAAGCTCCACCTTATGGTTGCGGCGGCGTTCCCGCCGCCTTGACAAAGAGGTTGCGGGCCCTTATCCAAACTTTGGACCGATTGACCACATTATGGTCAGATCGATGGCGATCTTGGAGGACATGGTACAGGAACCGCTGACATGCTGATTTCGCCGGAGGAACTGGCCAGCCGCCGCGAACTCGAAGCCAAATCAAGTCCGCGGCTCACTATCGGCGCATTGCGCAGTCCAAAGGCCTTCCGTGCAAAAACCCTGATTCGCCTGCGGCCATTCGTGCCGGCAGTGACACCCCCGAACCGGAAGGAAAGCCTTTGTCGAAACCCGCCGCCACCGTGTTGATACCAGGCTGGATGCACGAGCATGCCCGCTGCATGCTCAGAACGCATTTCAGCCTGGTCGAAACCCCTGACTGTGACATTCACGCCCATCTGTCTCCGGAGGTACGGACGTCAATTCGTGCCGTGGCCTGTCGCGCCAGAATCGATCGGCAGTTCATAGACGCCCTTCCCAACCTTGAGATCATCGCCAGCTACGGCGTCGGCTACGACGCGGTGGATGCTGCCTACGCACGCAGCAAGAATATCGTCGTCACGAACACCCCTGATGTCCTGAACGAGGAGGTCGCCGATCTGACGTTGGGGCTCCTTATCAGCGTCGTGCGCGAGATACCCAAAGCGGCAGCCTTCGTTCGCGAGGGCCGGTGGAAAGCATCGGATTACCCGCTCAGCCGTCTGACGCTGCGGAACCGCAGGGTCGGCATCTACGGAATGGGGCGGATCGGTCGCTGCATCGCCCGACGAGTTGAAGCGTTTGGGCTTCCTGTTTCCTATCACAGCCGGCGTCCGGCGGAGGGGGTCGCGTACGACTACTTTCCTTCACTGCTGGAACTTGCCAGTGCCGTCGATGTGCTCATCTCCATCGTGCCGGGCGACCCGTCGACCGCAAACAGCGTGAATGCCGAGGTGCTGTCCGCCCTCGGGCCCGAAGGCGTGTTCATCAACGTAGGCCGCGGAACCGTCGTGGACGAGGATGCACTGATCGGCGCCCTGCGCACAGGAGCCATAGCGGCGGCCGGCCTCGACGTGCTCGCGGATGAACCCAATGTCTCCGAAGAACTGCTGGCGCTCGATAACCTGACGATCCTGCCGCATATCGGATCCGCGTCGGTCAGCACGCGCACCGCAATGGCGGACCTCGTGGCACAGAACGTGATCGCCTGGTTCCAGAGTGGAGCGGCGATCACACCCGTACCCTAGACAGCCTCCGATCAGCCGCCGAGGCCTCCTGCACTGTCAGCGGATGTTAGGACCCATGCACGTTAACCCAACAGGCAAGCATCCGATCGCCAAGGCCCTGAAGTGCGGCGGTGAGGCGTTGACAATCCGTTAATAGTCTGCCCAGTATACATTGTTGGACATTGCGTCCACATTGTGGACTCTGATCGGTCGATGCTTGGGGGTTTCGGTCAGATACGCGGTGTCACCATCGGTCAAGCAGAAAACGGAGGAGTGACTCTTATGAACCTATGGAAAGGCGGATTGGCCGTCGTGGCCGCGCTAGCGATCGGGGCGGTATCGTCCACTGCGGCGCTCGCACAGACGGTGTTCACCTGGACGCCAAAGCCGGTGGCGCTGGCACCATACAAGGCCCCGAACAAGCCGCATACGACGATAGCCGACGTGCGCGCCAAGATTTCTCCCGCACATCAGTCCAAGACTTGGCACCAGGAGGTCGTGAGGGACAAGCACCTGCAGGCTTCATGGGTGCAGTTGGCGGTCGGTGATCAGTCGCCGGCCATGTTCATATCGGATACCCGCGCGGCCTTCATTGTCTGGGAAGGTTCGGTCGAGTTCACGATCGGGAGCGAGGCGCCGTTTACGGCCACCAAAGGCTTTATGGTCCAGGTTCCCGCGCGTACGCAGTTCCAGATGAAGAACGTCGGCGCGGTGCCGTCCCTGCACTTCGAGGTCTTCACCGCGGACGCCAAGATCACTTACCCGCAGGCGGCGGCAACTTTGCCGAAGCCGCCGGCGGGGATGACCTGGGCGTTGACACGACAGGATCCGGGTGCAGAAGCCCTTGGGACGGGCAATTCTACTTTCAGGGATTTCCTTGCTTCGCCCTCGGGCGGCGCATTCGTAACCGCCCCTGGCTTGTTCGTTAACGCCATCCGCGGCCAGGCGTTCAACTGCAATATGCAGCCTCCCACGGCGCTCGGACACAGGCACATCAACTATGGTGAATTCTGGTTCATCATGGAAGGTCAGATCCAATACAACCTCGAAGGCTTGCCGGGCTTCGTCTCAGAGCCCGGCGATATTGTCTATGTCCCGGCCGGCCGGTGGCACTCGGCGGCGAACTATTGTCCGGGGTACGACACGCGGATTGCTATCAATCCCTTCCCGACCGGTACGCATAACTGGCCGCCAACGGCCTCCCAGCCGAATCCCCCGAAGCCCCCGATCTCGGGCAAGGGATGGCTTGATTGATGTTGCCGGTGGCCCGTCCTCATCGTGAGGGCGGGCCGTTGGTCTGACCTGACTTTGGCGCGGTGGGGGAGCATCGGCCGGGGTGTATTGGGGGGGCGCGTTCATCGTGGCCGCAGAAATTGATCACACCGCAGGTCGGAGGCATCGTCGGCGCAGAAGCGGCGTACCGCCCGCTTCAGTAGCCAGGGACGCCATATCGTTAGTCTTGGCCGAATAGGCCATTCTCGTACCGCCGGTCCTGTTCCTTAGTGGTTGCAGTTCCTGCATTCTGGTTCCTTTGAACCAATTCTTGGGAGGTTGAACTATGAAGAAAGTATTGTTTCTGACTGCGGCGTTGCTGGGAGGGCTCTTGGCTGCCGCTCCGGCCATGGCTCAGAACCCGCGCCTGGGCTACGTGCCCACGGAAGACCATCCGGTCGGACAGGCTTCGCGCTATTTCGCGAAGCTGGTGGAAGAGAAGACGGGCGGGCGCATCAAGATCGACACGTTCGGAAATGGCGTGCTCGGCAGCGAGCCCGAGATGCAGGCGTCGGTTCAGGCCGGCTTCATAGACATCATGGTTGGCCCCACGCCCAACCTGGTCGGCGTCGTTCCGCAATTCATGATCTACGACCTTCCGTTTTTCTACAAGGACTTCGCCGCGGTCGATGCCGTCATGGACGGCGCGGTCGGCGAGCAGTTGTTTGCACAGCTGAAGGAAAAGACCGGCATCGTCGGTCTGGCGTGGTGGGACAACGGCTTCCGCCACATGACCAACAAGGTTCGTCCCGTCAAAACGGTGGACGATATGGCAGGGATCAACATCCGCGTCATACCCAACCCGTTGTTCATTGCGACCTGGACGGCTTTGGGAACCAATCCGACGCCGCTTCCCTGGCCTGAGCTGTACAGCGCCCTCGAAAATGGCGCCGTCGATGCCCAGGAGACGCCGTACGCTCTTATCTACACCGCAAGGTTCTATGAGGTGCAGAAGTATCTGACCAAGACGGGCCACGTCTATACGCCGTTTGTTCTTCTCGCGAGCCAGAAATGGTTTGGAAGCCTCTCGGACGAAGACAAGAAACTCGTCATGGAAGCGGCAAAGGAATCGGCAGCCTTCCAACGGGATATTTCTCGCAAGGAGGCAGAGAATTTGGAGGCGGAGCTCGCGGCGAAGGGCTTCGAGATTTCCCAACCCACGCCTGAAGCGCTCGCAGCCATGACCGAACGCGTTGCGCCTGTCGTGAAAGAGTACAGCGAAAAGATCGGCGCCGATCTGGTCGAGCAGGCGCGCGCCGCCATGGCGGCAGTTGCCAAGCCGTAGAGGTCTTATGACGCCGGAGCCAGGTTCGCCTGCTCCGGCGTCCATTTGCGGAAGCATCGTGCGCCTGATTCAGTTTGAAGCCGCAAGCAGTGTGCCCGGCTTGGGACACGTCGCAGACGCCAAGGTTCAACAATTGACGGTGCTCCCGCGTTCCAGTCCGGCTTCCGGCATCTGGGTGCGACCGGCATCGATATCTCTCAAACCTCTAGTTGGGGTGAGATTTTTGACCGTCGTCTGGCGGCGGCGGGCATGTCGTCCCTGGCCACGGTGGTACGGGCGCAGTCCGTGGACCAGTTCGTCCAGGCATTCAGCGGCACTTGGCAGCTCGTTGATACGCGCTATTCCAACCCTCCCTCGAGCCGAGCATGGATCGGATGCGGCGCTTGATGCGCCGGCGAGCCTGCTGTCGCTTGCGACAGAACCTGCGGGAGATGCCCTCCGATTACGCCTCTTCGCGCCGGACCTTCTCGAATGAAGTTCTGAGACACGAGGCGATTTCAAACAGGACTGGCCTGGAGCGCTGGCATTATCGGCAGAGGCGTCCTCTGTGCAGCGGCCGTTTCCCGGCTCCGCCAATTTAGGCCAAATCTGTTGACCGTCGTAGCCATACCTGAATCACTCCCTCGACGGTATGGAGGCGGTATAATTACACAATGGCCACGGATGTTACAGTCATCCAGGCTATTACCCTAGAGAGTAAGTCTTTGTTTAATTGAGAAAAAATGGTGCCCAGAGGCGGATTCGAACCACCGACACGCGGATTTTCAGTCCGCTGCTCTACCAACTGAGCTATCTGGGCCTGTTCCGGCTAACGAAAACTCGCGCTCCGGATTTCATGGAAGCGCCGTGGGCGTCCCTTGAAAGCGCGTGGGTTATAGCATGGGAATCCGGCCTGTCCAGCGCCCAGATGTGGATTTCCGGCAGGAAAAGAAGTGCCGCCCGATGCGCTGGTTTCCGCGCCGCGTCGCTGCTATCTGGCGCCCGCCAATCCCTTGCGAAAATCCGTAGGTGTCATGCCGGCGAGCTTCCGGAACGACTTGTTGAAGGCGCTGAGCGAACCGAACCCCGAATCCATCGCGACCCTGAGCACATTGGCGTCCTGGTGCATGAGCAGCGCCTGCGCATAGCTCAGCCGCAACAGGTTGACATATTCGTTGAGCGTCATGCCGGTGGATTTCTTGAAGATGCTCATGGCGTATTTGGGATGGAGGTCGGCGGCCGCCGCTATGTTCATGCAATCGATGTCGTAGAGGAAATTCTCGGCGATGAAATCGCACATGCGCCCGACATTGCGTGACGACTGCTGGTCGAACGGGCTGCCCGCTTCCTGTCCGGCCGCGTTTTCCGGCACCAGCCTGTAGGGCTCGAACCGTACCCGCTCCAGCCGCAGCAACAGTTCGTTGACGGCGTGCTCCGCCCTGGCCGGGTCGCCGGAGCGGGCGTAGCGGTTCCAGCGGTCGAAACTGTCGTTGTCGGATTGATCGGTGGCGCTGGTCACCAGCGTGGCACCCGTCATCAGCCGGTGACGTATGTCAGCCGGCAGATGCAGCCGGAAGAAATGCACCAGCGGCAGATGCGCGCCGGCATAGATGGCGTCGTCGCTCAAATCGTCCATCTGGTGCGGCAGTCCGCCCCAGAACAGGCACATCTCACCGGCCGAAAGCGAGATTTCGTGGTCGTTCATGCGGTAATGCACGCTGCCGCGCACGATGAAGTTCACCTCGACCTGCGCATGCCAGTGCGGCTTGAGCATCACCAGGGGTGCGGTGTGGAACATCTGCAACAGCAGCGGCATTCCTTCCACGCTGCTGGCGCCAGGCTGGTAAAAAGGCCGGTCCGGCATCTTACTTTCCGCCAATTTCGTATTCCCTTTGTCCGGGACAAGCCTTCCGCGCCGCATAGTCTAGCCCGGCTCGCAGAGAGAGCAAATGAATGGGAGGATTTCAATGCGCATCATACTGTCCTGCGCCGCGCTCGCGCTTGCCTTGGGTTCAGCCCCGGCCTTCGCGCAATCGGGCGAAATCACCATCTGGAGCTGGAACATCGCCGCCTCGTCGCTGAAGGCGACGATTGCCGGGTTCAACAAGCTGCATCCTGACATCAAGGTCACCGTCCAGGACCTCGGCAACCAGCCGACCTATGACAAGTCGATCGCCGGATGTGCCGCCGGCGGCGTCGGCCTGCCTGATGTCGTTACCATCGAGAACGGCGAGGCCGAGAATTACTGGAGCCAGTTTCCCGATTGCTTCGTCGACCTGCACACGCTGGGCTACAGCGCCGAGGACCAGGCGAAATTCCCCGATTTCAAGCGCACCGAGCTCGAGGTCGGCGACAAGGCCTATGCCATGCCGTGGGATTCCGGCCCGGTCGCCGCCTTCTACCGGCGCGACTTCTACGAAAAGGCCGGCGTCGATCCGGCATCGATCAAGACCTGGGACGATTTCATCGCCGCCGGCAAGAAGATCCAGGCCGCCAATCCCGGCGTCACCATGACCAACGCCGACTTCAACGGCGACACCGAATTCTTCCGCATGATCTCCAATGAACAGGGCTGCGGTTATTTCTCCGAGGATGGCCAGTCGATCACGGTAAACCAGCCGAAATGCGTCGATACGCTGGCCAAGATCAAGGAGATGAAGGACGCCGGCATCATCTCCTCGGCCGACTGGGGCACCAAGATCACCAACAACACCGCCGGCACCGTCGCCACCCAGGTCTATGGCGGCTGGTATGAAGGCACCATCCGCACCGAATCGGCCGGCGAAAACGGCAAATGGGGCGTCTATCTGATGCCGAGCCTTACCGCCGACGGGCCGCGCGCCGCCAATCTCGGCGGCTCGTCGCTGGCCATCACTTCGGGGTCGAAGAACAAGGAAGCGGCTTACGAGTACCTGAAATACACGCTCGAAACCAATGAGGGCCAGATCACCATGCTCAAGGAGTTCGGCCTCGTCCCCTCGCTGGTCTCGGCCCTGAACGACCCCTACGTCTCGCAAGGTCTGCCCTATTGGGGCGGGCAGGCGGTGTGGAAGGACATCCTCGCCACTTTGCCCAAGATCGTCCCCAGCCGCGGCACGCAGTTCCAGAGCGACGCCGAAATCATCATGCGCGCCGTGCAGACCAAATATCTCGCCGGCGGCTATCCCGACGCCAAGGCAGCCCTCGACGATGCCGCCACCCAGATCGCGGCGGCGACCGGGCTGCCGGTCAAGGAGTGAGCGCCGCTTTTCCTTCTCCCACAAGGGGAGAAGGGAAGACAGGGCGGCGCTGAACTCGACAATAGACGCCGGCTAACAGCAACCGGACAAGAACCCGGCAACGAAGGGAAGGAGGAGAAAACCAATGCGCAACCGCAACGCCACGGCCTATCGTTTCCTCGCGCCCTACCTGCTGGTCTTCTCCGTCTTCTGGGTATGGCCGATCATCTCTTCGTTCCTGATCTCGTTCCAGGCGACGCGCACCGTGCCCTGGCGCTTTGCGCCCGGCTTCAACTGGGGCCGGCTGATCGGCGATCCGGCCTTCTTCAACGCGCTGAAGAACACGCTGCTCATCCTCGTCATCCAGGTGCCGGTGATGATCGCGCTGGCAATGGTTATGGCCGTGCTTTTGAACTCGCCGCTCTTGAAGGCGCGAGGGCTGTACCGTTTCGCGTTCTTCGCTCCGGTCGTCGTCGGCGAGGTCGCCTACTCGGCGGTGTTCCGGCTGATGTTCAATCTCGATTTCGGCATCATCAACAAGCTCCTGAACAGCGTCGGGCTGCCCAAGATCGACTGGTTCTCCAATGTCACGCCAGCCATGGCGCTGATCATGATCGCGGTCACCTGGCGCTGGGCCGGCTACAACGCCATCATCCTTCTGGCCGGCATGCAGTCCATCCCCGAGGATGTATACGAGGCGGCGACGCTCGACCGCGTCAGCAAGCTCAAGCAGTTCTTCTTCATCACCTTGCCGCTGTTGAAGCCGGTCATCGTGTTCTGCACCGTGCTGTCGATCATCGGCACCATGCAGCTGTTCACCGAACCGTTCCTGATCACCGAACGCGGCGGGCCGGGCGGCGGCACCGAGACGCTCGGCCTGCTGCTCTATCGCCAGGGCTTCCGGTCGCTCAATTTCGGCTACGCCTCGGCCGTCGCCTACACCATGGCGGGGTTGGCGATCGCCATCACGCTGGTGCAACTGTGGCTGACGAGGGAGAAGCAATGAGTTCGCTCTCGTCCGCTCGCCTGAGGCGCAGCCTCTTGCTGCATCTTTTCCTGACGCCACTGGCGCTGATCTGGCTGTTTCCGCTGTGGATGATGGTCGTGTTCTCGACCATGCCGGACAACGGCATCTTCAGCCCCGGCATCGAGCTTTTGCCGCATGGCAATTTCGTGGACAATTTCAATAACCTCCAGCGCGACACCGACTTTGTCGGCGCGATTTTCATCTCCGTCTCGGTGGCGGTCACCTACACCTTTCTGTCGGTGCTGCTGACCTCCATGGCCGGCTGGGCGCTGGCCCGCTACCGCTTCGTCGGCAAGGGCGTTGTCGTCGCCATCATCCTGGGTACCATCACGCTTCCATACGCGGTGGTGCTGATCCCGCAATTCATCCTGGTGGCGCGCGATTTCAAGCTCGCCAACACCTGGGTGGCGCTGATCGTGCCGCCGCTGTTCAATTCGCTTGGCGTGCTGTTCATGCGCCAGAGCTTTTCCATGATGCCCGATGACCTGTTCGATGCCGCCCGCGTCGAAGGCGTGAAGGAGTGGCGCATCTTCGTCTTCATCGCGCTGCCGCTGGCGCGGCCGATGCTGGCCGCGCTTTGCATCATCCTGTTCCTGGCGTCCTGGAACAATTACCTCTGGCCGCTTTTGATCAACAGCCAGCCGGGCGCGATGACCGCGCCGGTGGCGCTCGGCACGCTGATCGGCCTCACCAAAGTGTCGTGGGGCGGCATCATGGCGGGCGCGGTAATGCTGACCGTGCCGATGCTGATCGTGTTCGTGCTGTTGCAACGCCATTTCATTGCCGGCATCGCCGCCGGCGCGGTCAAGTAAGGGTAGGCATGGCAACCGTCACGCTCAACAATGTCGTCAAGCGCTTCGGCGTCTTCGAAGTCGTCCATGGCGCCAATATCGACATCAGGGACGGCGAATTCGTCGTCTTTGTCGGTCCCTCCGGCTGCGGCAAGTCCACGCTGCTGAGGATGATCGCCGGCCTCGAGGACATCAGCGACGGCGAGATCGCCATCGGCGGCAAGGTGGTCAACGATGTCGAGCCGGCCGACCGCGGCATCGCGATGGTCTTCCAGTCCTATGCGCTCTATCCGCATATGAACGTGGAGCAGAACCTCTCCTTCGGGCTGCGCATGACCGGCAACCCGAAGGCCGACACCGACCGGCGGGTGAAGCGCGCGGCCGAGATCCTGCGCATCAGCGAACTGATGGACCGCCGTCCGAAGAAACTCTCGGGCGGCCAGCGCCAGCGCGTCGCCATCGGCCGCGCCATCGTGCGCGAGCCGCAAGTGTTCCTGTTCGACGAGCCGCTGTCCAATCTCGACGCCGAACTGCGCGTCCAGATGCGGGTCGAGATCTCGCGCCTGCACAAGGAACTCGGCACCACCATGGTCTATGTAACGCACGACCAGACCGAGGCGATGACGCTCGCCGACCGGATCGTCGTGCTGCGCGGCGGCCATGTCGAGCAGATCGGCCGCCCGCTCGATCTTTATGACAATCCCGACAATCAGTTCGTGGCCGGTTTCGTCGGCTCGCCGAAGATGAATTTCATCAAGGGCCGTGTCGTCGGCTGCGATGCGCGCGGCGTCGTGGTGGAACTCGCTGGCCAGGAGAAGACCCGTATCACGCAGCCGCTGACGGGCGCGGTGTCTGAAATCGGCAGCAAGGTCATCGTTGGCGTGCGACCCGAACATTTTGGCAGCGCCGGAGAGGGGGACGCCGATCTTGCCGTCACCATCGATGTGGTCGAGCACCTGGGCGGCACGAGCTTTCTCTACGCCCGAACGGCCAATGGCGAGGACGTGGTGATCCAGCGCGACGCGGCCAGGGTCCCCGAGACATCAGAGATCATCGTATCCATCCGCAAATCCTACCTGTTCGACGAAAAAGGGCTGCGGCTGCGCTGATCGGCTGCCCTTTCCCATCTCGCAAGGAGAATGACAATGACTGCAACCACGCCCATCCGCTGGGGCATTCTTGGCCCGGGCAGCATCGCCAAGGCCTTCGCCGGCGGCGTCGCCGGCTCCCGCAACGGAAAGCTGATCGCCATCGGTGCGCGCGATCCGGGCAAGCCGGGCCTGGCGCAGAGCTTTCCCGGCGCGCGCATTCTCGACGGCTACGAAGCATTGCTCACTGACGCGGACATCGACGCGATCTACATTTCGGTCCCGCATCCTGGCCATGCGCAATGGGCGATCCGGGCAGCGGAAGCGGGAAAGCACGTGCTGTGCGAAAAACCGCTGGCGCTGACCGCCTTCGAGGCCGACGCCATGATGCATGCCGCGCGCAAGGCCGGCACCTTCCTCGGCGAGGCCTTCATGTATCGGCTGCACCCGCAGACGCTGAAGCTGGTGGAACTGATCAAGTCCGGCGTCATCGGCGAGATCAGGATGATCAAGTCGAGCTTCGGCTTCGCCATGCCTGATTTCATGCCGCAGCATCGGCTCTACGCCGACGACCTCGCCGGCGGCGGCATTCTGGACGTCGGCGGCTATCCCGTCTCGATGGCGCGGCTGATTGCCGGCGCCGCGGCTGGCAAGCCGTTCATCGAGCCGGACAAGGTGGCCGGCGTTGCCCATCTTGGCCAGTCCGGCGTCGACGAATGGGCGTCCGCGCTGCTGCATTTTCCAGGTGGCGTCCTCGCCGAGGTCTCCTGCAGCATCTCGCTCAACCAGGACAATGTGCTGCGCATCTTCGGCACCAGGGGCCGCATCGAAGTGCCGGATTTCTGGTTCGCCGGCGGCGACCGCGATGTCGGCCTCGGCCGGATCGATGTGATCGGCGCGGACGGTGTGCGCGAAACCATCAGCGTGAACGAAAAGCGTCACGTCTATTCCTTCGAGGTCGACGCCGCCGGCGATGCCATCCTTGCCGGCCGGCAGGAATTCGCCTGGCCGGGCATGGCCTGGGCCGACAGCCTCGGCACATTGCGCGTGCTCGACAGATGGCGCGCGGCCGTGGGGCTGGAGTACGAGATCGAGAAGGCTTCGCTGCGCACCAACACCATCTCCGGCCGGCCTCTGCGGTCCGCAGGAACGGCGATCGGCAAGCGTGCTATCCCTGGCTTGGCTAAACCGGCCTCGGTGGTGGCGCTCGGCTTCGAGGATTTCCGCACCTTCTCCTCGGGTTCGATCCTGCTCGATGCCTTCTTCGAGGCCGGCGGCAATCTGTTCGACACCGGCTATGTCTATGGCGCCGGCTACACCGAAAAACTGCTTGGCGAGTGGCTGAAGAACCGTGGCGTGCGCGAGCAGTCGGTGGTCATCGCCAAGGGCGCGCATTCGCCGCTCTGCTATCCCGACGTGATCGGCAAGCAGCTCGACCAGTCGCTGGACCGCCTGCAGACCGATCATGTCGACATCTATTTCATGCATCGCGACAATCCGGACGTGCCCGTCGGAGAATTCGTCGATGCGATGGACCGCGAAGTGAAGGCCGACCGCATCCGTGGCCCGTTCGGCGGCTCGAACTGGACGATGCAGCGCATGGACGAGGCGATCGCCTATGCCGAGCGCACCGGCAAGCAGAAGCCGGGCGCGCTATCCAACAATTTTTCGCTGGCCGAAATGCTGGAGCCGATCTGGGCCGGTTGCGTGACCTCCTCCACCGATGACTGGAAGGCCTGGCTGACCGCGCGGCAGATGCCTAATTTCGCCTGGTCGAGCCAGGGGCGCGGCTTCTTCACCGAACGCGCCGGGCGCGGCCGGCGCGACAATGAAGAACTGGTGCGGGTCTGGTACTCGGAGCGCAATTTCGGACGCCGCGACCGGGCGATCGAACTTGCCGCGCGGCTGGGCAAGAGCCCGATCCATATCGCGCTCGCCTATGTTCTCAACCAGCCTTTCCCCTCGGTGCCGTTGATCGGCCCGCGCACGCTGGGCGAACTGGACGACAGCTTGCGCGCCCTCGACATCGCGCTTTCACCTGCCGATCTCCAATGGTTGGACGGCGGTAGCCGGCAAGCGGCGTAGTGCATGTCGTCCAAGGCTGCGCTGACGGCGACGGGGTCAGGTCTCGTCGTCGGACACCCTGATGTCGCGCCTGGCCGGAACCCTCATGCTGGCATACATGCCGGTGGTGCGGAACTGGCCCGGGCTAATGCCGTAACAGCGGCGGAAGACCTTCGAGAAATAGTTCGCGTCCTCGAAGCCGCACAGGATGGCGACTTCCTTCACCGGCAGGAAGTCAGCCTTGGTCAAAAGCTTGGCGGCCCGTTGCAGCCGCTGCTGCAGCACGAACTCCGCGGGCGGGATGCCTTCGCTCTCGGCGAAGCAGCGCGAGAAGTGCGCCCGGCTGAGGCCGCTGATCTGGACGAGGTCCGCTACCGGTAGCCGCCTGTCGAGATTGGCGTTGATGTGGTCGATGACCGGCTGCATGGCGCTCTGCTTTTCGGCAAAGGCATGCGAGCCGAAGACATCGTCATAGAGCGCCATCGCCGCCTCGTAGGCGATCGCCGACGCTGCCCCCGGCGAAACGGCCCCGTTTATGAGCCGCAGGCTGCAATCGGCGAGGTGATCGATCGTCTCCGGCAGCAGCCGAAAGACCGGACCCGAAACGTCGAGGATCGATTTGTGGATGCGCAGCGCCTCCTCGCCATTCATCGAGATCCAGAAATATTCCCAGCGCTCGTCCTTGGCCAGCCAGTAGCGGTGATTGTGCGGCACCAGCACCAGCAGCGTGTCGTTCTGCTGCAGGCGATAGTTGCGGTTCTCATAGCGAAGCCGGCCGCTTCCGTTGATCGTGTGCTGGAGCACGGTGAATGGCGTCTGGCCGCGCTTGCGCCCGTCCCAATCGTAGATTTCGCCTTCGCGCACTTCGTAGCCGGTGCTCGTCGGCATGGCATGCAGGCGCTGGCGACCGCGCGGCAGCGAGATCGTGCGCATCGACTGTCCGTTGGCGATCAGATCCCGCAGCACAAAATTACCCTTGAAAGCATAATCCTTCTCTGGTCGCGCTCGCGAATAAGCGCATAATCGGATCCTCAAGAACGCGAAGAACCCGCGGTCGAGGAGCGGGCGGGAGGAGAAAAGCCGGAATCCGGCTCGATTGGCGCGCGCGCCTTGGCGTGTGGCCATATCCTCCCTTGTTGCTCCTTGCCTAGCATTCGATCGGATCGAGGTGAAGGTGATGAGTTTCAAAATCGCTATTATCGGCGCCGGCAGCGTCGGATTCACCAAGAAGCTGTTCACCGACATATTGTGCGTGCCGGAGTTCAAGGGCATCGAATTCGCGCTGACCGACGTTAGCGAGCACAATCTCCAGATGATCAAGGCGATCCTCGACCGGATCGTCGAAGCCAACAAATTGCCGACCAAAGTGACGGCGACGACAGACCGCCGCAAGGCGCTCGAGGGCGCGCGTTATGTCATCAGCTGTGTGCGGGTCGGTGGGCTCGAAGCCTATGCCGATGATATCAGGATTCCCTTGAAATATGGCATCGACCAATGCGTCGGCGACACGATCTGCGCCGGCGGCATCCTCTATGGCCAGCGCAACATCCCGGTGATCCTCGATTTCTGCAAGGATATACGCGAGGTCGCCGAAACCGATGCGAAATTCCTCAACTATGCCAACCCGATGGCGATGAACACCTGGGCGGCGATCGAGTACGGCAAGGTCGACACGGTCGGGCTGTGCCACGGCGTTCAGCACGGCGCCGAGCAGATCGCCGAGGTGCTGGGCGCGAAGTCGCCTCGGGAGCTCGACTATGTCTGTTCCGGCATCAACCACCAGACCTGGTTCATCGAGCTGCGCCTGAACGGCCGCGAAATCGGCAAGGACGAGCTGGTCGCCGCCTTCGAGGCGCATCCGATCTATTCCAGGCAGGAAAAGCTGCGCATAGACGTGTTGAAGCGCTTCGGCGTCTATTCGACGGAAAGCAACGGCCATTTGTCCGAATACCTTCCCTGGTACCGCAAGCGTCCGGACGAGATCACCCGCTGGATCGACATGTCCGACTGGATCCATGGCGAGACGGGCGGCTATCTCCGTTATTCCACCGAGACCCGCAACTGGTTCGAGACGGAGTATCCGCAATTCCTCGAAGCGGCGTCGAAGCCGATCGATCCGTCAAAGCGCTCCAACGAGCATGCCAGCCACATAATGGAGGCGCTGGAGACCAACCGCGTCTATCGCGGCCACTTCAACGTCAAGAATGATGGTGTCATCACCAATTTGCCGCAGGACGCCATCGTCGAATCCCCCGGCTTCGTCGACCGCTTCGGCATCAACATGGCGGCCGGCATCACCTTGCCGGAGGCATGTGCCGCGACCTGCATGTCCTCGATCAATGTCCAGCGCATGTCGGTGCATGCCGCCATATCCGGCGACATCGACCTGCTCAAGCTCGCCGTGCTGCATGACCCGCTGGTCGGCGCGGTGTCGACGCCGGAAGAGGTCTGGCAGATGGTCGACGAAATGGTCGTCGCCCAGGCGGCCTGGCTGCCGCAATATGCGCATGCGGTTCCGGCGGCAAAAGAGCGGTTGTCCAAATCCAGGGTCAAGACCCGCGAATGGGCGGGTGCCGCGCGGCGCAGCGTCCGCTCGATCGAGGAGTTGCGCGCCGAGAAGGCCGCGCTGAAGCAGGCTGGCTGAAAACCGGGTTCGACGGCGGATCCACGGGAGGCAGATCCACCGCAGTCATCCGTCCAGGCACAAGACGAGCAGCAGCAAAACAAAACGTCTGAACACGAGGGAGGAGACAATGAGGAACATACGCAGCATTGGCATGGTCGCGGGACTGGCGCTGAGCGTCTCCGTTCCGGCGCTCAACGCTTTCGCCTCCGAGCCGACGGTCCCGGCGACGTTTCCGGCTGAAGGCAAGATCACCTATGTGCCGCGTGACTCCATCCTGGAGTTCAAGGCGCTGCCGCAATATCACGAGCCGGATTGGGTGACCGAGAAATACGTCAATGCCGGCAAGCTGCCGCCGGTGAAGGACAGGCTGCCGAAGGAGCCGCTGGTCTTCAAGACGGGAAACATGCCGGATGGCATCGGTGTCTATGGCGATACGATGCGCCATGTCATCGGCGGGCGGCCGGAAGGCTGGAACTACGGCGCCGGCCAGACGCAGGGCTGGGGCGGCATCGACATCGGCCTATCCGAGTGCCTGACGCGCACCGCGCCGCTGTTCCAGGTCGAGGCCAAGGACACCGAGCCGCTGCCCAACCTCGCCAAAAGCTGGGATTGGTCGACGGATGGCCACAAGCTCACCATGCATCTTGTCGAGGGCGCCAAATGGTCCGACGGCGCGCCCTTCAACGCCGACGACGTCATGTTCTACTGGGATGACGAGGTCATCGATCCCAATGTCTCTCCACTCAACGGCGCGACGCAGGAAACCTTCGGCGTCGGCACGACGCTGAAGAAGATCGACGACTACACCGTCGAGTGGACCTTCAAGGAGGCCTTCCCGAAACAGTATCTCTACGCAATGGCCTACGGCACCTTCTGCCCCGGCCCGGCGCACATATTGAAGCCGCAACATCCCAAATATTCGAAGAACACCTACGACCAGTTCAAGAACGCCTTCCCGCCGGAATATATGAACATGCCGGTCATGGGCGCCTGGGTGCCGGTCGAATACCGGCCCGACGACATCATCGTCATGCGCCGCAATCCTTACTATTGGAAGGTCGACGAGAAGGGCAACCAACTGCCCTACCTCAACGAGTTGCATTACAAGCTTTCCACCTGGGCCGATCGCGATGTCCAGGCGGTGGCCGGCTCGGGCGACTTCTCCAATCTGGAGCAGCCGGAGAACTTCGTCGCCTCGCTGAAGCGGGCCGCGGAGGCGAATGCGCCGGCCCGTCTTGCCTTCGGCCCGCGGCTCATCGGCTACAATCTGCGCCTGAACTTTTCCGCCAATGGCTGGGGCAACCCGGATGAGCGCGGCCAGGCGATCCGCGAGCTGAACCGCAACGAGGATTTCCGCAAGGCCGTCACCATGGCGCTCGACCGCAAGGCGCTCGGCAACTCGCTGGTCAAGGGGCCGTTCACCGCCATTTATCCTGGTGGCTTCTCCTCGGGCACCAGCTTCTATGACCGCAAGTCGACGGTCTACTATCCTTTCGACCTCGAGGGCGCCAAGGCCGAACTCGCCAAGGCCGGCCTCAAGGATACCGATGGCGACGGTTTCGTGAACTTCCCGGCCGGCACCGCCGGCGGCAAGAATGTCGAGATCGTGATGCTGGTCAACAATGACTACGGTACCGACAAGAGCCTCGCCGAAGGCGTCGTCGCCCAGATGGAGAAACTCGGGCTGCGGATCGTGCTAAACGGCCTCAACGGCACGCAGCGCGATGCCTCGCAGTATTCCGGGCGCTTCGACTGGCTGATCCGGCGGAACGACCAGGAGTTGACATCCGTCGTGCAGAACACCGTGCAGCTCGCTCCCGTCGGCCCCAAGACCAGCTGGGATCACCGCGCACCTGAAAGCGGCGAGGTCGACCTGATGCCTTTCGAGAAGGACCTCGTCGACATCGTCAACAAATTTGTCACGTCTGAGGACAATGACCAGCGCGCCGCCCTGATGAGAGACTTCCAGAAGATTTCGACGGAGCACGTCTACAATGTCGGCCTGACGGAATATCCCGGTGCGCTGATCGTCAACAAACGCTTCTCCAACGTTCCAAAGGGCACACCGATCTACATGTTCAACTGGGCCGAGGATTCGATCATCCGAGAACGGGTCTTCGTGGCGGCCGACAAGCAGGCGAAATACGAATTGTTCCCTGAAGAGCTGCCCGGCAAGCCTGGAGACAAGGGACCGATGTAAGTTTACCTCCCCTGACTGGGACCTCCGGCCGCGCCGCTGGCGCGGCCGGACAAAGGCAACCTCCGAACGCACCAAAAAGACGCGATCGGCAAGACGAGGAAGCGGACCGTCCATGCTGCGATTTCTGCTCATGCGCATAGCGTCGGCAATCCCGGTCCTTGCCATACTGAGCCTCGTCACCTTCGCCATCATCCAGGCACCGCCCGGCGACTATGCCGACTACATCCGCTCGCAGCTGATCAACCAGGGCGGCGCTTCCTTCGCCGAAGCCGACGCGCAGGCCAACGCCTACCGGATCGAACATGGCCTCGATAAGCCGCTGCCCGTCCAGTATCTCAACTGGATCGGCGGCATCGTCACCCGCGGCGATTTCGGCTACAGCCTCTACTACAACAAGCCGGTGGCCGACGTCGTGGGCGAGCGCCTGCCGCGCACCCTCATCCTGGCGCTTGTGTGCCATCTGCTCGCCTCGGTGCTCGGCATCACTTTCGGCATCTGGGCGGCGACCCGGCAATACACCTGGATCGACTCGACACTTTCGGCCATCTCTTTCCTCGGCATGACGGTGCCGCGCTTCCTGATGGCGCTGATCGTCGTCTATCTCCTGGTCTTCCAGTTCAACGTCTCGGAGATAGGCAGCTTCTTCTCGCCGCAATATGGCGGCGCGCCATGGTCGTGGGCCAAGTTCGTCGATCTGGTCAAGCATGTCTGGCCGGTGGTCGCGATCGCCACCTTCGGCGGGCTCGCCTACAACATGCGCGTCATGCGCGGCAATCTGCTCGACACGCTGAATGCGCAATATGTCGAGACGGCCAGGGCCAAGGGACTGACCGGCAGCGCCGTCGTCATGCGACACGCCGTGCCCAATGCGCTGCATCCGCTGGTCATGTATCAGGGCGTGGTGCTGCCTTACATGCTGACCGGCGAAATCGAGACGGCGATCATCTTCGCGCTGCCGACCGTCGGCCCGGCGATCGTCGGTTCGATGGCGGTCGGCGACGTCTATGTCACCGCCACTTTCATGATGGTGCTGTCGGCGACGCTGATCGTCGGCAACATCATCGCCGACATGTTGCTGGTCCTGCTCGATCCGCGCGTGCGCCAGTTCGGGGAGAGCTAGATGCTGGCCCGCGATACATCGCCACCGCCGCTGCCGGCCGAAGGACCTGTCGAGAGACCCGCGCGCGGCAACGAGAGCTACACCGCGCTCGTCTGGCGCCGGCTGAAGCGCTCCTGGACCGGCATGGTGGGGTTCTGGCTCGTCGTGCTGCTGATCCTTATGGCGGTGTTCGCGGAGTTCCTGGCGCCGATGGACCCGAAGGTGACCGATGTCGCCTTCGCGCCGCCGCAAACCCCTGTTTTCCACGACAGGGACGGCAATTTCGTCGCCCGGCCCAGGGTCTATGCGCTGGCGGATTCGGCGGATCTCGATCCGGTCACCTTCCAGCCCATCGTCGGCCCTGACTATGATCATCCAAGACTGCTCGGCTTCTTCGTCGAGGGCGCGCCCTACAGGCTCTTCGGGCTCATTGGGGCGAACCGGCATTTCTTCGGCTCGATGGACGGCCAGCCGGTGCATTTTCTCGGCACCGACAAGTTCGGACGCGACGTGCTCTCGCGCGCCATCCATGGCTCGCGCGTCTCGCTGATGATCGCGCTGACGGTGGTCTTCATCATCACCGTCATCGGCACTACGGTCGGCATGGCTTCCGGCTATTTCGGCGGTCGGTTCGATGTCTGGATGCAGCGCTTCGTCGAGCTCGTGCTGGCCTTCCCGCAGCTGCCGCTCTATCTGGCGCTGACGACGCTGATCCCGGTCACCGCGCCCACCAACGTCTTCCTCGCCTTCGTCATCATCGTGATGTCGGCGCTGGGCTGGGCGCAGATGTCGCGCGAGGTGCGCGGCAAGACGTTGGCGCTGGCGCGCATTGAATACGTACGCGCCGCCATGGCGGTCGGCGCCACCGACCGACGCATCATCATGCAGCACATTTTCCCCAATGTGATGAGCCATGTGATCGTCGCGGTGACGTTGGCGATCCCCACGGTTGTGCTGCTCGAATCCTTCCTCGGTTTTCTAGGCTTCGCGGTGAAGCCGCCGCTGATCTCCTGGGGGCTGATGCTGCAGGATACCGCGACCTACTCCGTCATCGGCACTTATCCGTGGATCCTGTCGCCGGTCGGTTTCGTGCTGGTCACCGTCTTTGCCTTCAACGCGCTGGGCGACGGGCTGCGCGACGCCGTCGATCCTTATTGAGGTGGCTGGGATGACGCTCGCGCTCGCCGAACCCTTCGCACCGTCCGTCCGGCACGACCATGACGGACGCCAGGGAGAACCCGTGATCGATGCCCGCAACATCGAGGTCGCCTTCAAGGTCGAGCACGGCACGGTCGAGGCGGTCAAGGACGTCTCGTTCCAGCTCTATCGCGGCGAGACGATTGCCATCGTCGGCGAATCCGGTTCCGGCAAATCGGTGACGGCGCGCACCGTCATGGGATTGCTGTCCCGGCGCGCCACCGTGTCGCCGAGATCGACCGTCTGTTATGATGGGCAGAACATCCTGAAGTTCCCCGAGAGCGCCCGGCGCAAGTTGCGCGGCAACCGCATCTCGATGATCTTCCAGGAGCCGATGAGCTCGCTCAATCCGATCTACACGATCGGCAGCCAGATCGTCGAGGCGATCAGGGTTCATCGCAAGGTCGGCCGGCGGCAAGCCTGGGCACGGGCGCTCGAACTCCTGCAGCATGTCCAGATCCCGGATCCGGTCGCGCGGCTCAAGCAATATCCGCATCAGCTTTCGGGCGGCCAGCGCCAGCGCGTGATGATCGCCATGGCGCTGGCCAACGATCCCGACGTGCTCATCGCCGACGAGCCGACGACGGCGCTCGACGTCACCGTCCAGGCACAGATCCTGAACCTGATCCGCAATCTGCAGAAAGAGCTGCGTATGGCGGTGATCCTGATCACCCATGACCTCACGGTCGTGCGCAAATTCTCCGACTACGTCTATGTCATGCAGCATGGAGAAATGCGCGAACACAACGTCACCGAACGTCTGTTCTCCGATCCCCAGCATCCTTATACGCAACGACTGCTTGCCTCCGAACCGCGCGGGCGGCCACAGCCGCTGCCGGAGGGCTCCGGCACCATTCTCGAAGCGAACGGGGTGCGCGTCTGCTTCATGCTGCGCCACGGCACTTTCCTCAAACCGGACTGGCGCGAGCTGGTCGCCGTCGACGATCTCGATCTCAAGCTTTGTCGCCACGAAACACTGGGGCTGGTCGGCGAATCCGGCTCCGGCAAGACCACTTTTGGCCAGGCGCTGCTGAGGCTGATCGATGCCAAGCGCGGTGAGATCCGTTTCGACGGCCAGCCTATCGAAGGTCTGTCTCGCAATGAGATGCGGCCGCTGCGGTCGCGCATGCAGATCGTCTTCCAGGATCCCTTCTCCTCGCTCAACCCGCGTATGACGATCGGGCAGATCATCGAGGAAGGGCTGGTCGTCAACAGCATCGGGGCGACGCGGCGCGAGCGGGTCGAGCGCGTGCGCGAGGCGCTGGTCAGCGCCGGCATGCCGGGCGACATTCTCTCACGGTTCCCCCACGAATTCTCCGGCGGCCAGCGCCAGCGCATCGCCATCGCCCGAGCCATCGCATTGGAACCGGAATTCATCCTGCTCGACGAGCCGACTTCGGCGCTGGACCTCTCCGTCCAGGCGCAGATCATCGATCTCTTGCGCAAGCTGCAGAACGAGCGCGGCTTGAGCTATCTCTTCATCTCGCACGACCTCAAGGTGGTGCGCGCTCTGTGCCACCGCGTCATCGTCATGCAGCACGGCAAGATCGTCGAGCAGGGACCTGTCGACGAGGTCCTCACCAATCCCAAGACCGCCTACACCGAACGGCTCGTCCGGGCCGCTTTCGACGTGGCCTGAACACATGCCGGAGGTTAGCGTGGCAAGAAATCCCAGGATCACTTTCATCGGCGCCGGCTCGACCGTGTTCATGAAGAACATCGTCGGCGACGTGCTGCAGCGGCCGGCGCTTTCGGGCGCGACGATCGCGCTGATGGACATCGATCCGCAGCGCCTGGAAGAGAGTGCCGTCGTCGTCAACAAGCTGATCGCGACGCTCGGCGTGAAGGCGAAAGCGGAGACCTATTCCGACCAGCGCAAGGCGCTGGCCGGCGCCGACTTCGTCGTCGTCGCCTTCCAGATCGGCGGCTACGAGCCCTGCACCGTCACCGACTTCGAAGTGCCGAAGAAATACGGCCTGCGCCAGACGATCGCCGACACGCTCGGCGTTGGCGGCATCATGCGAGGCTTGAGGACCGTTCCGCATCTGTGGAAGATCTGCGAGGACATGCTCGCCGTCTGCCCCGAAGCGATCATGCTGCAATACGTCAACCCGATGGCGATCAACACCTGGGCGATATCGGAGAGATATCCAGAGATCAGGCAGGTCGGCCTCTGCCACTCGGTGCAGGGCACCGCGATGGAACTGGCGCACGATCTCGATCTTTCCTACGAGGACATCCGCTATCGCTCGGCCGGCATCAACCACATGGCGTTCTACCTGAAGTTCGAGCATCGCCAGCCCGACGGCTCCTACCGCGACCTCTATCCAGATCTCCTGCGCGCCTATCGCGAGGGCCGTGCGCCCAAGCCCGGCTGGAATCCGCGCTGCCCCAACAAGGTGCGTTACGAGATGCTGACCCGGCTCGGTTATTTCGTCACCGAAAGCTCCGAGCATTTCGCCGAATACACGCCCTATTTCATCAAGAGCGGCCGTCCCGACCTGATCGAGAAATACGGCATTCCGCTGGATGAATATCCCAAGCGCTGCATCGAGCAGATCGAACGCTGGAAGGGCCAGGCGGAAGCCTACCGCTCGGCCGAGCGCATCGAGGTCGAGCAGTCGAAGGAATATGCCTCCTCGATCATGAATTCCGTCTGGACCGGCGAGCCATCGGTGATCTACGGCAATGTCCGAAACAATGGCTGCATCACCTCGCTGCCCCGCGAATGCGCCGCCGAGGTGCCGTGCCTGGTCGACGCCTCCGGCATCCAGCCGACTTACATCGGCGATCTGCCGCCGCAATTGACGGCGCTGATCCGCACCAACATCAACGTGCAGGAACTGACGGTGCGGGCGCTGATGAGTGAGAACCGGGAACACATCTACCATGCGGCGATGATGGATCCGCACACGGCAGCCGAGCTCGATCTCGACCAGATCTGGTCACTGGTGGATGAGCTTCTTGCCGCTCACGGCGACTGGCTGCCGGCCTGGGCGCGGACAAGCCGCAAGATCCAAGCCGCCTGATCAGAGAACCGCCTCACCGACGGCGCTTGTACAGACGTTCCCTGCGTATGTGATCAACCGCCACTGCGCAGATCAGGATCGCGCCGATGATGATGCTGTTGTACTGAGGCGGCACGCTGGCAACGATAAGGGCGTTATCGATTGCCGACAGCAAGAGCGCCCCAACGGCAACGCCTGTGACTGTCCCCAAGCCTCCGAGCAAGCTTATTCCGCCTATAAGCACGGCCGTTACGACCGAGAGTGTGACCGAGGGCCCGCCGGCGGCAACCTGGCCACTTCCAACGCGCGCCGCGTAGATGACGCCGGCAAGGCCGGCGGAGGCTCCTGCGGTGACGTATAGGATCGTATCGAGCCTGTTGACCTTGAGGCCATTGGCGATCGCGGCCTTGCGATTGCCGCCCAGCGCGCGTGTCTCGACACCGAACGGCGTCTGCTCGAGCAGGAACCAGAAGAGCAGCCCCAGCGCGATGGCATAGAGGACGATATATGGTATGCCGAGCACGGCTCCCTGACCCAGGGCCTGAAACGTTTCGGGCAGCGGGACAATGTCCTCTCCGCCCGTCAATTGGACGCATAGCCCGCCGACGATGAAGAACGTGCCCAGGGTCGCTATGATGGGGGGCACGTGCAGCCGCTCGATGATCACGCTGTTGACGTATCCGACAGCGGCGCCAGCCGCCACTCCCGCCAGGATGGCGAGTGGCCAAGGCACGCCCCACACCAACAACCACGCGCAGACGATGCCGCCGAGCGTGAAGACGGCACCCACGGAGAAATCGAGCCCGCCTCCGATCATGAGCAGTGAGGCGCCGCAGCCCATCACGAAATAGATCACCGCCGCGCGGGCGATATCGGTGAGATTTGCCGGGTTGAGGAATGCGGGGTTGCGAAGAGTGGCGATGATCCCAACCGCCACGATGACTGCCAGCAATGTCGTTTCCTGGCGCGACATCAGTGTCGAGAAGACACCTTGCGAGGGGGTCGAAGATTGCTGTTCCGCCTGTTCGCTGGCCATGGTTTGGTTCCCTCGTTCAGGCAAAGGTCGGGTCGGAACTGGCGGTGTCGCCCTGGATCGCGCCCGTTATCAGCCCGATGATTTCGTCGCGGCTGGTATCCTTGGTACGGCGCGTCGCGACCGAGCGCCCCAGCCGCATGACGGTGATGCTGTCGGTATTGCGGAACACGAAATCCACGTCGTGGCTGATGCAGATGACGGTCTTCCCCTGTTGCCGGAGTCCACCGAGAATGTCTCCCACATGGGCTGTCTCCCGGACTCCCAGTGCAGCGGTTGGCTCGTCGAGTAGTATGATCGGAAGGTCCATCCGAACCGCGCGAGCTATGGCGACGATTTGACGTTCGCCTCCAGAAAGGAGTCCGATCTGCGTGCGGACCGAACCCACTCTTATCTTCAGGTCGTCCAGCACCTTGGCGGCTTCCGTCTCCATGCGGCGACGGTCCAGCCGGAAGCGCCCTCTGCGTGGAATCGCTCCCAGGGCCATGTTTGTTGCGATGTCCAGGCATTCGACAAGCGCAAGGTCTTGATGGACAACCGATATGCCGAGGCGATGGGCTTCCGACGCATCGCGCATCTCGACCGATTTTCCGCCCAGTTGAAGTTGCCCCTGATCCGGACGGAAAATCCCGCACATTATCTTCAGCGTGGTCGACTTGCCCGCGCCGTTGTCACCGACAATTGCATGAATCTCGGATGCGCGGGCGGTGATATCGACGTTCGACAACGCCCTGACGTTGCCGAACGATTTGCCCACCCCTCGCATCTCCAGCGCAGGTGCCGAAACCTCCGGCCGGGCGATTGCCATCACTGCCATCCCTTGGCGAGATACTCCTTGTAATCGCTCGCGTCGAACATGCGTACGCCAACGTCGATCTGCGGCTGAACCGTCTCGCCGCGAGCGACGGCCGCGACGGAATCGACCATTTTCGAACCTGCTGTACAGAGATCCTGCAGCATCAGTTTGTACACGGTGCCGTCGGCTAGCCCCTGCTCGCCGCCGCCTGCCGTCCCATTGGCGACGAATACGACCTTGCCGGTCAGGCCCTTTGACTTGATGGCGGCGGTCCCGCCCTGCGTGGCGGTTCCCATATGCGAGGCGATGACATTGATGTCGGGATGCGCCGTCAAAAGGGCATTAGCCTGGTCAAGGGCCTTGCTGGCATCGTCGTTGGTGTAGACGACGGCGGAGACGGTGACGTTCTGCGTCTTCGCGGCCGCCGCCGTGAACCCGTCGACGAAGGCTTTGGCCGCGCCGCTCGGTCCTTGCGCCATAAGTCCGACATGCTGCGGGCCTTCGCGCTTTGCTATCGCTTCGACAAAGATCTCGCCGACCCGTGTGAAGTTTGCCCCGATGTTCACGTTCGAACCGGACTCCGTTCCGGAAGCGCCATAGAACGTGCCGACCGTGACACCAGCCTTCGCCGCCTGCTGAAGCACGGGAACAAATCCCGCGGTCGCCGGGAAGGTCAATATCGCTCCCGCCTTGTTGGCGATACCCTGCTGAATCTGCTGAATCATAATGGTGGCATCGAGATTGCCGGTGGTCGGGCCGGATTCGGTCGCGGGAATGTTCAACTCCTTCGCTCGATCGGCGACGCAGTCGCCGATCAGCCGCCAAGCCGGATATTTGGGCAACGGATTGACGAAAAGGATCGAGGAAAGGTCCGCCGCCCCGGCGGTCGCTGGCCCGAAGGCGGTGAAGGCACTCGCGGCGCATGCCAGCGCTATGCGCGACAACCGCAGACTATTGGTTCGCATGGTATCCTCCCATTGACGCTTGCGGTTCACGGCTCGCCAGCGTTCGAGGCCATTATGCACAAAGCGCCGGCGGACGTCAATAATAAGTCAGAATGACTTACTAAACCTCTCGCCGCTCGAACAGCGTCAGATCAATGGCTTGCGCCATGGCCCTGTAGCCTGCGTCGCTTGGGTGGATGTGATCACCGCAATCGTAGGCTGGCAGAAGTCTTGTTGGGCGGCTGGGATCGCGAACAGCAGCATCAAAGTCCACAAAGCCGTAAACGCCCTCCGCCTTTCGGATCCACGCATTCACGGCCGCACGAACCTTCTCTTTCTCGGGTGTGTAGAAATCACCGACCGGCGATTCGGATGTTGTCCCTTCGAATGGAGTCAGGGTTCCCAGGATGACGCGAATGCCGGCGGTTTCGGCGCGCGCGGCAAGTTGCCTGATCGCCCATATGATCTGGTTTGCCGTTACCACTTCCTCGGCGCCCGCGAGCGCAGTGTTGGGCCAGCCTATGTCGTTTATGCCCTCCAGAATGACGAGATGCGACACCCTTGGCAGGCTGAGGACATCGCGGTCGAACCGCTCCAAAGCCTTCGCGCCGCGGCGATTGCTCAGAAGCCGGTTGCCTCCGATCCCAAGGTTAAGCACGGCCAGGTCCTGCGTCGCGGGGCTGGCGCTGAGGCGCTCGCCGAGAATGTCCGGCCACCGCCTGTCGCCGTCTATCTGCGAGCCGTAGCCGTCGGTGATGGAGTCACCGAAGCAGGCAATAGCGCGCGATCCTTCCTTTGCATCGACATAGATGGCCGAAGCGAAGTAGCGGCTGGTGGAGGTTTGCTGAAGCGGCAGGAGTTCGGAAGCCCCGAAGTTCCCCGGGATGGATATGAACGCGGTCTGCTGCGCTTCGTAGTGATGGGTTTCCACTGGAAGGTGGCCGCTCACATAGAAACTCAACGCAAGCCGGGACAGCGCGGGGGTCGCCAATTCCACCGGGTCGCTGAACAGCGGAGCGCCCGGGGCGATTGAAGCGGTCGCATCGCCGCCGAAGGTGAGGGGTCGGCTCGTCAGGGGCTGAATGGCTCCGTCCTCGCCCGCCAGGGCGACGTGCGCCGCGTCGATGACGATGGGTGCGCTGCCGAACTCGTTCGACACCCGTATCCGCAGCCGCTTGCCACCAACGCTGATGCGGGCGATCTCGCGAATGGTCTGGTTGTAGAACCCTGGAAGCACCATGTCGGCGGACCAGACGTTCATCGGGCTGGCAGTCCATGTTGCGATCCAGTCGCCGCGCGTCATCTTCATTTCCCTCGTCTTTGGTCCATGTCAGCTACTTTCAGGCCGCAGATCAAGTCAATAGGTAATTTTGATTGACTTATTTACCTTGCTCCTGCAAATCGTTGCCGAAGGTCGTATTTGCGTCTGCCAACATCGGGGTCGGCGGGCGCGTCCTTATTGGGGTATTCACGGTGACCGGACGCATAGGTGGCGGAAGCTCTGCCCGAACGGGCCCGAACGGTATCTATCCAGGTTACAGGGGCGCGAACCAGGTCGGCCTTCGGGCGTCGAATGAGCGTCTTGCCCTGTCGCTGATCAGGATTCACGGTCAACTGTCCAAAGCTCAGATCGCCGAGATCACGGGGCTCACCAAGCAGACTGCGTCCGTCATCGTCCGCTCCCTTGAGGCGGAAGGACTGCTGGCGGCGGGAAGGCCTGTCAAAGGCAAGGTTGGACAGCCGTCGATCCCGATGTCGATCAATCCCGAGGGAGCTCTGTTTCTCGGCCTGCGGCTGGGGCTACGCCACGCGGACATCGCACTGGTCGATTTTGTCGGCGGGGTCCTGGAGCAGCGAAGGCTGTCCTACGGCGCCGGCGACATAGGTGAAATGGCGCGGATCGCGTATGCGGCGATTGCCGAGATGCGCTCGCGCCTGACCTCGGCCCAGCACGCGAGGCTGGAGGACATCGGGATAGCGGTAGCTTCGGATGTTCTTGCGGCGGTCGCCAACGGCAAGGGCACCGACGGCCCGGAGAGTGCGTGGGCTGAGTTTGAGGACTTGGCCCTGCAAATGGGTAAGGAGACATATCTGCGTGTCTATCTCGATCGGGATGCGGTAGCGGCATGCAGCGCCGAACTGGCCTATGGGCTGGCCGGAGGCGCACCCGACTTCCTCTATGTCTTCATCGGGCATTTGCTCGACGGAGGCATTGTCCAACATGGTCGCCTCGGCTTCTCCCGGCGCGACGCAAGACCTGGGATCGGACGCATCCTGGTGCCTTCGGCGACCGGCGGTGTGGCACCGCTCGGCAAATCGGTCTCGGTCGACGATGTCGGCCTGGCACCCGGATCTCGCGCCCCCGACCCGGAACTTAGGAAATGGATCGAGGCAACCTCATTCAGCATATCGCTGGCGGTCCATTCGGCATCGGCGCTCGCCAGGTTCAGGGGCATCGTTCTGGACGGCCTCATGCCGCAATGGGTGAGGGCCGAGCTGGTGCGGGAGATCAGGGAAAAGCTCACCGCCACCGGCGCCCACGATCTCGCTTCTCTCTTCGTCAGGGAAGGCACGTCGGACCGACAGGCCGCTGGCCTTGGGGCGGCCTGCATTCCTCTCCTCGACAGATTCTTTTTGCAATCGGACGCAAATGGCTCTGCGGGCTCAGGAGAAATCTGACCTCGCGCCCATGGCCGCTCTCATTTCGGCTCGTCGGCGTCTGGTTCTTCCTCGTCGTCGCGGGCTTTGATGACATAGGCGCCCTTCAGCCAGCGGTTGAGGTCGATGTCCTTGCAGCGCTTCGAGCAGAACGGATAGGTCTCGCGCGCCGAAGGCTTGCCGCATTCGGGGCAGGGGCGCTTTGGCCGCAGCGGCGTCACCTTGTCGTCCGAGCTCATGGCCGCGCCGAGGACCAGTTTTGATGGACTTTGAAGCCTTCGCCCGAAAGCAACGCGACGGTCTCGTAAAGCGGCAAGCCGACCACATTGGTGTAGGAGCCGACCAGCTTGACGACGAAAGCGCCCGCAAGCCCCTGTACGGCATAGCCGCCGGCCTTGCCGCGCCATTCCCCCGACGCGACATAGGCGTCGATCTCCTCGCGCGGCAGCCGCTTGAACCGCACCCGCGTCTCGACAAGCCGCTGGCGCAGTTTGCCGCCGGGCGTGATCAGGCAGATGCCGGAGTAGACCCGGTGCGAACGCCCCGACAGCAATCCGAGACAGTTGGCGGCATCGTCGAGCGTCTCGGCCTTGGGCAGGATGCGCCGCCCGACGGCGACCACCGTGTCGGCGGCCAGCACCAAGGCCGGCGCGTAGTCGGTTTCCGACTTCAGCGAGGCGAACGCCTTTTCGGCCTTTTCCTTCGAAAGCCTTTTGGCCAGCGAGCGCGGATGCTCGGCACGCAGCGGCGCCTCGTCGATGTCGGCAGGCAGTATGCGGTCCGGCTCGATGCCGGCCTGCTGCAACAATTCGATGCGTCGCGGCGAACCCGAGGCAAGCACCAGCTTCAGCAAAATGCTCATCGCGGACCAGTCGGCCTTGATCTTACTTGAAACGATAGGTGATGCGGCCCTTGGTCAGGTCGTAAGGCGTCATCTCGACCAGAACCTTGTCGCCGGTCAGCACGCGGATGCGGTTCTTGCGCATGCGGCCGGCCGTATGGGCTATGATTTCGTGTTCGTTTTCGAGTTTCACCCGGAACATGGCGTTGGGCAGCAGTTCCGTGACGACACCCGGAAACTCGAGGACTTCTTCCTTCGGCATTCGATACCTTTGCTTGGATGGTTTCCCGGCGTTTAGAGCATGATGCCGAAAAGTGTGAAGCGGTTTTCGGACGACATCATGCTCTACTTCTTTGATCTGGAGTCGGATCCTGTCAGGTCGAAGAGACCCAACCGCATCCGACTCCAGCCGGAAATTCGGCGGAACCTATATGATAATCGTCGGCTTGTGAACACGCTTAATCCGTCGCGTTTTTTGCTTCCGGAAGCAAAAAACGTCGGCCTATGCGCAACTTCAGCCGTTCGCGCACATCGCGATAGGCCGCGATGATCTGCTCGCGCGTGCCGCTGGCGCCGGTGGGGTCCGGCGTCGGCCAGTATTCGACCTCGACGGCGAGCGAGCGGGTGAGCTCGAGCGCGGCGTGGTGCGCCTCCGGCGCGAGCGTGACGATGAGATCGAAATAGTCGTCTTCCAGTTCGTCCATCGTCCTTGGGTGGCGCTCGCCCAGCGACAGGCCTTCCTCGGCAAGCACGGCATCGACGAACGGGTCACGCTCGCCGCTGCGCACGCCCGCCGAGGCGACGAAGGTGGTGGCCGGCAGCATGCGCCGCGCCAACAGCTCGGCCATCGGCGAGCGCACGGCATTCATGCCGCACAGGAACAGGATCGAACGGGGCGGGGCGCCGGCGGTCAGGGGTTAACCCCGCCAATGGAGCACGCAGACCAGCGTGAACAGCCGGCGCGCCGTGTCGAAATCGATGTCGATCTTGCCGGCGAGCCGGTCCATCAACGTCTGCGAACCTTCGTTGTGCAGGCCGCGGCGACCCATGTCGATCGCCTCGATATGGCTCGGCGTCGAGGAGCGAATGGCGTCGTAATAGCTTTCGCAGATCATGTAGTAGTCCTTGACGATGCGCCTGAGCGGCGTCAGCGACAGGATATGGGTGACCACGGCGGAACCGTCGTCGCGCGTCACGGCGAAAACCAGGCGGGACTCGGCCAGCGACAGCTTCAGCCGGTAGGGGCCGGCGCCGCTGTCGTTGACCGGTTGAAAACTGTTCTCCTCGATCAGGTCGAAGATCGCCACCGCGCGTTCGTGCTCGACGTCGGGCGTCGAACGGCCGATCGATTCATCGAGTTCGACATCGATCAGCCTCGCACGGGTTTGATCGGAGCCCGACATGGCGCCTACATGTTCAGCCGGATAGCGACGGAGCGTCCATGCGCGTCGAGCCCTTCCGCCTTGGCCAGCGCGATCGCGGCGGGCGCCAGCGCGCGCAATTGCTCGGGCCCGAGCTTCAGGATCGAGGTGCGCTTGACGAAATCGAGTACCGAAAGGCCTGACGAGAAACGCGCCGAGCGCGCCGTCGGCAGCACGTGGTTGGAACCGCCGACATAGTCGCCGATGGCTTCCGGCGTATGGCGGCCGAGAAACACGGCACCGGCATTGTGCATCCGCGACAGGAAACCCTCGGCGTCGTCGATTGCCAGTTCGACATGCTCGGCCGCGATGCGGTCGACCAGCGGCAGCGCTGCCTCGATCGCCTCGACCTCGATCACCGCGCCGAAATCGCGCCAACTCGCCGCCGCCGTCTCCGCCCGCGGCAGGCCCGGCAACTGCCGTTCGACCGCCTCCGCCACCGCCTTGCCAAAGGCCGGATCGTCGGTGATCAGGATCGACTGCGCCGACGCGTCATGTTCGGCCTGGGCCAGGAGATCGGCGGCGATCCAGTCGGGATCATTGTCGCCATCGGCCACGACGAGCACTTCCGAGGGGCCGGCGATCATGTCGATGCCGACCGTGCCGAACACCTGGCGCTTGGCCGCCGCGACATAGGCATTGCCAGGGCCGACGATCTTGGCGACCGGCTTTATCGTCTCGGTGCCATAGGCCAGGGCAGCGATCGCCTGAGCGCCGCCGACGCGATAGATTTCCGGCACGCCTGCAAGGTCGGCGGCAACCAGCACAAGCGGATTGATGATGCCGCCCGGTGCCGGCACGACCATGACGATGCGCTCCACGCCGGCGACCTTGGCCGGTATGGCGTTCATCAGCACCGAACTCGGATAGCTCGCAGTGCCGCCGGGCACGTAAAGCCCGACCGCCTCGACCGCGGTCCACCGCCAGCCGAGCTCGACGCCCGTGGCATCGGTAAAGCGGTCGTCCGTCGGCCGCTGCCGCTCGTGATAGGCGCGGATGCGGTCGCGCGCGAATTCGAGCGCCTCGATCGTCTGGTGGTCGCAAGCGGCATAGGCGCGGGCGATCTCGTCCTTCGACACGGCAATGCCGAGTTCCCTGAGGTCGGCCCGGTCGAAGCGTCTGGTAAAGTCGACGAGGGCGGCGTCGCCGTCGGCGCGCACGCGCGCGATGATCTGGCGCACGGCCGCGTCGACATCGGCCGACACTTCCCTCTTGGTGGTGAGGAAAGCGGCGAAACGCTGTTCGAAATCGGCGTCGGACTGGCGAAGCGTGATGGCCATCGCTCAAGCCCTGTGCACGGGACGCGACGTGGCTTCCCACGCGCCGCCGACATCGGCAAGGCGGGCCTCGATGCATTCGACATCGAGCATGATCGCGCCGCCTCCTGAAAAGATCAGTTCGACGATACCGGCCGGCTTGCTGATCTCGATGAAGCTGATCGCCAGCAGCGACAGCACTTCGGCCGGCTTGTCGCGGGCAATGCCGCTGGTTTTGGCGCCCAGAACCCGATCGAAATGCAGCACGGCCTGGCGCCGCTCGTTATGCTGGCGAAAGAAGCCCGATTTGGCCTCCCAGACGAAACGGTTCATGGTCAGCACGAAACGCTTGGCCGCGGGAAGGTATTCAAGGTCCGAGACTTTCATCACGGCGTCCTGGACATGGGCGGAGACGATGCTCAGGTCCTGGTCGTCGAGGGCGATAAGCTTGAGGCCGTTCATGCGGATTTCGCACCTGAAAATTGACTGTTCAGCCTTCTGTTAGAGCATGATCCCGAAAAGTGGAAACCGCTTTTCGGAAAAGATCATGCTCGAGCAGGAATCCGGAGGTCGTTCCGGTCCGCGCAGCCGTGAGGCGGGCCTAAGCCGAAATGCGCTCGATCACGGCGCCGCAATTGGACAGCTTTTCTTCCAGCCGCTCGAAGCCGCGGTCGAGATGATAGACGCGGTTGACCGTGGTTTCGCCTTCGGCCGCCAGGCCGGCGATGACCAGCGAAACGGAAGCGCGAAGGTCGGTCGCCATGACAGGCGCGCCCTTCAATTTCGGCACGCCCTCGACGATCGCCGTCTGGCCCGAAAGCGTGATGTGGGCGCCCAGGCGCGCCAGTTCCTGCACATGCATGAAGCGGTTTTCGAAGATGGTCTCGGTGATGCGCGACTTGCCCTTGGCCATGGTCATCAGCCCCATGAACTGCGCCTGCAGATCGGTCGGGAAGGCCGGGAAGGGCGCCGTCGTCACGTCGACCGGCGAAATGCCGGCGCCGTTGCGCTTGACGCGGATGCCGGAATTCGTCTGCGTGATCTCGGCGCCTGTCTGCGAGATCACGTCCAGCGCGGTCTGCAGCAGGTCGGAACGCGCGCCTTCGAGCACGACGTCGCCGCCGGTCATGGCGATGGCCATGGCATAGGTTCCGGTCTCGATGCGGTCCGGGATGACGCGCACGCGCGCGCCCGATAGCGCCTCGACGCCGTCGATGGTGATGGTCGGCGTGCCGGCGCCGGAAATCTTGGCGCCCATGGCATTGAGGCATTCGGCGAGGTTGACGATCTCGGGCTCGCAGGCGGCGTTTTCAAGCACCGTCTCGCCCTTGGCGAGCGCCGCGGCCATCATGAGCACATGGGTGGCGCCGACCGACACTTTCGGAAAGACGTAACGGTTGCCGACGAGGCGGCCGTTCCTGGTCTTGGCGATGACGTAGCCGGTGTCGACATCGATGTCGGCGCCCAGCACCTGCAGGCCTTCCAGGAACAGGTCGACCGGCCGCGTGCCGATGGCGCAACCCCCCGGCAACGACACCTTGGCCTCGCCCATGCGGGCCAGCAGCGGGCCGATGACCCAGAACGAAGCGCGCATCTTCGACACCAGCTCGTAAGGGGCCGTCGTGTCGACGATGTTGCGGGCGGAGAAGTTGATGGTACGCGAATAGCCTTCATTCTGCTTTTCGCGGCGTCCGTTGACCGAATAATCGACGCCGTGATTGCCCAGGATGCGGATCAACTGCTCGACATCGGCCAGATGCGGCACGTTTTCGAGCGTCAGCGTGTCGTCCGTCAGAAGCGACGCGATCATCAGCGGCAGGGCGGCGTTTTTCGCGCCCGAGATCGGAATGCTTCCGGCGAGCTTGTTGCCGCCGACAATTCTGATGCGATCCATGAAAACTATCCCCTCGGCCCCGAAAGCCGGTTTCAATCGTTTGAGTATCGGCCCGTCTAGACCATCGGCCAAGCTGGTTCAAGAAATAGGATTTCCTGGCACCCGACCCAAGAGTGGCTGATTTGAGTTAATCTTTTTGTATTTCCTTCACCGCGCCGAGCCCGTCAGTCCGCTGGTCCGCGTCGCCCGCGCGCTGTTTGTCGGCGTCGCCGGTGCGCTGCTTGCCAGCGTCGCCCGCGCGCTGCTTCCCAGCGTCGCCAGCACGCCGCGAGCGCGACTGCGCCTTGCGTTTCAGCAGATTCGCGCGCAGCTGCTCGGCCAGCCGGTCCTTGCGGCCGGTGCCGCCCTTTTTCGGTGGAGTTGTCGTGTCGTTCATCGTCCCGTCCTAGCCGGCGGCCGGCCAGCCCGCTATTCAGGCATAACCAACATTGTGGCGCGGCCATGTCATCAGAACCTATCCGGCAAGGCTTTCACAGATGCGTTGCACTTGGCCTTGCGCTCGCCGGTTCGATATGGCAGAAGCCCCGCCATCAGCGGCTGCGGTAGCTCAGTGGTAGAGCACTCCCTTGGTAAGGGAGAGGTCGAGAGTTCAATCCTCTCTCGCAGCACCAGTCTATCCGACATTTTCAGCGCCATTCGCCCCGTTCATGTGTCTTTGCGGCACCAATGGGCAAAACAAGGCGCATCCCGGCACCTGAATCCGAGGATTTCGCGCAAGGTTGGTTCCCGTTTGCCGGCAATATCTTACGAATCGGGGCTTCAACGACATGGTCTGGCACCGGATCGCGCACAGTCGCACAATCCGGTCGCGCGTCGGCTAGCCCGTCCGTTCCTCTCATTGAAGATGAGAAAATTCGGCATACACGTTCCCGCCGAAACGGCGGGGGCGAAGTGCCGTCCGCGCAGACCTGCTGGCCGCGGCTTCATCGGGACGCAAATGCCGATATCGGCATTTGCGCTGGCCGTCCGATCGTGATTCAAGTCGGCGATTCCGAGGGTTTTCCCGCTGGAGCGCAGCATGAGCTTGATCACACGCCGTCGACTTCTGAAATCGGCCGCTGTTGCCGGTGCGGGCGGGCTCGCCGCGATGGGCAGGCTTGGCGGCTGGGCCGCCGCCACGCCCGAGCCGGTGGTGCTGCGGACGGCCAAGATCCAGGCCAAGCTGATGGAGATCGGCCCGACCAGGGACGTGCTGACCTATGGCAGCGCCGGAATGCCGCCGGTGCTGAGGATGAAAAAGGGTGAGCCCTTCGCCGCCCGGCTCGTCAACGCCATCGATGACCCGACGACGATCCACTGGCACGGCGTTCGGGTCCCCAACAGGATGGACGGCGTTCCGTTCCTGGTCCAGCCCTATGTCTATACCGGCGATCACTTCGATTATGCCTTCACGCCGCCCGATGCCGGCACTTTCTGGTACCACCCGCATTGCAACACGCTGGAGCAGATGGGGCACGGCCTGACCGGCGTGATCGTGGTCGAGAACCCGAACGATCCGAAATTCGATGCCGAAATCGTCCTCAACCTGCGCGACTGGCGTCTCGGCGACGACGGCCAGTTCATCGACCAGTTCCGGCCGCGCGATGCCGCGAGAACCGGCACCTATGGCACGGTGCGCACGGCCAACTGGGTCGACCAGCCGCACTATGACGCGCCGGCCGGCGGGCTGGTGCGGCTGCGCGTCGCCATCACCGACGTGACGCGCATCCATGCCTTCCGCGTCGAGGGCGCGCAGGCGACGGTGATCGCACTGGATGGCAATCCTGTGCCGCGGCGTTTTTCGCCAGATGCCTTGCTGCTTGGCCCGGGACAGCGCATGGAACTCGCCATCCGCATGCCCGACGCGGAGGGCGCGACCGTGAGCCTGCGGGACGTCAGGGGCACCAAACCCAAGGTGCTGGCGACCTTGCGTGCGGCCGGCCAGTCGCTGAAGCGCGACATTCGCGATATCGCGCCGCTGGAGGCCAATCCGGTGGCGGAGGTCGATCTCGGCGCGGCCCGGCATATTTCGCTGGCCCTCAGCGCTACGGCCGAGAACGTTCCGGGCGACGGCATATGCGGTTCGCTCGGCTACAGTTTCTGGGCCATCAACAAGGTGCCGTGGCCGGGTGACACGCCGGATCCGACCGCGCCGCTGGCCGAATTGAAGCTTGGCAAGAGCTATGTCATCGACATGGAGAACCTGACGCCGCAATCGCATCCGATGCATTTGCACGGCATGAGCTTCAAGGTGCTGTCATCCTCGACGCGGCAGGTTGAGCCGCTGATTTCCGACACCTATCTCATCCAGCCCAACGAGAAGGTGAGCCTCGCCTTCGTCGCCGACAACCCCGGCGACTGGCTGCTGCACTGCCACATCATCGAGCACCAGAAATCGGGCATGACGAGCTACGTCAGGGTGACTTGAAACCGAGTCGCGCGCCGCGGCCTACTTGCGCAGTTGCGCCTCGATCTCGTCGAGCACCTTGTCCTTGCCGATGCCGGTGAGGAAGGCGAGGCCCTTGATGACCGGCTTGGTCACCGAAGCCGAGATCGGGGTCGTCGCGACGATGAAGTCGACGCTGTCGGCCAGCCCCGGCACCTCGGTCGCCTTGGCCTGCTGGGCGTTGAAGATCAGGCCGCGCTGTTTCATCGCCTCGGTGACGGCGACGTTGACCGCGGTCGAGGTGGCTATGCCCGTGCCGCAGGCAAAGAGAATTGTTTTCTGTCTGGACATCTCTTGCTTCTCCTTGTTCAGCCGAGCACGGCCCGAACGTCGTCTAGCGTCCTGGCCGCCCTCAGGCCGTCCAAGGCTTGCTGGTTCTGGATGGTGGCCATGACGGCCTGCAGCGCTTCAATCTGCTTGTCCTTGTCATTGATGGCAAGCAGGAAGACGAAGCCGACCGGCAGCTTCTCGTCGGGGTCTTCCATGTTTGCGAAGACGACGGGTTGGCGCAATGTGCCCAGGGCGATCCCGGGCTTCAGCACATGTTCCGGATCGGTGTGCGGCACCGCGACATTGTCGGGGCGCTCCAGCGGCAGTCCTGTCGGGATGGTCAACTCGCGGCGCACGACCGCATCGGCGTAGGAACTTTTGACATAGCCGAGGGTCTCGAGCCGGCCGGCCAGGATGCGGATGATCTGCTCATTGGTCGAGGCATCGGATCCGAGCACGATCGCTTCGGGATCCAGAAGTTGCATGAGTCCGTCAGACATGTTTTTGCTCCGTCGATAAAATCGTGCGCCCGGGGAGGGCGCACGATCATTTCAAACGTCAGGCGTGATGAGGCTCAGGCCGTGCCTTCGGCCGGCTCGTCCTCGGCGCCCGCTGCCCGTTCCCAGCCGAGCGTGTTGCGGCGATAGAGGACGAACAATGCCGCGATGACCACGGCGATCACGACGATGCCGGCAAGGCCAAGTCCCTGGATCGCCTCGATGATCACATAGGGAACCCACAGGAAGCCGTCGACGACCGAGGTGATCTGCAGCGCGTCCGCCGGGAGCTTGAAGCCCGAGGCGACGGCGGCACTTGTGAACAGCGGCGCCAGCGCGTTGGCGACGTAGAAACCGATCGCCAGCGTCACCGTGCCGATCACCACCATGCGGAACACATTGCCTTTGACCAATGGCGCGGTCATGGCGACGATGAAGGGAATGACCGCCAGGTCGGCGAACAGGATGACGCGGTTGCCCGGCAGGATCACCGACAGGATGATCGCGATCGGCACCAGGATCAGCGATGACGAGATCGCGGCGGGATGACCGATCAGGATCGCCGAATCCAGGCCGACCAGAAGTTCGCGGTCGCCGGTACGCTTGCGCACGAATTCCTGCGCCGCGTCCGAAACCGGGATCAGCCCTTCCATCAGGATCTTCACCATGCGCGGCAAAAGCAGCATGACGGCCGCCAGGGTCATGCCGGTGCCCAGCACCTTGGCGAGCACCGTGCCGAGATCGCCCGCATTGTAGAAGGCGATGGCGCCGAGCACGAGGCCGATGATCAAGCCGAGCACGACAGGCTCGCCGAACACGCCGAACCGGCGCTCGATGGTCTCGGTGTTGATGTTGATGCGGTTGATGCCGGGAATGCGGTCCATGATCCAGTTCAGGATGATGGCGATCGGCAGGATCTGCGCCGAGGCCAGGTGCGGCACCGAAATGCCGGGCACGCCGTAGAACTGCTGCACCGCGCGCGCCGACCAGTCGGCGAACAGCAGCGACAACGCGGCGACCAATGCCGCGATGGCGATGCCATAGGCCAGATTGTCGGTCGCCGCCACGACCAGCGAGCCGACAAAGGCGAAGTGCCAGAAGTTCCAGACGTCGACATTGAGCGTGCGCGTCATGCGCGTCAGCAACAGCACGATGTTGACCAGGATGCCGACGGGGATGACCCAGAGGCCGACCGACGAGCCGAAGGCGATGGCGGCCGCCGACGGCCAGCCGACATCGATGATGTCGCGATGAATGCCTGTGTTGGTGACGATGGCCTTGGCGACGTCGCCAATCGACGTGAACATCAGGCCAAGCACGAGGTTGATGCCGATGAAGGCGACGCCGATGGTGACCGCGGCGCGAAAGGCCTTGCTGACCTTTGCGCCCAGAACGACGGCTATGATGAAAATGACGATCGGCAGCAGCACTGTTGCGCCGAGCGTGTCGATGGCCCCTTTGAGGCCTGCAAGAATAGTATTCATTTGTCCTCCCCTGGAGCACCGAGCCCGACCCCCGGGTTCGAAATGATGCTCCGTTGACCTCCAACGCCTTTGCCGCCAACCTCGGAGCAAAGGCACTCCCCATTCTGCCCGCGAGCCGGAATATGTCCCGCTCGGTGATGCGGGATGAACATTTGCCTTCGCTGGCGAACGAATGTTTTATTGAGGCAGTTCAAGGCAATGTCAATTGGCAAGTCTTTGAAACCCAAGGCAACGAATCCGGGCTGACGGAGCCTTCGCCTGTGCGCTCTTGACGGACCATTGAACGGAAAAACCCGCCTGTGCGGCGGGCCCGTGGCGCAACTCAGCACCATAAGCAAATATGTAGCATAGTTGCCCTCACCCAGTCAAGAAAAAATTCCTATCACGGGAAACTGCCGGCAAAGCCTGGCTGGCAGCCGTCGGGTCTTTGTTGCCCCGAGTTCGGAGCCCCGCTTCGGGCCAGTCGGGACCGGGGCGAGCGCGTCTGTACCGCGCGATCTCATGGGAAATTGATGGGCCGAGGCCAGTTTCGTTGGCAAGGAGGGACTATTCCCTGCTAATCCGATGCGAACCAAAACTGTGGACATCCCCGCATGACCAACGTCGCGCTGACCGGACTTGCCCGAGATCTTGCCCGTCGCGCCGCCGAGGGCCGCCCGGTGCGCATCGGCGTCATCGGTTCGGGCGAGATGGGTACCGACCTGGTTACGCAAGGCATGCTGATGCCCGGCATTTCGGTCTGCGCGGTCTCGACAAGACGTCCGCATACGGCGCGAGAAGCGGTCCGCATTGCCTATGGTGACGAAGCGAAGGCCGTCGAAGCCGATACCGCTTCGAAAGTTACCGCGGCGATCGAGTCGGGAAAGATCGCCATCACTTCCAACGAGATGCTGGTCACCAATCCGCTGGTCGACGTCGTCATCGACGCCACCGGCAAGCCCGGCGTCGCCGCCGATTTCGACCTGATGGCGATGGAGCATGGCAAGCATCTGGTGATGATGAATGTGGAGGCCGACGTCACCATCGGCTGCTATCTCAAGCAACAGGCCGACCGGCTTGGCGTCGTCTATTCGGTCGGCGCCGGAGACGAGCCCTCGAGCTGCATGGAACTGATCGAGTTCGCGTCCGCGCTGGGCCTGACCATCGTCTCGGCCGGCAAGGGCAAGAACAATCCGCTCAACCACGATGCCATGCCCGACGATTATCGCGAGGAAGCGATCCGCCGCAACATGAACCCGCGCATGCTGGTCGAGTTTGTCGATGGTTCGAAAACCATGGTCGAGATGTGCGCCATCGCCAACGCCACCGGGCTGGTGCCCGACGTGCCCGGCATGCACGGCCCGAAGGCCGACCGCGATGACCTCGTCAAGGTGCTGATCCCGCGCGAGCACGGCGGGCTGCTCACGAAAAAGGGCGTCGTCGACTACACCGTCGGCAAGGGTGTGGCACCCGGTGTCTTCGTCATTGTCGAGGCGACCCATCCGCGCATCGTCGAGCGCATGGACGACCTGCATATCGGCCACGGTCCCTATTACAGCCTGTTCCGGCCCTACCATTTGACCTCGCTGGAGGTCCCGCTGACAGCGGCCCGCATCGTGCTCTTCGGCAAGCCCGACATGGTGCCGCTGCCAAGGCCCGTCGCCGAGGTATGCGCCGTCGCCAAGCGCGACCTCGTAGCCGGCGAAACCTTCGATGCGATTGGCGAAACCTGCTATCGCTCCTGGACGATGATCGTCGAAGACGCTCGCGCCCGGCGCGCCGTGCCGGTCGGCCTGCTCGAAGGCGGCAAGGTGCTGAAACCGGTCAGGAAGGGCGAGCTGCTGACGGCCGACAACGCCGCGCCCGACCAGACGACGAGGCTGTTCGGCTTGCGCCGGCTGCAGGACGAGATGCTGTACGGAAATAGGTCGCTGTGGCGCCGTCATGACAAGTGCACTATATTGTAGTGGCATGTCGCTGAGGACCGATTAATGAACCTCCAGATCAGAGACCCGCGGGCACGTGAATTGGCACAGCGGCTCGCCGCCAAACGTAAGATTTCAATGACCGAAGCTGTTATCGAAGCGCTTGAGTCGGAATTGAAACGGGAAAGCGGACGCATCCCCCTGGCGAAGCGGCTGTCTGCGATCGCCGATGACCTTAAGACCAAAGCCGGCCACGGCGGCCGGCCTGTGAGCAAGGATGAGATCGACGACATGTGGGGACATCCCTGATGCTCGTCGACACCTCCGTGGTCGTCGCAATTCTTTCGGCAGAAGGGGATGCCGGCGAATGGAGTGACAGGATCGCGGCAGCACCACGCAAGATTACTTCCGCGCTGGTGGTGCTTGAGGCAGCGATGCGGCTTTCCACCATGCTTGCTGTCGAGCCGCTGGTTGCGGAAACGGCGATAGAAGCGTTTCTGCGCGAAGCCGAAATCGAAATTGTGCCGATCGGCGCCGACGATGCCAAACTCGCCATCCAAGCGTTTTCAGACTACGGCAAGGGACGTGGGCACCCCGCGCAGCTCAACCTTGCCGATTGCTTGTCCTATGCTTGCGCGAAGGGCCACGGCTCGGTTTTGCTCTACAAGGGCAACGACTTCTCACATACGGATCTCGCTTAGAGCAATTCCAGGAAAAGTGTGAGCGGTTTTTCGTCCAGAATTGCGTCAAAACAAAGAGTTAGATCGCTCTATTTCCCCAATTCGATCGACCGCAGCCGAGCCGCTTCCACTGCTTGCGTGAGAAGATTGGTCAACCGGTCATCGCCCATCAGCACTGCCAGCGCGGCCGCCGTCGTGCCGTTCGGGCTGGTCACCTGCTGGCGCAGCAGGCCCGGCTCCTCGCCGCTTTCGGCGGCAAGCGAGGCGGCACCATAGACGGTCTGCATGGCGAGCAGCCTGGCGGTCGCCGCCGGCAGGCCCGCCTTCTCCGCGGCGACGGTCAGCGCTTCGATGAAATGGAAGATATAGGCCGGTCCCGATCCCGACACGGCGGTCACCGCATCCATCAGTCCCTCGTCGTCGATGGTGGCCACTTCGCCGCTGGCCGACAAGAGGTCGGCGACGAAGCGCTTGGTGTCGTCGGAAACCAGCGGATTGGAAAACACCACCATCATGCCCTTGCCGATGGAAGCAGGCGTGTTGGGCATGCAGCGCACGACAGGCGCCCGGTCGCCCAGGATTTGCTCGAAGGTGGCGACCGGCGTGCCCGCGGCGATGCTGACGAAAGTGGTGCGCCCCTCGCCGAAACGTTTGTAAGCGGCCGTCACGTCGCGGATCACCTGGGGCTTGACGGCGATGACGATGAGATCAGGCACGGCACCGGCCGGAATATTGGCGGCGTCGGCAGCCGTGCCGCATCCGAGTGCGGCCGCGCGCTGGCGCAGGTCGGCATTGGGCTCGACCACGAAAACGGCCGACGGTGCAAGCTTGCCGGATTTCAGCCAGCCCGAGAGCATGGCGTAACCCATATTGCCGCAGCCGGCGAGAACAAGCCTGATCGTCATCGAAAGCCCTCCGAGGAAAGGCTTCACATAAACGCTCGCGGATCAACGGGGAAGCCCTGTCAGGTGGAGTGGCCCAATCGCGCGCCACGACCGGCGTTGCGCACCGCGATCGGACGCAGCGAAACTTGCCTGAGCCCGAGCACGCCGAGCACGAAGAACAGCCACACCGGATCGCCGCGATGGAAGAAGAAGCTTTCGAGGAAGGCGTTGAGCGCGGCGAACAGCACCACCATCATGAAGAAGTCGCCGAGATAGATGTTTTCCTTGCGCAAGGGAATGCGCATGTAGTCGCGCAAAGGGGCGATGAGGAAGGTGTAGACCGCCACGCAAAGCGCCGGAATGCCCATCAGCACGGCGATGTCGAGATAACCGTCATGGCCGTGCACGATGGTCCTGATATCCCACGGCCGATCGAAGGGCTGATCCTGGTTGAGCAGCAGCGGCGTTCCCCAGAAACTCTCATAGCCGTAGCCGGTCCACGGTTTCTTCGCCAGCATCTCGCCGGCGAACTCCCAAAGCGTGGTGCGCCCGGTATAGGTCAGGCCGGGGAAATAGATCGCCGCCAGCTCTTTCACCGGCGGCAGGAAAACGATGCCCAGCGTGCCGACCGCGGTAGCGATGATCGCCAGCGCGAACAGGATCGGCGTGCCGAGCCGCATGCCGACGATGCTTGGAAACATGACGATCAGGATCGAGAACGGCACCAGGCCGGCCGTGGTCTTGGATCCGGTGTGCAGCATGAACACCATCGCCGCGAAGAAAATTCCAGCACCCCAGAACCGCTGCCCGCGCCGGAAGAGATAGAGGCCGGCGAAGCTGAGGCAGGCCATGACCGGGCCGGCGATGTTCTTGTGGGTGAAGACGCCGCGCCACAGGCCGGCATGTTCCGGTTCCTGTGAATCGGCCGTGTGCATCGCCTCGTGCGGAAAGACGATGAGGCCGAGATAGGAAAGGCCCATGACCGCCACGGCGGTGAAGATGATGACCTTCGAGAAGGAATCCGCATCGCGCGGCAGCACGAGGATCGTCGCCATGGTCAGGATGCCGATCATGGTGAAGGAGGCGGCGCGCATCGCCGAGGGCGGGTCGGTCGCCAGCACCACCGACAGGAAGAAGAAGCCCAGCATCAGCATCCAGGACGGGCTGAGCAGCGAGCGCACGATGCGCGGGTCGGCAAACGCCATCAGCGAGAAGATGGAAACGGCGCCGAGCGAGCCGAAGCCGAGCTGGTTGACGATGTCGCCGCCTTCGCCGGTGAGTTCCGCACCCGCGGGCTGGAACGGGCGGAAGGACACCATGATGACGGTGAACAGCAGCGCCGCGATCGCGGTTGCCACGCCGTCGCGCGTGAACGCTGCGCTGAGCGGCGCGCGCTCAGTTCTTTTCAGGCTGGCGGTATTGCTCATTGGCATATCCGAATTCGGCCAGCACGCGGCCCAGCGCCACATGGACAGGGTAGATGGCGGCCGCGGGCGATCCTGTCCGTGCCAGCCTGGCGGCGCCGCGAAATGGCGAGGCGGCAAGCAGGGCCAGGCTCTTCAGCAACACCTTGACGCCGGCCAGCGGGGTGCCGGCGCGTTTCTTCTTTTCGACCAGCGTCGATATCACGCCGTTGCGCAGGCTGCGGGCGCGGATCCAGTCGGCCTCGACCCGCCGGGCCGGGACGGTCTCGGTCACGCTGGCCTCGGCGCACCAGCCAAGCACGAAGCCGCGCTGCGCCGCCCGGCTCAGGAAGTCGGAATCGCCGCCGCCCATGAAATTGAATTTCAGGTCGAGGAACGGCGGCCCCATGGCGGTAAGCACGTTGCGCCCCACCAGGAGATTGCCGGACGAATAGAGCGCCGGCACGAGGCCGGTCTTGCGGTAGGGCGGCGCGAAGACCGGATGCTCGGCCCAGCGCGCATGGGCGGGATCGGCAAAGTCGGGCACTTGCGGGCCGCCGACAATATCGGCGCCAAGGCTTTCAGCCGCCCCGCACATCCGTTCCAGCCAGTGCGGATCGGCTATCTCGTCATCGTCGATGACCAGCAGGTGCTTGAAATTCGGGAAATGCAGGATCGCCGTCTGCCAGCCGGCATTGTAGGCGCTGCAATTGCCGCGCTGATGCGCGATGATCACCATGCCCGGTATCTCGCCGCGCTCGAACAGCGGCAGCGACGCCTGGGCGCCGGCACGCGCCTCGGCCTCGTTCTCCATGACGATGACGGCGAAGCGCCTGCCGGTCTGCTGCGCCCGCAGCGACGCCAGCGTTTGCAGGACCTGGTCCGGCCGCTTGAAGGTCGGCAAGGTGACGATGGCTTCGACGGCCTCCGTGTCAAGCCGGGGGGATCGTCCCGCGATCGATACCGAACCGTCCGATGGCAAAGGGATCATCCGTGTCAGCCGCATGGTGGGTCGAGTTCTGTTAGCACCACGACGATAACGTTTCGTTAATCACCTTTCACGGAGTGGCCCTTCAAGCCGGGGTTTGGGCCGCCGATGCGCGCACGTTTAATCAAGGGTTCACCGCGCTTTGCTACCGGCTGCACCACAGGATAGGTGAGATGCATCTGCTGTTCGCCACATCGATCGTGCCCGATGGCGCTCTCGCATCGGGCTACGAGATCGCCAATGCTGCAATCATCGCTGCCTTGCGGCGCGCCGGCGCGCGCGTCACCGTCATCGGCTTCATCTGGCCGGGGAAAGCCGCGGCCGATCCTGAAAACACCATCGTGCTGGGCGCCGTGGACGTGCGCACCGAAAATGCTTCAGCGCTGCAAAAGCTCGCCTGGGTCGGCAAGGCGATGCTTTCGGGCCTCACCTTCGCGTCGGCCAAGTTGCGTGCGGTCTCCGATGCCGAAGTCCTCGCCGCCATCGAGCACGCCGGCCCCTTCGACGGCTATGTGCTTAATTCCGTGCAGTTTGCCGGCGCCTTCGAAAAGCTCTTTGGCGACCGGCCTTCGATCTTCGTCGCCCACAATGTCGAGCATCTTTCGGCGCGGGAGAATGCCGCTGCCGCCCCGGGCATCTTCCAGCGCCTGTTGTTCCGCCGCGAGGCAAGGCTGCTCGCGAGCGTGGAAGAGCGTCTGTGCCGCCGCGCGCGTTTCGTCTTCACGCTGGCCGAGGAAGACCGCTCCGCACTCGGCGTGGCCTCCGACGACCGCTCGGCGGTGCTGCCGCTGGTGACGGGCGCCAGGCCACCGGCGCACAACGGTCGGCGCAAGATCGAGTGCGACGCCGCGCTGATCGGCACCTGGACCTGGCAGCCGAACCGCATCGGGCTCGGCTGGTTCCTGGACAAGGTGGTGCCGCATCTGCGCCCGGACTTCCGCATCAGGATCGCCGGCAGCATGCCGTCTGATATCGTCTCGTCTCATCCCGGCGTCGCTTTCGTCGGACGCGTGCCGGACGCTCAGGCTTTCATACGCGGCGGCGCCGTCATCCCGCTCATCAGCACCGCCGGCAGCGGCGTGCAGCTGAAGACGATCGAGACGTTCGAGCTCGGCCTGCCCGCCGTTGCCACCAGCCACGCGCTGCGCGGCATCGACCATCGCCCGGTCAATTGCGCCGTCACCGACGATCCGGTCGCCTTTGCCAGGGCGCTGGAGGCCGCGGCGGCTGATATTCGCGACGTTGACGGCAGCGCGTTCCACCGCCGGCAGCTCAAGGCGCTCGATGCCGCCATCCGGCTTGGCCTGGAGAGGCTCGGTCCTGTCATGCAGGAGGCGTTTGCATGAACATGCACACCGCCCGGGCCGCGTTCGGGTCCGACACGTTGAAGACGATCTTCGGCATCTCCGTACTCGCCATTCGCTGGGACGACGCGATCGCCCTGCTGACGCGGCTGATCGCGGAACGGCGCTTCACCAAGGTCAGCTTCCTCAACGCCCATAATGCCAATCTCGCCTACACCGATCCGGTGTTCGCCCAGGCGCTCGACGATTTTCTCATCCTGCCGGACGGCATCGGCGTCGATCTCGCAGCGCAACTTCTCTATGGCGCGCCGTTCCCGGACAATCTCAACGGCACCGATTTCGTGCCGGCCTTTCTGCGGTCGGTGGCCCGGCCGCTGACCGTGGGGCTGCTCGGCGCGACGCGCATCAATGCCGAGGCCGCGTCGAAGAAGCTCGCGGCGATTGCCGTCCAGCACAGATTCGTGGTCATCCATGACGGCTACTTCTCCGCTGCGCAGGAGCCGGAAATCATCGAACGGATCGCGGCGCTGCGGCCTGATATGCTGCTGGTCGCCATGGGCGTGCCGCGCCAGGAATTGTGGATCGAACGGCACATCGACGAGCGCCACTGCACGCTGCCGGTCGCGGTCGGCGCGCTGCTGGATTTTCTCAGCGGCGCCGTGCCGCGCGCGCCCTTGTGGATACGGCGCCTCAGGCTGGAGTGGCTGTTTCGGCTGGCGGTCGAGCCGGGACGGCTCTGGCGCCGCTATGTGGTCGGCAACCCCTTGTTCCTGTGGCGGGTCCTCAAACAGAAATTGTTGAACCGGCCCCAAGCCGCCGGAGACGTCCGTTGAACGAGAGGTTCGTTCCAGGCGCGATCGCCGAACCCGGACTGCTTCGGGCAACGCCGACGGCAGCCATGGTGACGGCAAGCTATGCGCCGGATTTCGAGCGTTGCCGCCTGCTCTGCGAAACCCTCGACCGGCACGTCACGGGGGTCGCGCATCATTACATTCTGGTCGAAGGCCGGGACGTCAAGCTGTTTCGCCGGTTGGAGAGCGCCAACCGTTCCGTCGTCGACGAACGTGAGCTGCTGCCGCGCTGGCTGCATGTCTTCGACGATCCGCTCAGCCTGTTCCGGCGGCGCGTCTGGCTCAGTCTGAAGACCCAGCCGCTGCGCGGCTGGCACGTGCAGCAACTGCGCCGCATCGCCGTTGCGGCGCATGCATGCCAGGACGTCCTGGTCTTCTGCGATTCCGACGTCGCCTTCCTGAAGCCTTTCGATTGCGGCGCGTTCTGGCGTGACGGCAAGGCGCGGCTGTTCCGCCGTGACGGCGTGCTTGCGCAGGACGGTCATGACGAGCATCGCATATGGTCGCGCAATGCCGGTTCCGCGCTCGGCATCGATCCGTCGAGGAATTCGGTCCACGACTATATCTCGACGCTGATCGCCTGGCGCCGCGACACCGTGCTGGCCATGTGCAACCGGGTCGAGGAGGTGCATGGCCGAAACTGGGTCGAGGTCGTCGGCTCGGCGCGCAAATTCTCCGAATGCATGATCTATGGCCGCTATGTCGACGATCTGCTGGACGGCGCCGGCCACTTCCACGGCACGGAAGAATTCTGCCGCGTCCATTGGACCGGCGAGGCGCTGTCGGACGACGAATTCCGCCGCTTCGTTGCCGCCATGGCTCCCGAACAGGTGGCGATCGGCATGCAATCCTTCATCGGCACCGACACCGGCCGCATCCGCCGGCTGATCGGGCTCGACCGATCCTGATCCTGAAAACGAGTCGGTTCTCGGAAAGACTGCCCGGATGAAGGATCAGATCGCCTTCGCCGGTTTGCGCAGCGCCGAATAGGTCAGCAGCATCGACGCGAGATAGAGCAGCAGGAAGACGACGTTGAGCGACAGCACCAGCTTCGACGTGTCGGCAATGGTTGTCAGCACATAGGTCAGCAGCAGCGCCTTGAGAGCGGCGAGCAGGCCGAGATTGAGCGCCCGCACCAGCGTCTGGCCACGCGCGAACAGAAGTTCCGCCTGATATTCGACCAGATTGCGCAACCCCGGAACGCCGATCGCAAGCGCCACCAGGGGGGCGGCCTCCGAGACGTTCTTGCCGAGCGCCCCGGGGAAGAAATGCAGCACCACGGCAAGCGCCAACAGCGCCAGCGTCGAGACCGCGAATACGCCGCCTTCGATGCCGCTCTTGACCGCCAGCCGTGACAAGAGCTCCGGGGCACGCATCATGCGCTGCACCAGCATCATGGAGAAGGTGCGGATCGGGATCGCCGTCAGGTCGACCAGCCGCATGATGATGGCATAGATGCCGGCCAAATGCGGGCCACCGATCGCCAGCACCAGAAGCTTGTCGAATTCCATCTGCAGGTAGAACAGCACCTCGGCGCCGGCGACATAGACCGAATCGGCGAGCCGCCTGAGATAAAGCTCGCTGCGCAGCCGCAGCCGCTGGCGCGGATAGAAGAGGCCGAACGCGAGCACCAGCGAGGCGGCGTTGGCGCCGATATAGAACCAGGACCATACCCAGACGCTGTGTTGCGCCCATAACATGAACAGCACCGCGCCGGCTGCCCGCAACGCCGTCGCCAGGATCGCCAGCACGGCGGCACGGCCGAATTTGCCGAGGCCGTTGTTGACGATCAGCGCCACCTCCACCGGCCGCCACAGAAGCGCCTCGGCAAAGACGATTGCCGCGAACACCGGCAGCGGCACGGTGCTGGCAAAGAAGATCAGGTAGACGATGTAGGAGGTTGCGGCGAGCAGCGGCAACGAGACGATGCCGAGCAGCAGGAAGCCTGCGGTGAAGGTGCCGATCAGGTTGGGGCGGATGGTGGCGGTGCGGTAAAGTGCCGAGATGAAGCCGAAGGCCAGAAGCCGCGACAGCATCACTCCGGCGGCCGAGGCGGTGGCGAACATGCCGAACTCGGCAATGGAAAGCGTGTTGGCCAAGGCGATGAAGTAGGCGAGTGAAAACACCAGCCGCCCGCCGGCGCCGCTGATTGCCGAAAAATAGTCGCGAACCAGCCCCCGTCTTTCGGCCACCAAGGTGCCGATCCGGGCGAGGGGCCGCCTCTGCGGTATGTCGCTGGCCTCAGTCATGGGTCAAGGAAAGGCATAGGCGGCAAAGTTTAACGTGCCCTTCTGAAATCTTCCTGCATCTGCTGAAATTCCAGGCATCCGGCATCAAGCAATGCTTTCGGCCTCTTAAAATTAACCTTTTGTTTCCTATGCTTGTTTAGCGTGGCTTAACAAATGACCGACCGCCGCTGTCTGGCGGCTGAAAGTAAGCTTCGCGACAATGGGCGACAGGGAAAATCGTGAGGACTGGAGGCGCGAACGATCCTTGCTGGCGCTTGGCCAAGCCGTGCGCGGTGAGGATGAGGCATCGCTGGTCTCGCTAGGGGATCGGGCAAATCCGTCATGGCGCGAGGATGCCGCCACACGTCATCGCCTGGCGCGCTCGCAGCGCGAGGCGAAGATGAATCCGGCGCCTCCCGCATCCGCCGGAACGCAACGCTTGCAGCCGGGCGACGAGCCGGCTCCGGCATCCGCCGGCATTTCGCATTCGCACGATGGGGCCGGTATCGGCGGTTCGGACTCGGCGATGCCCTATGAGGGGACGGTTCCCGAGATCGCCTCGAGAGTTGATTCCCAGCGCAGCACATCCGAACCGCTGAGCGCGAGCGAAGCGGGAACATCTCCTGGCGAGGATGCCGACAGCCAGCACTGGAAGCCCCTGATCGATCCAATGCAGGTGGTTCGCGGCGTCGCCAGGTCCAAAGCGCTGATCATCACCACGACGGTGCTGGGCGCGGCGCTCGGCGTTGCGATTGCCCTGTCGACGCCGAAGAAATACGAATCCACCACCGAGCTGATCGTCGACCCGCGCGACCTGAAGCTTACGGACCGCGATCTCACCCAGGCGGTGGTCATGCCCGACGCGGCGCTCGTCAACGTCGAGAACCAGATCAAGTTGCTGACCTCCGGCACCGTGTTGAACAAGGTTGTCCAGGAGCTCGACCTAGTCGACGACCCCGAGTTCAACGGCCAAGGCAATGGCGGCCTTGGCGTCATGTCACTGATCCGCTCGATCCTGTTGCGCCAGGACGGACCGGGCGGTGTCGACCAATCCCGCCGCCTTTCCCTTGCCATCGTCAACCTGGCCGAGAGCGTTTCGGTCGAGCGCGGCGGCAAGACCTCCGTGATCACCATCGGCGTCACCACTCAGGATCCCCAGAAATCGGCACTCATCGCGGAAACGATGACGAAGGTCTTCCTGCAGACCTCGGGTGAAATCCAGTCCGACACTGCCGGCCGGGCCAACAACGAACTGACGGCGAAACTCGACGAGATGCGCAAGGGCGTCGAGGCGGCCGAGCGCAAGGTCGAGGATTTCAGGGCCACCCATGATCTTGTCGACGCGCAGGGCCATCTGATCAGCGACGACCAGATGCTCAAGCTAAACGAGCAGCTTTCCGTCGCCCGCGCCCGCACGCTGGAGCTGAACGCCCGCGCGGCCTCGGCACGTCAGGTCAACGTGAATTCGGTACTCAGCGGCACCTTGCCGGAAGAGATCAACTCCACCTCCATGAGCGATCTGCGCTCGCAATACGCAACGCTCAAGCAGGAGGCTGATCGGGCAGCGGTCCGGCTCGGACCGCGCCATCCCGAGCGCCGGGCGCTCGAGGCCCAGCTCACCGGCGCGCGCGAACGCATCGTCGCCGAACTCAGCCGCATCGCGTCGTCGTTGCAGGTTGACCTGAAACGCTCGGTCCAGCTCGAACAGGACCTCGCTTCCCGCCTGGCGCAGATGAAGGTGCGCAGCGGTGACGTCAACAGCGACCTTGTCTCGATGCGGGAGCTGGAGCGCGAGGCCTCGGCCAAGCGCTCGGTCTATGAACAATATCTCCTGCGCGCCAAGGAGACCGGCGAGCAGAAGAATATCAACACCGCCAATATGAGCGTCATCTCGCCCGCCTCCATTCCGCTGGAGCCGAACGGGCCGTCGCGCGCCGTGGTGGCGCTTGCCGGCCTGCTGCTGGGCTTTGCCTCCGGCGTCGGCCTCGGCGCCATGCGCGGCGCCTATGAAAGCCTGCGTGAGACCGCCGGGTCACGATCCCGCCGTGACCGCAAGATAGAGGAACGCCGGGTGCCGCTCGATGACCAGGCATTCCGGGCGCCGCCTCCGCCGGCGCTGCCGATACCGCAAGCATCGCCGCCGCAATCACCGCCGTCGCCGCCAGCTTCAGTGCCGCCGCTTGCCGCGCAGGCCGGGGCCGCTGCCGTCGAGAGCTCAGGACGGATCGGCGCGCTGATGTCCAGGCTGCGCAAGGCTGTGTCCCGCAAGCCCGCCACCGAGGTGCAGGACGAGGCGTTTCCCGGTGCATCTGCGTCGGCCCCTGTCGCCGAAGACGGCCGGCCGGCGAACGCTCCTGCATTTCCCGACTATCCGGCTCCGGATTCCGCCTTTGGGCATCGGTCGCCAGCTCCAAACTATCCGCGCCCATCTTTTCAGCCAGCCGCGGACACCGGCTACGCGCGGCCCATGGGATCGCCGTCAAGGTCGCCCCTGATGCCGCAGCAGGCGATGTATCCGGCCGCGTCCCATCCCTATGCGCAGCCCCTGGTCTATCCGCACATGCAGCCTTGGCAGACGCGGTCGCCGGCAGGCCATTCCCAGGCCACGGCGCCCTATGACGCGCCGATGCCCTACCCGCCCGCACCCGCTCCGGCTCAGCCGTCGGCCTATCCCGCCGCGCCGCTGGAGCAGCCCGCCGCCGCCGAGAAGGGCGCCGAGCAGGCGTCGATAGAGGAAATTCGCGCCAGCCTGCGCGAATTTCGCGAGGCTGTTCGCGAGCTTACCGAGAGCCGCGCGGGCCGCCGCTATTTCTGAGCCACAAGATAGTCTCCTGTGTCGAACAAAAGCGCGCCGGTTTCGCGTAAACGGCATCGGACGGCGCTTTGACGGGATTGCGTGTTCGAATTTTCGTCAAAATGCCGCGCGGTGTCTTTGCTGGAGACGCAGCCCGGCTGGCCGGGCCATGCAGGCTTCGGCGCACGCTTGAGAAAAGGATCCAAAGCGCCGCATTTTCGGACGCGGCCGGTTTGGCGGAACGTATCGAGGGGTGATTCATATGGCCGAAGTGATTGACGGCAAAAGCGTTGCCGAAGACGTGGTGCGGACGGTGAAGACCTTGACCGCCGAGCTTGTCGCCAAGGGCAATGTCCAGCCCGGCCTCGCCGTGGTCATCGTCGGCGAGGATCCGGCGAGCCAGGTCTACGTCGCCTCCAAATCCCGCACCGCCAAGGAATGCGGCTTTCATTCGGTCCAGCACACGTTGCCGGCGGATACCTCGCAGGAGGCGCTGCTCAAGATCATCGCCGACCTCAACGCCGACACCGCCATCAACGGCATCCTGGTGCAGCTTCCGCTTCCCGCCCACATCGATGCCGGCAAGGTCATCCAGGCGATCGCGCCGCACAAGGATGTCGACGGCTTCCATTTCATCAATGTCGGCAAGCTCGGCACCGGCGAACTCGACACCGCTTTCGTTCCTTGCACGCCCGCCGGCTCGATGCTCCTGATCGAGCGCGTGCGCGGCAAGGACCTGTCGGGCCTCAATGCCGTCGTCGTCGGCCGTTCCAACATCGTCGGCAAGCCGATGGCCAATCTCCTGCTCGCCGCCAATTGCACCGTCACCATCGCGCACAGCCGCACGAAGGATCTGCCGGGGCTGGCCCGCACCGCCGACATTCTCGTCGCCGCCGTTGGCCGGCCGGAGATGATCAGGGGCGATTGGGTGAAGCCCGGCGCAACCGTCATCGACGTCGGCATCAACCGCATCCCGGCCCCGGAGAAGGGGGAGGGCAAATCCCGCCTCGTCGGCGATGTCGCCTATGCCGAAGCGGCCAAGGCCGCCGGCGCCATCACGCCCGTGCCCGGCGGCGTCGGGCCGATGACCATTGCCATGCTGATGGCCAATACGTTAGCCTCCGCCTACCTTGCGGCCGGGTTGAAACGGCCCTCCTTCTGACCACCAGAAAGCAGCAGCTTTGCCGAACCCAACTATTCCCTTGGAACGGCCGGTCATGAATGATCCCGTTCAAGGCGGCCGGCAATTCGCGTTCCTGCTGGTCGATAAATTCTCCATGTTCTCGCTGGCCGCCGCGATCGACACGTTCCGTTCGGCGAACCGGCTGCTCGGCCGCGATTTCTACGGCTGGACGACGGTATCGGCCGATGGCGATCCGGTGATGGCGTCCAACGGCTTGCCGCTCAAGATCGACTATGCGGTTGCCGACCTGCCGCCGGTCGACATCCTCTTCGTCTCGGTCGGGTTGACCACGGAATTTCCCGGCAAGAGCAAGGTTCTGGCGGCGCTACGCAGCTGGGGCCGGCGCGGCAATGCGCTCGGCGCGCTGTCGGTCGGATCCTATTTGCTGGCCGAGGCCGGCCAACTCGACGGCTATCGCTGCACCATCCATTGGGAGAACCGCGCCGGCTTCGTCGAGCGCTTTCCCGACATCAACTGCACTGGCAACGTCTTCGAGATCGACCGCAAGCGCTACACCTGCGCCGGCGGCACCACCTCGATCGACCTGATGCTGGAGATCGTGCGCGGCGACTTCGGCTCGAACCTCGCCAATGGCGTCGCTAATCAGTTCCAGCACGAGCGCATCCGCTCGGCCGGCGACCGCCAGCGCGTCGGGCCGGAGCGCGACCTCACCGGCAAGTCGGAGAAGCTCAGGCGCATCGTCGAGCTGATGGCCGACCATCTCGACGAGCCGCTCTCGGCGGTGCAACTCGCCAAATCGGCTGGCCTTTCGGTGCGTCAGGTAGAGCGATTGTTCCTGCGCCACCTCAACGTCACGCCCGGCCGCTACTACATGCGGCTGCGGCTGGAGCGGGCGCGCGAATTGTTGCGCCAGACCAACATGCCGATCCTCGACGTGGCGATCGCCACCGGCTTCACCTCGCATTCCTATTTTGCCCAGAGCTATCGGCTGCAGTTTGGCCGCCCGCCTTCCGAAGAGCGCCGCACCACCTACTAAGCCGCGGACAAGCCGCGTCCGGGCTTGTGTCCCAAGGTGGGCTCAAATAGCTTCAGCCGGCGGACGGAGCGGCTACTCAGGAGATTTCGATGGCGGGACTTGCACGGAGCGTCGCTGCGGCGTTTCTCCTTTTGTCGATGACGACATTCGGCTTTGCCGCGAACAAGGTCATTGTCATCCTCGACGCTTCCGGGTCGATGTGGGCGCAGATCGATGGCAGGCCCAAGCTCGAAATCGCCCGTGAGTCGCTGAGAAGCGTGCTGCAATCGGTTCCCGCCGACGATGAACTCGGTTTCATGGCCTATGGCCATCGCGAGAAAGGCAGTTGCGAGGACATCCAGCTGATCGTACCGCCGCAGGCCGGCTCGGCGAGCGCGATTTCGGCCGCGGCCGACAGCATGAAATTCCTCGGCAAGACGCCGCTGACATCAGCCGTCAGGCAGGCGGCCGAAGCGCTGAAATACACCGAGGACAAGGCGACCGTCGTTCTCATCACCGACGGGCTCGAGACCTGTGGCGGCGACCCTTGCGCGCTTGGCAAGGAACTCGAATCGTCCGGCGTCGATTTCACAGCCGACGTTGTCGGCTTTGGCCTTACGGCCGACGAAGGCAAGCAGATTGCTTGCCTCGCCGACAACACCGGCGGCAAGTACATCCAGGCGTCGGACGAGAAGGCGCTGCGGGAAGCTTTGGTCGAAACCGTCGCCGCACCGGCACCCGAACCGGCCCCTGCACCCGAACCGGCGCCTGCGCCTGCACCTGCACCGGAGCCCGCAAGGCCTGTTTTCAATTTCCAGCCGAGCGTGGTGATGGCCGAAGGCGGCGAGCCGATCACCGACGGCAATGCGTGGGAGATTTACAAAGCCAACCCTGACGGCTCGCGCGGCGAGTCCGTCACCACCGAATACGGCACCTATAACGGCAATCTCGATCCCGGCGACTATATCGTCGTTGCGCGCGACGACGAAGCCAAGGTTGAGCAGAAGGTCAAGATCGAAGCCGGCCAGATCTATAAGCCGCTCTTCACCCTGAACGCCGGCACATTGATCATCCACCCACATGCAAGCCAAGGCGCCGAGATCAGCAGCGAAGCCCGCGTCGATTTCGCCTATCCCGGTGGCAGCACCACCCATTACGGCGACACCCAGGCCATCGTGCCGGCGGGCGAACAGAAGGTCACGGTGCAGATCGGCGCCGGCACGGTGACGCAAACAATCCAACTCGCCCCCGGGCAGACCGTTGAAAAGGACCTCGTGGTCGGCGTCGGCCAGGCCGTGCTCAATGCCTATTATACATCGGGCGGCGACAAGGCCGACAATTCGGCCATCGGCTTTGAGATCGTCAAGGCGAAGAAGAAGATCGACGGCAGCCGCGACAGCGTCGAGCACTCCTATGGGGCCGACAGCAAGTTCTGGCTGCCGCCCGACGACTATGTGGCGGTGACAACGCTCGATCTCGCCGTCGTCGAGCAGCCTTTCAGCATCAAGGCCGGCGACAGCCTGGATGTGAAGGTCGTGCTCGATGCGGGTGTGCTCGCAATATCGGCGCCCGGCGCTTATTCGATTGAGGTGCTTTCGTCGAAAAAGGACATCGAGGGCAAGCGCAAATCGCTCGGCTTCAACTACGGCGACAACTGGCAGCAGACGATCCCGGCCGGCGATTATGTCGTCGTCCGGCATATGTCGGATGAGGGTCATGACAAGGAGATGCCGGTGACAGTCAAGGCCGGCGAACGGACCGAGATCGCCGTCGCGGAATGATGGCTGGGGTTCCCGAAGCAAAAAGGGCGGTTCCGAACCGCCCTTTTTCATGAATTCCTTGCAGATGGATCAGGCGGTTCCAAACGCGCTGGCCCCGTGGTCGGCGCGGCCGACCAATTGCCGGAGACCGGCGAAGAGCTCACGGCCGAAGCCGAACTCATTGCCGATGAGATCGGCTTCCGCTGTTCGGCGCAGCGCGAATTCCGCTGCTGGTACCAGAACTTCAAGCGTGCCGGCATCCGCATCCAGCCGGATGATGTCGCCGTCGTGGATCCTGGCGATCGGGCCGTCCTCGACCGCTTCCGGCGTGACATGGATCGCCGCAGGCACCTTGCCGGAGGCGCCCGACATGCGCCCGTCCGTGACCAGCGCGACGCGCTGGCCGCGATCCTGCAGGATGCCGAGCACGGTGGTCAGCTTGTGCAGTTCCGGCATGCCGTTGGCCTTCGGTCCCTGGAAGCGGATGACTGCGATGAAGTCGCCGGTAAGCGTGCCGGCCTTGAAGGCCTCGTTCAGCCCTTGCTGGCTGTCGAACACCTTGGCCGGCGCCTCGATGAGGCGCCGTTCCGGCTTCACCGCGGACGTCTTGATGACGGCATGACCGAGATTGCCGGCCAGCACTTTGAGGCCGCCCGTCGGCTGAAAGGCTTTCTTGAACGGCGCCAGCACCTTCGCGTCGCCACTCGCGCGCGGGGCGGCTTCGCGCACGACGCTGCCGTCGGCACCGAGCTTTGCCTCGACTGCATAGGGCCGCAGGCCTTCGCCCCATACCGTCTGCACATCTTCATGCAGCACGCCTTCGTCGAGCAACTCGCGAATGAGAAAGCCGAGCCCGCCCGCGGCGTGGAAATGGTTCACATCCGCAAGCCCGTTGGGATAGACGCGCGCCAGGAGGGGCACCGCTTCCGAGAGGTCGGAAATATCCTGCCAGGTCAGCGCGATCCCGGCGGCTGCGGCCATCGCGATCAGATGAATGGTATGGTTGGTCGAGCCGCCGGTCGCGTGCAGGCCAACCACGCCGTTGACGATCGAACGCTCGTCGATCATCCGCCCGACCGGCGTATAGGCGTTGCCAAGCGCGGTGATCGCCAGGCCCCGCTTCGTCGCCTCGCGGGTCAAGGCGTCCCGCAGCGGCGTGCCCGGATTGACGAAGGAAGCGCCTGGCGTGTGCAGGCCCATGATCTCCATCAGCATCTGGTTGGAGTTGGCCGTGCCATAGAAGGTGCAGGTCCCCGGTCCATGATAGGACTTGGACTCGGCCTCCAGCAGTTCGGCGCGTCCTGCCTTGCCCTCGGCGTAGAGCTGGCGGACCCTGGCCTTTTCATCGTTGGGCAGGCCTGTCGTCATCGGCCCGGCCGGAATGAACACCGCCGGCAGATGGCCGAAGGTCAGTGCCGCGATCACCAGCCCGGGCACGATCTTGTCGCAGACGCCCAGATAAACGGCGGCGTCGAACATGTTGTGCGACAGGCCGATCGCGGCCGCCATGGCGATGACATCGCGCGAGAACAGCGAAAGCTCCATGCCCGGCTGCCCCTGGGTGACGCCGTCGCACATCGCCGGCACGCCGCCGGCGACCTGGGCGATGCCGCCGGCCTCGCGCGCCGCTTCCTTGATCAGGGCCGGGAAGGTCTCGAAGGGCTGATGCGCCGACAGCATGTCGTTGTAGGAGGTGATGATGCCGAGGTTCGGCACCTTGTCGCCGCCCAGCGCTACTTTCTCGGAGGGGCTGCACACGGCAAAGCCATGGGCGAGGTTGCCGCAGGATAGCACCGCCCGGTTGGCGGTCTGGTTCGATGCCTCGGCGATACGGCCAAGATAGCGCTCGCGCCCCGGCTTGGAGCGTTGGCGGATGCGCTCCGTGATGGCTTCGATATCGCGTCTGGCAGTCATGGCATCAGGTCCTTTTCAAGCGAGGTCCCGGAAACATCCTCCCGCCGTTTGCCGGGACCAGATAAGTCTAGAGTCAGGGTGCCCAGAAAACCTCTACAGGCCTGGGGGCGGCGTCGAGCACGGCGCGGATCGGCTTTCGCGGACCGGGCGCGACCGCGCCGTCGAAGGCGGTGCGTTTGTCCTCGCCCTCTATGTGCAGCGCCAGGAAGCCGGCATCGACGATGCGCGCCAGCGACAAGGTCAGCCGCGGCTCGCCGGCGCTTTCCGCATGAACCGGCAGCACGATCCTGTCCGAGGACGGGTCCAGCAATTTCGCAAGATCGTCGGCGTCGGGAAAGAATGAGGCGGTGTGGCCGTCAGGTCCCATGCCGAGCACCGCGACGTCGAGCGGCCAGGACAGGGACTGGAGTGCTGCATTGTCCGATGCCGCGGCATCCTCGATGCTGACGGCTTCGTGGTAGAGCGGCACGAACCGTGCCGCCGCAGCCGCGTTCTGCAACAGATTGGCGGCAACCAGTCCAGCGTTGGAACGCGGCGAGGACGCCGGCACGAAGCGCTCGTCGATCAGCGTCACCGTCACCTTGTCCCAGGCTATCGGCATTCCCGACAGGGCAGCAAAAAATTTTGCCGGCGTCGTGCCGCCGGAAACGGCCAGCAACGCCGTGCCGCGCGCCGCGATTGCCTTTGCCAGGCGGTCGGCGACGCGGCCGGCCAGCGCAGCGGCCAATTCCGCGCGGTCGGAAAAGCCATTCCAGTGGTAGCTGGCGCTGTTCAATTGCTCTCGTGCCATGTCCGTCCGTCACGTTCGATAAGCGCTATCGAGGCCGAAGGTCCCCAGGTGCCCGCCGTATAGCCCTGCGCCTCCTGCCTGGCGCTTTCCCAGGCGTTCTGGATCGGGTCGATCCACCTCCACGCGGCCTCGACCTCGTCGCGGCGCATGAACAGCGTCTGGTTGCCGCGCACGACATCCATGATCAGCCGTTCATAAGCGTCGGGCGCGCGGCCGTCGAAGGACTGCGCAAAACTCATGTCGAGCGAAATCTGCCGCAGCCGCATGCCGCCCGGACCCGGGTCCTTGATCATGATGAATTGCTTGACGCCTTCGTCGGGCTGCAGCCGGATGACCAGCTGGTTGGCGAAGATCGGCCCGGCGCTGTCGCCGCCGAAGATCGAATGCGGGATCGGCTTGAACTCGATGACGATCTCCGAGACCCGGGTTGCCAGCCGCTTGCCGGTCCTGAGATAGAACGGAACGCCTGCCCAGCGCCAGTTGCCGATCTCGGCCTTGATCGCGACGAAGGTTTCGGTGTTGCTGTCCTTGCCGAGCTCCTCGACATAGCCTTTCACCGGCCCGCCTGCGGAGGCGCCGGCGCGGTATTGTCCACGCACCGTGTGCTTCGGCGCCTCGTTGCCGTTGATGCGCTTGAGCGCGCGCAGCACCTTCAGCTTCTCGTCACGGACGGCGTCGGCGTCCATCGACGAGGGCGCTTCCATGGCCACCAGGCAGAGCAGTTGCAGCATATGGTTCTGCACCATGTCGCGCAGCGCGCCGGCCTTGTCGTAATAGGTGACGCGGTCTTCCAGGCCGACGGTCTCGGCGACGGTGATCTGCACGTGGTCGATATGGGCGGAGTTCCACAACGGCTCGTAGAGCGCATTGGCAAAACGCAGCGCCATCAGGTTCTGCACCGTCTCCTTGCCGAGATAATGGTCGATGCGGAAGATCTGGCTTTCGTGGAAGTCGTCGCCGACCAGGTCATTGAGGGTCTGCGCCGAGGCGAGGTCGCGTCCGATCGGTTTCTCCAGCACGATGCGCGAGTTCGGCGTGATCAGATCGTGTTCTTTCAGCTTGTGCGAGATGTCGCCGAACAGCGCCGGCGCCACCGCCAGATAGAAGGCGCGGATGCAGTCGCTGTCGCCGATCGCCTTCTTCAGCCTGTCGAACCCCGCGCCGCTCGTCGCATCGGCCGGGACATAGGAAAGCCGCGCCAGGAAGGTCTTCAGCTCCTTGGGATCGATATCGGCCGCCTTGACGTGGTCGGAAATGGCCTGCTTGGCGAAAGCCCGAAATTCATCGTCGCTCATCTTCGAACGCGACGTGCCGATGATTCGGGTTGGCTCGGAAAATTGATGGTCGCGCTGGCGATAATAGAGCGACGGCAGAAGCTTGCGTTCCGACAGGTCGCCGGTGCCACCGAAAATGATGAAGTCGAAAGGGTCGACGGGGATGATCTGGCTTGTCATGGTCTGTCCGCTTTGACGCCGGTCGCGAGTACGCGGCTTATGTATTCTAATCGATTTAAATTTTCCAGTGCCATGGTGTCACATCGAGGACCGATCGCTACATATTTGCGTCGGTCCAGATGTGTGCTTGACACTGGCACCAGGCGGAGGCTTGTCGGCAAACGACAACTCCGCCAAGCCTTCGCAGTTGCAGCATAGGACGTGAATGTGACGAAAGCTAAGGGAGAATCAGCGCTCTGCCTGTTGCGGCACAGGCCATGCCGCCGGCAGCCCGCGGTAAAAGCCACGCGATGAACCCAGGGAGCGGAAAAACATGCGTCTGAAGGACAAGGTCGCCATCGTCACCGGGGCCGCTTCGGGTTTCGGCGAGGGCATTGCCCGTCGCTTCGCCGAGGAGGGCGCCAGGATCGTCGTGGCCGATCTCAATGCCAAGGGTGCCGAACGCGTAGCCGGCTACATCGGCGAGGCGGCGATCTGGACCCAGACCGACGTTTCGCAGCGCTCCGAATTCGACGAGATGGTCAACGCCGCAAAAAGCGCCTTCGGCCGCATCGACATCATGGTCAACAATGCCGGCTTCACCCATCGCAATGGCGACATGCTCGAAGTCGACGAGGCAACGTTCGACCTGATCACATCGGTCAACATGAAGGCCATCTATCATGCTGCCCTTGCCGTCGTGCCGATCATGGAGCGGCAGGGCGGCGGCGTCATCCTGACCACGGCGTCGACCGCTGGCCTGCGGCCTCGGCCCGGCCTCACCTGGTACAACGCCTCCAAGGGCTGGGCGATCACCGCCACCAAGTCGATGGCGGTGGAACTCGCGCCCAAGAACATCCGCGTCAACTGCCTGTGTCCGGTGGCCGGCGAGACCGGCATGCTGGAAAAGTTCATGGGCGCCGACACACCCGAAATCCGCGAGAAATTCCGTGCCTCGATCCCGCTCGGCCGGCTTTCGACCCCGCTCGACATTGCCAATGCGGCCCTGTGGTTGGCATCCGACGAGGCCGCCTTCATCACCGGCGTGGCGCTGGAGGTCGACGGCGGGCGCTGCATCTGACGCATCGTCATCGCTGCCCCCAACCATCGGCCCGGCCGTACCTGGCTTGATCGAGGCGCTGGCGCGTCAGGCGCCGGTCTTGATGTAGGTTTTGTAGACCCAGCCTGTCTTGCCGTTGTAGACGATCTGGCACCAACGCTTGCAGCTCATCACTTGCACCGAGGTCTTGGCGGGCACCGTGACGATGGCGGCTGCATTCTTCTTCGGGCCGCTGCGCATGGTCACGGCCCTGAGGATGCGCCCGGTGCCAGCCGCGGCCGCTTTGCGCGGTTCGGCCTTGCTGTCATCATCCTGCTGCGCCGCAGCCTGCTGTGGTTGCGCGGCAGGAATGGCGGCGGTCTGCGCGCCATCGGGAGTGCTGCCCGCCGCCGGAGCCGGTGCGGCGACCTTGGCGAGCTCGGCGGCCGCGTCGGTGTCGGCAGCGGGTTGCGCGAACGCCGCGGCCGCCGCCGGCTTGTCAGCCGTCTGCCCGGCCTTGCTCGTCGACTGGCCGGAAGCGGCAGGCTCGGAAGCCGGTGCGGTCTTCGACTGGGAAGCGGTCCAGCGCGGGTCGTTCGCCGCGAGCGCCGGAATGGCGGCTTCCGCGACAGCCACGGTCGGCGAGACCTGGTCGGATTTTCGCGCTGCTTGCGGCACGGCCGCCGCGGCCACCGTGATCCCCGCCGGCGCGATCTTCGTCGTCTTCACAGGAACGGCTGGAATGGCTTGCTCTGGATTGGCAACCGCTTGCCGCTCGTTCGCCGGCAACGCCAGCCAAAGGGCCACCGCGGCCACGCCGAGCAGCGCGGCCGTGCCGACCGCGGCAATCACCAGATGCGAGTTCGAACGGACTTCCTGCCAGAATGACGGACGCATGTCGTAGCCGAACTGCATGGCAAAGCGCCGACGTTCCGGAGCACCGAAACTGAAGGGCTCTCTCACTCTTGCCACCTCCATAAGGGGCCGATGTTCTTCGATCAAACACCGCAACGTGTGCGTCGATCACACCGGTCCCAAATCAAACAGCGGGCGGGCCCGCAGAAAATCCCCGTCTATATTCGCCCAGAGAATGCACTTTTTGCCCGCGATTGTGGCATCAGTGCGCCATTGCTGAAGATTCTGCAACGCTTGGATGTCGCAGCCCCCATGATATTACTCAACAATTGTTAAATCCTGTCGCGCAACGCGAACCAGTTGAGCGCCAGGAAAAGCAGCGGCGCGCGCAAGCGCCGGCCACCGGGAAACGGCGGAATCTTCAGATCCTCGATGAGCTTCAGCCGGTCGCGGTTGCCGGCTACCGTTTCGGCATAGAGCTTGCCGAAGAAGTTCGACAGCATGACGCCGTGGCCGGAATAGCCGCCGACGGAGATCACATTCGGCATCACTTCCCGCACGAACGGCTTTCTCGGCACCGTGATGCCGACATAGCCGCCCCAGCCATGCGTGATTTCGACGTCCCTCAGTGCGGGATAGAGTTCCGCGATCTGGCGGCGGATATGGATATGGATGTCCTTGGGATCGTTGACGCCATAGACCTCGCGCCCGCCGAACAGCAGCCGGCCGTCCCTCGACTTGCGGAAATAGCGCACGACGAAGCGGGAATCATCGACCGACTCGCCGCCCGGCAGCACGTTCGAATCCGCTCCAAGCGGCACGGTCGCGCCGATGAACGAGCCGATCGGCATGATGTGCGCGGCACTTACCGGTTCGAGCGTGCCGCCATAGGCATTGACCGCGATCAGGCATTTCTGCGCTGTGATCGTCCCCTTGGCTGTCGAAACCTTCACTGTGCCGCCGCTCGAAACAATGCCGGTCGACGGCGTCGCTTCGAACAATTGGGCGCCGGCCTGTGCCGCCACCCGCGCCGTGCCGATCACCAGCTTCATCGGATGGATATGGCCGGTGCCGGTGTCGCGCGTCCCGCCGAAATAGGCTGTCGAGCCCAGCCGCTGCGCAGTTTCCGTCGCATCCATGAACGAAATATGCGGATAGGAGAAGCGGCCGGCCATGATCTCGGCATGCGCCTTGTAGTCGTCGACGTAGCGCGGCTTGTGCGCAACCGAGAGCTGGCCCGGCATGTAGTCTATTTCGATCTGGTTGGCGGCTGCGAATTCGAACAGGTGCGCCTTCGCCTCCTCGGCGAGATCGAACAGTGTCTTGGCCCGGGAAAACCCGTATTCGGCCTCCAGCTCCTCGGCCCAGGCGCGCTGCCCGGTGCCGAGCTGGCCGCCATTGCGCCCGGAAGCGCCGTCTCCAAAGCGATACGCCTCGATCAAAACGACATTGGTGCCCGCCTTGGCCAGATGCGCCGCCGCCGACAAGCCGGTGAAACCACCCCCGACAATAACGACGTCGCAGCTGCGGTCGCCGTCCAGCGCCGGATACTCGGGTCGCGGGCCGGCGGTGTCCTCGTACCAGGAACGGCCGGGGGAGATCGGGGATTGGTAGGGCATGATGCTCACGGAGTAGGGGAGTAGGGGAGTAG
>NZ_VFWA01000012.1:0-165773 GCF_006442295.1 Mesorhizobium sp. B2-3-2 | reverse complement strand
GGCGCCGGACCCTTCGCGCTTCACTTTGACAGCGACACCAGCACCGCGACCCGGGTCGAACTCGGTACCCGGCTCGACCATGCGATCGCGCTCGAGGACGGCGCCAGACTGACGCTGAGCGGCCGCGCCGCGTGGGCGATCAATGGCGGCACCGACCGTAATTTCGGCGCCGGCTTCCAGGCTCTTCCCGCCAGCAGCTTCACCATCGACGGCGCCAAACCCGACCGCAACGCCCTGCTCGTCGACGCCGGCGCCCAGTACACCTCTCCCTCCGGCGTCTTTGCCGCGGCCGCCTTCCAGGGCGAGTTCTCCGGCAACGTGAAGAGCTATTCCGGCAAGCTGAAGCTCGGCATCACCTGGTGAACGATGATGCCCATGGCCCTCACGAACTCGCAGCCGAGATGCGGTCGAATTGCTGGTCCGGGTGGATCGTCTTGAGGGCAAGGAATCGAATTTAAGATTCTCCAATTCGCTGGAGTTTCGGGAGCAAGGCAGATGGGTGGAAAAGTCAATGTAAAAAGGCGGGCCCGCTGGTGGCTGGCCTGAGCAGGGGAACTTGCGTGTCGACGCCGGGTTCGCAAAGCAGCGTAGTCGAGCATTGTCTGGTGGAGATCGGTCTCCACATTGCTAGCGTCGAGGGACAGCGCTGGCGCGGGTAACAACCCCGGTGTCCCCGGCGGCCCCAGCAAAAAACCTCTCTCCAGGGCAGAGATGCAGTGCTCCAGCCGCTGAAGCCGCGACCTGTGCGCCTGAATTTGAAAACCGATCTCGGAAGGCCTTCGCGGCTTCGCCACATCTGCGGTGGCGATCAACGCCCGTTCAAGTTCGGCAATCTGTTCCCTGAGCTTTCGAGCGTCGTCGATCCGCTGTTTCCGAATCCACCCCCGACCCCGCAGTCCACCAGATGTTCTTGCTGTCCCCTGCCCAGCGTCCGACAGGGATGCTGGTTTGGTGGTGGCGGTCATGCACTTCTCGTCGTTGGATTGTTGTGGCAGCCCGCACGCTAGGCGCGGTTCATCGGACCAACCCAACAAAGTTATTCCGCCACGTGGGCGCAGGCAATCCTTGAGCGAGCGTTGCTTGTTGCAGTGGCTGGTCATGGACGTCGCGTCATTCAAATGAGCCTAGGTCCAATCGCGCTTGCTTAATAAAGTCCTTATATTCGAGGTTGCTTATATTAAGTTCTTTAAATCCAAACCGATGAAATTAATTACTTTATTAGTTGACTGATGTGTGATGTTCTTTGTTGAATTGATTCAAGCGCAGATTCGGCTGCCTTGAAGTGCCGCGCCAGCCTTTGGATGAGAGGGCTGCATTGTGGCGGAGGAGCGGGCGGTTCGGGAGAGGGCGATGCTGGGGCACACCAGGCCAGCAACGGGGAGTGACGATTTGGATCAACTCCGGCGCGGCTCGGTTGAGCGCGCTGCGGCTTATTGCTTTCGGTATGCCGAATAATGCAAGAGCCTGTTGTAGATCACTCGTGTTCCGATTTGAGGACGCAAACCGGCTGGCAGTTGGCCGGCCATCTGCGCGTCGCCGTTTCCCGCAAGAGCAAGCTTCATCGCAAGGCTGCCTGCGGCATCAACCTGGATCGCCGGTCGGGTGGCTGGTTCCGTTCCAGACTGTCACATGGAACTCGAATGCAGGCGCCATAATCGTGCCGTCAGGCGCGAGCCCGCCAGTTTGGCGCCGGGGGGACTAAATGAACGAGACGCTTGGCAATTCGACGCCGCTGCGACTGAGGCTCGGATCAAAGTCCGAGGCGAGCGATGGGCGATCTCGCTTGCTGCGCGGCGGCCGCATGACGAAGTGGAAGGGCGAGGCGGCGAGCTATGCCTCGCATGTTGGCGAGTTGGCCCGGTCGTCGGTCCGAGCCTTGCGGGCGGCGCTTCTGCCTGTTGCACTGATGTTCGGGCTGGGTACAGGAGGGGCAGGGGCCGCCGACCTATACTGGGACGCGAACAACAGCGGCATCGGAATTGGTGGAACAGGAACATGGGACACGAGCACGTCCTCCTGGAACACGACCGGCAACGATGTAGCCGGCCCATTCACGACCTGGAACAGTGCCACCCCGGATAACGCTATTTTCCAGGGCACAGCTGGCACGGTCACGCTCGGCGCACCAATAACCGCGGGCAGCCTTACTTTCAACGTCAACGGTTACAACATTACCGGCAGCACATTGACGCTCGGTGGCGCCACGCCGACAATCACCGCAGCCGGCAGCGCTACCATCAATTCGGTCATCGCCGGCTCGGCGGGCCTGACGAAGGCGGGTGCGGGCACGTTGACCCTGTCTGGCGTCAACACTTTCTCGGGCAGTGTAACCGTCAACGCCGGCACCTTGGGCCTGACCGGCACAAACAGTTTCACCGGTGCAGTGAACGTCAATGGCGGGATACTCTTCGTCGGCTCGAACGCGGCGCTTGGCAACGCAACCAACGTCGTAAATATGGCTGCCGGAACGACTTTGAGCGCCAGCGGATCGCTTCTCGGACGGACAGTGAGTCTTTCCGGTCAGGCGAATGTGCAGGGAGCCGGGGCAGGCTCTGCTCATTACACTGGTGTCGGTGGACTTACGATCGCGGCCGTGGGTAGCACCGGTTCGATCAGCATGAGTGACGATACGAATGACTTTGCTGGGCCGGTGAGTTTTGTCGTCAACAACGCCGCAGCGGCGTCTTTCACATCGGTGCGCAATATCGGTCAGGCTAGCGCGTTGGGGGCCGGGGACACTATCAGCCTTCAGGCCAACACAGGAGTGTCCGCCCTCAACTACACCGGGACTGGGAACACGTCGAACCGCAACTGGCAGATCACCACCGGAGGCGGAGCGCCGACCGCCTTCCTCCAGAATGCCGGTACCGGCACGCTGACGCTGACCGGCAATATTTCGGTCACGGGCGGAACCACTGTCGCATTGGGTGCCACCACCGCCGATTTGCAGGCGCTCGGCGTCATCAGCAGCGCGGCCGCCAACACATTCAGGTTCATTGCCAGCGGTTCAGGAGCGATCACGCTCGGCAATGCCAATACGTTTACTGGAGCTGCGTCCATCGAAGGCGGTGTCGTCAGGGCTGGCGTGCTCGCAAATAGCGGCGCGACCAGTTCGCTCGGCGCAGGCACGGCCATCACGATCAGTGGCGGGACTGTTAGCTACACGGGCGCCGGCGCGAGCAGTAATCGCACATTGACCCTGGGCGGCACGAGCGCCATCCGTAACGACGGCACGGGAGCGCTGACTCTGAGCGGCGCCACGTCGCTGACGGGCAACCTGACCCTTGGGGGCACCTTCACTGGCGCCGACAATGCGATGTCCGGCGTTATTTCCGGCAGCGGCAATTTGATCAGCAGCGGCAATGCCACCTGGGCGCTGACCGGGGCGAATACCCGCACTGGCACCGTCACCGTCAATGGAGGCACTTTGCGCGCCGGCAGCGCATCGGCGTTCGGCACGACGACTGGCATCACAACCACAGGGGGCACGCTGGATCTCAACGGGTTCAACATGTCGACGACGTCGATTGCCGGCACGGGCGGCACGTTGGCGCTCGGTAGCGCGAATCTTGCGCTCAATCTCGGTACAGGCGTCAGCAATACTTATGGCGGGAGCATTACAGGCGCCGGTGGAAGCCTGACCAAGCTCGGCGCTGGCACTCTGACGCTCACCGGCACCAGTACCTACACTGGCACGACGACCCTTGGGGGCGGCACTCTGGCGCTCGACTTCTCGCCCGCCGGCGGGCCGACCAGCGGCATCATCTCCGCTTCATCCGCCCTGGTCATGAACGGCGGTACGCTGACCGTGAAAGGTGCAGTTGGCGAGACCAACGTCCAAAGCTTTGGTGGCCTGACCATCACGACGGGCAACAACACCGTCAGCGCCACTTCCGGCTCTGGCGGCACCACCACGATCAATCTCGGCACGATCAGCCGCACCGGGGGCCTTGCCAACTTCGTGTTGCCGACGACAGGCGCGATCACGACCAGCAATTCGAACGGCGCTTTGGGCGGCTGGGCCACCGTCAACGGCACCGACTACGCCAAGGTTCAGGGCGGCAACATCGTTGCCTTCACCACGGCCGATTACGTCAACAAGGACAATGCCTCGACCTGGCTCGCCAACGAGATCATCAGCGATGCCGGTGGCGCCGCCAACACGCCCTATTTTGGCACGGTGGGCAGCACCGTACAGATCGGCGGCCTGCAATTCACCGCAGCGGGGAACTCCACAGTCAACGTCGCCATTGGTCAGACGCTCGGTGTCGACGGCACCATCATCGTCGCTCCCTCCGTGGGAGCAGCCAACCAGACCATCACCGGCGGTTCGATGACCGGCACGCTGGGTGGCGGTGTGCTCGGCGTCCAGCAGAACGGTACCGGCACTTTCACCATCGCCTCGACGATCGTCGACAACACGGGCGCCATCGGCTTCACCAAGGCCGGCACGGGCAAGGTGGTGCTGTCCGGCGGCAACACCTACACCGGCGCCACCACAGTGGCGCAAGGCACGCTCTCCATCAATTCGGTCGCCGATGCGGGGCAGGCCAGCGCTATCGGCGCAGCATCGACCAATGCGTCCAACCTGGCGATCCAGGGCGCAATCCTGGAATATACCGGCGGAACTGCGTCCACCGATCGCGGCTTCACCATCGCCCGCTCCGGGGCCATCACCTCGGACACGATCTCCGTCACCAATGCCGCCGCCAGCCTGACCTTTTCGGGGCAGGTGGTCAGCCCGGACGGCGCCAACTTCATCAAGGATGGGGCGGGCACGCTGACGCTTTCCGGCAGCAACAACAGCTATACCGGCAACACCATGGTCAATGGCGGTACGCTCGCCGTCACCACGCTCGCCAATGGCGGCGTCAACAGCTCCATTGGTGCCTCCAGCAATGCGTCCTCGAGCCTCGTCCTGCAGAACGGCGGTAAGCTGGACTACCTCGGCGCCATCGCGACAAGCAACCGCGGCTTCACGCTCGCTTCGGCAGGCGGCATCGGCGTGAGCAATGCCGCCACGACCCTGACGCTGGGCGGCGTCGCGACCGGGCCAGGCAGTCTGACCAAGACAGGTCCTGGCACGCTGGTGCTGTCGGGCACCAACGATTATTCCGGCGGCACGACGGTAAGCACGGGCATCTTGCGGGCGGGCTCTACCAGCGCCTTCGGCACAGGGGCGATGACCGTTGCTGGCGGAGCGACTCTCGATCTTGCCAACAACAGCAACTCTGTCGGGGCGCTCGGCGGCTCAGGCAACGTGACCCTCGGTACAGCAAGGCTCACGATCAACGGCAGCGGCACGTTCAGTGGCGTGATCAGTGGTGCTGCTGCCGGCGGAGTTACCCTTGGCTCCGGCGCGCAGACATTCAGTGGTTGCGGCAACACCTACGCTGGTTCCACGATCCTGCAGGGCAACAGCACCCTGAATGTCGGCTGCCTGGCCAATGGGGGCCAGCTGAGCGACATCGGTGCCTCCAGCAGCGCTTCGACCAATCTTGTTTTCAACCAGGGCGCCCTGAACTATACCGGCGGCAACGTAACAACCGACCGCGGCTTCCAGCTGCTGGCCAATATCGGCGCCATCGGCGTGGCGAATGCAGCGACGACGTTGACATTCACAGGCCAGGCAACTGGTGGGGGCATCTTGCGGAAAGATGGTCCCGGCACGCTCGTGCTCTCCGGCAACAATACCTACACTGGCGGCACTATCGTAAGCACCGGCACGTTGCGGGCCGGCTCGACAACCGCCTTTGGTACCGGCGGCACGACAGTAAATGCAGGCGCGACGCTGGACCTGAACGATCTGAGCAACACGATGGCTGGCCTGACCGGAGCCGGCAACGTTACCTTGGGAACGGCCACACTGACGATCAATGGCGGTGGTGGACTCTCTTTCAGCGGCGCAATCAGCGGCACCGGCAACTTTGTCAAGACTGCCGCCGGTGGGCAGGGGCTTGCCGGCTGCAACAACAGCTATGGGGGCACTACGACCATCAGTGGCGGCTCGCTGGTGGTGGATTGCCTCGTCAATGGTGGCGTCAACAGCTCGATCGGCGCGTCGAGCGCAGCCGCCAGCAATCTCGTGTTCAATGGCGGCACATTGGGCTATGTCGGTACCGGTGGCAGCACGAACCGTCAGTTCACCCTCGATACCGCTGGCGGTGGCCTCGACGCCTCGGGCACTGGCGCGATCAACTTCACCAGCACGGCGGCGATCACCCTTCTGGGTACGGACACCGCTCGCACCCTGACCTTGGGTGGCACCAACACCGGCAACAACAGCCTCGCGGCGCAAATCACGGACAACGGCACTGGCAAGACGGCGCTCACCAAGACCGGCACCGGTACCTGGGTTCTGACCAATGCCAGCAGCACCTATACCGGCGTTACCACAATCAGCGGTGGGGTGCTCGCCGTCGACAAGCTCGCCGATGGCGGCCAGGCAAGCTCTATCGGCATGTCGGCCAAGGATGCGTCCAACCTTGTGATCGGCAGCGGCTCGACGCTGCGCTACACAGGCACCGGCGACACCACCGACCGCCTGTTCACGCTCTCGACCGGCACCAGCTTCATCGAATCCTCGGGTTCGGGTGCAATCGTCTTCAGCAATACGGGCTCGGCCGCTTATACCGGCTCTGGCAATCGCACACTGGCGCTTGGCGGCACCAATACCGGCCTCAACACCATGGGCGGCACCATTGTCGACGGGCCCGGTGGTACCACGACGCTGGCCAAGAACGACAGCGGCACCTGGGCGTTGACGGGCAACAACACCTTCACCGGCAACACCGTTGTCAACAACGGAAACCTGATGATCGGCAATGGCGGCACCACCGGTAACGCCGGCGCCGGCAACGTCATCGTCGCCAATGCAACTTCCACGCTCTCCTTCAATCGAAGCGACCCCTTCAATTTCACGGGAACGCTGAGCGGCCTTGGCAATATCGCGCAGATCGGCACCGGCACCACGGTGCTGACCTCGGCCGGCAACACCATCGGCGGCACCACCAACGTTAACGCCGGCACGCTGCAGGTGAACGGTGGGCTGACGAGCACCGGAGGTATCACGGTTAACGCTGGCACACTGCAGAGCAACGGAGGGGGCGCTGCCATAACCACGCCGACGATCGCGATGAACGCCGGCTCGAAGCTCATTGTCGGCGGTGGAACTATCCAGGCAGCCGGTGGCACCCAGACGTTGTTCGCCGGCGGAACCGGCGGAGCCACGATCAACATCACTGGCGGCACGCTGCTCGGCAACGGTACGCTGGGCGCAGGCGGGAACACTGTCAATCTCACCGCCGGTTCGCTCAACACCGGCGCAGCCGCATTGAACCTCGGCAGCGGCAGCGACACTTTGCTGTTGAGCGGTTTCGCGACGATCGCAGGAGTCGGGGTGGACGGCGGTGCCGGCACCGATTCACTTCAGGTGAGCACCACACTTAACCGTACGCTCGACGGCGCCCAGATTGCCGGTTTCGAGAGCCTGGACAAGCAAGGCACCGCCACCCTCACACTGACGGGCAATCACAGCTACAGCGCAGGCACGACAGTAACGCAGGGAACGCTCCAGATCGGCAATGGCGCGACGGCAGGTTCTCTCACCACGCCAACAGTGGTCAACAACGGCACGCTCGCCTTCAATCTGAACAGCGCCTACAGCTTTGCCGGCGCAATCTCCGGCACCGGCGCTGTGAACAAGCTCGGCACCGGCACCACCACTTTGACCGGTACCAACAGCTACACCGGGGCGACCAACGTCAATGCCGGCACGCTCCTCGTCAACGGCAATCAGGCTGGTGCCACCGGGCAGACCAGTGTCGCCAGCGGCGCGACGCTGGGCGGCACCGGCACGATCGGCGGCAGCGTCACGGTCGCCGATGGCGGCACGCTCAGCCCCGGTGACGCTGGCAGCGTGCCCGGCGCGCTGACGATCAACGGCAATCTCGCGCTTGGCAATTCCAACCTCAACGTCGATTTCGGCCAAGCGAACATCCCCGGCGGCGCGTTCAACGACCTGATCGATATCGGCGGCAACCTGACGCTCGACGGCACGCTCAACGTGACGCAGAGCCCCGGCGGCACGTTCGGCCCCGGCGTTTACCGCATCTTCAACTATGGAGGTTCGCTCGCCGACAACGGGCTCAACGTCTCGGACCCGAACTATTTCGTGCAGACGGCGGTGGACAAGCAAGTCAATCTCGTCAACTCGACTGGGTTGACCTTGAGCTATTGGGACGGCGAACTGGGTCCGCATTCGAACGGTGCTGTCAACGGCGGCGACGGCACCTGGCGCGCCACGGGCGACCAGAACTGGACGGACGCGACCGGCCTCTTCGCGGCGCCGTTCGCCAATGCCAGCTTCGCGATTTTCCAGGGCGCTGCCGGCATGGTGACGGTCGACAACACTGGCGGCCAGGTCCAGGCCACGGGCATGCAGTTCGCCACTGACAGCTATGCGGTGCAAGGCAATTCCATCGTGCTGGTCGACGATCCCGCGCAGGCAGGTCTCCAGTCGATCATCCGCGTCGGCGACGGCACGGCGGCAGGCGCGGCCTATGTCGCCACCATCGCTTCCGATCTGACGGGCAGCAGCCAATTGGTGAAGACCGATCTCGGCACGCTGGTGCTGGCGGGGACCAACAGCTACAGCGGCGGCACGGCGATCAATGGCGGGACGCTCCAAGTCTCCGCCGATGCCAATCTCGGCGCCGCGGCCGGTGGCCTCTCGCTCGACAGCGGCACGCTCAACACCACAGCTAGCTTCGCTTCGGCACGCGGCGTCACGATCGGCGCCGGCGGCGGCGCTTTCGACACGGACAATCTGACGAATCTGACGCTGACCGGCACGGTCGGCGGCGCCGGCGCGCTGACCAAGGAAGGCGCCGGCACGCTCATCCTGGCCGGCACCAACAGCTACCAGGGCGGTACTTTCATCAATGACGGGACGGTCCAGATCACGGCCGATGCCAATCTGGGCAACGCGACCGGCAAGATCACCTTCGATGGCGGCGCGCTCTACCAGCAGGGCGCGGCCAGCATCGTGACGGGCCGCAACGCGACGCTTCAGGCGGGCGGCGGAACGTTCCAGGCCGACAGCGCCCTGCAGTGGGAAGGAACTGTTGATGGCGCAGGCGCGCTCACCAAGGCCGGCACAGGCGCCCTGTTCCTCGGCGCCGACAACAGCTATGCTGGTGGGACGACTATTGCGGGCGGCATCCTGTTGCTGGGCACGGGCGGCACGACGGGTTCCATCCTGGGTGACGTTGTCGACAACGGCACGCTCAGCTTCAACCGCTCCGACCTCTATACGTTCAACGGCACGATCTCCGGCAACGGCGGCGTGACCCAGGACGGCACCGGCAACACCGTGCTCACGGCCAACAACAGCTATGCCGGCACCACGCTGATTGTCGGCGGCGGCGGGCTCTACATCAATGGCGACCAGAGCGCTGCTACCGGATTGACCAACGTCAATTTCGGCACGCTTGGCGGCAATGGCACTAGCGGCGGCGATGTCTTCGTCGACGCCGGGGGCAGGCTGGCTCCCGGCGGCATCGGCGCTACCCCCGGCACGCTCACCATCATGGGCGGCCTCGACCTGGCGGATGGTTCGAACCTCGACTACTCGTTCGGCCAGGCGGGCGTGGTCGGCGGCGCCTATAACGACCTTACCGTCGTGCACGGCGATCTGACGCTCGACGGCACGATCAATGTGACGGAGGCGCCGGGTGGCAATTTCGGGCCGGGCATCTACCAGGTCATCAGCTATGACGGCACGCTGACCGACAACGTGCTGGACACGACATCGCCGAGCCACGTGGTGCAGACCTCGGTCGCGGGCCAGGTCAACCTCGTCGATATCAGCGGGCAGACGCTCAATTTCTGGGACGGCAACGCCGGGCCGAAGAGCAATGATGTCGTGAACGGCGGAGACGGCACCTGGCGGGCCGCCGGAGACGACAACTGGACCGGTTCCGACGGCAACCTGAATGCCGCGTTCTCCAATGGCAGCTTTGCCATCTTTGCCGGGACCTCAGGCCTGGTCACCGTCGACAACACCAATGGCCAGGTCCAGGCGGCAGGCATGCAGTTCGCCACCAGCGGCTATGTGGTCCAGGGGCAGGCGATCCAGTTGGTCGGTCCGCAGTCGACCATCCGCGTCGGCGATGGAACCCTTGCCGGCGCTGCTTACATAACAGGCCTCTACGCGAACCTCACCGGCGCGGCTCAATTGGTGAAGACCGACCTTGGCACGCTGGTGCTTGACGGAGCCAACAGCTACAGCGGTGGCACGGCCATCAATGGCGGCACGCTGCAGGTTGCGGCCGACGCCAATCTGGGCGACGCGGCCGGCGGCTTGAGCCTGGCCGACGGCACGACCTTGAGGACCACCGCGGCCTTCACCTCCGCGCGGAGTGCCACCCTGGCCTCGGGTACGGGCACATTCCAGACCGATGCGAACCTCACTCTGTCGGGCCCGATCACGGGTGCCGGCGGCCTTACCAAGACTGGGGCCGGAGCGCTCTCGCTCACCGGCACCAACAGCTATGCCGGGCCGACCACGGTGACAGCCGGCGGGCTCTATGTCGATGGCGACAACGGCGCGGCCACCGGTGCGGTTTCGGCCGCAAGCGGCGCGACAATCGGCGGCAAGGGCAGCATCGGCGGCGACGTCACCGTCGCCGACGGCGCGACGCTCTCGCCCGGCTCGGCCGATGGCGCTCCAGGCACGCTGGCGATCGGCGGCAACCTCAACCTCTCCAGCGGCTCGACCCTCAACTATGCCTTCGGCGAGGCGGGTGTCGCCGGCGGGGCACTCAACGACCTGACCACGGTCGGCGGCAATCTCGCGCTCGACGGCACGCTTAATGTCAGCGTCAGCGCCGGCGGCACGTTCGGGCCGGGCGTCTACCGCGTCTTCAGCTATGATGGCACGCTGACCAACAACGGCCTCGTGGTCGGGGCGATCCCGTCATCGGGCTATTCGATCCAGACCTCGATCGATCACCAGGTGAACCTGGTCAACACGCAAGGGCTCACCTTCAACTATTGGGACGGCAGTGCCGGCCCGAAGAACAATGGCGCGGTCAATGGCGGCGACGGCGTCTGGCAGGCCTCGGCCGGCAACGACAACTGGACCAACGAGACCGGCACGATCAACGCACCGTTCGCCGACTCCTCCTTCGCGATCTTTGCCGGCCAGGCGGGCACGGTGACGGCGGACGGCAGCCTGGGCCAGGTGACTGCCTCCGGCATGCAGTTCATGACCAACGGCTATGTCATCCAGGGCGACGGGATCGAGCTCATCGGCCCGTCCAGCAGCATCGTCGTCGGTGACGGCACGGCGGCGGGCGCGGGGATGACCGCGACGATCGCCTCCGCTCTTTCCGGTGACGCGCAACTGGTAAAGTCGGACCTGGGCACTTTGGTGCTGACCGGCACCAACAGCTACACGGGCGGCACCGCAATCAATGGCGGCACGCTGCAGGTCTCGGCCGACGCCAATCTGGGGGACGCGGCGAGCGCGCTCGACTTCAACGGCGGCACACTGCACACAACTGCAAGCTTCGCCACCTCGCGAGCGGTGAGTTTGACCGGTTCGGGGACCGTCGCGACGGACGCCGCCACAAGCCTGACCTTCGATGGCGGCCTCACCGGCGCTGGTTCCTTGACCAAGGCTGGGGCGGGAACGCTTCTTCTGAACGGCGCCAGCGCCTATGCAGGCCCGACCTCGGTTCAGCAGGGCACGCTGGCAGCGGGCGCGGCGAGTGTGCTGAGTTCGGCCTCGGCCTTCACGGTCGCTTCCGGCGCGACGCTTGATCTCGGCGGCTTCAACCAGGCCGTCGCTTCGCTCGGCAATGCCGGCTCGGTGCGGTTGGGCACGGCGCCGGGAACGACGCTAACTGTCAATGGCGACTACACCGGCAATGGCGGAACCATCTTCCTCAATGCCGCACTCGACGGCGATGCTTCGACGACGGACAAGCTTGTGGTGAATGGCAACACATCGGGCACCGGGATTCTTGCCGTCGCCAATGTCGGAGGGACAGGGGCCCAGACCGCCGAGGGCATCAAGATCGTCGATGTCGGCGGCACGTCGGCCGGCACCTTCACGCTTGCCGGCGACTATGTCTTCCAGGGCGATCAGGCGGTGGTCGGTGGCGCCTATGCCTACCGGCTTTACCAGAACGGCGTCAGCACGCCCGTCGACGGAGACTGGTATCTGCGCTCGGCGTTGACCACCCCGACCGGTCCACAGGGACCGCTCTATTCGCCGGCCGTGCCGATCTATGAAGCCTATCCCGGCGTGCTGCAAAGCCTGAACGAAGTTGGCACGCTGCAGCAGCGCGTCGGCAACCGCTCCTGGACAGGTGCCGCCCAGGGCGCCGACGAGATCGGCAGCGTGCCGACGCAAAGCGCGATCTGGGCCCGCATCGAGGGGGCGCATGCAAAGCAGAGCCCTCAGAGCGCCACGACCGTATCGGACTATGACGTGACGACATGGAAGCTGGAGACGGGAGTCGACGGGCTGATCTACGAGGACGCCACCGGCATTTTGCTCGGCGGCCTCACCTTCCATTACGGGACAGCCTCTTCCGACATCTCGTCGATCTACGGCGTCGGCTCCATCCAGGCCACCGGCTATGGCTTCGGCGGCACGCTGACCTGGTATGGCGACAATGGCTTCTACACCGACGGCCAGGCTCAGGTGACCTGGTATGACAGCGATCTCAAGTCGGCCACGCTGGGCAGCGAGCTTGCCAAGGGCAACAACGGCTTTGGCTATGCGCTGAGCGTAGAGGCCGGCCAGAAGATCGCCCTGCAAGGCAGATGGACGCTGACGCCGCAGGCGCAGCTTTCCTATTCGTCGGTGCGCTTCGACGGTTTCACCGATCCATTCGACGCGTCGGTGTCGCTGAGCCGCAGCGAGGCCTTGATCGGCCGCGCCGGACTGTCGCTCGACTTTGAGGACGCCTGGACCGGCGCCCAGGGCAAGGCAAGCCGCTCGCATCTCTACGGCATCGCCAATCTTTACTACGATTTCCTCGACGGCAACGATGTCGATGTCTCGGGCACGGCGCTGCACGAGCACGACCAGCCGCTGTGGGGCGGCCTCGGTCTCGGCGGATCGCTCTCCTGGGACGACGATCGCTACGCCGTCTCCGGCGAGGCCTTCGCGAAGTCGAGTCTGAAAGACTTCAGCGACAGCAACTCAATCGGCGCCAAGCTCGGCTTCAGCCTGAAGTGGTAGCCGAGGTTCGGCATGCCGTCATGTGACAGCTCCTTCGGGGCTGTCGTTCTAAAGAAAGGCACTGGCTTGCGTATTCCCAAACTAATCTATGCAGCGGCAGCGTTGATATCACTAACCGCATCGGCATCCGCTCAGGAAAGCACCCTGCCGGGCGGTGCTTCATCACTGCAGGAGGCGTATCAGGACTGGAATCTCAACTGTCAAGGTAGCCCCAAAATCGTCTGCGTGGTCTCGCAGCAGCAATCACAGCAGAATGGACAGCGCGTATTGGCGGTCGAATTGCGCAAGGGGGAGGGCGATGTCGTCTCTGGCAATTTGGTCCTGCCTTTTGGACTTCAGCTCGATTCAGGCGCGTCGCTGCAGATTGACGATGGACAAGCAGGAGAACCATTGCGATTCTCCACGTGTGTGCCCGCGGGTTGCGTGGTGCCGCTCAGCTTCGAGGCTCAGGCCGTCGCCAGCCTGCGTGCGGGCACGGCGCTGAAGATCAAGGTCAAAAGTGCTGACCAAAAAGAGCTGACCCTGCCTGTTTCGCTAAAAGGTCTGGCAGCGGCGCTCGACAGGCTGCAGGTCTTGGCCGGGAGCTAAGTGGCATGGACTGATCGAGAGACGGAAATTTGCCACTTCAGGTCGGTGGTAGCGCTAGCGGCTTAGGACTTCTCACGGGAGAGATTGCTGCGCAAGCAGTGGGTCAGGGCGAATCTGAGCTGCACTTCCCGTAGGGGAGACTCGCCCGCCAGCTGAAGAGGCGACGGCCCAAGCTACCGCGAGGCCGCATAGCAGCGACGCCGCGATGGCAACTGATATCGGGATGCGATGCATCCGGGCTAGGTAAAGGGATCATCACCCAAGGTCGACTAACGTTTGCGCCTCCGTCCTCACGCCTCGTTACATGCTTAACGCGCGGTCGTGGCACACACCCTGCCTGAGAGCAGCATGGCTCGACATGCGTGGATAGCCATTCATATGTTTAACTAAATGTAAGACCCTTAAATCCATGTTGAGCGTGGTGGGGGGCAAGGCGACTGTCGCTTTTCTGCTTGTCTAGAAACTCTCAACGCCCGCATAGCCTTGTGGGTCGAGCAAGCCACGCATTATGTCGCCAGCATCGCCAGCATCGCCAGCATCGACCGACTGCAGCGGCGCACGGCTGTAGCGGGCGCCTCCCGGCGCAGCTTACAAACGATGTGAGAATCGTGTGTTCATCGGCACTCGGTTACTCCCGACGTGGCGGACCCTCCGAAGGCAGAGGTCACAGCTTCTTCGGCTCGCACTAAACCGGGAACCTATTGCTTCATCTCGAATTGAGTCGCGTTCGAGTTCGGGAGAGTTGCGTGCAAGACCAGCGATTTGAAAAGCCTGTGCATGTTGCGCTCGGCAGGTCGAGGAACACCGTCTACACCATGGACCGAGTAGCCCAGGCAGCGGACATCTTGCTGAACCGATGGCCGGCGACAACCGGGAAGAAGCATGTCGCTGCCCGCAAAGCCTGCCTTGGCGTGCTTTAGGGCCCTGAAAGAAATCCGCGACGCCCGCAGAGCCTTCGTTGAGGCCGCAAAGGAGGCGGACATTCGCTGAGCGGGATACGTTCAGTGAGCGTCGATCCGGTTTTGATCGTGCGCCGATAGCCCTACTGTAAACAGGCGCCCAGGCCCGGAGTCTCCATGTGTAACGATTACGAACAGCATGTACTCTGGGCTGAATATTGCCGGATGATGGCGTCACTGGCGCTCAGAATCCCGAGCCACCAAACCGAACTTGATTTGCCCCAGGCGGATGACGTCCACATAAATGACCCGGCGCCAATAATGCGTGCCGCTGGTGACACGATCGAACTGGCATCGATGACGTTCGGATTTCCACCCACCGGACCAAAGGGCGGGCCTGTGTTCAACTTCCGCTCCGAAGGCCGGCAATTCGGAAACAGCAAACGCTGCCTCATTCCGGCGTCCGCGTTCTTGGAGTTCACAGGCACGAAATATCCGAAAGCGAAACATCGCTTCACGCTCAACCGCTCGCCGTTCATGGCTGTCGCGGGGCTTGGCGTGAGGCAGTCGGCAACAAGCCACCCACCTTCACCATGCTGACGATCGATCCCGGACCGGATGTCGCGCCCTATCACAATCGGCAGGTTGTGGTCCTTCAGCCGGAGAATTGGGCGGCCTGGATCAATCTGACAAAGCCTGAGGCTGAACTGCTGCGGCCGCTTCCAGCCGGATCGCTCTCGGTGGAGACAGTTCGCCCCGAAAGCTCGTGACTTAACTGCGCAATAACTCCGGCACGCTGAGCGGACCGAGATCGAGAACTGGCGTGTATTCGCCCGTGCGGCGCCAGACGCCCCGCACCTTTCCATGCTCTCGATCTCGCCTCGGATCGAACGTCAGCCCTTGGAAGTGATCAGAAACGCCTCTGCAGATGCGGCATCGCTGAAGCAATGAAGCCGATAGGTTTCATATTTGCCATTCGGCCATATTGCCTGCACATGCCGCGTCTGATGTCGAAGCCCTCGTTCCTGGCAGAACTCCGCGACCATGGTGAAGTTTCGCTCGGTGCAGAGGTCATCCGGCAACGCAACCTGGTGTGGCCAGTCGCGGTCGAAGACCGATGGCGTTGGTGAGCCCCGACCGCGTTTGACCACTAGTCGAAATGCATGGACTGGCCGCGCATCATTGCGAGCGTCAGCGCGATTGCAGGATTTGCCGGCGGCTTCTTCATATGCAAGGAGCCATCGAAGTCACGCCATGCCGCCATGCGCAATTCATCATCGTCATCGCTGGCCGACGGGTCGAAAACGTGGGCATCACAGGGATCTCGGTCGATCTCGATCGTCCAGTCCTTGAGCGCCTTGCGAGCCATCTCTTCGACCTGGGCAAGGTCGCTGGTGAAGAAGGGGATACGGTCACCATCTTCCGAAAGCGGCTCAACCCTATCCAGCGTCGGCCGCTCGGGAACCCAACCGAGAACGAAGGCAATATCGAAATCGATCTGGCGATCCGGGCCGGTCGTGATCTCCAGCCGCTTGACGACGTCAGGATAGAGTTGCTTCCGCTCCGGCCAGGTGTCTGGAATCGCCTCGGCTTGCAGCTTCGTGCGGGGGACGTTGATCAGCTCCATGACCTGATGGTGCGGAACTTTGTGCTCCGGCCAGCCCGCACAACATGCAGCAGCCGCAGCCGCGTCGGCTTCCAACCAAACTGTGGCGGCTCGGTCCTCGTCCTCGGTAGGCTTGTCGTCTTCTGGAAAGCCTTTGATATCCCAGCCTTCCAACGCAAATAGTCCTTCCGCACCTTGCAAAGCCGTAATGCCGGCGCGTGCAAACACGGCTTCGGCTGCCGCGATGCCACGTGCGAGCTCCTGAGGTGTTGCGTCCTCGATGTTCAAGCGAAGTTCCATGGTTCGCCTCCTATGGCTCTAGTTCCTGCAAATGTGAACAAAATGAGAACAAAGAGTCAAGCGTGCCCTTGACGAGAGAGGAATATGTTCCTTATTTCAGCGTAATCTGGAGCAGCAAAGGACCATGGCTCGGCGTCAATCGCGCTGGCCGGCGAAGCTATGGCGAAAACGGCGGAAGACAATTTTCGGATCGAGGTCTGGGATCGCGAGGAGCAGGCTTTGTCAGAAACCATTTCGCGTTCCCCCGATTCAACGGTCAGCCAGGCAGCCTGGCAGGCCGCCATCCGACGCCGGCCGGGCATGTTGCTGATCCACTACAACAGTCGGCATGTGATGGAGAAAATCCTGACACCAGGCGAGGTCAAAATCCCACCGCAGACCATCATCGATGGCAGCATTCACGCTGCCCTGGATGTGGCGCTCGGCGATCTTCGCGAGTGGCATGTGCTGCGGGCCTGGTGCAGATCCTGTTCCCACTATGCAACGGTAAAGCCTGCCGGCCTCATTGAACGCTATGGAAAAGGCGCTCTATTCAGTTCGGTCGAGCGAGCGCTCTTTTGCACAAGTTGTGACAGGGGAGGGCCTGTCAGGCTGGAATTCATAAGCTGCCACGCAATTGAGGGGTGAAGGGATGCAAGACCTCATCGATTTCGTGCAGGCCAACTCGGCTCTGGCTTGGACACTCCGATCGCGATCAGCGGCCGAACTGTCGAGAGCCGGAAGTGCGCGATCTCCGCTGGTCGGCTTCGACGCAAAAATATGCGGACCACCGCGGACGGGGACAGTCGGTCCCGCGTCCCGTCCTCGGCCGGCGCTATGCTGACGCTCCTACGGCTGTCCCGTTCACCGCCCCGCGGCGGGGGCGAATTTCCTCCGTCCTGCGCGCGACAACGGTCCGCTGTTGCGGCCGCGCGCAGGACTGCGGCTTATACGCCGTTCTTCCTTAGCGCGCCGGCGGTCGCCGGCGCGGGATGCTGCGCATGGAACCGAATCCCAGGCACGGTATTGAATCGGACTATGTATCCGAGTTCCGCATGTCGGCTGTAGACGGCACCGTCAGCACGCATTGTTCACTCAGCCGACTTTGGCAAGGCTGGGGACTACGACGGGAAAAAAGTGCTGGTTGCGAGCGCAGGCAACTCCGGATAGCGTGCCACCCCGTCTGGCGGCGCCACCCGTCTGGCCTCCGATTGCCACCGACGGCGGGGCAGTACGGGCTATCAAAAACGGCAATATCATTGTTTTGCCAGAGATCAGGAAGTTTGCTGGAGAGGCTGTCATCCTAGATAGCGGGGCTTCCGTCTATCCGGACATCGTTATCGCCGCGACCGGTTACAGCCCGGGCCTAGACCAGATGGTTGGGAAACTGAACGTGCTGGATTGCAAGGGCGTTCCGCTTTTCAACGTCGACGCATCCGACCCGAGTTTGCCGGGCCTTTGGTCACCGGCATGAGGCCGAACATTCCCGGTTGCTTCATGAACGCCAGAATGCAAGCAAACGCGACCGCTGGCGCTATCTCAAAAGCGCAACGTCTCAAAGATAGCTAAAGCCGCATTCGGGGGTCAGCTTGGGACGGATTGCAGCAGCGCCCCTCCCGCGGCCAGCAACAGCACAATGATCCACGGCGGTGCCTTCCAGACGATGAGCAGCAGAAATCCGGTAAGCGCGAGCGCGAAATCCCCCGGCGACAGAACGGCGCTCGTCCAGACCGGACTATACAATGCGGCGCCGAGAATGCCGACAACGGCGGCATTCGTGCCGCGCATGGCGGCCTGCGCCGTCGACCGCTGCCGCAACGCGCCCCAGAAAGGCAGCATGCCGTAGACGAGCAATAGACCCGGAAGGAAGAGGGCGGAGAGCGCTATGCCCGCACCAACAAGCCCATTGGGCGCCGGCGCCATGACCGCACCGAGATAGGCGGCAAAGGTGAAGAGTGGTCCGGGAACAGCCTGCGCCAGGCCATAGCCCGCGAGGAAGGTTTCGTCCGCCACCCAACCGGGCGTCACGACCTGCGTCTGCAGCAGCGGCAGAACGACGTGCCCGCCGCCGAACACCAGAGCCCCCGAGCGGTACAAGGCATTGAACAGAGCGACGGCCTGATGACCGGTTGCGTTCGCCAGAAGGGGCGGAAGCACGAAGAGAGCCGCGAATATAATAAGTGCAATCGCACCACCCCGGCGCGATACCGGAAAGCTCAGATGACCGCTTAGCGCGCGCACTTCCCCACGGCAGAGCCCGAGCCCGGCGACGGCGCCGAGCACGATCGCGCCAATCTGACCGAATGACCCGCCGATGAAGACAACGACGAATGTGGCCGCAATCGCGATGCCGGCGCGTTCCTTGTCCGGCGTGAGATTTTTCGCCATGCCCCAAATCGCCTGCGCTACGACCGCAACGGCTACCAGTTTGAGCCCATGTAAGAACCCCTCCGCAATCGGCTCCACGAAGCCAGACGTGCCTAGCGCGAAGGCAAACAGGATGACCGCGGACGGCATGGTGAATGCGAACCAAGCGGCAAGCCCGCCGAGAATACCGTTGCCGCGCAGGAGGCCCAGCGAGAAGCCAACCTGGCTCGAAGCCGGGCCAGGCAGAAACTGACAGAGCGCCACGACATCGGCGTAGCCGGCCTCGTCGATCCACTTGCGCCGCACCACCAGTTCGTCGCGGAAATAGCCGAGATGCGCAATGGGGCCGCCGAAGGAAGTCAGGCCGAGCTTGAGGAAGACCCCGAAGACCTCGCTGGGCGAGCCGGTTGTGGGTTTCGCCTCAGATGCGGCCTCGCTGACTTCAGCTGCTTCATTCTGACTCAACGGTGCGTATTCCCAGCCGACTTTCCCGAATGTGATAACGGGAGTATTTCCCTGAAAAGCTCACGCACCCTCAGTCCGGCCTCGTTCAGGGCCTCGCAGCCCAGCGGCGTTGCTCGGTAACGCCGTCTCACCGAACGCCCCGTTCTCCTCGGTCCCGTCGTTCATATTGAAAACGAACCCTGGAGGTCTGGTGGCGCGAGAACCTACGTCGCGGTGCCTGAGCAAGCCACTGGTCAGATAGCAAACTGGTCGACTGCATTGTGGCGGATCGCAAGCTGCTAGGTCAAGCAGGTGACCGCAACAGCCGCTTTCTATTGGCCCTGATCTTGCCGCCATAGTAACTTGCTAGCTTGTCTGCTGGCGCACCCATGGCGAGCATCATGGTTGCGCGGCCGGCAGCCTCGATTTTTTCACTGATCATCAACTTGGCTTCCCGTTCAGCCGCTTTGCCGCCACTAGCAATTCGCATACCTCGAAGCCACATCACTTGCTGCGCTTCCAGTATCGAAAGAGAGAGATCGACCCATGGGTTGAACATTGAGCGCCCCTGATTGGCATGAGAGAACGGCAATCTCCCCCGTCGGTTCCGCCGATTGGCAGGTCGAAAACGTCTTTCTGGCAGCGAGTTGACGGAACAAGCCGAACGTTCTGCAGCTGTCGCCTCGGCCGACCTCTTTCTTATTGGACACAAAAAGCCGCTGTCCCCATTTCGGCCCGGATCGGCCGTTCGAAAATCCTGCTCGGAGGCCGGGATTAATTAGAGTTCGCTTTTCTGTGGCCTAGACCATCGGTGGGGACTCCCCGTCTTGGAAAGATCGCGCAACACTTAACACGGCCGCACTGGGCCGCCAGTAAGCGCCGGGCGCAGGCTTTGTGGCCCAACCGAAGCGAAGCGGCCGTCGACCGTCAACTGCATGAGCCTGGCGAGAGAGCTTGAAAAAGCGAAATGAAGATCTCCGATTTTTTCATTCGCCAAGCTGCCGCAGCACGCGAGCGGCTTGGACGTCGTCGTGGAGACGTTCCGGCAGTTGCTGGCCATAGAGGTTTGAGACTTGCTGACGGCTGAAGGCCGTTGCGCCAGAGCCCCTGTTGGATCGGGTCGAGGGTAAGTATTCGAATACAGGACAGCGCCTGCAAAGCCGGACGACTTCGACCTGATGAACCGGCGGCTTCCCGGAGGAATCTGCCCGGCAGCCCTCGACCTTCTAAGCGATTGCGTCGTCCTGCTCAAAATCTTCGGTCTGCTTCGACAGGTCGTTCCTGTTGAGATCGCGAAGCGGATGATTGCGCTGGGAGGGTGAAGCTCAACACCGCGCGGGACTTCATAATTCTCACGCCGCAATCCCTGCGTGCCGATCCTTCAAGGCCGCGGCAACAATTCCCCGGCATCGATGCCGTGCAATTGGCGACCATGGAAGCCGAATGGCCGATCTCAGCAGCAGGTCTCAGCGGGCGGCGGAACGGAGCGGCACTTGGAATCTCGAGCAGTTTCCGCAGCGCCTTGCAGAACCTCAAACGATCCTCGATTTTCCAACGCACATCGACCCGTCGATGCGTCGCCGAAATCGTCCCAGAGTGAAGCCAAACAGGGTGCTTAGGTGCCTCGCTCCTGTCGCCGGAGAAGAAAAGGCCCCGTCGAGACTTCGGCGGGGCCGCATTTCTCAAAGCGGTGTGGTTCGGCGAACGCGATCGCGTTCCGCCTCGATGTCGTCAAAAGGCTCTGCGCTGGCGTCGAATCCAGTCCATCCGGCAGCCTCGTAACTGCTACGCCGTTCATCGAGATTGACCGAACGCCCGCCGCGCAGAATGCGCTCAGCCTCGCCCGCCAGCCGATCGTCGACTTTGGCAGTCACCAGACTGCCGCCGCGGCGAACGCTCTCGGCATAAACATGTGCATCCCGTTCCGAGACGCCGGATTCTGTAAGTGCCCCGATGATCCCGCCGGCTGCTCCGCCGACCACGGCGCCACCCACCGCGCCGGCCGCTGTCGCAGCGAGCCACCCGGCCGCCACCACGGGTCCGACGCCAGGTATGGCCATGATCCCGAGCCCGGTGAGGAGCCCGCCCGCGCCGCCGACGACCGCTCCCAGGCCCGCACCTGTGGCGGCATCTTCACCGGCTTCTGAAGTCTCGTCCTGCCGATACCAATTGTCGGAATTATTGGCCACGATGCTGATGTCGTCTCGCGGCACGCCAATCGCTTCCAATTCGCTCACGGCGTCGGAGGCGTCCTGATAGTCATCGAAAAGTCCGGTGACTGTGGTCATTGTTTCACTCCATTTCTGAGTTCGGTTATTGAGCTCCGGCAACCACGTTGCCTTGGAAATCAAGCGCTACGGTCACTTGCTTTCCGTCTTTCTCGGCAGTGCCACGCCAGATGCCTTTGTCGTCCTTCGTCAGCGCGCTGACATTGGAGAAGCCGGCATCCTGAATGCGCGATTTCGCCTGCGCTTCGGTGAAGCTGTTGGCGCCAGGTACGGGCGCCGCCGGGTTATTGGTGTCGCTCGTCGACACCGCGGGCGTCGTCGAACTCGTGCCGGAAGACTTGTCGTTGGTGCCGGATGCGATCTTTTCGATCATTTCCTGATGCATCTTGAGCGTCGGCAATGTCTCCTGCGCGAATGTCTTGAGCTGAGTATTATCGCCGTCCTTGGCGTAGCCTTCGAACAGCTTCACAGCGTCGACATGTGCGTCGCGCTGCATCTGCACGTAAGACTTGTCGAACGAGTCCTTGCCGGTGTTCAGGGCGTGAAGGTCGCTCTTGTGCGCGGCGTCCGTCTCGGCGGGTACCTTCAGCTTCTGCTCGCCGGCGATTGTCTCGAGCTTGGCGTTCGCCGCGCCATGATCGTTGATCATCTTCTGGGCGAAGTCTTTGACTGCCTGATCCTGAGCCTTGCCTTGTGCGATCTTGCTCGACTCGACCTCGAACATGCCGCCGGCGGCGGCCTTGTCGACGAACTCCTGAGCTTTATCGGCGGCGTAGGAGGACGCGGCAAATGTCAGGACCGCGCAGGTAGACAGCGCTGTCATTAGAAGGCGGTGTTTCATCAATAGGTTCCTTGTTGAATGGGTGTCATTCAACAAGCGCCAGAGCCGTTTGTTCCGGTCCAAGGACAATTTAGCTAGCACAAGAATGCCTCTTGTTGAGGCGGCGGCGCTAAGCTCGTCTGTAAGGGCGAGATGCGTCGAGATGCGCGCCGACCCGATCCGACGAGCCAGCGCGGGCCACTCGCATTTGCATCCCGCAACAACTTTTATACGGATTCCAATCCAGAACAAGCCAATGCAGAAGCGCCGGGTTATCAAGGAATGTAGCTTATTTTTGCTAGGCTTTCGGTGGTCCGCAGCGCCCTTTCAGCGCGGCAATTTTGGTTTCGTGATCGCCGCCGGACATCGATGAATACGGCACACCGATGAGGAACATGCCTGGCGCATCATTGCCGCATTGTTCTGCTGATCGGCTAGAAACCCCGGACCCTCTGCAAGGCCCGACCCCTGAGTGTCCGCGCGATCAGCCATGCGGGCGCATCACCACCTTGATGCAGCCGTCTTGCTTGTCGCGGAATGTCTTGTAGAGGCCGGGTCCTTCGTCGAGACCGGCGCGGTGAGTGATGACGAAGGCCGGATCGATATCGCCATTCAGCACTTTCTGAAGGAGCGGATCGAGGTAGCGCTGCGTGTGGGTTTGGCCCATGCGGAACGTCAGCCCCTTATTCATCGCCGCGCCGAACGGGATGTGGTCGACCAGGCCTATATAGACGCCAGGCACCGAGATGGTGCCGCCCTTGCGGCAGCAATAGATCGCCTCGCGCAGCACATGTGGCCGGTCGGTGCCGAGATAGACGGTCGTCTTAGCCTTATCGAGCATGGAATCGGCCGTGGCCGTGGCATCTGCCTCGGTCCCGACACAGTCGATGCAACTGTCCGGACCGCGTCCGTCCGTCATGGCCATCAGCGCATCAAAGATATCGGAGTTGCTGAAATCGAGCGTCTCTGCCTTGCCGTAGTCGCGTGCCATGGCGAGCCGCTCCGGCACCTTGTCGATGGCGATGACGCGACCAGCGCCGAGCATCCAAGCGCTCTGGATTGCGAACTGACCGACTGGACCGCAGCCCCAGACGGCGACGGTGTCGCCTTCCTGGATTCCGGCGTTTTCGGCCGCCATGTAGCCGGTGGGTAAGACGTCGGAGAGGAACAGCACCTGCTCGTCATCGATGCCGTCAGGCACCTTGATCGGGCCGACATCGGCAAAGGGCACGCGCAGATACTCGGCCTGTCCGCCCCAGTAACCGCCGAGCAGATGCGAATAGCCAAACAGGCCCGCGGGCGACTGGCCCATGATTTTGGCGGCCTGCTCGGCATTAGGGTTGGACCTGTCGCAGAGCGAAAACAGGCCGTTCTGGCAGAACCAGCATTCTCCGCACGAGATGTTGAAGGGAACGACGACGCGATCGCCTTTGTTGAACTTTGTGTGGTTGCGACCAACCTCCACCACTTCGCCCATGGTCTCGTGACCCAGCACGTCGCCCGATTTCATCGTCGGCATGTAGCCGTCCATCAGATGCAGGTCCGAGCCGCATATGGCGCAGCAGGTCACCTTAATGACGATGTCGCGGTCGTCCTCGATCCTGGGATCGGCGACCTGTTCGCAACGAATGTCGCCTTTACCGTGCCAAGTCAGAGCTTTCATCGGGCGGTTCTCTATGAGTTTCGATACTCGCGGATATGGCCGAACTGGCGCTGGGCTTGAATGTTCCCGGATCGCGTCCGCGCCCTCAGCGATCTTTCGCCGAGCCCGGCTCGGCTAGTTTGCGGTGCTGTTCGGCCAGCGTGCCGGCCGGGGTGACATGTGCGGCGGCGACCTGCATCTTGTTCGTCCAACCGCTGACGACCTGTTCCTCGCCGCCATCGTGGCGTCGTAGCCGTCTCTGGCTACATCGACGGGACTGTCCTTCCCTTGCACCCCGATCTCGGTATCCATCATGTCGGCGCGTTCGAAAAAACGCGTCTGCGCGGCGCCCGGCATCAGCACAGTCACACTCACGCCGCTGTCCTTCAGCTCATGACGCAGCGCGATGGCGAAAGAATCGATGAATGCCTTGGTTCCGTTGTAGACCGGCTGGAAGGTGCCCGGCATGAAGCCGGCAACAGAGCCGGTAAACAGGATCCTGCCGTGACCGCGCCGGATCATTTTGCAACCGAGTCGTTGAGCGAGATGCGCCGTGCCGGTGACGTTGGTATTCGATGACGCGGCGTGCCTCGCCCCAGCCCTGGTCGACAAAGCCCCGGCCCAGGCCGCGCCCTGCATTGAGGAGCAGAAGATCGATGTCACGGTCTCCGATTTCGGCGATCAATTTGTCGGCGCCCTCCTCGCTTGCAAGATTGGCCTCCACTGCGTCAACCGAGACGTCATGCGACCGGAGCGCCTCGGCCGCCAGTTCTATTGCAGGCTCGTCGGCGGCGACGACGAGGCCATAGCCGTTCTCGGCACAAAGTTTCGCGAGCTTCTTGCCGATGCGGCTCGAGGCGCCGGTGACGACCGCCACTTTCCCGTTTCCCATCCGATCCTCCTGAGTGGTTCGGCGAACATCCGGCTGAACCGATTGTTCCTTTGGGCGGTATTATGCCCGCGCAATCGAATTGCCAATAGTCGGCCGAGGCAAGCGCTGTGGGGCGCCCACGGCTGTTGGACGGCAAGGAGCGATGCCCATGGGAACTCTTTGCGACCTGAACAAGAAGCTCACCGAAGCCTGAATCATCCGTAACGGCTGTGGATTGCGTTTGCGAAGGCGCGACACCGGCTCGCAGGGTGGGGTGCCCGATCCAACATCGTGGGGGGCCCCTCGGGCGTATCGTGCCCATGATATTGGAAGGCGCAGTTCGCGCGCCAAGGATTGCGGATCGCCTCTATTTTCCTGCACCGGACTGTCTATCACGCTTGGTTTCGAGAGCTCTTACAAACGCCTTGGCCCCCATATCACAGCTGTGCCTGGAGGGCCCATTGGAGCTAATGACTGCCTTTGCCTGATCGAGCGTGAGACCATGCTTGGCGGCGAATTCAGATGGTTCGTAGGCATCAGCCCACTTATCGATCGGCTTCATTTCAACTCCGTCTGACGTTGTTGTCACCAGAAGCTATGGTAACAAGAAGAAGGCGGAAATCTCATTTGTTGAAAGGAGCGCGGCAAAGGTGACCCGGTAGCGAAGCCGCTGCCAAGGGCGCTGTCGGCGTTGCAGGCCGCGTGCTGCTCGACAGTAGGCTTGAACAAAATCGAAGACCGATCTGGCCAATCCGCAAGCCGCATCACGTCGCGGCGGCGCGCAGCACCGCCCGCAGGCCCGCAAAAAGCAAGCTTGGAACATCCTGCTCCGTTCTGAGTTCGTCACCGTCGTGGGGGAAGCTAACGTTCGTGGCCGAGAGCGCCGGAAGGGATTTCAATATCAATTTTGGGCCGCAGCATCCGGCGGCGCACGGCGTCTTTCGCGTTGCGCTCGAGCTCGCTCACATAGGCCTGCTTCGCCCAAAAAGCTGAGCCAATGCGGCTTGGCCGCGGACGGCACCAACAAGCCTTACCGCTGCGTGCTGCGGGGAGCCGAGCTTCGCGCACCTGCAGGCGATGGACCTGCGCTGCCGCGGCCATCTGCTTGCGGACGTCGCGGCCCTCCTGGGCATTGTGCCCGGGTGACGTGGACAGAAAAACGCCAAGAGGGGTAAAGAAAAGTTTGATGCGTGATCACTTTCTCCCAATCCATTTCGACAGCTTCTTCATGGCGGGATTCGAATGTTCTTCGCATCGTCGCAAAGATGGCCGGCGTCTGGACCTTATCCGCGCAACCAGCCACGACATTCACGCTGAGGACGACTACCGTAGATGCTCAGACTTGGGATTGAGAACCATTCGTGATGGACTGCGGTGGCATCTGATCGAAACGGCGCCGGGTGTCTACGATTGGTCGAATTGGAAATCCATGCTGGACGCCGCGAGTGCCGCCGGCGTTCAGGTCATCTGGGATGTCTTTCACTATGGGTCTCCCGACCACCTCGACCAGGGCAGCGAACAGATGATCCAGAGCTATGCGTCTTTCGCAGCCGAAGCGATCCGACTACACCGGGCAGTGACCGGGAAAGCTGCGGTAGTCTGTCCCATCAACGAAATATCGTTCTTCGCATGGGCAGTCGAAGTCGGCTATTTTCCGCCAGCCGGACCTAAAAAGAGTGGCTGGTTCAAGCGCCATCTAATCAAGGCAGCTGTACAGGGTATCCGTGCAATGCGTGAGGCTGACCCCGAGTGCGTATTCGTCTGGGCTGAACCGCTTATCCACATCGCCCCGCGCGACCGCACCCGCACGGAGGTCAGTCGTGCGGAGAAGGTCCGCCAAGGGCAATTCGAAGCGTATGACATGCTGTTGGGCCGTATCGCGCCTGAGTTAGGAGGAGCCGAGGATCTGATCGATGTGATTGGCCTTAACTTTTATCCACACAACCAATGGTATCTGCATGGGCCGACAATCCCGATGGGCCATCATGAATACCGGGCTCTATCAGAGATGCTAGTCGAGGTCGCCCGACGCTACACCAGGCCCATGTACATTGCAGAAACCGGCGCCGAGGGTTCCGCCGGCCCCGCATGGCTTCACTACGTATGCGATGAAGTTCGGACCGCGATCAGCCAAGGAGTCCCGATCGAGGCTATCTGCCTCTACCCAATCACCGCCTATCCCGGATGGGACAATTCCCGCCACGCCGAAGTCGGCCTGTTTTCCGTTGTCCACGCGGACGGCTCGCGCCGCATCCGCCGTCCGCTAGCCGATGAACTCGCGAGGCAGCAGAAGCTATTCCATTCTTGACGCGCGCGACCTTGCTGTCTCGGATAGAGGGAGGGGCGTCTAAGCGGGCGCCGCCATAGCCGTCTGCAAATCGGGCGTAGCCGGAAGCTCCTTTTGGATACGCGCGAAAGTGGCCAAAGCCTGTCCTACGACCTGATCCATATTGTAGTAGCGATACGTGGCTAGACGGCCAACGAACCAGACGTTCGGGCAATTTGCAGAAAGCGCCTCATATTGTTTGTAGAGGGCCTCATTTTCCGAACGCGGCACAGGGTAGTATGGGTCACCAATATCTGTCGGGTATTCGTAGGTGAGGCTGGTCCGGACATTCTTCTGGCCAGTCAAATGCTTGTACTCGGTGATGCGCGTATAGGCTTCCGTTTGCGGATAGTTGACCACCGCGACCGGTTGAAACTGCTCGCAGTCGAGGGTGACATGCTCGAAGCGCAATGAGCGATAGGGCAGACGGCCAAGCTTCCAGTCAAAGAACTCGTCAATCGGTCCGGTGTAGATCATCCGCCGGAAAGGAATCCGCTCTCGCACATCGCGATAATCGGTCTGCAGCATGATCTTGATGTTGGGATTGTCCAACATTCGTTCGAACATGCGCGTATAGCCGCCGGCCGGCATCTGCTGGACGCTGTCGCCGAAATAACGATCGTCGCGGTTCGTTCTGGTCGGAACGCGGGCCGTGACAGACTTGTTCAACTGGCTGGGGTCGACCCCCCACTGCTTTCTGGTGTATCCGCGGAAGAATTTCTCATAGAGTTCTCTGCCAACCGTGCTGACAACCACATCCTCGGCGGTGTGGACTTCCTCGACGGTTTCCCGACGCGAGGCGAAGAACTGTTCCAGCTCTGCCGAACTCAGCTCCAGACCGTAGAGGCGGTTGATCGTGTCGAGGTTGATCGGGATCGGCAGAAGCTTGCCGTCCACGAAAGCGAGCACACGGTGCTCGTAAGGCCGCCAGGCGGTGAATTGCGACAGATAGTCAACGATCGATTGCGCGTTCGTGTGGAATATATGTGGTCCATAACGATGGATGAGAATGCCCGCTTCGTTGTAGCAGTCATACGCGTTGCCGCCGATGTGGCTGCGACGGTCGATGAGGAGAACGCTTTCGCCTCTTTGCGAGGCGATCCTTTCCGCGAGAACACTGCCGGCAAAGCCGGCTCCGACGATCAGCCAGTCGAACATGTCATGCGCTCCTGCGGAAGGGCACGACCTTCTTGCTTGCACTGGCTTGCTTGATGTGGGCGGCCATGGCTTCCCAGGTTCGCTGCCAGGACATGTTGGCGAGATAGGCATCGACCGCTGGCAGCCGCGTGTCGCGCGGCTGCGCCAGCAGTGAGCGTAGCTTGGGCTCGATATCGTCGGCATCCGCAATATCCACGAGTCCTGCGGCGCCGTAGCTCCGCACGACGTCGACGATTGCAGTCGAGATCACGGGCAGACCCGCGGCGAGGAACTCGGGAGTTTTCGTCGGACTGATGAAACGCGTGGCTTCATTGAGCGCGAAGGGCATCCAGCCCACGTCCCAATGCCGGAGGTAATCGGGCAGGTCCATATAGGCTTTGTTGCCGAGCCAATGCAGGTTTTCGGCTCTCGGCAGGAGGTCAGGATCGATTTTCACGACCGGACCAAGCATTACGAAATGCACGTCTGGCATCGTCCTTGAAGCCTGCGCCACGAGATCGATATCGAGGCGCTCGTCGATGACGCCGAAGAAGCCTACCCGAGGGTGTGGGATGGCCAGTTGATCCGCTGGCTCCTCGCCGGGCTTCCTCGCCTTTTGAAAATGGCTGACGTCGATGCTGCTGGGGAAAGGGTAGATTGCCCGATGCTGGCAGCGCTTCGCTTCGAACAGGCTTAGGCCGCCGGTGAAGACCAGATCGGCGCGCTCGAAGAGCGCCCGTTCCCTTAGCGCGAGTTGGGCCGGCGCATTCTTGAATGCCGAAAGCTCGTCCATGCAGTCATACACGCACACGTCGAAATTAATATGCGCGCTGAAGCGCAACGCCATCGGGGTATAATACCAGGCGGTCAACTGAGCGTGCGGTGTCGACGCGATGATCCGGTCAAGATATCTGCGCTGGATCGCATCCGCCCTCGCGGGGCTGGTGCCGATCGGTAGCAAGGGGGTCGCGATCCGGATGCCCGGCGCCGCTTCGCAAAACCGAATGGATGAGTGAGAGCATTCTTCGAAGATAGGTTCCTCGAAGTAGACGATCTGGTGCTCTCCCGAGGCAAGGGTGAGAATGTGCTGTGGGCGCTGATGGACGAAATTCCACCGCAAATGGGAAAAACACACCAGTAAATCTTGTTCTTTTCTGGTTTCGACGAGGGCCGGTATTCTTATCGCTGCGTCCATATAAAGAGTTCCCTTGATGACATCGCCGTTTAGACTGCGTATAACATTTGTTAATCGCCAGTTGCAGGAAGCTGTTCCTGCGACATGTCTAACACTCCGCTGAATAACTTGTTCCAGCTGCAGCGAGCGATATCCAGACGGGCGTGGGCTGCGCCTAAGAGGGCGGCCATGGCTGCAGGCAGCTTTCTGGGGACGGCCGCGCGGACGCCGCATTTTGGTTGAATGAGCAGCTAAAATAGCTGACGGCTTGAACTGTTTCGTCGGGCTGAAGCGTGAGAGCTCTCACGGCCGACAATCGCTGGGACAGACGATGAAGATCGATTTTGAGACGAATGTGTTCCCGTTGTTTCACCCGCAGGCGGTAGACGATCTCAAGGATCCATGCCCGGTTTACGACGGCCGGCTCTGGCATGTGTTCGGGTCGAGCGGCACGGTAACGAGCGAGACCTGGAAGATCCTTCACGCAACCGCGCCTGAACTGCATGGACCGTGGACGGAGCACGCGCCCATCGGGCTTCCGGTCAAGGGTTCGGGCGTTGCGGCCCCGGGTGTCGTGCACGAAGACGGCGTCTTCCACATGTTCATCCAAACCGAGTTCATGAAATCTGGCGGCCGTTGCGAACACGCAGTGTCCAACGACGGTTTCAACTGGGTGGTGCTCAACCCGGCAATCCTGTCCCTGCCGGGGACGGATGAAGACGGCATCTATGATCCGCATCCGGCTCTCATCGGCGGTAAGCGCTACATCGTTTATTCCGGCATGCCGGAATTCACCCGCGTCCCGCAGCCGGATATCTATTTGGCTCGAAGCCAGTCCGATTCATGGTTCGGGCCCTGGAAGCGGTTGGGCAAAATCCTGGATCACAACGAAATCCCCCACCACAACACGCGGGAAGATCCCGACTACGAATGGGGAATTGAAGGCGCTCAACTGGTGGAGCTTCCGGATGGTCGTGTGCTCCTCAACGCCACTTGCTTCCTTCCGCACGGACCGCGGGGTAGCCGTCAGCGGGTATTTTTCGCCATTGCGGGCGCCGTTACCGGACCTTTCGTCTCGCTTGGTCCAGTGCTCGATCCGGGCGGGCCTGGGGAAAACGGCCACTCGACGGTGATGATTGACGGCGAGCGGCTGACCCTTTTTTACCAAAGTCGCGTTGCCGCGACGAACCATCGCTGGCGCTATGGTTTGGCGAGCTTCGATGTGTCTCTCCTGTCGGCAGTTGCCTGACTGCCTTTCCACCAGCATGCGGACCTATTGCGAGAGTTTCGTTCCGCTTGGCCTCCCACCGCTCGCGGTAACATTGCCGTCGGGAACAATGTCCCTTGGGCATAGTTCGGTCGCGTTCGTGCGGAGAGCGGCCAGCCATGTGTCTACAGCAAACAACCGGGATGCGGCCCAAGCCCCGACGGCGGACCGGGCCCGTCTTCATTCCTTGCGCAACCCTGTCGCCAGGCTGGCTGGACCCACAAACTGATGCGAGGACGTCGTGCGCCGCCGTATGAATATTTTCAATTTCGAACGTGACAGCGCCCAAAGCGATGTGCGCCATCCAAATCGCATTTCGCCAAGCGATGCAGATCAGCTCGGCTATTTCGCTGCGGTAAATGGGCTCACAGAGCAACAGGCACAAGAACTGATCCAAACCCACGGAGGCAATCTTGCCGTGCTCGTCAAGGAAGCTCGGAAGCTGCGAGAACCTAAATGACCAGGACCGCTGGAATTTACCACGGCTCGCCGGCCTCGTCGGCAGGGGCCCGTCCCAACTTCCCCGTGATCTCTACGACGAACAATGAAACCTTGAAGTTGCCTTTGAGATACATGGCGTCGAATATGTGAAAGTCGCAACGCCGGCTGCCGACCAGCAGCCGGCGTTCGAAACCGAATGCATCGCAAGCCGAAGGCTGGCCTTTTCGACATCAGGATAAGACAATACCGGTATGAACGCACTGACGGGCATCGGGCGATTGCGTAACAAATCTGCGCTCCTTGAACGACGAGGCCGCACGATGACGCATGGCCTCGTCCGTCACCAAAAAAGGTGCCGAACAGGGATGATATCGACAAAGGTAGCTGTCCGGCGTTTTGACGCCAAGATCAGCTGTAGGGCGACCAGCACTGCCGGCGCGGTCCGCCATAGGGCTGGTAGGTGTTGTCCCAGGCGCGGTAGGAGACGTAGTGGGCGTAGCACCACCTGACATGGGCGGCGGCTAGACGTGCGTCTGGTCGGGGCGCAGGCGGAAACGGATTTGCAATGCTCGCGCCGGCCAGCATGCCCGCCGCGAAGGCGCCAACTGGAAACCAGTAACCGTTATAATAGCGATAGCCCGGCCGGAAGCGGACATATCCTCTGTATCCGTTGAAATAGTAGAAACCGCCGGCGGCATAGAAGCCCCTGCGAAAATAGACTTCCGTCGTGCCACTCGCCTGAACGGTGGCCTCCGGCAAAGGCTGAAGCGGCATCGCGCCGGCCTGCTTAATGGTGGCCGAAATGGCAAGCAGCGCTGCGCCGATCGCTGTCGAAACTTTTATCATGATCCTGATCCTTTCAAAAAATGAGGCGGTGTCTATTGCCGGCGCAGCGAACGCAGTTCGCCCAGCGACAGAGCCCGGTCGCCATTGGCATCGGCCTTCAACAGCCGATCGGGAACGAAGCTGGCGAACTCGCCGCGCGAGATCCTACCGTCGCCGTTGCTGTCCATTTCCCCCTTGCGTTGCTGCATGTCGGCCAGTTGTGCGTGCTGCGCGCCGTCCTGCGTCGACTTTGCCCGTTCCATCGCCGCTTGGATCTCACCGGGATCGAGAACGCCGTTGTGATTAGTGTCCGTGCGGTCGAACAGTCTCGCCCGTGCGGCCGCGATCTCGTTGAATTCGAGCTTTCTGTCGCCGTTTGTATCGATCTGGCGGAAGAGCTCGCGTGCACGCTCCCTATCCGTCGCTGCCGCGCTGCCTATTGTGATCAGCAAGGCGCCGAGGGCCATCGAAATCCTTTTCATCTCCGCTCTCCGTTTCGAAGAAGGCGGCCCGCCGCGGGCCGTCCTTCATGGGCCTCTACGCAGCGGCCGCCCGGCTCCTACGCGCGACGCAGAGACTTTGAGCCGCGACGGAAATTTTTCCCCGCCGCGTAGGAGGGAGGGCCGGCGCTGCGTATCGGCAGGCAAGGTCGCCAAAAGGGGCTTCCTCATCGAACGAAAAGGATCACCATCGTGAGGACTTCTGTTTTCCTTACATCGCTGTGCCTAGGGCTTGCACCGCTTTCCGCCGCCCACGCCCAGGACCTATCCAGCGGCCGTCTCTTCCAGCGTATCGACACCAATGGCGACGGCGTGATCTCGAAGGACGAGATTCTTGCCGGCCGGCAGCGCCTGTTCTCGAGGCTTGACCGCAATGGCGACGGCGTCATCGACAAGGACGAGATCGAGGTGGCCCGCGACGCCATCATGGACCGGGCGGAGGCAGCCGCGGCGAGACTGGGCAATGCCATGCGACGTGTAGACACCAATGGCGACGGCAAGGTTTCGGCTGATGAGTTCCGCTCCAGCACACCGCTTTTCGATTTGGCCGACAGGAATGGCGATGGAAAGCTTTCGCCCGACGAGATCGTCTTCATCCGCGACCTCTTCGCCCGACACCACGGCTGACCGCCGTCACCCTGAACGAAGGAATTCCGGATATGATGACTTCTGTCAAATTCTCTATGCTCTTGCTCGGCGTGGTCCTCGCCGTTTCGGCCGCCGGCCCAGCGGGCGCCCAGGAATGGACGCGAAAAACCGTCAATGGCGGCGAGATCAACCGCGGCCTGACCGACGAAGGCGGCGGGATCTTTTCCGGCTCCACCACCCGCACCGGTGTCGATGGCGGCACCTACACATCCACCTCGACGTGCGCGAACGGCGTTGTCGCGCGCTGCTCCAGGAGCTATTCCGGCGTGACGGCCAACGGCAAGACATTTTCGGGCCAAAGTCTGTCCGCTCATGGTCCGTTCCGCACGCGTTCGGTCGGAACCTTTACCGGTCCGGGCGGCAGCAAGTGGTACGGTTTCCGTCGCTTTCGCCGCTGAGCCGGGACGAACGGGATAAATATTGTCGTGCAGGATGGAGAGCGGCGTGGGGACGACAAGCTTGTGGCGCGGATCGCGGCGGGCGATCAGGGCGCGCTTGCGCAGCTCATTGCCCGTCACGGTCGTGGGCTGCGCGTCTTTGCCGCCCGCTACCTCGGAAACGCTAGTGATGCTGAGGATGTGGTGCAGGACGTGTTCGTGAGCGTGTGGAAGAATGCCGGCCGCTTCGACTCGCAAAAGGCGAGCGCCTCGACATGGCTTTACAGGATCACGGCAAATCGCTGCATCGACCGGCGTCGCCGTCGCGCCTTTCGCAGTTTCATTGGGCTCGACGATCTCGAAAACGATCCAGCGTCGGAAACGCCCGATGTCGACGCAGCGATTACGGGCCGCCAGGAATTGTCGATCGCAAGGGACGGCCTGACGCGCCTGCCGGAACGGCAGCGCATGGCTTTGCTTTTGCGTGTCGTGGGCGACCTCGACGTGCCGGCCATTGCCGAGGTCATGGGATCGAGCGCCGGTTCGGTCGAGCAATTGCTCGTGCGTGCCCGGCGCGGCCTGAGGGATCATATGAAAGACCACATGGCGGGCCATGAGGCCGCGAAGGGAAAATGCAATGACCAGCGATGATTTCGAGGAGCTGAAGCGTCGTTTTGGAAACGACATTGCGGCCTGGCCGGCGCCCTTTCGGCAGCAGGCCCTGAACATGTCGATCAAGAACCCCGGTCAGGATGACGAGCTGGACTGGCTGGTCCTGGAAGCGGCCCTTCTGGAGACAGACGAAGGCAAGGTGGCCCGCCAGGTCCTCGCACGCATCAACGCGGATCGCGGATCGCACCTCGGCTTGTTTCTTTCCGGCATCCTGCTGAAGCCCGCCGCTATGGCGGCGTGCGGAGCCCTGCTTCTCGTCGCTCTGGCGACCGGAGGGTATCAGATGGCGGCATCGCAGGGCGATCCGTTCGATGTGCAACTTCTGGCGCTGGCAGCGGGAGCGCCGCTGGGGAACGACCTTATCGGCCTTTCCGCCGATGACGGATCGGAGGGCGCGCTATGACACGTCGATCGTCGCTCTGGGCGGCGGTTCTCGTCCTGCTCGGCCTCTCCATCGCCCTCAACGTCTTCATGGTCGGCTATGCCGCGCGCGGGCTTCGGAACAGTGCCGCCGCCGGTATGCTTATCGAGAACGTCGCCAGCATCTATCCGCCGGAAGTCAGGCGGGAATTTCGCGCCGTAATGCGGGAGAACCGCCCACGCACTTTTGCGGCGCTGCGCGATCTGCGCACCGCCCGCGCTGCTTTGGCCGCGGCAGTCAAGGCGTCACCGCTCGACGAGCCGGCTGTGCAAGCCGCGATGGAAAAAGTCCGTGACGCCACGGGTAACCTGCAGGGGGTGATGCAGGATTATCTGCTGACTGCTTTAAAGCGGACCAGGGAAAGGCCGGCGTCCTGAGTTGTGGTTCTACCTTCATGGGACCACAATGCTTTACTGGGATCGGATCTTATTCAACCGACCGTCAGTCAGTCGGGTGAAAAGGCTGGCTTGGAGAACGATGGTCATGAAATACGACAGGCTTGTCCTGATCTTGCTATGGCGGGAGGTGTTGGCCTCTCTGCGCTCCATGCGCCGCTATGATCTTGCGTGGATCGGCTTTGGCGGGGCGCTGGTCATCGCTTACGCAACCGCCGACATCGCCGTTGCCTTGCGCGCTGCCACAGCCACCCTGAGGCAATCGCCATGGCTGTGGCTTGCCGGGCTGCCGGTTTCGGCCACCCTGCTGGGGCTTTCCGTGGGAGCGGGCGTCGTCCGCCTCAGCCTGGCCCGTGCCTATGCACCCTTCATGAAAGCCCTGCCCGTGTCGACCTCCGACCGTCGCCGCATGATGGTATTTGCGACCTCGTGCATCGGCGCACCCTTGACGGTGATTGTCGTCATCCTCCTGGGACTAGCCTGCGTCATGATCGCAAAGCCGAACGCCTTGGCGTGGGCGCTCGGTGGCGGTGCGCGCTGTTTGCCGTCGGCTTCGTGATCGGCACATACACGCTGCTGCCTGCGCCTTCCCTGCACCTTGCGGATGCGGTGATAGTTGCGACACGCCGGATTCGCCGTGGGCGAAAGCTTTTCAAGCTGGACCGTTTCGATCGTGCCAAGCCGGCGTGGCTTGGAGCCTGGGCATGGAACCTGCCCGCCGGTGCGGTCTTGTCGTCTTGGCGCCTGGCCTGCGCAGGTGCCGCGATGAGCCTCGCGGCCTTGATCCCGGCTGCCTTCAGCCTCGTCCATCACAACGCAGTTGCGGGAGCGGTTGCCGGTCTGGTCGGCGGCGTGGCCGTGTTCATGCTAACGCTGCGCTATCGCCCGCTAGGTTCGCCCGTCCTGCGCACCGCGCCGGTCAGCTTCGGCTGCGTTTGGCTGCGGCTGTTGTGGCTGCCGCTTCGGCTGTCGATTACCTTCTTCCTCCTGCCGGCCGGTGCCGCCCTAGCGGCCGACCCGTCTTCGTGGCCGATGCCCCTTGCAAGCGGCCTTTGGCTGCTAATCCTGAACGGCACCTATGCTGTCTTCGCCGCCTATTTCATGACCGCCCCGCTGCTTGCTGCCTTCAGCTTCTTGGCCGCGATCACCTACACAAGCTACGAATCCCTGGAATATGGCCGTACCGTTCTGCTGGGCCTTGCCACTCTCGTGCTGTGGCTGTGGCATCGGGCACGCTTGAGGTACTATCATGGATGAAACGGCTACCAGCGCTGTTGCCGACAAGGACCTTCTTGTTGTGTCCGGCCTGAGCGCGGGCTATGGCGGGCGAACGGTGATAGCCGGTATCGATCTGGCGGTGGCGCATGGAGAGATATTGGGCCTTCTGGGCGCGAACGGTTCGGGCAAGTCCACTTTGGTCAAGGCCATAACCGGACAGCTTCGGCCGCAGATGGGAACCGTCGCCATCGACGGCATCAATCTCGCTCGCGAGCCGGAACGCGCCAAGGCTCGTTTTGGGCTCGCCATCGATGTTTGGGATCTACCGGCTTCACTCTCGGGATGGCAATATCTCGATCTGGTCGCGTCCCTGCGTTCGTGCGCATCCCGTGACTGGCCCGGCGGCGACCTCACGGCGCGGCTTGGCCTTACACAATGGCTCGAACGGCCCATCGAAGAATATTCGCTTGGCACACGCTCGAAGATCGCGGTCGCCGCCGCCTTGCTCGGCTCTCCGCCGCTGCTCATCTTCGACGAATCTCTCAACGGACTGGACCCGGTGGCGGCATGGGAGGTCAAGACGTTGTTGATCGAGCTTGCCGCTAGCAAGCGTCACGCCATCATTGTTTCCACGCATGTCATGGAGACCGTGCCGAGCCTCTGTAGCCGAGCGGTTTTTCTTGCTGATGGAGCCATAGCCAAAAGCTGGGGCGCGGAGGCGCTAGTCGCTTCAACCGGTGAGGCTGGCGGGTTCGAGGCCCGTGTCATGCAGGCGCTGCGGAACCACGTCGCGTTGCGCAATGTTGCCTAACGAGCTTACAATGGCAGCTTTTCTGCATTGTCGCTTCAAAAGCCTCGCCATGATGCGCGATACCGAAGGGCAAAGCCGCTGCCGCTGATGTCGAGCTGCTGGCGACGGCGGCAAATCACAAGGCGACATTCTTTCGCTCGGGCGGGGCCAATTACGATACGGCACGCCCAGGCACTTTGCGGCTGATGCCCAGCGAGATTCGGATCAAGGATCTCAGAGCGGATTATCGGGCAATGGCGCCGATGATGTTCGACGACACCCCGCCTCCATTCGACGGCATTCTTTCCAGGATTGAGAAATTCCAGGAGAGCATCGGCAGGTAGGCGCACGACTGACCGAGAATCGTGGGCCATCGTATCTGGCTCTTCCCGTTGCCCAACGCTGTCGGACTTTGCTAACGAGGCTTTGATCTGGTCGCTGGCATGCGGTTTGGGCGACTTGGACTTCGACAGAATTGGCCTGAGCTTCGATTCGGGCCTGGAGAGCGCCCCGGATGACATTTCGATTTATTCATACGGCCGACGTCCATCTCGATTCGCCACTGCGCTCGCTAGCACTCAGAAATTCTGAACTTGCCGAGCTCGTCGGCGATGCCAGCCGGCAGTCGTTCGCTGCAATAGTGGACCTTTGCCTGGCTGAGCGTGTCGACGCCCTTGTCATTGCCGGCGATCTTTACGATGGCGACCAGACTTCGATGAAGACGGCACGCTTTCTGGCCACCCAGATGGCGCGTCTCCATCAAGCTGGCGTCAGGGTCTACATGATCCGCGGCAATCATGACGCCATGTCGCGGATTACGAAGCAACTCGAACTGCCGGACACGGTGACCACTTTTGGCGGCCGCTGCCAATCCGTAATCCAGTCTGGCGCTGGGGTAGACGTCGCGTTCCATGGGCTTAGTTTCGTCAGCCCCAAGGCGCCCGAAGGCCTACTATCCAAATATGTCGCCCCGCGGGAGGGAGCGGCGAACGTCGGCATTATGCACACGAGCTTGGCGGGCTCGCCAGGCCATGACGTCTATGCACCTTGCAGCGTCGCCGATCTGCAGGGCCACGGCTTCAATTATTGGGCGCTTGGTCACATTCACGTTCGCCAGGTGTATTCCGGTGCGAGCACGCTCGTGATGCCAGGGATCCCTCAGGGGAGGGACATCAATGAGGCGGGCGAGAAATCGGTCACGCTGGTCACCATTCGCGACGATCGCTGCGTCGAGATTGAGGAGAGGCTAACCAGCGTGGCGCAGTTCGAGCGGGTGAGCGTCGATCTGACTGGGGCGTCGGAATGGAGCGAGGCCATCGTCCGCATCCGATCAGGGCTGGAGCAATCCCGGCAGGTTGCCAGATCGCGCTACCTTGTTGCCCGCCTCGGCTTGATCGGCACTTCTGTCCTTTCATGGTCGCTGATGCGCGACCGGGACCTGGCGGTCGCTGAAGCCGAACAGGCAGCGGAACAGGTGGGCGACACCTGGGTGGAGAAGCTAGAGTTTGCTCTTTCGGCTCCCGGTGTCGGAGATTTGGCAAGTGTTGCCGATCCCACTCTGGAACTCGCACAGTCCATGCGCGCCAATGCGGGTTCAGAAGCATTTCGATCCGAAGCGCGAGAATTCATGTTGAAGACGATCGCGGACCTGCCGCCCGATGCGCGAAGCTTCGCCGGCAAAGATGAATTGGGGCTCGAGAAGTTTCTCGACGATGTGCTTGCACGCGGCGTCGACTTGGTCACTGCGCGGCTCAAGGCAGGCGCAACGCGATGAGATTGCGGCGGCTTGATCTGACCCGCTACGGCAAGTTTACCGATAGGGCAATCGATTTCGGAGAGAGACCGGTTTCAGGTCCCGATCTGCATATCGTGTTCGGTTTGAACGAGGCTGGCAAATCGACGGCACTTTCCGCGTATCTTGATCTGCTCTTCGGTATCGAAGAGCGCAGCCGCTACAGTTTCCTGCACGACTATAGCTCCATGCGCATTGGCGGGCTGCTCGAATTCGAGGGGGAGACGCTGGCCGTTTCACGCACCAAAAGTCGCAGCAACTCACTGCACAACGCCGAAGGCCGCCCACTGAGCGAAATTGCCATTTCGGCTCACCTCGCCAGCTTGTCCCGCGAAGCCTACAGCAGCATGTTCTCACTGGATGACGAAACGCTGGAAGCAGGGGGCAAGGCCATCCTGGAATCGCGTGGTGATCTCGGCAAGCTCCTTTTCACCGCCAGCGCCGGGCTTGGTCATGCCAGCGATGTCTTGGCCGCGCTGGAGACGGAAGCAGATGGGCTCCACCGAAAACAGGCACAGACCACCGAAATCGCGCTGCTGAAGAAGCGGTTCGCCGAACTCAAGTTACGTAAGGAGACGATCGACACTCTGGCCTCGACATTCGAGGCGCTCGAGGCGGAACGGGTGGAAGCCCAGGACAAGTATGATCGCAGCCTCGCTGAACGCTCGGTTTTGTCGGCGCGGCTCGCCACAATCGAGCGCCATGCCCGCGCTGCGCCGCTGCTTGGAGAGATCAAACGCAAGGCGAGCAGACTGACCGAGCTGCCTGACATCGAGTCTCCACCCAGGACTTGGAGCGGCAGCGTCGCGGAATTGATCGATCATGACGCTCGGCTGAGAACTCGCCTCCAGGCCAATGGCGATGAGATCGATCGGGCGAAGGCAAAGATCGAAGCAATCGCTGTCGACGACGCTGTGCTAGCGATCTCCGAACAGGTGCGAGGACTTGTCGATCGCAAGGCGCGCCATGCGTCCGCGGGCATGGATCTGCCGACCCGCAAAATGGAAGTCCAGATGCTTGACCATGTGGTGGCGAATTGTCTCGCCGCGCTCGGAAGATCGGCCGAACAGGATCCGTCCCGGCTCATCCTGCCTGCCTTTGTGATCGGCACGCTTCGCAACATGGTCGAGCAACGCTCGGGCATCACGACGAGCTTGCGGATGGCCCGCGATGAAGCCGCTGCCACGTTTGACAGGCTCAACGCTGCGCGAAGTCGCGTTGGCGAGGAGAGGGCGGTGCCCGAACCCGCAAGAGCCAGGCTGATGGCCGCCGTGTCGGAGGCGAAGGCCAGCAGTCACCCAAGGGAAATAAGAGAGGCGCGCGCGTCGGCTGACGAGGGGCAAACGAGACTAGCGGATGCGATGCGGCGGCTCCAGCCGTGGTCGGGAGATGCGGAAGCACTTTCGAAAATATCGGTTCCGCCCCCGACACAGATTGCTGCCTGGAAGACATTGGCCGCGGACCTTCAAAGGGACAAAGCGGTCTTCTCCGAGCGTCTGGCTGAGTATGAACAAAGTCGGATAACAACTTCGTCACGGCTGGCTGCTGTCGGCGCCTCGGCCGATCTCGCCGACGATGACACAGCCGCAGCCATAAGACGTGAGAGAGACGAGGCCTGGAGAAATCACCGGGCGGACCTCACGACCGAAACCGCAGACGTGTTTGCCGCAGCGTTGGCTAAGGACGATCATGTCGGTACGGCTCGACTGGCCCATGCGGGCGAGTTCGCCGATCTGCGCGCAATCAAGCAAAGGGCGGCCGAGACCGAAGCGGCAATGGAGCGCGTAAGCTGCCAACTCGCCGGGGTAGCCCAGCGCGCAGAAATGGCGTCCGCTGAAATCAAACGAACGGCCAGCCCCCTGCTTGAGGATAGCCAGGCGCAATCGCTCGACCTGCTGATCGGACTTCTCGAGGAGCGCCTTTCAGCGCGGGCCGACGCGCTTGTCGCTTGGGACGACATCCTGCTCGCGCGTGCCCGGATTGAGCGCGCAACCGCCGAAGGAGAGCGGCTTCATCTCGGATTGGCCTCGGCTCTTCAAAGCGTTGGAATTCAGCCGGAAGCCGGTGAGGCCCTGGAGGCCATGGTGGTCGCCGCCGACCGCTTTCTCGACAGGCAAGGGAAGGTCGACGCGGAACGAGCGGAAGCGCTTAGGAACGTCGCGGCGAAGGAAGAGGAGCTGGCCGCCAGGCGGCTCGCTGTTGAAATTGCCGAGAGGAGAGAGGGTGCATGGCAGGCCGAGGTTGAGGCAACGCTGAAGGGCACTTGGCTCGAAGAAGGCGTTGCCGGGACTGGGCTTGGCAGCGTCCTCGATCAATTGTCAGATCTGTCAAAGGCGCTGCAGGATCGTGAGGCCATGCGTATCCGCATCCGCAAGATGGAGGCGGACAGAAGTGCATTTGCTGAAGAGGTGGCCGGGCTTGGTGCGCAGGCCGGCGAGCGTGCGGGCGACGAGGTGCCAGAACAAGTGAGCGTCAGGTTGACAGAGCGTCTGGAGCAAGCCGAGCGTGCCCGTGAGGCGAGGGCAAGTCTCCTCCTTGACGTTCAGAAATTGCAGGACATTCGAGAGGCACTGGGCGTTGAGTTCGCGGCACACGAGACGACAAAGCAGGAAGTACTCGATGCCTTTGGTGTGAGAACTCTGCCAGAGGTCGGGGAACGCGATGAACAGCTTCGCGAGCGAGACGGTCTGCAGAGTGCCGTTGCCGAGCTTGAAGAACGCCTCACGAGTGAACTCGCTGTCGACGGCCTCATCCAAGCGCAATCGTTGCTGGAAGGCCTCGATCTCGATGGACTTGCGGCTGAAAAGGCCGAGGTCGAGCGGCGCCTCGCCGACCTCCATGACTCACTGCAACAGCAACTCGTCCGGCGCATGCGGGCGACCGACAAGCTCGATGCGATCGGCGGCGACAGCGCAGTTGCCCGTATCGATGCCGAGCGTCGCACCGTGCTTCTCGAAATCGAGGACAAGGCCGTCCGCCATATCGAATTGAAGCTTGGGGTGATGTCGGCGGCGAGCGCGCTTCGGGTCTATCGCGAACGCCATCGCTCTGGAATGATGCGCGAGGCCTCCGACGCCTTCGCACTGATCACGCGCGGTCAGTACACAGGCTTGACGACCCAGCCGGTGAAGGGCGGCGAGGTCCTCATCGCAATGCAGCGGGATGGCCAATCGAAGGTCGCAGACGCTCTGTCGAAAGGCGCGCGTTTCCAGCTCTACCTGGCTCTACGGCTCGCCGGATATTACGAGTTTGCCAAGCTCAGGCCTGCTGTTCCCTTCATCGCCGACGACATCATGGAGACCTTTGACCATCTCCGGTCGGAAGAAGTTTTCCGGTTGTTCGGCGAGATGGCCAGCGTAGGCCAGGTGATCTACCTCACCCATCATCAGCACCTATGCGAGATTGCAAAGTCGGTCATCCCCACTGTAGCGATCCACGAACTGGACTAGTGAACGGGACCGCCTCGGTCGCCGAGGCCAGTGCTCAGCTTCGCGGAGCTTAGCTAGCGCGCGTCCTATGCGTCGCCACTCGAAGCTCTCATGGCAACCTGGTCGGTCCAACCAACTTTGAATGGACCTCGTCCTGGCCGAATTTCCGCGGCTTGGCAGCAGAGGCCACAACGCAGCTATGGAAGCGAAGCTTTTTGAGACCTTTGGCTGACCTTTGATACGTTCCGGCGATCCGGCTGTTTCCGGATCGGGGCGCAGCTTTCGTGATGCCGTTTTTGCCGCCGAGGAACTGGAGGAAACGGCAAAGCTGGCGTTTCTGACAAAACACCTGCCTCTGCGGCGACTGTCCAAGCATCTTGTCGCCGAGCTCAGCCAACATCGACAAAAGTGAATGTCCGGAACTGGTGCGAAGGAGGCAGCGCCGTCAGGCGGCAAATTCATCGTCGACCATACCCACGTCGATCTTGCGCAGCGTCCGGTGTGCCCCGACGGTTAAGATCATTGGGCCGGCAGTTGGCCCGCCCGGCGATCATATCGGCCGCCTTTTCGGCGATCATGATAACGGCGGCGTTGGTGTTTGAGGACACAATGCGCGGCATCACCGAGCTGTCGCAAATGCGCAGGCCCTGCAGCCCTCGCACGCGAAGCTCGGGATCGACGACGCTCTCAGCATCGCCGCCCATTCTGCAAGAGCCGACCGGATGATAGGCGCTGCGCCCATGCTCGCGGGCAAAGGCTTCGATCGCCGCGCGTCCCCTCGTTCCCGCGCCGGGTAGGTGCTCGCGGCTGATATAGTTCGCAAAGGCGGGCTGAGACAGGATCTCGCGGCTGATCTCGATGCCATCGATGGCGCGGTCGAGATCGTAGCGTTCGGCGAAAGGATTGGGATCGATGACAGGCGGATCGCGCGGATCCGCCGATCTCAGCGCGACGCTGCCACGCGAGCGGGGGCGCACGTGGTAGGAATTCAGCGTGCAGCCATTGCCGCTGGGAACTGAGCCAATGCCCTCCTCGACGCCAGCGCCGGGCAGGAAATGAAACTGGATATCAGGCGTTTTTTCCATCCGGTCACCCCACCAGAAGCCGCCGGCTTCAACAATGTTGGACGCCACCGGGCCCTTGCCGAACAGAGCGTATTCGAGGCCCGCGACCGCCTGCCAACGCTTCTTCGTGTAGCGGTCGATGCCATACGGTCCGTTGAGTTCGGCGACGACATCGACATCCATGTGATCATGGAGGTTCTGGCCGACGCCGCCTAGGTCTTGGATCACCTTGATGCCATGCCTGCCGAGATGCGCCGCCGGGCCGATGCCGGACAGCATCAAAAGCTTGGGTGAGCCGATGGCACCGGCGGTGACGATAACCTCACGCTCGGCGCGCAGCAATTCGGTGCGGCCGTTGGTGATGATCTCGACGCCGATGGCGCAGCCATTCTCGACAACGATGCGGCTGGCGGTTGCGTCGGTGCGCAGCGTCAGGTTCTTGCGGCTCAGCGCGGGCTTAAGATAGGCGACCGCCGTGCTGCTGCGCTTCCCGTTGCGCGTCGTCGTCTGATAAAAGCCGACGCCTTCCTGCTGGCCTGCATTGAAGTCGGCCCTGAAGGGAAGACCCGCCTGCTGCGCCGCCTTGACGAAGACGCGGGACAGCGGATGCGGCGTGCCGCTGGAGACGCCGAGCGGACCTTCGGTGCCGTGTTGCGGATCGGCGAAGGTGTCGTTGCCCTCGGAGCGGCGGAAATACGGCAGCACGTCGGCGTAGCTCCAGCCCACGCAACCTTCGTCGGTGGACCATCCATCATAGTCCTGCGGGCAACCCCGGGTGAACACCTGGGCGTTGATCGAGGAGCCGCCACCGAGAACGCGCGCCTGCGGATAGATCATGACGCGGCCATCGATCGCTTGGCCGGGGGCAGTGTCATAACCCCAGATCAGCGGCCCTGCCGTCATCTTGAAGAAGCCGACGGGCAGATGGATGTAGCGGTCGGTGTCGGGCGGGCCGGCCTCCAGCAGGACAACGGACAGGTCCTGATCCTCGCTCAGCCTGGCGGCGAGAATGCAACCGGCCGAGCCGCCGCCGACAATGATGTAATCCGGCATTCCCGCTCCCTTGCATGGGCGACGTCATTGCCCTGCTCTCCTGCGGACCACGATCGCAAGTCGCTTGTGCCGCGTCAAGAGAAAGGGTATGGTTATCGTGTTGAAGGGTTGTCGTACAAGTGGAGGAACTTGGCAATCCCCCGATCGGAGGTCGCGCTCCCCGCGCAAGCCGCCGGGCGGGAAGCAGATTTCAATCGGGAGGTTCGATAATGAGGAAGAGTTTTACGCTTTCCGGCCCGGTCAGCCGCCGGATGCTGATGATGGGCGCCGCAACTGGAGTGGCCGCGCTGGCCATGCCGAGGGTCTTGCGGGCCGAGGCAAAGCCGACGCTGGTAACGTCGATCCGTTCGTTGTCCAATCCTTACCATGCCGTATGGAAGACCGGCGCCGAGGCTTACGCCAAATGGGCCGGGCTTGAACACGTCACGCTGGTTTCGGAAGGCAACAGCGAGAAAGGGATAGCCGACATCAAGGCGATGCTGGCCAAGACCGGCGGCAACATGGTGCTCAATTCCGACCCCAACGATACGCCCGATGCGCGCCCGATCGTCGAAGCCTGCGCCAAGGCCGGCGCCTATGTCGTGACGCAATGGAATAAGCCGGCGGACCTGCATCCCAAGGACTTCAACCCGAACTATGTTTCCCACATCGAGTTTGACGGCATCGAAAGCGGCAAGACCATCGCCGAGATCCTATTCAAGACCATCGGCGGCAAGGGCGGCATCGTCGCACTTGGCGGCCTGATCTCGACTACGGCGGCGATCGAGCGCAAGAAGGGACTCGACGCCGCACTCGCCGCCAATCCGGACATCAAGCTGCTCGACTTCCAGGTCGCCAACTGGAAATCGACCGAGGCCTTCGACCTGATGGGAAATCTGCTCACCCGCTTCGGCGACGACATCAAGGGCATCTGGGCCGCCAATGACGACATGGGCTCCGGCGCACTCGAGGCGTTGCGCGCCGAGAACCTCGCCGGCAAGGTGCCGATCGTCGGCGTGGACGGCATCAAGACGGCGGTTGACGCGGTGCGCACCGGCGAGTTCGCCTGCACCGTCACCTCGGATCCGTTCTGGCAGGGCGGCATGGGACTCGCCATCGGCTACAATGCCAAGATCGGCAAGTTCGACCCGGTCAAGGAACCGCCGGAGCATCGCGAATTCTACGGCAAGGCGGTGCTGATCTCGCACGACAATGTCGAGGAATACTACAAGACCAATATCGACGCCAAGCCGGACATCGATTGGAACGATCTGTGGGGTCGGGTGACTGGAGCCATCCGGACCTGACCGCGATTGCGGGCCGCTGCTCCCTGGCGGCCCGCTTCCTTTTACAGGCGTCGTGCGTCCTATGTGGGTCGGCGACTGTTACAAGCAGAGGGTAAGCGGTTTCTTGACAATCCATACAGAACCCCTGAAGTCCGTTTCGGACATCGAGCGGACGACGCTTATGACATTCCTCTCCGGCCGCATCGCCACTGTGTTCGGTGGCAGGCGCTGGCGCAGCCTGGCGCCGCTGGCGGTGCTGATTGTGCTGTGCGTGCTGATCGCCATTGCCAATCCCAATTTCATCGAATTGCGCAATCTGGTGCGTCTCGCCAACTCGGCCGCCGTGCCGCTGACGCTGGCGATGGGGCTTACCTTCATCATCCTCATGGGCAGCATCGACCTTTCGGTCGAAGGCACGCTGTCGGTGGCGGCGATGGTGGTCGTGCTGCTTGCCGCCAATGACAGCAATGGCAACGACTATGGCTGGTGGGCGGTGCTGGCCGCGGTCGCCGCCGGTACCGCCATGGGTTTCATCAGCGGTCTCGTCCAGACCATGTTGCGCATCCCCTCGTTCATGGCGACACTGGGCATGTGGTTCATCGGCCTTGGCCTGTCGGTTTACATGCTCGGCGGCTCGGCGATCCGGCTCAACGACGCCTCGATCCGCGACCTGGCACTCACCCGCTTCCTCGGCCTGCCGCTGGCGGTGTGGGTCGCGACCGGAGCGTTCCTGCTTGCCGCTGTCATCCAGTATCACACCAAGCTCGGGCGCCACATCCTGGCCATCGGCGGCGACGAGGACGTCGTCAAGCTCTCCGGTGTCAACGTGGTACGGGTGCGCATCACCGCCTTCGCGCTGGCCGGTTTTTTCTTCGGCATCGCCGGCGTCCTTGCCGCGGCCCAGCTCGGCCAGTCGCATGCGGTCATTGGCGATGGAAGGCTGTTTGCCGCGGTCACCGCCGTGGTTGTCGGCGGCACGGCGTTAACCGGCGGCGAGGGTGGCGTCGTCAACACGCTGATTGGCGTTCTGATCGTCACCGTGCTTGCCAATGGCATGATCCTGCTCGGCATTTCGCCCTACATTCAGCAGACTGTGCAGGGCCTGATGATCATCGCCGCGGTTGCGCTGTCGCTCGACCGCGTCCGCCTCAAGATCGTCAAGTGAACGCCATGCTGAGCGCATCGGGCATCATCAAGAACTTTCCCGGCGTCCAGGCGTTGCGTGACGTCAGCATCGAGGTCCGGCCGAACGAAGTGGTCGGGCTGATCGGCGAGAACGGCGCCGGCAAGTCGACGCTGATGCGGGTGCTCGCCGGCAGCTATCGGCCGGATGGCGGCAGTCTCACCCTCGACGGCGAGCAGCTTCGCATGCGCAATCCGCGCGAGGCGGCACGGCATGGCATCGGCATGGTGTTCCAGGAACAATCGCTGGTGCTCAATTTGACGGTAGCCGAAAACATCTATCTCGGCGAGGAAGACCGCTTCACCCGTCTTGGCATCGTCAAATGGCGCGCCATGAACGCGGCGGCGCGCCGCCAGCTCGGCAAGATCGGCATCGATATCGATGTTACCCAACGCATCTCCGAGCTCACCTTTGCCGCGCGCCAGATGGTGGAACTCGCCAAGGCGTTGACCCTGGAAGAGATGGTCGAACGACCGTTGCTCATCCTGCTCGACGAGCCGACCTCCGTGCTCAACGCCGCCGACATCGAGGTGCTGTTCGCACGCGTGCGTTCGCTCAAGTCCCGCGCCAGCTTCGTCTTCGTCTCGCATCGCCTCGACGAGGTGCTGGCGATCTCCGACCGCGTGTACACCATGAAGGACGGTGCGGTCGTCGCCGAGCATCGCGCGGCTGACGTCACCGTGCCGGAGCTGCACGAGATCATGGTCGGGCGCGGGCTGCAGGCCGAATATTACCGCGAGGCCCGCCAGCAGGCGCCGCGCGAGACGGTCATGGTCGAGGCAAAAGGGTTGGGGGCGGGCGGCGCCTATCATGGCGTCGATCTCAAGATCAGGGCCGGCGAGATCGTCGGCATTGCCGGCGTCTTCGGCTCCGGCCGCGAGGAAGTCACGCGCACCATCGGGGGTTTCCTCCAGCATGATGCCGGCGAAATGAAAATCGCCGGCGATTCCGTGCGCTTCGGCTCGCCGGAACCGGCCGTGCGAAAGGGCATCGGCTATGTGCCGCGCGAGCGGCGGCTTGAGGGGCTGGTGATGTTCCTGTCGATCGCCGAAAATATTTCACTCGCCGATCTCTCAAGTGTCATGCGCCATGGCGCCATCGACTATGCCAAGGAGCGCCGGCTTGCCGCCGACTGGATCAGGCGACTGCGCATCAAGGCGCCTAGTCCCGATGCCGCCTGCCGCAAGCTCAGCGGCGGCAACCAGCAGAAAGTGGTGCTGGCGCGCTGGATGACGGCGGGCTCGCGCATCCTCGTGCTCGACCACCCAACGCGTGGCCTCGACGTCGGCGCCAAGGAGGAGGTCTACGAACTGGTCCGCGATCTCTCCGCGCAGGGCGTGGCGATCCTGCTGATTTCCGACACGCTGGAGGAAACCATCGGCCTGTCGCACCAGGTGCTGGTGATGCGCGACGGTGAGATCACCGCACGTTTCGACGCCAGCCCGGGACACAAGCCGAACCAGGTCGAACTTTTGCGGGCGATGGTGTGAGGCAGGCCGATGAATAGAGCTTTTTCCCCCAAGAGGCTGTTGGACGGCAAGTGGACGCAAGGTGCTATTCCGCTGGTCCTGCTTGTCGGCCTGCTGCTGATCATAGAGGTCGCAGCGCCCGGCTTTCTCACCGGCGAGACCGTGTCCCTGCTGTTCGCCAACACCGCCGTGCTGTTCATCCTGGCGACGGGCGTCACCTTCGCCATCCTGCTCGGTGGCATCGACCTGTCGATCCAGGCGGTCGCTTCGCTGGCGAGTGTGATCCTGGCGCAGTTGCTGCCCTCGCTCGGCCTCGCCGCCTTTCCGTTGGCAATCCTGTCCGGTCTCGCCTTCGGAGCGCTGAGCGGCATCGTCCATGTCAAGCTGCGCGTGCCGTCTTTCGTGGCGACGCTGGCCACCGGTGGCGTGGTCACCGGCATCGCGCTATGGGTTTCCGACGGCCGTGCCATCACCATCGAGGAAGGCGGTCGCGAAAACACCGCCTGGATCAACGCCACGGTCGGGGGACTGCCGGTGGTCGTTCTGATTTCGGCGGTCATCGGCATCGCCAGCTTTCTCGCGCTGCGCTACACGCGCTTTGGCCGCCAGGCGATTGCCGTCGGTGCTGGCGAGCCGGCCGCCTGGGCGGCGGGCATCAATGTCGACCGCACCAAGATCATCGCCTTCGCCGCCTCCGGTATGCTGGCCGCGGTCGCCGGCGTGGTGCTGGCAGCGAGACTGTCGAGCGGCTCGCCGGTTCTGGCCAACCAGTTGCTGCTGCCGGCCATTGCCGCCGTCATCGTCGGCGGCAGCGCCATCACCGGCGGGCTGGGCGGCGTTGCCCGCACGGCGGTCGGCGCGCTGATCATCTCGATCGTGCGCATCGGCATGACTTTCATCGGTGTCAACATCTTTCTGGAAAACATGGTGTTCGGATCGGTGCTCATCGCCGCCGTCGCCATCACCATCGACCGCAGCAAGATCGCGGTCATCAAGTGACAGCTCGATCCGCACCGCCTCCCAAGCAAGCGCGGACCGGACGGGGTCGCATCACAAGCCCGATGCGACCCCGCCCGATCAGGTCACTACATGGTATCGAGGCCGATCAGTTCGATCTTGTAGCCATCCGGGTCCTCGACGAAAGCGATATGGGTGGTGCCATGCTGCATCGGCCCGGGCTTGCGCGCGATCTTGGCACCGCGCTTCTCGATCTCGGCGCAGACGGCATAGATGTCATTGACGCCAAGCGCCAAATGGCCGAAGCCAGTGCCGATTTCGTAAGGCTCCTCGCGACCCCAGTTCAGCGTCAGCTCGACGACGGCCTCGGTCTCTTCCGGCCCATAGCCAACAAAGGCGTTGGTGAACTTGCCGCCGGGATAGTCGTCCCGGCGCAGCAAGGTCATGCCGAGAACCTCGGTGTAGAAGGCAATCGACTTGTCGAGGTCGAGAACCCTGATCATGGTGTGCATATAGCGAAAGCCCGGGGCGTCGCTCATTGGAAAAGTCCTCCGAATTCAGTGGTTCGCTGGCCTGATCATCCACATCGAACGGTCGGCGGGACCACGGCCTCGCTTGATGTTCTAAATCAGGGTTGTATGATAACACGACAAGAATGGTGATTGTCCAGTCGTTTTCCCGGAAGGGTCAGAGTCAATTCATGAATGTCGTGCCACCCATCTCCAAATCGCTGATCGCGGCACTTGCCGGCGTGCTGCCGAATGGCGGGCTGGTGACCGCAAGCCAGGATCTGGCGCGCTACAGCCGCGACTGGTCGGGTGACCATTTCGGCCGCCCGCTGGCGGTCGCACGACCGGCCTCGGTCGAGGAGATGTCGGCTCTCATGCGCCATTGCCACGCGCAGCGCATTCCAGTCGTGCCGCAAGGCGGCTTGACCGGTCTTGTCGGCGCGGCAGTGGCAGCGGATGGCGGTGAAATCGTCATCTCACTGGAGCGCATGAACAGGATCCGCTCGATCAGCCCGATCGACTTCGCCATGGTGGTCGAAGCCGGCTGCATTCTCGAGGTCGCCAAGCGCGCCGCCGAGCAGAGCGATTGCTTGCTGCCGATCACCTTCGGGGCACAAGGAAGCTGCCGCATCGGCGGCAATGTCGCCACCAATGCCGGCGGCTTCAACGTGCTGCGCTACGGCATGACGCGCGACCTGGTGCTTGGCCTGGAAGTGGTTCTGGCCGACGGCCGGATCTGGAACGGGCTGAAGGTGCTGCGCAAGGATAATCGCGGTTACGATCTCAAGCAGATCTTCATTGGCTCGGAAGGCACGCTCGGCATCGTCACCGCAGCCGCGCTGAAACTCTTCCCCAAGCCGACGCAGATCGAAACCGCGCTGGTCGGACTGCGATCGGTCGAGGATGCGATGGCACTCTATGCGCGGGCGCGGCGCGACTGCAGCGACCTTCTGACTGCCTTCGAACTGATCCTGCGCGGCGGTATCGAAATCACGATGCGCGAGGGCGTGGACTTTCCCGATCCGCTGAGCAAGGCGTACCCGGCCTATGTGCTGATCGAGGTTTCTTCCGGCGGGCTGATCGACCTGTCCGACATGCTTACGGGCTTTCTCGGTGGCGTTGCCGATATTGTCGAAGACGGCATCGTGGCATCGACGCGGGCGCAGGCAGAGCGGTTGTGGCTTTATCGCGAGATCATGGTCGAGCGCCAGGGCCGCGGCGGCCGCTATCTGCGCACCGACGTTTCGGTGCCGATCTCGGAACTCGCCGATTTCGTCACCGATGCACTGGCAGCCCTGGAGGAAGTGCGCCCGGACGCGCTTGCCGTGACCTACGGCCATGTCGGCGACGGCAACATCCATCTCAATGTCGTGCCGCCGGAAGGCATGGCCCCCGAAGCGGTGGAGCATTTGTTCGAAGAGGCGGAGGCGGTGATCTTTGCCGTTGTCGACCGCTATGGCGGCTCGATCAGCGCCGAGCATGGCATCGGCAGGGTCAAGCAAAAGGCGTTCCTCGAGCGGATCGATCCGGTGACCCTCGACCTGGCGGCGGGCATCAAGGAGGCGTTTGATCCGCGTCACATTCTCAGCAACGGCCGCATCCTGGCAGCCAACGCCGATCATGGTCTATAGGTGAGCGATGACGCTGAAACTCGACAAGGTCAATCGCGGTCCGCATCTCTCCACCCTGGTTGCGAGTTCGATCTCGCGCGAGATCGCGCAGGGGCGCCTCAAGCCCGGCGATCAACTGCCGACCGAGCAGGCGCTGGCGACCACGTTCGGTGTCAGCCGCAACGTCGTGCGTGAGGCGATCGCGCGGCTGCGCTCGGAAGGCCGCATCTGGTCGCAACAGGGGCGCGGCGCCTTCGTGGTGGAAAGCAACAACCCGACGGTGCTGACCATCGACTACGAAGCCCTGCAGCGGGCCGACTCGTTCCGCAACCTGTTCGAACTGCGCGGCATACTCGAGGTGCAGGCGGCCGCCCTTGCCGCGAAGCGCCGCAGCGAAGCCGATCTCACCGCCATGGGCGATGCGCTCGCCGGTATGCGCGCGGCGCCCTATGGCAGTGTCGCCTGGCTGCGCAGCGATCTCGAGTTCCACCGCACCGTCGCGGAGGCGACGCGCAACGCCTATATGGGCCAGTTCCTGGTTTTCGTTTCCGAGCGTGTCCGCGAAAGCATTCTTGCCGCCGGCAACCGGCAGAAATCCGACGACATGGCACGCATCACACTCGGCGAGCACGAGCGAATCCTGGCCGCTATCCGCGCCGGGGATGTTCAGGCGGCAGAAACGGCGATGCGCGATCATCTTGCAGGTGCGGCCCTGCGTGTTGGACTGCATGATGAAGCAGTTGCAGAGCCAGCACCTTCCTTGCGGCACAAGAGACTGAGGAAGGCTATCCGCAAGCAAGCCGCCGGATAACGCTGCGCACCGCCCGCGCCTTGAGCAATTCCAGGAAAGTGCAGTTTTCCGTCCGGAGTGCGTAGCACAAACAGTTAGAGCGGGTCGGCGATTCCGTCAAACGCTGAACCGCTCTGGCCGGTTCACGCCTCCGGCGGTTCGACCAGCGAGACGCCGTTCAGGCCGGCGATGATATCGGACAAAGCCGGCACGAATTTCTCGCCATGGCCGGTTGCAACAGCGGTGGCGAAGCCATTGCGCACTGAGGCGCCGATCGGGTTGGCAACGCCCGCCGCCTGGGCGAAAGAGGCCAGATAGGTCATGTCCTTGAGCGCATTGACGATGGCAAAACGCTGCGCGTTCTCGTTGCGGTTCAGCACGAAATCGAAGAAGGCCTGGTAGAAGCCGCAATCCATGCGGCTGCCCGAGATGACGCTGTTGAAGACCTGCGGCGTCAGTCCGGCCTTGACGCCAAGCGTCAGCGCTTCCGAATAGATGGCGGAGTAACCCATCGAGACGAAATTGTTGAGCAGCTTCATTGTGTGGCCGCTGCCGATCGGGCCGGTGTGCACGATGCGCGCGGCAAAGGCCTCGAGCACCGGCCGAGCCCGGGCAACGGCCTCGGCCGACCCTCCGACCATGACGTCGAGCTTGCCTTCGGCCGCCTCCTTGGGTGTGCGCGCCAATGGCGCGTCGATCAGCATCACACCTTGCGCGGCGAGTTCGCCGGCAAGTGCTGTCGTCGACGACGGGTTGGACGTCGAGCAGTCGATGACCAGCAGCGGCTTGCCGGCAGCGGCCAAGCCATCCGGCTTTTTCACCAGCATTTCGACCTCTCGCGAGCCGGTGACGCACAGAATGACGATGTCGCAGGCGGCGGCGAGATCGCGCGGACTTGCCGCTTCGACGGCACCCGAAGCAATCAACCGGTCGGCGGCATCGCGGCTGCGATGGACGCAGACCGTCAGGGGCCAGCCCTTTTGCAACAAATTCGCGGCCATGCCCGAGCCCATGCTCCCCAGTCCGATGAAACCAATGCGTTCTTTCATGCAATCCTCCAACCACGGCCCGCGCCTGTGGGCCGTATTTCCTCACCTTGCGGCGAACACCCGTCGATGCAATCCTTCACCGAAGAATCGAACAGGGGCTGTTTGCCGCGATGGCCGATAATGAGAGCATGCTTTTCGACGCCATACCGCAGGCGCCGAACCTGCGGACCGGACTGGTAAACACGCTGATCGCGCAGATTGAATCCGGTGATCTTGCGCCGGGCCAGCAACTGCCAACCGAACAGGAGATCGTCGCCGCCACGGGTGTGAGCCGCACCGTGGTACGCGAAGCGCTTGCCGCGTTGCGCGCCCGGGGCCTTATCACCACGCGTCAGGGCCTCGGCGCTTTCGTTGCCAAGGACCCGCCGCCGCGGACCTTTTCCATTCTGCCTGACGATCTCGAATCGATCGACGAGGTGCTGCGCGTGCTGGAATTGCGCATGGGTATCGAAGTCGAGGCGACCGGCCTCGCGGCGAAACGGCGAAGCGACAGTGCGCTCGAGCAAATGAGCTCGGGGCTTGACGCGCTGGAGGTGGCGGTGCGTGCCGGAGGGTCTGGGTCGGAAGAGGATTTCGCGTTTCACCGCGCCATTCTCGCGGCGACGCAGAACGCCAATTTCACCCGGCTGTTCGACGCCTTCGGCAGCGCCATGATTCCGCGCCAGTGGACCCGCCTCGACCAGATGACCATTTCCGAACGGGAGACGTATCTGGCCAGGATGCAGCATGAGCATCGCGCCATCCTCGCCGCCATCGAGGCCAAGGACGTCAACGCCGCCCGCCGCGCCATGCGCAGCCACCTGACCAAGAGCTACGCCCGCTTTGAAAAGCTGCGTGACGGCGCGAGCCATGACTGAGTGCTCGCTCATACCACCGCTTCCGCCATGCCACCGAGATAGAGTTCCCGCATCAGCGACATGTCACGCAATTCCGAGATAGGCCCCGAGACGACGATGCGGCCGTTCTGCATGAGATAGCCGCGCGAGGCGACGGCGAGGGCGAGGCCGGCATTCTGCTCGACCAGCAGCACCGAAGCCCCGAATCGCTCGCCGATGCTGAGAATAATCGCCTTGATCTCCTTGACCAGCAACGGTGACAGGCCAAGCGACGGCTCATCGAGCAACAGCACGCGCGGCCTCGTCATCAGCCCGCGCGCAATCGCCAGCATCTGTTGCTGGCCACCACTGAGCGAACCGCCCTTGTCGCGCCGCTTGGTAGCGAGGATCGGGAAGAAGCCCAGCATGGTTTCGAAATCGGCTTCGACGGCGGCACCGTCACGGCGCGAATAGGCGCCGAGCCGAAGGTTCTCCTCGACCGTCATGTCGACGAAGATCTTTCGCCCTTCCGGCACCAGGACGACACCGCGTCGGGCCATGACATCTGCGGCTAGCCCGGTCACCTCCGCGCCATCGAAGGAGATGGTGCCGGCGCGCGGCCGGACCAGCCCGGCGATCGCCTTGAGCAGCGTCGACTTGCCTGCACCGTTGGGCCCGAGGATGGTGACGATCTCGCCCTCGGTCAACGTCAGTGAGACGCTGCGGTTGACGACCGTCGGCCCGTAGCCGGTGACGACTTCGGAAACAGCGAGCAGGCTCACAGATCGCCCCCCAGGTAAACTTCCAGCACCTTGGGATCGGCAAGCACCGCCTCGGTCGGTCCGTCGGCGATCTTGGAGCCGAAATCGAGCACGGCAAGCCGTCGGCACAACATCTTCATCAGCTTCATGTCATGGTCGATGACGCAGACAGTGATGCCATGGCCGGGCAGCTGGCGGACAAGCCCCACCAGCGCCGTGGTTTCGCGATCGTTCAGGCCGGCAGCCGGCTCGTCGAGCAGCAGCAGCGATGGCCGCGTGGCGAGTGCGAGCGCGAGGCCAAGAAGGCGCAAGCTCCCGAACGGCAACACGCCGGCCTTTTCATCTGCTAGCGCGCTCAATCCGACGAAGTCGAGCAGTGCCTGCGGTGCCGGCCACGGACTGGTTGTGCCAGCCGCCCTCGCATGCTCGCCGGCGATCTGGACGTTCTCCAGCACGCCAAGGCCGGCAAACGCCATTGCCTGCTGGAAGGTATAGCCAATGCCGGCCCGCGACACGGCGTGCGGCGCCAGGCCGGTGATGTCCTGTCCGTGGAACAGCACCTTGCCGCCGCTCGGCCTGTGGACGCCGGTCACCACGTTGAACAGTGTCGTCTTGCCGGAGCCGTTCGGACCGACGACGCCGAGGATTTCGCTTTCTTCAATGGTCAGATCGACGCCCGCCAGCGCGGTGACGCCGCCGAACTGCTTGCTGAGGCCGCTGATCGCCAGCACAGGGCTCATCGGCGCGCCTCCGATGGCCGTGCATGGCGCTCTTGGGTTTCCTGTCCCGGCTTGGCCGCGAAGACCCCGCGAAGCGCACGCACGATGCCGCCGATCAGGCCATCGGGCAGCAGCATGATGACTGCAATCAGGCAGACGCCATAGACGATGCGCGATTGGACCGGGTCGAGATTGAGCACTTCCGGCAGGAAGGCGACCAGCACGCCGCCGGCAAGCGGTCCCTCGATCAGGCGGGCGCCGCCGATCATGACCATGAGCGCCAGATAGATGCTCGGAAAGGAAGAGAACTGCGTAGGCGAGATGTGGCCGAGAAAATAGGCGAGCAGCACGCCGGAGATGCCGGCAAAGATGCCGCTGACCACGAAGGCGCCGATCTTGTGCCGGCCGACATTGATGCCGAGCGAGGCGGCAAGTTTCTCGTTCTCTCTGATCGCGCGCAACGTACGGCCATAGGACGAGTTGATAATCGCCCAGCTCGCCACTGCCGCGGCAGCGACGAACGCCACCACCATCAGATAGTAGCGCGTCAGGTCACCCATGTCGGCCCCGAACAGGGTGACATGCCCGACCAGATCAAGCCCGGTGGCAGCGCCTGTGTAGTCGCCGCCATTGGTGAGCACGATTGTAAGCAACTGGCCGAAGGCGAAGGTCATGATGACGAAGTGGTGGCCGCCAACCCGAAGCGAGGGAATGCCGACGATCGCTGCAAACACTGCGCTGGCAAGCGCTGCCACCGGCAGCGCCAGCCAGAAGCCGATGCCGAAATCGCGCGCCAGGATCGCCGCCGCATAGGCGCCAACGCCGACCAGTGCTGCGTGCCCCATCGACAGGATGCCGGTCTGACCGAACAGCACGGACAGCCCGTAGAGCGCGATCACGTTGATCCCGGCAGAGATTGCCAGCGACAGGAAGCGGTTGCTGGGCGAGAACAAGGGCACGAGCGCGATCAGCGCGAGGACAACCACAACCGGTAGCAGCGAGCGCAAGGACTTGAAGGTGGAATTCGTGCGATCAGCGTGAAGCTCCTGCTCTGCGGTCATGATGCGATCCTGGGTCCGCTGGTGCCGCCGAACAGACCATGTGGGCGAACGATCAGGACCAGGATCATCAGGGCAAAGGAATAGGCATCGGTCCATTGCGAGAAGCCGTAGCCGGCACTGAAGCCTTCGACGACGCCGAGGATGAGACCAGCGGCTACGGCGCCATAAATGTTGCCGAGACCGCCGATCAACGCGACGGCGAAGCCCTTCATGACCATCGTGCCGCCGGTGAAAGGCGTGATCGGAAACAGCGCGATCAGCAGCGCGCCGCCAAGTCCGGCAAGCGCGCTGCCCAGCACGAACACGCCGGTAATGTAGCGACGCACCGGAATGCCCATCAAGGCCGCGGTATCGCGGTCCTCGACGCTGGCACGCAGCGCCCGGCCGTAACGGCTTGCCGTAACCATCCTGAAGCTCAGGGCCACCACGGCAATAGCGATCAGGATCACCATGACGCGAACGGAGGCAATGCGCACGCCGCCAACATCCCACACAGTGGTCAGCGGGCGCGGAATGCTCTTCTGATTGGGGTTCCACAGCAGCACGACGACATGCTGCAGCACGACGATGAGGCCAAGCGAGACGATGAAGCCGTTGGTCGGCCGCTCCAGAGTGAAGCGGAACAGGCCACGCTCGAGGATGTAGCCCATCGCTCCAACCGCCAGGATCGCCAGCACGACCGCCACCGGAAAGCCGAGGCCAGCGCTGACGGCGAGCCAGGTGACGATGCCGCCGATCATCAGGAATTCGCCATGGGCGAAGTTGATGATGCCGGTCAGGCCGAAGATCAGCGTCACGCCGATGGCGATGAGCGTGATCACGCTGGCGATCGAGAGACCGTTGAGGATCTGCTGTATGAAAATGTCCACGGCTGGCGTCCACTGTCGATGTGAGGCCGGTGATCAGGTCCTGCCTTGACTAGAAGCTGGCGTTCAACGAACTGGGCGGTCGACGGCGCTTGCGCGCCGCCAACGGTTGGGAAGTCAGCTCTTGGGCGCTTCAGCCGGCGGCTGCTGCATGGAACAGGAGATGGCGCCACCAGGTGCCGCCGCGCAGACCTCGGTGGCATGGGTGACCTGGTGAGTCGGATTGAACGTCAGGTCGTCCGAGACGACCCCCTGGTGGTGGAGCGCCAGCAGCGCCTCGACCGTCTTGTCCGGGTCGAAGCTGTCGGCCTTCTCCCAGGCTTCGGCGAGGAAATGGACATAGTCGTGGTAGAGCAGCGACACCGACGAGGTCACGCCATGAGGAGCGCCGGCCGCGAAATAGGCATCGAAATAGGCCTTGGCTTTCGGGTTGGATGACTCACCCCAGCAGACCGGAACGCAGCTCATCGCCACCGGCACGTCGGCTGTCAGTGCCTTTTCCTTCCAGATGCCGGGGTCGACGCCGAACAGGAAGTAGCTCTTGGCGGCACCCAGTTCAAGCGCTTGCGGCAGTGCCGTCAGCGTTGAATCGCCATTGTACCAGAAGTGGATGATATCCGGGTTGAGGCTCTTGGCACGGGTCAGGAACGGCGAGAAGTCAGTTGTGTCAGGCGGGTAGAAGATGATGTCGGGAACATCCTGCCCCTCGGCCTTGAGCGCCTTGTAGTAGTAGGACGACAGGAACTGACCGGTCGCGTCGTTGCCGACGATCATGACGGACTTCTTCGGACGATAGCCAAGCAAGGGCTCGAGAAGCGTGAGGACGCCTCGCGCGGTCGATCCGGACCGCTGGAATTCCTGCGGCTCGGACTGGAAGAGGTAGTGGTCCTCGCCGCCCGGCTTGACCGAGTCCGGCGTCAGTATTTTCGCCAGCGTCGAATTGCCGGCGAAATGGATGATCTTGGCCGGCTGCGTGATCTTGGCCATGGCCAGCGTGAAGTCATGGGTTTCCGACCCGAAGATTGCCTGCACCTTCACATCGCGCACCAGCTCCTGGGTGGCAGCGATGGCGGTCGCGATGTCGGTGCGGTCGTCACGCTTGACCATTTCCAGCTTGTAGGTCTTGCCGTCGACCTTGATGCCGCCGGCGTCGTTGATCTGCTTGACGGCAAGGCCGACGCCCGCCGGCAACGTATGGCCGGCGGAAACGAACGAGCCTGACTCCGCCGCGACGACTCCGATCTTGACGATATTGTCTTCGGCGAATGCTGGATGAGCAAGCGCGCCAAGGCACAAGGCGGCCGACGCGCCCATTTTCAGAACGGTTTTCAATTTGAGATCCTCCCGACTCCAAATAATTGCAGTCTTACCGGGTTGTCATACAACCCTGTTATCTGGTAAATCCTACGAGCGGGAATGTCAATCGCGCTGCCATGCGATAAGGCGGCCCGTCAATCAGGACTCACCACCGAGCCGCAGTTAGGAAACAGGGTATGCAGTCACGGAAATTCGGCCGCACCGGCATCGACGTCAGCGAGATCGGTTTCGGTTCATGGGCGATCGGGGCCGCCTGGGGCGAGGTCAATGACGACGATGCTCTTGCCGCCCTCCATGCCGCCCTCGACGCCGGCGTCACCTTCATCGACACCGCCGATGTCTATGGCGACGGCCGTTCCGAAAAGCTCATCGCCAGGGTGATGAAGGAGCGCGGCGGTGAGCGGCCATTCATTGCCACCAAGGCCGGAAAGCGACTGCCGACGCAGACGGTCGAGGGTTTCAGCCAGCAAAACCTTGCCGACTGGATTGATCGTAGCCTCAGATATCTGGAGGCCGACACGCTGGATCTCGTGCAGCTGCATTGCCCGCTGACCGATCTCTATTATCATCCGGAAGTGTTCGAGCGGCTTGACCGGCTCGTCGAGCAAGGCAAAATCCGTAACTACGGCGTCAGCGTTGAGCGCGTCGAAGAGGCGCTGAAGGCGATGCAGTACCCTGGCGTCGTCAGCGTGCAGATCATCTTCAACGCCTTCCGCCAACGGCCAGCGGAATTGTTCTTCGACCTGGCGAGAAAGAACAATGTGGCGATCATCGCCCGCGTCCCGCTGGCAAGCGGTTTGCTGTCGGGCAAGTTCAAACCCGACACCGAATTCGAGGCGACGGACCATCGCCTCTTCAACCGCAACGGTGAAGCCTTCGACGTCGGCGAGACTTTCTCGGGCGTGCCCTATGAAGTCGGACTGGCGGCGGTCGAACGCGTCCGGCCGCTTGTCTCAGACGACATGACAATGGCCAAATTCGCGCTACGCTGGATCCTGATGTTCGATGCGGTCACCGTGGTCATTCCCGGTGCGCGCAATCCGGCGCAGGCCCGTTCCAATGCCGAGGCCGCGGAGCTTCCGCCGCTGTCGGCCGACATCATGGGCAAGATCCGCGATATCTACGACCAGGACCTCAAGCCCTATGTGCATTACCGCTGGTGATCAAACCCGGCAAGCCTTATCAATTCACGGCGCAACGGACCTGATGACTGAGGCAAGCGTATTCAGAATGTTCATTGCCCCCCATTGGCTTTTGCCTGCCGTGAAGGGGCTGCGATTGAACTGCACCCGGTCTTCAAGACGCGATGAACACCTGGTTCACCTGGCAAAAAGACGAAAAATTATTTGGCTCTTGATCTGGCTTCAGGGTTTGTTCGGCGAGCTAAATGTTCATACGTGGTCTGCCAAGGGTCGCTCTCGGACGATCGTTCCTCGCCGATCCAATGGAAGCCGTTGGCGGTGATCTCAGTGAAACGCCATCGGGTTTTCAAACCGCGCGAGTCCTCGCCGAGCTGGACAATGTCCTTACCCTCGGCCCGCCCGATCTGGCGCGAGTAATCTTGGTTGAGCGGGTCGTTCCAGATGATGTGCCAGCCATCGATCCCGGGATCGTAGATGCGCAAAGTCGTACCATACATCGTGGACGGGGCAGGGCGCTTGGGCCTGATCCAAACGTCCTGAATCGCGCGGCCTCCGAGCACCCAGCCAAAATGGCATTCTCCATTCCATTTCTGCATCGTGCCGCCGTCGAGATAGTGGACCGTGTCCATCTCCCAACTTCCGATTAGCCACCCGTAGAGGTCCATGTCTTTCGCTCGGCCGGCTGGGGGCTCTTCGGATCCGAGAGCGGTCAGAAAGGGAGAAATCGTCATTGCCACACTGCCTCTCGTTTCCAAGGAGACGAACTAAACTGCCAGCGCAGGCCCACCCGCCATTGTTGCGCCCGCCTGCTGCAAGCGCCGCCATGTGGAATTTTGCGACGGAAGCTCGTGGCGGTACCGGAGCATTGCCGCCACAACTTGCAGCGTCGCGGTGCTCCGGGCTTGGGGAAAATTGCTATAATGCCGCCATGAATGAGATCGTTTGCGAACGCGATGACGAGCGGATCCGAAGGCGTCTTCCTATGCTGGTCACGGGGCTTGCTGTGGAACCCAGCGATCGCGTGGATCTCAACCAGCATGCCTTCGTGGGCCAACACAGACACGGATGGAGTATTCACCGGCTTGCTGTCGCCCCTAGAGGCTGCTGTACGATATTCCCAGGCGAAATGCCTTGGACACAGGGGGACAGATGACGAAGCATCGAATCTATTCAGTCAGCGTCGCGAGCGTCTATTCCCACTATGTCGCGAAAGCTGAGAAAAAGGGACGCACGAAAGCGGAGGTCGATGAAATCATCGGTTGGCTGACGGGGTACAGCCAGGAAATGCTCGAGGATCAGTTGGCGAAGAACGCATCTTTTGAGACTTTCTTTGTGCAGGCGCCTCGGATGAATCCATCGCGGTCGCTCATTACGGGAGTAATTTGCGGTATCCGCGTGGAAGACATCCAAGAACCCCTCATGCAGGAAATTCGTTACCTCGACAAACTGATCGACGAGCTCGCCATGGGGCGGACGATGACGAAGATCTTGCGAAATTAGCCAGGTTGGTTGGCTCGATATCGGTTCTCTTGGACCGGATGATCTTAACGGCCTTGCGGTGTCAGGACGGTTCCAGCCGCCGCGGTTCGCGCCCAATAGCTGTTCAATCGCGGCCAGTGCACCGCTACTCGAAGGCGGATATTGGCGGCTTGGAGCTGGTAGCCACGGCGCACCGCAAACAAACTTCAGCCGATCATGGAGGACTTGTGCCTTCCGGCATTCGGCCAGATGTGAGGTTTTGGCAGGTTGTCCATTCGGGCCCGACCGACGAGACTGGAGTTACCACGCTTCAGATTCGTCGGAGGACCCGAATGAATCGAGAGGAGATGGCGCTTGCGGTCATGGAAGGCGGCCTTTCCCAATCCCAAGCAGCGTTGAAATTCGCGGCGCCGGCGAAGGTCGTGAACCGATGGGTCGAGCGCTACAAGGCCGAAGGCCGTGCCGGCATGGCCGACCGCTCGTCGCGGCCCAGGCGCAGTCCGAATGCGAGCGAACGGGCTGTGGCCGATCGGATCGTTACGCTGCGGCGCCAGCGCCTCACGGGCAAGCACATTGCAAGTGGGGTCGCTGTCTCGCCGCGAAGGTGAGCCGGGTGCTGGCGCGGGCCGGACCGTCGCGGCTGAAGGACGTTGAGCCAGCAGAGCCGGTGCGCCGCTATGAGCATGACGAGTCGGGCGACATGATCCACATCGGACGATGTCGGTCACTGAATCGGCGGAGACGCCTGCCTCCGGCAGCATTCGGACCAGGGAGATCCAATAAGGAATGCCGCATTTCTGTGAAAAACTGTCGTCATGCTGAATGAGGCCCGTATCGACCAGCACGTTCCTGTCGCCGTGCAAAGTTGCACGATGGCCAACCGTTCTACGTCGCCGTCGAATGGTGCTCCCGCGCATGCAAACGCTGAAATGTGCCCTCGATGCACGCTGCCAATCCAAAGAGATCGGAGGCTGACCATCCGAGCTCCAGCACAGTTTATGTTTCGTTCGCCCTAACTGTATGACGAGCCAGGATATTCCAGCGGTCAAGTTCTGGAGCGTGGCGGTAATCGAGACGTGCGGTGTCTGCTCTTGACTCCGCACATGTATTGATAAATAAATCATATTTAATGTCGATATAAACGACAAGCTGAGGGGCTGGAATGAGGATCACGTCGATCAGCGCGCGCGTGTGCAACGCAGAGATGCGCAATTGGGTGTTTGTCCGGGTCGAGACCGACGAACCCGGTCTCTTCGGCTGGGGCGAGGCGACACTGGAATGGAAAACGCGCGCCGTCGTGGGCGCCCTGGAGGATCTCGAGGCTCTGCTGCTGGGGCAGGACCCTCGCAACATCGAACAGTGCCACCAGATCATGACGCGCCACGGCTTTTGGCGTCTCGGCGTCGAGGGCATGTCGGCCGTCAGCGGCATCGAGATTGCTCTGTGGGACATTCTGGGAAAATCGCTCGGCGTCCCGGTCTGGCGCCTGCTCGGCGGCCAGGTGCGCACGCATCTGCGCACCTATACCCATCTCGGTCTCGGGGACATGAAGGCCGTCTACGAAAGCAATTCGGCGGACAGCATCGTCGAACGGGGCCGGATCGTCACGCAGGCGGGCTATGACGCGGTCAAGATCGTCTGCATCCCCTATACGCACTATGTGTCGCCGGCGCGCGACGTCGATGCCGTCGCGGAGATGGTCGGCGCGCTGCGCGAAGCCGTAGGCCCCGCGGTCGACATCATGATCGATTTCCACGGCCGGCCGGCCTCCGTCAATGCAGCGATGGACTATCTGAAAGTCATAGAGCCCGCCCGTATCATGTTCGCGGAAGAGCCGCTGCCGCCGGAAGACATGGCTGGCCTCGCCCATATCACGGCCCGCTCGCCGGTACCGATCGCGTCCGGCGAGCGTCTCATCGGCCGTCGCGAGTTTTCGCACGCCATCGCTGGCCGCGCCTTCCACATCGCGCAGCCCGACATCTGCCACACCGGCGGTCTGCTCGAGACCAAGAAGATTGCCGCCTTCGCCGAAACCGCCGGCATCGGACTGGCGCCGCACAATCCACTCGGACCGCTGGCCGGGGTCGCCGCGCTGCACTTCGGCATTTCGACGCCCAACGTCATCATCCAGGAGGAAATGTCGGGCGCAGTTCCATGGTACGACGATGTGGTGAGCTGGCCGATCAGGCGCCAGCCGGGACGTTGGGACGCCCCCGAACTGCCCGGCCTCGGTGTTACCGTGAACGAAGACGTGATCGCCCGCCACCCGTTCAAGCAGGAGGTGCTGCATGCCCGCAATGCGGTCATGCCGGACGGCACCATCGTGGATTGGTGATCGCCATGACGGGTCGTCTGCAGGGCAGGATCGCGATCGTCACCGGGGCCGGCCAAGGCATTGGCGCCGCCACCGCCACCGCGTTTGCGGCCCAGGGAGCCCGCGTCGTCATTGCCGAGAAGAACACGATGACCGGCGCCGCGGTCGCGCGGGCAATCGCGCAGGCCGGCGGCGAGGCGGTGTTCTGCGAAACCGATGTGACCGACAAACAGTCCGTCACCGACCTGGTGGCGCGCACGCTTGGCTCCTTTGGGAGCGTCGATATACTGGTCAACAATGCCGGGGCCAACGTCTTCCATGAGCCGTTGGAGATGCCCGACAGCGAGTGGGAGCGCTGTCTCAAGCTCGATCTCGAGGCAGCCTGGATCTGCGCCAGGGCGGTGCTGCCCTCGATGCTGGAGCGAGAATATGGTTCGATCGTCAACATCGCCAGCTGCCACGCCTTCCGCATCATTCCACACACTTTCCCCTATCCCGTCGCCAAGCACGCGCTGCTGGGGCTGACGAGAGCGCTCGGCATCGAATACGCGGCGCGCGGCATCCGCGTGAACGCCATCGCGCCGGGCTACATCGAGACGCCGATAGCGGAGGCCTACTGGAACACATTTGCCGATCCGGCAGCGGAAAAGAGGCGCGCCTACGACCTGCATCCGCCCAAAAGGATCGGCCGACCGGAGGAGGTCGCAATGACGGCGGTTTTTCTGGCTTCGGACGAAGCGCCGTTCATCAATGCCGAGACGATCACCATCGATGGCGGACGCTCGGTTCTCTACCACGACTGACGTTCAACCAGGACTGCACAAGGGAGGAAGACATGAATTCGAGACTGACAGCAATCGTGGCCTGCGCCGCACTCGCCACCGGACTTGCCTTGACCGGTGCCACACGTGCCGACGATATCAAGATCGGCTACATCAACAAGATGGGCGAACACCCATGGTTCGTCGCTGAAGTCGGCGGCGCCAAGAAGGCTGCCGAAGCTGCCGGCGCCGCCTTCGTTTCGCAGGACGTCCAGTTCGATGCCAATCTGGCAGTCACCACCTTCGACACCATGGTTGGAGATGGCGTCAAGGGCATCGCCATCGTCGTTCCCGACAAGGCGCTCGGCCCGGTGATCGCCCAGAAGGCGAAGACCGCCGGTATTCCGCTCGTCGCCGTGGACGACGACATCTACTATCAGGACGGGTCGCAGGTTCCATATGTCGGCATGAACGCCCACAACATCGGTGCGCGCGTCGGTGAAGAACTGGCGAAGCTCTACAAAGCCGATGGATGGGCCGGCAAGGAAGTGCGCATCGCGTCCATCGAGGACCGCAAGGCGGACACCTGCATGCAGCGCAACAAGGGCGCCGAGGAGGCCTTCCTCAAGGCGGTCCCTGATTTCAAGCCGAACAACATCATCCGCGTTGCCTATGACAACACCATGGTCAACGCCATCGACGTGATGACCACGACGCTGACGGCCAATCCGAACGTGACCAACTGGATCTTCTACTCCTGCAATGACGATGGCGTTCTGGGCGCCGCGCGCGCCCTGCAAAACGCCGGCTACAAGGCCGATCAGGGCATGGGCATCGGCATTGACGGCAGCCGGGCCTGCGATGCGTTCGGCTCGGCCGAGCCCTCGGCGTTCAGGGGCACGATGTGGCTGAACTCGGCCAATCATGGCGCGCTGGCCGTCAAGCTGCTGCTGGCCGCGATCAAGGACAAGACACCGCTTCCGGTGCAATCCTTCACCGACCCCGAATACATCACGCCTGCCAATTTCGCGTCCGACTACAAGGCCAAACTCTGCCACTGACCAGTCCGATGCAACGGGACCCCCATGGGTCCCGTCGCATGTCCCAGCAATGATCGGGAGCCTGATGTGACGGAAAACGGTTTCTTCGCGCTCGAGCATGTCTCGAAGCGTTTCGGCGTCGTCCAGGCACTCGACGACGTGTCGCTGAAATTCCGGCCTGGCGAACTTTTGGCGCTGGTCGGCGAAAACGGCGCCGGCAAATCGACGATGATGCGTATTCTGGAAGGGGTCTTCAAACCGGATAGCGGCTCGGTCCGGTTCGCCAATGAACCTGTGGTCTTTTCCGAACCGAGAGACAGCCACAACGCCGGCATCCGGGTCATCCACCAGGAGCCGGAGATCGTTCCGAGCCTGACCATCGCGGAAAACATCTTCGTGGGCGAAATGCCAAGAACAGCCGGCGTGTTCCTCGACTGGAAGACACTGGAGGCGCAAGCCGCTCGCGTGCTTGCTGCCTTCGGCGTGCAAGCCGACATGCGGCCGCGCCAGCCTTGCGAGACGCTCGGCCCCGCGCAACGGCAGATGATCGAAATCATGCGTGCGGTGCGCGCCGGCGGCCGCCTCATCGCCTTCGACGAACCGACATCGTCGCTGACCGATGACGAAGCGCGGCGGCTTTTCGCGGTCATCCGCAGGTTGCGCGCCGAGGGAACGTCGATCGTCTACATCTCCCACAGGCTGAACGAAATCATCGAGCTCGCCGACCGTATCGTCGTCCTGCGTGACGGCCGTCTCGTCGATGAATCGGCTGCGGCCGGCGCCACCGAGCAGGGCATTGCCCGGCTCATGGTGGGTCGCGACATCGCGGACCTGTTCAAACGCGAGAGCCGGCCTTCGGGCGAGAACCTGCTCGAGATCAAGGGGCTGACGACGGAGCGCATCACCGCAATCGATCTCTCGGTGCGCAAGGGCGAAGTCCTCGGTATCGCCGGCCTGATGGGCGCGGGACGCTCCGAATTGGCAAAAGCGATCGTCGGCTATGACCGCCGTCTCGGCGGCACCGTGTCGATGAACGGCATCCCCGTCACCCCCGACAGCCCGCATGCGGCCATCGTCGCCGGTATCGGATTTGCGCCCGAGGACCGCAAGCACGAGGCCTTGCTGATGTTTCGCAGCATTCTCGACAATGCCGCCCTTTGCGTTGCGGACCGGACATCGTCCTTCGGTCTATTCAGCAGGCGCAAGGCGCTCGACGTGGTGTCGCCACTTGCCGCCAAGATGGCGATCAAGGCACCGGATCTGGACGTGCCGGTGGCAAAACTTTCAGGTGGCAACCAGCAGAAGGTGGTGTTGGCGCGATGGCTGGCGCGACAGCCCATGCTTTTGATCCTTGACGAGCCGACGCGCGGCATCGACATCGGTGCCAAGGCTGAAATCTATCGCCTGATCGAGGAACTCGCGGCGGGTGGGATCGGGCTCATCCTAATTTCATCCGAAATGCCCGAACTGATCGGTCTGGCCGACCGCGTGCTCGTCATGGCCGAAGGCCGCATCACCGCCGAACTGAACCGCCCGGATATCGATGAGACATCGATCCTCAGGCACGCCATGCCGAGGTCCGCCCTCCAGCGCGAAGGACTTGCCCCGTGAACACCGCCGATCAGCTCACGAATCCCCGCGACGCCATGGAAAGGCGCTCCATGGCCGCCTTGGCCGAACGCCTGGGTGTCCACAACATCAGCCTGCTCCTCGCGCTCGCGATCCTCATTGTGATCTTCGGCACGCTGCGTGGCGACGTGTTCTTTTCGGCGCGCAACATGCTCAATATCGGCCTAGGCATCACCATCCTTGGCGTGCTGGCGATGAGTCAGACCATCGTCATCGTGGCCGGTGGGCTCGACATCGCGGTCGGCGCCGTCGTCGGCCTCACCACGGTATCGACCGCCATGGCCATCCAGGCGACGGGCTCGCCGGGGCTCGGCATCGTCGCCGGTCTGGTCGTCGGCGGGCTGGCCGGCCTGGTCAACGGCATCATCATCACCTACGGGCGCGTCAATGCCGTCATCGCCACGCTCGGCACGATGGCCATTTTCCGCGGCATCGCCTTCATCATGTCGGATGGCCAGTCGATCGCCATCTTCAGCGACACGTTTCGGTTCATCGGTATCGGCAAAATCCTCGGCCTGCCGCTGCTTTTGTGGATCCTGATCGCGACGGCGATCCTGTTCCAGGTCTTTCTTTCCCGGTCGATAGTCGGCCGCAACATCTATGCGCTCGGCGGCAATCCGGTCGTGGCGCGCTTTTCCGGCATCAACGTCAAGCGCTACCGCGTCGGCATCTATATCATGAGCGGCGTGGCGGCGGGGCTTGCCGGCATCCTGCTTGCCGCGCGCACGGGTTCGGGGCAGCCGGTTTCGGGATCGCAAGGGCTGGAACTCGAGGCCATCACCGCCGCCGTTCTCGGCGGATGCGCCCTGCAGGGCGGCAAAGGAACGATTGTCGGGGCGCTGCTGGGGGTTGCGATCATCGGCATCCTAAACAACGGCATGATCCTGACTTCGGTGCCGACTTTCTATCAACTGCTTGCAAAGGGATCGCTCCTGATCCTTGCTGTGGTTGTCGCCGAGTATCACCTCAACAGGACCTAGCAATGGCAGTTAAGCCCCTTCCGAAGACCGAAGACGTGCCGGACGCGACCACTATCGGCCCGGCGTCGCTGAAGGACAGGATCGCGAGGGATATCGGCCAGCGCATCCTCTCCGGCCGCTATCCCCCTCTTTCCATCCTGCCCAGCGAAGCCGAACTTTGCGCCGCCTATGACGCAAGCCGCACCGCACTGCGCGATGCGCTTCTGACGCTCGCGGCCAAAGGACTGATCGAAGCGCGAAAGCGCGCGGGGACGCATGTCCGCCTGCCAAGCGATTGGAACAGGCTCGATGCCCAAGTGCTCGACTGGATGAGCGGGATCGAGCCCGACCTCGGCTTCGTGCGAGGGCTTATCGAAGCGCGCCTGGTGATTGAACCGGCAGCCGCCCAATTGGCGGCCAAGATGGCGAGCTCCGGCGATCTGGCGATAATCGAGGCCGCCTATGAGGCGATGTGCGACGCGCCTGAAGACGACCTGTCTGCCTGCCTCGACGCCGATGTGCGATTTCACACTGGAATCTTGCGTGCCAGCCGCAACCCGGTGTTCGCAAACCTCGGCAATATGCTGGCTGCGGCCCTCAATTTCTCCTTTCGGCTGACGACCTCGGCCACGGCCAATTTCCAGGCCACGCTCAGCGCGCATGGCGACGTCCTGGAAGCCATCCGCATGCGACGGGCCGATGATGCCTACCGGCAGATGAAGGCGCTGATTGGGATAGCATCGATCGACCTCTTGACCATCGCCGACGGCGCGCACCGCGACCGCCCGGTCAGGCAGAACCTCCCCGTGTCAGCCGGCGATCTGCATTAATTGCATGACGCATGCCGGAAGCAATCCGAATCGCTCCGGCTCCTGAGCGCCGCAATCGTCCGGATCTCGGTGCCGACTGGTGATGTCTTGTCTACGGCGGGTTTCGAACGCTCGACCTGTCGGAGGTCAGCTGCCAGCGGCCGTTGCTTGCGACCGTTGTCATTTGAGCCCACCGACAATTTCGCACCGCGAGGGAATTGGACAGTCTACCCGAAGCGGTTGCCCCGCAAACCTCGCATCCCCGGCCGCAACGCGAAAACGCCGCCTTCATTCGGGTTTGCCAGCAAGTGATCCGCCGTCATCGTGAAGCGCGCGGAAGTGACGAAGAGCGTATCGAGGTTGACGCCCCCGAAGGCGCAACTCGTCGGCCAGGTACAAGCCAGTTCGATGGTTCGATCCAGCCGGCCGTCGGGCGAGATGCGCGCGAGGCAGCTTCCGCCGGCGACCCGACAGTTCCAGACATGGCCGTGGGCGTCCATGCAGGAGCCGTCGGGCAGTCCTCGCTCGAAACCGCCGAAGAACCGCCGCCGCTCGGCGATCCTCGAAGAGCTCTGGTTCCAAGTATAGCTGTAGAGTTCATTCTTCATCGTATCGGCGGTGATGAAACGCCCATCCTGGGTCCACGCCATCGTATTGGTGATGCCGAAGCGGTCTTCGCTTAGTTTCGTCACGTCGCCGGCCGGTCCGATCCGGAACAGCTGTCCGGCATCCTGGGTGATGGCGAGAGACGTATCGTCTGGGGCGATATTATTGGCCATCGTGCCGACCCAGAACGAACCGTCTGGCGCCACGACGCCCTCATTCAGCCGCATCTCGGGCCTGTCCGGCTCGATCTCGGCGATCGTTTTGAACGGCCCGCCGAATTCCCACAAGGCGACTTCCTTTCTAAGGCCGACGATGGCGCCACCGTCCCTGCGCAGGCCAATTGAGGTGACGAGGTCAGGCGTAGCCCAGCTTTCATGAGCTCCGGTGATCGTATCCAGCCGATGGATCCGGCGGCCGATGATGTCGACCCAGACCAGCCTGCCACGGCGGTCGTCCCAGACCAGGCTCTCGCCGACCACATCGCGCGCGTCAAAGATCAGGGCTGCATGCGTTTCTTGCACGGGGCTCCTCCAGTTCGGCGTCCAGAAATCCGCTTGCATATATCTTCTAGTCATAATATGAGCAATTAGATTATAACCTGTCATACAGGTTGGCGAAGCGACATGCAGAATCCGACAGAGGCAGCGGATGAGCCGAGCCCTGGCTTGGTGAACACGGCGATCCGGGCGATCACCCAGCACATCCGCTCCGAGGGGCTGGCGCCAGGCGATCCGCTGCCCAGCGAGGCGGCCATGACCCGCCAACTCAATGTCTCCCGCACGGTGGTACGCGAGGCCTTCCGTTCGCTTTCTGCTATGCGCCTGATCGACATGAGCGCCGGGCGTCGCGCCACGGTCGCCAAGCTCGACACGGGCGCGATGTCGATGGTCATCGAACACGGCATCACCACGCAGCAGATCAGCGTGCATCAGGTCTATGACGTGCGGCGCACGATCGAGATGCGCACCGTGGCGCTCGCCGCCCTGCGCCGCACCGATGCGGAAGCGGCCGCCATTGCCAACGCGGCCAAGCTGATGCGCGAGAGCTTCAAGAACCCCGAGATCGTCATGGAGCACGACATCGCCTTTCACGAGGCGATCGCCTCCGCATCGCACAACCCGGTCTTCTCGCTGATCGTCACTGCCTTCAGCGGCGTCACGCGCCGCACTTGGGTGATCGGCTGGCGAACCCGCTCGACCCCCGAGGACCAGCTCAAGATGATCAAGGGGCACGAGGACATAGCCGACGCGATCCTCAAGGGTGATCCGCGGCTTGCGGCCGAGCATATGGCGCAGCACTTCGACAAGAGCGTCAAGGCGCTCCTCGACGCCGGTATCGCCTGAGATGGGGATTGCCTGACATGAAGATCCGCGCCATCGAGACCATCCGCATCGAGGAACGGCCCAACCTGCTATGGGTGGAGGTCCATACGGACGAGGGCCTCACCGGGCTCGGCGAGACCTTCTTTCTGTCGCGCACCGTCGAGGAATACCTTCATGAATATGTCGCGCCGCGCGTGATCGGCCGCGATCCGCTGCAGATCGATCTATTGGCCGCCGATCTCATCGGCTATCTTGGCTTCCGCTCCAGCGGCGCCGAGGTGCGCGGCAATTCCGCCTTCGACATCGCGCTGTGGGATATCTTCGGCAAGGCCACCGGCCAGCCGATCGCCCAATTGCTCGGCGGCTTCAGCCGCAGCTCAATCCGCACCTACAACACCTGCGCCGGCACCGAATACATCAAGGACGCCAAGGGCCAGACGACGGCCAATTACGGCATCGGCTCCAGGCGGGACTATGACGACCTCAACGGCTTCCTCACCCGCGCCGGTGAATTGGCTCAGGAACTGCTCGAGGACGGCATCACCGCCATGAAGATCTGGCCGTTCGATCACGCGGCCGAAAAGACGCGCGGCAATGACATCTCGCCGGCCGACCTGAAGGCCGCGCTTGAGCCTTTTGCAAAGATACGCGAAGCCGTCGGCGACAGGATCGACATCATGGTCGAGTTCCACTCGATGTGGCAGCTCCTGCCGGCCATGAAGATCGCAGCCGCGCTGGAACCCTTCGCCACCTATTGGCACGAAGACCCGATCCGCATGGACAGCCTCGGCGACTTGAAGCGCTACGCAGCCGCTAGCCCCGCACCGATCTCGGCATCGGAGACGCTGGGCAGCCGCTGGGCCTTCCGCGACCTGCTGGAGACCGGAGCGGCCGGCGTCGTCATGCTCGACATCTCCTGGTGCGGCGGCCTGTCGGAGGCGCGCAAGATCGCCTCGATGGCGGAAGCCTGGCGGCTGCCGGTGGCGCCGCATGACTGCACGGGGCCGGTCGTGCTCGCCGCTTCCACGCATCTGTCGCTCAATGCGCCCAATGCGCTCGTCCAGGAAAGTGTGCGCGCCTTCTACCGCACCTGGTACCGCGACCTGGTGACGGCGCTGCCGGAAGTGACAAACGGCATGATCACCGTGCCGCCGGGGCCGGGTCTTGGTCTGGCGCTCCATCCGGAGCTTGATCGCGCCTACACCGTCCAGCGCCGCGTCAGCGACAAGGCGGATATCTGAAAGATCCAAAGGGAGGAATAGACATGAGAAAACTCACTGCAATGCTTCTGCTTAGCGCGGCTCTTCTTGGCGGGCAGGCGACCGCCCGCGCCGACGGTCTCAACATCGTCTTCACGCATCATTCGTCGGCCTCGAACACTTTCTGGCAAGCTGTGAAGAAGGGCTTTGACGATGCCTGCGCCAAGGTCGAGGCGAACTGCAACATGGTCTTCACCCAGACCGAGGGCTCGGTCGAGCAGCAGGTCGCCAACATGCGCGCCGCCCTTGCCGCCAAACCCGACGCGCTGCTGACCTCCATCGTCGACGACCATGCTTTCGACGACGTCATCAAGGAGGCCCGCGACGCCGGCGTGCTGGTGATCGCCGTCAATGTCGACGACACCGAGGGCGCCAAGGGCAATGCCCGGCAGGCCTTTGTCGGCCAGGGCTTTAAGCCGGCCGGCTATTCGCTGGCCAAGGCGATTTCCGAAAACTTCCCGAAGGACGGCCCGATCAAGGTGCTGGTCGGCATTTCCGCTCCCGGCCAGAACTGGTCGGAAAGCCGGGGCGCCGGCATCATGCAGTTCCTCCAGGAATACAAGGCCGCTCATGCCGACCGCGACGTGTCGTGGGAGCGCATCGACAGCGGCACCGACCTCGCCATCACCTCCGACCGCGTCGGCGCCTATCTCAACGCCCATCCGGACACGACAGCCTATTTCGATACCGGCTTCTGGTGCGCCGGCGTGGCGCGCGTCCTGGCCGATCGCGGCGTAGCGCCAGGCAAGGTCCTGCTCGGCGGTTTCGACCTGGTGCCCGAGGTGCTGCAGCAGATGCAGAAGGGCTATGTCCAGGCCTTGGTCGACCAGCAGCCCTACATGCAGGGCTTCATGCCGGTGATGGAGGCCTATCTCAACAAGAAGATCGGTCTTGCTCCATCGGACATCGACACCGGCCAGGGCATTGTGCGGCCGAAGGAGGCCGACAGCATCATGGCGCTCTCCGCTCAAGGGCTGCGCTGAGCATCAGCCACTGAACCCTTGCATCGGCGGCGGCCGGTGCCGCCGATGTGATGGACGATCTCGAACGCCGGAGCCTTTCGTTGAAGCGCCTGTTCAAGACCTATCTCGAAAAACCGGAGCTGGCCGGGCTGATCCTGTTGGTGCTGCTCATCATCCTGTTCCAGGTCCGCTCGCACGGCGTGTTCCTGAATGCCGACAATCTGCGCGGCATTCTCGGCATCCTGCCGGAGGCCGGCCTTGTCGCGATCGGCGTCACCATCCTGATGATCAGTGGTGAGTTCGACCTGTCGGTCGGCTCGGTCTTCGCGCTGATGCCGATGACGATGGCGGTGCTGATGGTGCACGGCTGGCCGTTCCCGCTTGCGCTGCTTGCCGGGTTGTTGGTCTGCGCGGCGATCGGCTTCATCAACGGCTACGTCACCATCCGCTTCGCCATACCGAGCTTCATCACCACGCTTGGCATGCTGTTCATGGCGCGTTCGCTTACCGTCGTCGTCTCGGGCGGCTTCCCGCCGCTGCTGCCCGCCGACCTGCCGAACTGGCTGTTCACCTCCTTCGTCGGGCCGGGCAACATGTTCCGCATGTCGTTCCTATGGTTCGTCGCCATCGCCGTGCTGACCTCGCTGATGCTCTCGCGCACCAATTTCGGCAACTGGATCAAGGCCACCGGCGGCTTCCTGCCTGCCGCCGCCTCGATGGGCATCCCGACCGCCAGGGTCAAGCTCGCCTGCTTCATCCTGTGTTCGATGCTCGCCGGCTTCGCCGGCATGCTGCAGGTGCTGCGGCTGGGATCGCCCTTGCCGTCGATCGGCGAGGGGATGGAGCTTCAGGCGGTGGCGGCAGCCGTCATCGGCGGGGCGTCGCTCGCCGGCGGCATCGGCACCGTCATGGGCGGCCTCATCGGCACGACGCTCATCCGCGTCATCGACAATGGCCTCGTGCTCAGCCATGTCGATGCCAACTGGTTCAAGTTCGCCATCGGCTTCCTGACCATCTTCGCCGTCGTGGCCAATGCCTGGATGCGTAAGCGCGCCAAGGCCATCAAGATGGAGGGCTAAAGCGGTGACCGACGCCATCATCTCAGTGCGCGATCTTCACAAATGGTATTCCGGCGTCCATGCGCTGAAGGGCATCACGCTGGACTTCAAGCGCGGTGAGGCGCTCGGACTGGTCGGCGACAACGGCGCGGGAAAATCCACCCTCATCAATATCCTCTCCGGTGTTCATACGGCGGATCGCGGCGAGATCCGGGTCGAGGGAAAGCCAGTGAGGATTGCGCGGCCGCGCGATGCGATGAATCTGGGGATCGAGACCATCTATCAGTACAACTCCATGGTTCCGACCATGTCGATCGCCAGGAATCTGTTCATCGGCCGCGAGCCGACCCGCTTCGCGGCCTTCGGCGTCGGCATCCTCGACCAGAAGAAGATGGCTGAGGAGAGCGTTCGCGCCATCGCCAATGTCGACCTGCATCTGCGCTCGCCCGAGGCGCTTGTCGGTGAGCTCTCCGGCGGTCAGCGGCAGGGCGTGGCAATCGCGCGCGCCATGCATTTCAGGTCGAAGGTTATGATCCTCGACGAGCCGACCAACCATCTCTCGGTCAAGGAGACCAAGAAGGTGATCGGCTTCGTGCGCGGCCTGAAGGAGCAGGGTGTCACCGGCGTCTTCATCAGCCACAACATGCACCACGTCTTCGAATGCTGTGACCGCATCGTAGCGATGGCGCGCGGCGAGGTGGTGCTGGACAAGCGCATCGAGGACACCTCGATCGATGAAGTGCATGGCGTGCTCTAAAGCAGTTCCAGGAACAGCGCGTAGCGGTCTTCCGTCTGGAATTGCGTACAAACGAAGGATCTAGGAAAGGGCGGCAATGACGGTGCTTGCAGGTCGTATCGCGCTGTTGACGGGTGGGCTCGGCTCGCTCGGCCGGGCCCAGGCGGTGACGCTGGCGCGGGCCGGCGCGCGCGTGCTGGTGCTCGACCGTCCCGACATCGAGAGCGCACCGGCGACCGTTGCGGCGCTCGCCGCGGAGGCGGGCGGCGACATCGCCTTCGTCGGCTGCGATCTCAACAGTCTCGCCGCGGCGGAAGCAGCCGTGACCGCGCTGGCGGCGAGCGAAGGCTGCATCGACATCCTGATCAACAATGCCGCGCTGATCATCAACCGGCCGTTCGAGGAATTCTCGCTGACCGAGTACGAAGATCAGATCCGCGTCAACTCGTCGGCCGCCTTTGCGCTGGCGCGGGCCTGCGCGCCGGGCATGAAGGCCAAGGCCTATGGCAAGATCGTCAATTTCTGCTCGATCACGCTCAACGGCCGCTGGGACGGCTATGTCCCCTATGTCGCGTCGAAGGGCGCGATGCTGGGCCTCACCAAATCGCTGGCGCGCGAACTCGGCCCGCATGGCATCAGGGTCAATGCGGTCTCTCCCGGCGCGGTCGTCTCGGAAGCGGAGGAGCGCGTCTTCGGCGACCGGCTCAAGCAATACAATGACTGGATCCTCGAGAACCAGAGCATCAAGGCGCGCATCGAGCCGCATCAGGTCGCCGAACTCGTGCTGTTCCTGGTGTCGCCGGCATCCGACATGATCACCGGCCAGAACATCGCCGTCGACGGCGGCTGGTGAGGCCATGGCCGACTTCGTGGAACTGAACGACGGTCGGTCGAGGCTCATCCTGGCACCAGGAAAAGGGGCTGCGATCGCCCGCTTCGACGCGCTTGTCGCCAATGGCGCCTCGGTTCCGTTGCTTCGACCTGGCGATGGAGGCGGCACCTCCGGCTGTCAGTTGCTGGTGCCATGGTCGAACCGCATCTCGGGTGGCGGCTTCGCGTTCGACGGCCGCTTTCATGCCGTTGAGCCTAACGTGCCAGGCGAGGCTTTTCCGATCCATGGCGACGGCTTCCAGAGGCCGTGGCGGCTTGGCGCCCGTACCGCCGGCGAGGTGGAGCTGGTGCTCGACGATGGCGCGATCGGGCCTTACCGCTATTTGGCCTCTGTCTCCTATTCGCTGCGCGACGGCGCCCTCGAGGCCCGTCTGACAGTGGAGAACCGTGCCGGTATGCGCTTGCCTTACGGCCTCGGCTTTCACCCGTGGTTCCCGCGCGATGCGGCGACCACGCTTCAGGCAAAGGCCGAGCGCGTTTGGCTGGAGGATGAACGCCATCTTCCCGTTGGCGCGGTACCAGTAAGCGATCGCCCTGCATGGGATTTCTCGATGGGCGCGCCGCTGCCAACAGGCTGGGTGAACAACGGCTTCGACGGGTGGGACCGGCGCGCCATGATCGTCCAGCCTCAGGAGGGGATTTCCATCTCGCTCACCGCCACGCCGGGTTTGGACGTCTTCCTGCTCTATTCGCCGTCGCCTGGATCGGGCTTCTTTTGCTTCGAGCCGGTCTCGCACAGCGTCGACGCGCACAATGGCGCGGGCGAGGGGCTGGCGCCGCTGGAAAATGGAGCGACGATGAGCGTTGGCATGCGCATGGATTGGGCTGCGATGGAACCTGCTCTTGCCAGGGAACCGGTGCTAGCCGGGTTGTAAGGTGGATGGTGTCACCGCACTTGCGGGCTCTCCAGTTCGAGAACGTAGCCGTGAAGGACAGTTGCGACCCTTGCACCATCAGGAACTTCGGCAAGCGTCGCGTGTTGAATTGTTCTCGAAGGAGAACACCATGCCCAAGGAAACAGAACGCGCCTCGGTAGGCCCCGAAGCCGATGCCAAGGGCCAAACGGAAAAGAAGCACAAAGGTGGGTCGAACGACGGCATCTCAAGCGCAGATCCCAGGGTCATTTCGGAGAAAAAGGACGGCGACGCTACCTTCCCGCTAAAACAGGACAAGCCGAAAGGCCGGTAAGGCCAGGACGGCGACCGCCGCTTTAGCGCGGCGCCTATCGTCCAGCGACGGCTAAGGGTGGCCCGGTGACCTCCTTATCGAACCGGGCGGCAATCGCTTTGATTTGCGTGAGGTCGCGTGGAATCTCCAATCCCAGTTCGGCAACCGCGGGGAAAAGCTTTCGAGGCCACCCGGGGACAGAATGGCGATCCATCGGCACGCCTGCATGTGGCGCGGCTTGAGGCGCAGCCGACACTGGCATCACCCACCAGCCCCGACCGGGAAATTGGAGTCGGGCCGAGTTCAATACCGATGGTAATGCCTAGTTCGCTGATATTGGGCAGGATCGTTCGGCACAGATCGAACGATGACCGGATTGCAGCCGCCGCCAATACCGCAGAACGCACCGTGCCACGCTCATCCGTGTTGCGCCCGTCGCCCTCGGCGATCAGCGCGTGGAGGCAATCACCGATATACCGTACTTTACGCCATCGAAGTCGTTCCGAGCGACGCAGTTCATTTCACCGCGCAGGACGTGCAGGTTTGCGACAGGACGCGCAGTCGAACCTGCGATAAAGGCCGCTCGCGGCAGCAGCCTGCAGCTGAATGTCGAAAGACCTACTAATTCTCTTTGATCACCCTCGCTGCTCGCACGAGCGATGACCAGTCAGCGCCCATGGCTGCGACAAGGTCTCGAGCATCCTCGTCGGATATTCCGGTATGGTCTACCAGCTTCCGTGCCAGCAATTCGAATGCTAATTCTATAATCGTCATAGCTCAGCCCCTTACGAGAGTACTCGCGACGATAGCTTGCAAATGGGTCGTCCGCATTCGCACATGTTAAGCGACCGTCATGAACGTCTCATGTACCGCAGAATGTCTGCAGGACGCGCTCGTCCGATCGTGGCGGGTCAGCATAATGTTCCATTTCCGGCTGCTCATCGAAGGGACGGCTGACGACCCCCAGTATCTCCTCGAAAGGTGTGAAGTCCCCGCCCAATACCACCTGGATCATCTCCTCAATGCGATGGTTGCGGGGAATGAATTTGGGATTGACGGCATGCATAGCGGCCCGCCGCGTGGCTGTGTCGGCTGCCTCGCTTGCGACGCGCTCGCGCCACCGCGCCGACCAGGCATCGAATGCGTCGGGATCCTGAAACAACGGCCGCGCCGTGCCTTGACCTTCCGCTGCGTCGAGGTCGTCGCCCAGCCGCCGGAAGCCGAGCGTGAAGTCGGCTTCGCCGCGAGCCAGCACATCCAGAAAATCAGCCGCGAGCTGCAGGTCGCCTTCCGCCTCGGTCAGCAATCCGAGTTTCCTGCGAAAACCGCGCTGCAACACAGCCTCATAGGAAGACTGAAACGACCTCAGCACATCCTCGGCTTCGGCCACGGCATCATTCTCATCCATGCTCATGAGCGGCAGGAGCGTCTCGGCAAAGCGCGTAAGGTTCCATGTGGCGACACGAGGCTGGTTGGCATAGGCATAGCGTCCGGCGCGGTCGATCGAACTGAACACCGCGCTGGGGTCATAGGCGTCCATGAAGGCGCATGGGCCATAGTCGATGGTCTCGCCCGAGATCGCCGTGTTGTCGGTGTTCATGACGCCATGGATGAAGCCGACCAGCATCCAGCGCGCCACCAGACCGGCCTGTGCGGTGACAACGGCCTCCAGTAAGGCGCGGTACGGGCGTGCTTGCCCCGCCAACTGCGGGAAGTGACGGTCGATGGCATAGTCGGCGAGGATCTTGAGCCCGTCGACGTCGTGGCGCGCGGCGAAATATTGGAAGGTGCCGATCCGGATATGGCTTGCCGCAACTCGGGTCAGGACGGCGCCGGGCAGCCGGACCTCGCGATAGACCGGGTCGCCGGTGAGCACCGCCGCCAGGCTTCGCGTCGTCGGAATGCCCAGGGCGGCCATCGCTTCGCTGACGACATATTCGCGCAGTACAGGACCGAGGGCAGCGCGGCCGTCGCCGTTGCGCGAGAACCGCGTCGGTCCCGATCCCTTCAGCTGGATGTCGCGGCGAGTGCCGTTGACGTCCACCACTTCGCCAAGCAGCAGCGCGCGTCCGTCGCCGAGCTGAGGCACGAAATTTCCGAACTGGTGGCCCGCATAGGCCAAGGCGATTGCTTGCAAGCCTTCCGGAAATCTGTTGCCGGCAAGCATCTCCACTCCCTCCCGGCTGGTAAGCTGATCGGCGTCAAGCCTGAGTTCCTCGGCGAGTGGCTGGTTGAACCGGATCAGCCGGGGTTCGGACACCGGCTTCGGATCTGTTGGCGCAAAGAAGCGCTCCGGCAATTGCGCATAGCTGTTGCGCAGGGCGGGGAGCTGCATCTGAATGGATCGGGATTGTTCAGCGGTTGCAGGTGACGTCATGACAAGCTGGCTCTGAAGCGGAGGGCTGGACGGCTCCCGTTCGAAGAGCCTCCCTCCATATAGGGACCCAACGTCGCTGGTGCCATCTGGATCCATCAGGTCGGCACCGGACAAACCTGGGAACCACCCGCGTCCATCAAGGTTCGGGCGGGCTAACGTAGGACGACAGGCAAGGTGTCGCTTGGCGTCTCGCCGAATGTGAATGATGAAACGCAGTTCGCTCATGGCCGCAGTCGAGGACGACGAGACCCCCCTGCCGTCGCGGAATCCAAAGCTTAGCGCCCGGATCGCCATTGTCACCGAATGAGCACCCCGCAATCTACTCAGCGCGCGCGGGCTATGCAGGGGAGGACCACGTCTGCGGCGGCGATGCTTCGCTTGGGGCTGAGAGTTCCGCTGGAGGAAACGACGGTGAACCAGGCTCGATCCGTTGCTCGGCGATCAGGGCGCCGCGCTCATAGGTTAGGTAGCGCCAGAGCCACTGGATCGAGACCTGAACGCGGTGCTGAAAACCGACGAGCAGGTAGACATGGATGAGTGCCAGGCAGGCCAGGCGAACCAGCCGATCAGTTCAGCCTGCCAGGGGCAAAGGCGATGGTCGAGGATGCAAAGACAGCACCGTCGACCGCGCCGGCAGACGCGGCGATCGGCGCGGGCATTGGCGGCGGTGGCATCGCCGGCACGCTGACAGACCTTCAGAACCAGCTCTCGCCGCTGTCCTACGCAAGCGAGTGGATCACGAAGGTCGTTGTCGTTCTCGCCATCGGAAGCGCGGTCCTGGTCTTCGGCGCCGCCGCCTATCGCTGGTACACGAACCGCAAGGCGAAGCGTCTGGCTGAAGCGCTCGGCACGGTGCCGGCGTGACCGGGCTCATCACCATCGTTGCCGGCCTGGTGGGCGTGCCGCGCCCGCTGCCGGGCATCATCGCATGGGCGACCATCGCCGTGGCCGTCTCGGGAGCCGTCTGGGGCGGCTACGAGATCATCAAGCATTGGGGTGCGCAGGAAGTGCGCGACCAGATCGAGAAGGAGAACGCGGATGCGATACGCAAGGGCATTGAGGCCAGCCGTCTTTTGACGACTGCACTGCTGCTGGCGGGCTGTGGGACTTCCGGCGTCAACAGTGTTCCAGCCCTGCGGGCGGCGATCGGTAGCAGCCTCGCCGGCGCCAAGGGCAAGACAGTCGAGGATCAGTACAAGATCGACGGCACCATGGCGCCAGGCTGCGCCGTCAAGCTCTACACCGCGGCTGAATGCGACAGGCACACCAAGGCGAGCGTGGAACGCCGCGCCGAACTGAAATAGCGCATCGTGGGCAGGGGCATGCCGACATCGGAAACGAAAAGCTTGGAAATGATGATCGGCGGCCTGCTGCAAGCCACTCTGGACATGCAGCGCGTCCTCACCGAGATCAGACGCGACATCAAGGACAGCGATGCTCGAGCAGCCCTGAGCTACGAGCAGTCGGAACAGCGCGCCGCGTCCAGCCGGGCGAAAATGTATCAGAAGACCGACGAGCTGGTGGAGCGCGTCACCGCCACCGAGACCGCGGTCAGCAAGCTCAATGCCGACATGACCAGCGTCACGGAAGTCACAGCTCAGGTGACGCGCTGGAAGCTGATGGGGCTTGGTGCCTCGGGCGTGACAGGCATGGCCGCCGCGGCGCTGGCGTCGCTGGTCACCGCCTACTGGGCCGATATCTGGCGCGTGTTGCGGGGAGGGTGATCGCCGGCCGGCATGAATGTCGAGAGCCTTTCCGAATGCAAAAAACGACGCCCGGCGGGGGACCGGACGTCGTTTGTTGCGGGCCGTTTCCTTGGGAGGAAAGGCAGGTCCGCCGCATTTGTTGCCGCCGAACCTCGGCGGAAGAAAGGAGCCGGACGCGGTAGCCGCCTGAGCCCGGGTCGTCCGAGTGATGCCCCCATCTCCCGTCCGAACCACACCGCGTCCTACTCTCTGCATAGCAGGTGCAAGCGTACTAGAAATGTTACCCTGCGTTACATGTCACAGTTACTTGATGACGAGGTCGCCTACTGCTCGGACATCTGGCGCGTGCTGCGGGGTGGCTAGGCATGCACCCAAGCTAGGTTATCTCGTAATAGAAATCGCAGATCAGATCGGCGACTTTCACTGCCTCGAAGTCAGTCATGTGCGCCGCGTTCTCTACAGCAACGGTTTCCAAATCATCCTGATCGATGGCCAGAAGGTCCAGCAATTTTGCAAATTTGATTTTGAGTTCGCGGTCGCCGTTGAATTCGTCGATCGTCACATTCAGAATGTTTCCATTCGCCTCGATCAGCCTCGCCTGAATGCTATGTTCGGAAGCCGCTAGCGCTCGGATCGCGGCGAAGAAGTGTTCACGAGCATTGGTATATTTGTCGTCCACTTTGGCACCTCTGTGAGTAAAAAGCGCGCCCTGGACGCGGGGGCGCGAGCCGCGACTTAGGCTTTCCCGAAGGCCGGAGTCAACAAGTTCAGGGCTGCTGGTAGAATGCGCGAATGTCACCAAGACACGAAGCGTAGTCTAGACGATCTGCGCAGAAAACCGCCGCCGAGAGGTAACGCGCTTTTTCTGAATCAGCGGAACCTGCTAATTGATGGCTGGTTTCCATGGCGGCAGCGCCTCCGCGCGCTGCTGGTCGAGCAACCTCGGCCGGGCTCGCATCGTCCCCAAGCGTGCGGGCCCAATTCTGACGGAACATCATGTAATGCTAATAGTTATGGCTTTGGCCGGGACCGCCCTCCCGGCACGTCCTCGTTGGGGGACACGCCCGCGTTCCCCTACACTTTGTGTTCGGTGGGGTTATTTTGGCGGCAAAGATTCGGGGTTGGGCATCGACGTCCGGCTGAAATGGATAATCATCAACGCCCGAGAAACCATGTCTTATATCGTGACGCTTGTGCGGCCGTTCCGCCGCAATGCGACCGCACGTGGCCAGCCATAGGGATTATAGGCCTTCAAGGGAGACCTCGCATGAACTTTCATAAAGCCTTTGCCGCCGTGCTGATGACCGCAGCACTCGCGGGCTGCGCGCAGACCGAAGGCCAGCAAAGGGCCGGAACCGGCGCGCTGATCGGGGGCGCTGGCGGCGCCCTCGTCGGTCAGGCCATCGGCGGCAACACCGAAAGCACGCTCATCGGCGCTGCCGGCGGCGCCCTGCTCGGCGCCGTCGTCGGCTCGGCCACTACGCCGCAACGGCGCGGCGAACAGATGTGCCGCTACCAAGACCGCCGCGGCCGCATCTACACGGCACCGTGCGACGACAGGTACTACAACGGCGATTATTGAGCAGAGGGTAGTCTGCTCATCCACCGTCCTAAGGGGGAAACGGGAACGAAAACCACTGTGGGGCAATAGCCTTGGTCGTACATTTTTTCTGATCGCGCCGCCGGAGGTGGCGCTACTTGTCATCTTTGCCATAGCATAGGGATACCAGCAAGGACGGCGGGGTCCTGGAGGTCGTTTTGACTGAGAGCCTTGCCGGCACCCTGAAGAATCGTGGCAAACGGGCAGCAAGCTAGTGCAGTTCTTTTGCTCAAACTGTCTGTGCGTAAGATATCCCAAGGCTCGGAGGTCCGACCCGGCTTGCGCGATCGAGTATTTCGGCATGTGGATCGACCGTGCCAAGACTGTATTGCCGGCTCTTGGTGCGGCCACTAGGCGACTCATGTGCGCCACAACTCGCAAAATGCTGGGTCCGAGCGTCTCTCCCTCGTGAGGCGCGTGTCAGATTGGTTGTTGCGGCGGTAGGATTGCCGCCGCAGAGAGTTTTAACGCTCACTTTCTATAAGTTCGTCTGCACCGCCAATCTTCGGCCCTGTCATCCAAGGCGGCGCCACGGGAACGTCTTCGATCACACCCACCCTGCGTGCCCACATCGCAAACGTCTTGTGCGCGGCCTCGACAGACTTGCGACCATCGTACGCCGAGTAGCATGTATCACACGCCGCGCAGTGGAGAATGCCGCGCCTTTGGACCGGCCATTCTTCGAGAAATTCTATGGCTTTCTATGACGCAACCGATCTTTTTGAGGACGACACTGTCATCTCGTACGAAAATCGGCTGTTTGAACGTAGCGCTTTCCATCGTGACCTCCCTTCAAGTCCTGAAGCGACGCTTGTGCCTCTTCGGGTGACGCAGGATGATTCTCGGCAAAAGTGTGCCGGTCTGCGTGACGTCTTCTCGACACAGAGAGGATATTGGAAATGCCATTTTTCAGTTCAAGAGAGAAGTGGCCGGCCGAGCGCAGTAGCCTCTTGGCAATCATATCGACGTGGCACCTCATCCCGCTGCCAGCGCGTCCGTTCAGTCTGCGAGGGCTTCGGGCCACCAACCTGCATGTCGGCGATCTTGCCGCTATGGGAATTCGCGTCAAGATGTACTGTAAGAGCATCGGCCCCGCGACGTTGAACTGTGTTTCCTGTTACTCATGTCCAGGGCGGCCACTCCACACGAGCGCGGGACATGAGTCGCCAAACCGGAACGGCATTGGCATCGATTGTGGTCTCGCGAAAAAGGAGAGGGCCCGGCTGGCCGGCAGCCGGGCTCTGCGCCGCGTGCCAATGCATGCGCCCGCCCCGCTGCCGCGAGCGCAAGCACGAAGGGGTTCGGGATGGTCCGTTGGGCGTCGAAGACGATCAGTGGGTCCATTTTTGCCTCCAATCATGCGGCTATCCGGGAGTGCACCGGGCTGGTCCGAGTCTGGAATCCCCCGTTTCGAGCACTCAAGGCCAGCAAAGCGAGTTCGACCTCGTCCAATCGCGTCGGGCGTGTATTTTCCGGCATGCCTTCGGCGGTGGCCAGGTCGATCAGGTACTCGTTCCAGGCCGAGTTCTTGAGCACAGCGCGTTTCTCGTCGGGCGAAAGCACCGGATCGTCCACTACCTCCATCGCAGACGTGTAGAATGCCTCGGGCGCGGAAAGCACCGTCTGTATGTGCGCTGCCTGTACACCCGCGCCATAACCATGGCTTGCCTGAAGCCAAGCCAATTGCAGCCGCTGCCAAACCACGTCGGAAAGGGCCTGTTTCTCTGATACATCCTGGCTCCTGACCGTAGCCTGGGAAGCAGGAGGTGCCGCCTGCACGACAAAGTTGAGGCCTTGACGCTCGGCATAACGGATCGCCGCTTCCAGCGTCGGAAAATCCAGTTGAACCTGGGTCAGGGTGTCCCGGCCGCCCGTATAGCCCATCAGCGGCTCGACGAACGGGGCTGTGCGAGGTTCGAAGACCAATCGCCAGTCCTTCCGGGGCTTTGCCGAGGTCATGGCCGAGCGGCATGGCTGGTAGATCCGCGCCGTTGCGCCGTCCGGAAACAGTGACCGCCCCATTGACAAAGCCGGCTCGTCGAGACGAGGCCGATTGTCATTGTCCGGTCTGACGGAGGTCCTTATTGGGTTTCTGATGGCGCTGCTTTGAACTGTCTCCATTGTCTCTCCCTTCCTATCATGAAGGGTGGTACGAGCAGCGGCCGTGGTGGCCGCTGCTCGTACCGCCGTGCGTCAGTTCCTGCCGTTGATTGCGATCCGCTTGGCCTTCGCCTGCGCCCGCTCGGTCTTGGGCAACGTCACGGTCAGCACGCCGTTCTTGTAGGCGGCGTTAACCTTGTCTTCCTCGACCTCGTAGCCGAGCGGAATGAGGCGCTCGAAGCGACCGTAGAAGCGCTCGGAGAACTGCCGGTCCTTGTCCTCGGTCTCGGAACGCTTCTCGCCTTTAAGCTTGAGCGCCCCATCTTCCAGCAGGACTTCTATGTCGTTCTCCTCCAGGCCAGGAATCTCCGCAGTCACACAGACTTCCTTGTCCGTGTCGGAGATTTCGACACTCGGCCAACTGGCCCCGAAGGAGGAACCAAAGGCCGGCAGTCTGGCGCCAAAGCTGCGGAAGGCGTCATCGAACAGCCGGTTTACCTCCCGGTGGAGGGAGACGAAGGGGTCTCGATCTCCATCAGGGAAGAGACTGGGGGCCGAGTTTCCGTTGCCCCGGCCCCATGGGATCAAGTCACGTACGCTCATTGTCTTTCTCCTTTCGTAGGTCTCTGAGCCGGGCGGGACGCCCGGCTCAAGCGGAAGCCTTCATGGTTAATTGCTCAGGCGGCCAGCTTGTCGGCCTCAACCTGGGAGCCTCCATCTGCGGCATGGGAGCCCCGCTGGAGATTTCGATCTTGCGCGGTTTCATCTCCTCGGGAACCTCGCGCTTGAGATCGATGCTCAGCAGCCCGTTCTCAAGGCTGGCTCGCGCCGCCTTCACGTGGTCGGCCAATTCGAACCGCCGCTCGAAAGCGCGCCCGTTAATGCCGCGGTAGAGATATTGGCCGTTCTCATCGCCAGATTGCGACCCGCTCACAACCAGCATGTTGGGCTGGTGAGTGATGGTCAGCTGGTCCTGCGAGAAACCGGCGACCGCCATCGTGATGCGATACTCATCATCATCAACCTTTGGCGATATCGTAGGGCGGCCAGTTGTCGAACGAGGCCACACTGCTCGCACTTTCAAGCATGTCGACCAAACGGTCGAAGCCGATGCTGGACCGGTATAGGGGGGTAAAATCGAGGTTTGTCTTCATAGCCACATCCTCCTTTGAGCAATATGGATCACAGAAGGGACCAAGAGCCTTGCCGCCTCCTGGTCTTGCCGGCCCCATTGGGCAGCCGGCGACCATCAATTTAGAATCGCGAGTTGCACCTTCAAGAGCAAGAATAGGAAAGTTTTCAGCGGCAATCTGGGCGAAAGCACCACATGCCACCCCTCCCGCCGGCGGGTCACTCGCCGACGGGTCCATGGTGCAAGAACAATTACGTCGCGCTTAAATCCGATCGACGAGTGGTACGAACGCGGCCACCTCCGCGCTGTCACTGCCGTCACGACCGGCAAGCTCATCCTTTTGATCCAATTGTCGCAACGCATCCCTAATCGCGTCGAAGCTGACCGGTTCACCCGCCCCCGGCAGCATGCGAAGCGCTGGCACGGATCCTACAGCGCAGGCATCCGACGCCCATGACGAAAGGATCGCCCGCTTCTCCTGAACGTCCAGGGCAACGTCGACCAAAACGTCCTGGGGAATGTTTGAAATGCCGAGCCGGATGCAGCAAGCGGTCCAGAAAAACATCAGGAGCCACGGGTTCAATCGAGGCAAAATGGGTCGAAATGGCTGCTTCCATTGCTGGTCCTCCGCTTCAGACAATCTCCTGCGTGTTTGAGTTCGGCGGCTCTCGCGATTCCCGCCAGACGAAATTTTGGAACGTCTCAAGCAACTTTCAATGGCTCGGGCACGGGTCACGTTCCCGTCGTCAACGCCTTAGAACCATTTTATCGGGCCGGTGAAACAATCAGCGAGAATATCAGTTCTGAGGTCGGGCGAAATCGAAGGGCCGAATCCCGGCAGGAGAACCAGTCATGTCTTACGTCTCTAGGAACTTGTGGATTGGCTTGATCACAGGAGCCCTGATGCTCTCGACTGGCAGCCTTGCTCCGGCCACCGCACAGGAAATTCCGAACGACTTCAGCGCAATCGTGCGTCAGAAGCTGCCAGCGGTTGTCGCAATCACGACCAGGCAGATCATCCAGGATCAAACGACGCTCTACGACTTTCTCAATCCCTTCGACGGAGGAGGGCGTATCCAGCCCCAGGTGCGGGAAGCACTCGGCTCCGGCTTTGTGATCAGTCCCGAAGGCTACATCGTCACCAATAACCATGTCGTCGCCGACGCAACTGAGATTCATGTCGTGTTCTCCGACAAGGAGACGGCGCCAGCGCGGGTGATGGGCCGCGATCCCGCAACTGACATCGCGGTATTGAAAGTCGATCCTTGGCCCAACATGACCGCGACAGCCTGGGGGGATTCGGACGCAATGCAACCAGGGGCCTGGACCATCGCCATCGGCAGTCCCTTCGGCCTCGGGGGCACCGTCACTGTCGGCGTCCTTTCTGCCCGCTCTCGCGATATCCAGGCAGGTCCTTACGACGATTTCCTGCAGACAGACGCCTCGATCAACAGAGGTAACTCGGGAGGTCCTTTGTTTAACGCGCGCGGCGAAGTCATTGGAGTCAACACGGCAATCGTGTCGCCGTCAGGCGGCAGCATAGGCATCGGGTTCGCGGTGCCCTCGCGCACAGCTCGGACTATCGTCGACCAACTGATCAGCACTGGCCGCATCGAGCGCGGCTTCCTCGGCGTGCGTCTTCAGGAGATCACGCCCTCCATCGCCGAGGCGCTCGGAATGCCGGGTGCCAAGGGAGCGCTGGTTGCCTCGGTCGAGGCTGGCAGCCCGGCGCAGAAAGCGGGAATCCAGTCCGGCGACGTGATCACCCGGTTCAACGGCAAGGACATCCTAGGCGTCCATGACCTGACGCTGGCGGCAGCAAGCCAAAAGCCGGGGTCGAAAGTGACCGTAACAACGAACCGGGGCGGCACAAACCAGGAATTGTCGCTGACTGTCGATCAACGCAGGGACCAGGAGGATCAGACCGGTGCCATTCCAAACCTTGGGACTGAGGACCAGCGCCTTGGTCTAGCGCTGAGCGCCATTCCGGACGAAGCGCGCCAGCAACTCGGCCTGCAAGCCGGCACCACGGGCGTGTTCGTCCAGGATGTCGCTCCGAACAGTCTTGCAGCCGAAAGCGGCATTCGGCCAGGCGACGTTATCGTGTCGGCCAACAACCGAAACATGACCCAGCCGTCCGACGTTGGCGAGGAATGGGCGAAATCCCGTCAGCAGAAAAAGCCAATGCTGTTCCGTATCGACCGGCAGGGACAATCGCTTTTCGTTGCTGTGGCAAACTCCTGACTGACAGGCCAGACGGCGTCGCCATCTGTGCTGCTGGGCAGGCCCACTACCGGAGTTGTAAAACTGATGAGCAGCATGTTTGAGGTTGCGGTCCGTTTCAACATGCGGCTGCCGAAACTGTTCTGCGGCTTTGCACGCGCGTTCTGCGACTCACCGGTCGGCGAGGCCAAAGTCGACCTGACGTTTCGGCCCTCGGGGGACCACATAGGTGGACAACAACAACGCTGCGATCCGCTCCTGAGTGCGTGCCCTTTTCTCGATGCATGGAACTCCGACCCACAGGTTTAGGCTGGCGATCTCTCGTGTGCATTCGTCGCTTGCGCTGAGTAGCAGGCATCAGAGGCCCCACGCGTCTCAGCCGGCCACTCGAAGCATCGCGAAGAACGCCTGGATGGCTCGGTTGCGCACATCCGTGCTCACCGCAAAGCGCAGCCGAGCGCGCCTGTTCTGCCGCTTTGCTCGCTCTTCCAGGCGCCTGTGACGGCGCAACTCCGCCTGGTATTCCGCCTGCTTACGCGCCCCATCGTGTACTTCAGCCCGCGATTGAGCGTGTCCTTCGTCAGGCGATGCACAAGGCAATATTCCGTCCGCCACCCAATTGGACTGCCGCGTCTTGTTCTCGAAATGACTCAAATTCACCGGAGATCCTCTATGCAACGAAAGGAGCCAACAAGTCGCGTTATTGCACTACTCAATCTGGTGCAGAGACCGCACGCTTACGAACAACCGGAAGATAGCCACCCGCAGTCGGGGCGAGCGGCTTCGGGACGCCGACGCTCCATGCGCGCCGGAACAAATGCCGAATTGCAGAGTCCGAGCCATGCAGCGGACCACCCCCGCGCTGCAAGATCGCCAACCCGATCGCCCGCGCCGGCCCCCTCCCACGGCTCGGGCTTTGTCCGGGGCTCGCGCAATGCCGTTTGTGGAGACAGGAATTCGCATTCCGGCAGGTCAGCAAATCCGATGAGACGGGAACAACGCGGCACTGTGATGGTTCGGTGCCTCAGAGGTGACAGAGAACGATGGGCAAAAAGCCCAAACAGCACTCAGAATCCACGGCGGATCGCGAAAAGGCGATCGAGGCACTCTACTTCGCGCGCAAGTGCGGCCTCACGAGGGACGAGGCACTCAAGATGCTCGGGGAAGCCCCGATCGGGATCGATGATGAAGCCGAAGAGCGCCGGTAGCCGGAGCTATCACCGATCGTGCGTAGCAGCCGGCCGCGGCATGATCTTCTTCACCTCCGATACGCATTTCAACGATCCGCGCATTCTGCGAATTGACTAGCGCCCCTTGGCCAGTCGCCGCCGACGCGTAGTCCGGCAGAACCAGGGCGAGCGAAGGGCCTTCAGCTTTGCGGGATTCGAGCCGTCGAAAGGCCGTTCGGATCTGCCTGGGCCTAGAACAACGCAACAACTCAAGCGGGGCCGCTCAAAAAGGAAAACAGCCCATCCATAGCTAAATCCAGGGGTTTTCACATGTGGATCGGCATCACTGCTGGCCAAGTTCCGAGGGTGAGGTGAGGGACAAAAGGGCCGACCCTACGTAGGTGTTCGGCCCAACTTTCAATCGCCGTGAATGTTCCGGACCGGCAGGGGCATCGCTCTGAACGGGCAGGCCAAAACGACCTGGGGGTCTTCCCGGAACAATGCGTTGACGATTCGGTTCGGCAGGTAGACCCGCGAAATTCCAGTCGCCAGAAACGTCTAGGCGGATGACAGACGAAAGGGAATCTGAAATGTCAAAGTCCCCCGACCGCGCCGTTCCCGCCCAAGACAAGACCGAAGCCGGCATCTCCGCAACAGGATCCGGTAGAGGGGGTCGCGCGAGACAATCGATCAGGAACTCGGGCGGACAGACGACGACAACAATGCTGATGAAGCAGAACGCTCCCGCCGAACCTAAGAAAAAGAGGTCGCGAAAGAGACCGAGTTGCCCGAACGCGGCTCTCCCTCAGGATTGCAGGAACTTGGCCGGCAAGAGACACGCAAGGCTCGATGCCGATGGCGCATCCCGCTGTTTCTCGCCATGGCCCCTGACGATCTTGTCTCGCCGTCACTCGGGCTCGCAGACCTGCGTTGTGCCGACATGTGACCATTTTGGCTTCTGATTTTCTGCCATTTCAACCACATTGTCAGGTTCAAATCCAGAAATGGTGCCCCAGCTTCTCCAACTTGCAATCCAGCAGACGATGGGCGCGCAATGCTCTGCAAATCGTTCTCCGTGAATTCTCCAATACGCGCAGCTTCCGCATATCCAATCGATCGCGTTCGGTCACCAAGTCAGCCTGCTTGCGGGGTTCGGCTCCTGCTCCGAATGGAACACAAGGTCGACCAGACCAATTGGCGCGCGGCTCCACCATCACAGAGGGCAGCTTCGCGCGATGTTATGTTCGCCATCCAGCCTGCACCAACGCGCACCAGACGCAATGGCGAAGAAATCTGAATATGAACTTTTGCTCCAGTGTCGCTGAACGTTGCTGCGGCGTGAGCGCGAGCCGCCGTTGGCGGTATATTCCGGCCGCGTCCCTCTCATGCCAGAAAAGATGGCTCAGTGGTTAGAGCCACGGCTCAAAGAGGTCGGCGCCCCTCCAGTTCGGTGCTGCTTCGGCCTCTTTCGAAGACAGGGATGTTTTCCTCGTCCTCTTCATTGTCACCGGCCGGTATGTCCTCGGCGTAGCTGCGGGTCAGCTCCTCGGTTTCGCTTAAGCCGTCGATAGTCTCATTGGCGCCTGCCCCTTCATCATGACGACCGGTAATTTCGCTGCGGGGCATCGCGCCGATCGGCCGGTCGACATCGTCGGCTCCCACAAAACCGGGGTCCGCCCCATGCCTGTCCTCATGACCAGCAGGGCTGTCCAACACGGCGGAATCCTCCGGCCGAATGGGTTCATCATTGGCGAAGTCGCTTCGTCTCGGATACGGGGACCCGTTTCTGCTTGGCATGTCAGGTACTCCTGTTACTCGACTGGCCGCCGAACGCGGCCGAGCTACCGTTGTTCCTCTCTGGATGACAAAAAGTACGGGGGCGGCAGGCGCGAGGGAAAAGTCGGCTGGCTGAAGTCTCGCCGGCAGAGCAAGCCCATTCTGTTCGACTGGAAGGCAGTGGCAGTCCGTGTTCGTGGCGGTCGCCGGGAAATGACCGTCTCCGGGACGGCCATGTGACTGCACTAGGTCAGCTGTCGGATCTCGCTCCAAAAGGTGCCGGAGGCCAGGTGCAACGGGGGAAGCATCAGGTGCCGCAAAAAGTCTGCAGGACGCGCTAATCGGGCCGGGGCGGGTCAACCAGGATACCTAGGCGGTTTCGCGCCTTGTCGTCAGCCGTGCCTGGAGAAGAACGACGACGAGCAAAAACAGCCCTCGGATCACTGACTGCCAGTAGGCCGAGAGGGAAATCCAACCCATCCCGTTTTCAAAGTTCAGGATGTTGAAAAGGATGCCGAGGAGCAGCACCCCGGCCAGCGTAGTCAATACCGAGCCCGAGCCGCCGGTAAGCAGCGTCCCGCCCACGACCACGGCAGCGATGGCAAACAGCTCCCAGCCGATGCCCTCGATTGGCTGGCCAGCGCCGAACTGCGAAGCGAGAACGACGCCGGCGAGTCCAGCCAGGCACCCGCTTGCGACATAGACGAGAAATTTGACGCGGTCCGTGCGCAGTCCCATCAGACGCGACGCATCCTCGCCGCCACCGATGGCCAGCACAGTCCGTCCCGTGCTGGTGTAGTTCAGGACGACCGATCCGATCACATAAGTAACCATGGCGATGACCGCAGGAATCGGCAAGATCCAGAAATTCCCCTGGCCGATGGCGGTGAAACCTGAATCGTAGGACACCGAAACCGTCTGGTTGCCGGCAAGAAGCAGCGCCGAGCCGCTTGCGGCAAGCATGGTCGCAAGCGTGGCGATGAAGGGCATCAGGTTTCCGCGCGTAACGAGGAGTGCGTTGACCAGCCCGGCCGCCAGGCCGGCCCCCACGCCCGCCGCAAGGCCGGCCGCGATGCCGTGCGGGCTCGCCAGGGCGGAAGCGACGCTGCCTAAGGCGGCGACGGAGCCGACCGACAGGTCGATGCCGCCCGTCATAATGACGAAGCACATGCCGAGCGCCACGAGCGCGAACATCGAGTTATAGCGCAGAACACTCATCACGTTGAAGAAGCCCAGGAACCGGTCGTAGCGCAGGAATCCAAACAGGACCAAGGCTGCAAGCGCGACAACAACACCGTAGGTGCCGATGATGCGGACCAGTCGGGCGCTGTTCATGGGATTACACCCTGTGTTGCTGCTGCAGCCAGACGGCGAATGCGATAATGCTGGCCTTGACCACGAGCGCAGCGGCGTCGGGCACGCCATTGGCGAGCAGCGTGTAGCGCACCAACTGGATGGTCAGGGCGCCGAGCAGGGTGCCGATGATCGTCGCCTTGCCGCCGCTGAGCAGCGTGCCGCCCACGGCGACGGCGGCGATGGCGTCGAGCTCCATGCCCAGGCCGACGAGATTAGCGTCGCTGGAGGAGTTGATCGCGATGACGACGAGACCGGCCAGCCCCGCGCACAGGCCGCTGATCGCATACACAGCGAGTTTGATCCTCGATACGGCGATGCCGGCGAGTTCCGAGGCCTTTTCGTTGCCGCCGACCGCGAGGATGCTTCGCCCGAACACCGTGCGGTGAAGGGCCCACGCGGCCGCCGCAACCAGCACGGCCATGATGATGACTTGCGCGGGGATGCCGAGCGGGCGGGCAAGCCCGATCCACTGGAATTGTGGCACGCGGAAGGTCTGCAGATTGCCATTGGTCATAACTTGCGCGATCCCGCGCCCTGCGATGAACAGCACGAGCGTTGCGACGATCGGCTGGATTCGGAAGCGCGAGACCAGCCAGCCATTGAACAGCCCGAACAGGCCGGCGACGAGGATCGAGGCAACCATCGCGACGGTCACCGCCAGATAGATGTTCCCGACCGGGAAGATCGTTCCCATGAAGATCATCGGCGCCAATGCGCCCGAGATCGCCATTAGCGAACCAACCGACAGGTCGATGCCGCCCGTGGCGATCACCAGCGTCATCCCCACCGCGACGATCACAATCGTGCAGACCTGGGTCAGGTTGACGTTGAGCGTCTGCAGCGTCGCGAAATTACGCGTATAGGCAAGGTTGAAGACGATCAGCAGCACAAGCGCGATCACCGTGCCGTAGCGCGCCAGGAAGCCGAACACATTGAAGCCGCGGTTTCCGTCGTCGTTGGCTGCGGATGGCCTGGCCAGATCGCTCACGCTGCCTCCTCCGCTGCATCGCCATGCGCCATCGCCGCGAGCACGTCCTCCTCGTTGGCTGCCTGGCCTTCCAGTTCGGCCACGCTCGCCCCTTCGCGCAGCACGAATATGCGGTCGGCCCCTTCCATCACTTCCTCCAATTCCGAGGAGATCATCAGCACGCCGAGCCCGTCGTCGGCAAGCTTGCGGATAAGACGCTGGATCTCGCCCTTGGCCCCGACATCGATGCCGCGCGTCGGCTCGTCGAGGATGAGCAGCTTCGGGTTCATTGCCAGCCAGCGGGCAAGCAGCACCTTTTGCTGGTTGCCGCCGGAGAGCTCGCGGACCTTCTGATTAGGCCCCGAGCATTTGATCCCGAGTTCGCGAATGAAACGCTCGACGATCTCCCGTTGCCGGGCTTCGTTCAGGATGCCGTTGCGGCTGATCTTTGGCAGCAGTGCCAGTGTTATGTTCTCCGCGACGGTCATCTCCGGCACGATGCCCTCGGCCTTGCGGTCCTCGGTGCAGAAGCCCATTCCGGCGGCGATCGCGTCCGCGGCACGTGCGGGATGGTAGGACGCGCCCTCCATCGTCATCGCGCCGGCCTTCCGGCGGTCGGCGCCGAACACGAGGCGGGCTGTTTCGGTGCGGCCGGCGCCGAGCAAGCCCGCAAAACCGGCGATCTCGCCTCGCCGCAGATCGAAGCTCACGTTACGGACCGACTGGCCGGCCGCCAGCCCTTGCGCGGCAAACAGCACATCGCCGATTCTCGATCGATCGCGCTCGCCGAACGCGGTCGCGTGGCCTTCGACGGCCGTGACATCGCGGCCGAGCATGGCCGCGACCAGCTCCAGCTTGCCGATGTCGCTCATCGCGGCGTTGCGCACTGTGCGGCCGTCACGCATGATCGTGACCCGGTCGCAGACCTCGTAGAGTTCGTCGAGTTTGTGGCTGACGAATAGAACGGAGACGCCCTCGGCCTTGAGCTGCCGGATGACGGTGAACAAAACCGAGACTTCACGCTCGTCGAGCGAGGAGGTCGGCTCATCCATGATCACGAGGCGGGCGGAAAAGCCGATGGCGCGGGCGATCGCTACCATCTGCTGCGTGGCGGTGTTGAAATCGCCGAGCGGGCGGCGCACATCAATCCTGATCGAGAACCGGCCGAGTAGGCGCTCAGCTTCAGCATGCATCGCGCTCCAGTTGAGCAGGCCTCGGCGGCGCTTCTCGCGTCCGAGGCAGATGTTCTCGGTCACAGAGCGGAGCGGCACGAGATTGATTTCCTGGTAGATGGTGCTGATGCCGCTGATCTGCGCCTGATGCGGAGACCCGACCTCGAACGGCTTCTGCTCGAATAGGACCTGGCCCGCATCCCTGCGGTAATAGCCGGTGAGCACCTTGATAAGCGTGGATTTGCCCGCTCCATTCTGGCCGATGAGTGCGTGAGCCTCGCCCGGAAGAACCTGGAGCGAGGCATCGACCAGGGCAGGGATGCCGGCAAAATGCTTCTGGACGTCATGCATGTCCAGGAGCAGCGAGGCTGGGTCCCGCTGGGCGGTCATCGGCAAACTCCCAAACCCTACCCGCCGAAGCGGGCAGGGCGACTGGAAACCGAGTGGATATCAGAACGCAATATCGAAGTCTTTCTTCGCGTTCGTGGCGTCGAAGAAGGCGTCCTCGTTCTTGATGAACGGCGGGATCTTTTTTCCGGCCGCATAGTCGGCCATCGTGGCGAAGGCCTTCGGCCCGAACAGCGGGCTGCAGGCGCAGATCGCGCCGATCTTGCCGTCGATGATCGCCTGAACGCCTTCCTTCTCGCCGTCTATGGACAAGATCAGCACATCCTTGCCCGGGGTCTTGCCGGCTGCTTCCAAGGCGGCAATTGCACCCAGCGCCATCTCGTCATTATGCGCGTAGATGATGTCCGCGTCAGGATGCGCCTGAAGCAGCGTCTCGGCGACCTGCCGGCCCTTGTCGCGAGCGAAGTCGCCGGACTGGGACGCCAGGATGGTGAACTCCGAATGCTTGGCGATGAAATCGTCGAAGCCTTTCTTGCGGTCTGTGGCCGCCGAGGCGCCGGTCGTGCCCTCCAGTTCGATGATCTTCGACTTGCCATTGGCATTCTTGACCAGCCACTGGCCGATGCGGGTCGCCTCCTCGATGAAATCCGAACCGATGAAGCAAACGTAATCCTCGCCCGGCTTGGCCATGGTGTGGTCGACGTCGCGGTCGACCAGGAACACTGGTATGCCGGCATCGCGCGCCGCCAGGATGACCGGCACCAGGGGCTTGTCCTCACGTGGGGGCAGGAAGATGGCGTCGACGCCCTGCGCGATCATCGAGTTCACGTCGGAGGCCTGCTTGGCCGACGAACCGGCCGCGTCCGTGTAGACCAGCTGATGGCCGAGCTTGGCGGCCTCCTCCTGCATGCTCTTGGTCTCGGCAAGGCGCCACGGATTGTTGCTTTCCGTCTGGGCGAAACCGACCTTGTACTTGTCCTTCTTGGCGAGCGGCGGCAGCGCCGCGAAGGCGCGTGAGCCGAGTGTCAGCGCGACCGCGCCGGCGGCCGAGCCAACCAGAAGCTTTCGACGGGTAATGATCATGCTCTTTCCTCCTTGATTGTCTCTCTCTGCGACGGTGGACTTCTTCACGATTTCGGCCCTGACGGCCTCTGCATGCCACATTGGCAAACTGGATCAGGCTCTATGCCGCCTCCAGGATGAAATCGGCGCAGCGGTCGCCCAGCATCATCGCCGGCGCAGCCGTGTTGCCGGCATTGATGTTCGGGCAGGCCGACATGTCGGCAACCCGCAGATTGTCCACTCCGCGCACGCGCATCGCGGCGTCCAGCACCGCCATCCGGTCGCTGTCGGAGCCCATCCGGCAAGTGCCGGCCGGATGGTAATTGGTCTTGACGAAGCGCTTGCAATGTTTTGCCAGCGCCTCGTCGCTGAGATCATCCCGACTTGGCACGGCAATGGCCTTGACCCGATCGGCGAGCGGCCTCGTCTGGAATGCCTGCAGGAAGTAACGCTGGCCGGAGATCATCTCCCGCATGTCGTCTGGATGCTTGAGCAGATTGGGCGAAACGACCGGCATGTCCTTCGGGTCCGCCGAACGCAGCCTCACGAAACCGCGCGACTTCGGCTTCACCACCACGGTCGTGACGGTAAGCCCATAGGTGTTCTCGACCAGGGTCAGGATATCGCGATCCAGATAGACGTGCGGAACGCAGAAGGCCTGGATCGTCGGTTCCCCGTCCGGATCGGCTGGGTTGACGAAGGCGCCGGCCTCGACCCCTGCCGAGAGGATCGTGCCGGTGCCGAAGAGCTTGAAATGCAGGCCATTCCTTATCATCCGCCAGCCTTGGCCCTGCCTGAAATAGCCGTAAGGGCCGTTCGCCGTGGCGATGATCGGGACCTCCGGATGGTCGATCAGATTCTCGCCGACCCCGGGCAGGTCGGCGACGCAGGCAATGCCATACCCGGCAAGCGCGTCGGCCGGGCCGATGCCGGACAGCATGAGCAGTTTCGGCGAGATGAGGGCACCCGACGAGACAATGACGTCGGCATCCGCATAGGTGGTATGCTCGGCGCCCGATGCGTCGGAGTAGACGACGCCGGTAACCCGCCCGTTCTCGATCAGCAGCCGGCTGACAGTGCAATTGAGCTTCAGCGTCAGCTTCGGGTCATTCGTCAGCGGCTCGATGAAAGCGTAGGCGGCGCTGCTGCGCTTTCCGCGCCGGTTCATGAACTGGTAAAAACCGACGCCGCGCTGCGACGGCCCGTTGAAATCATGGTTGTACGGCAGTCCCAGCCTTTGGACCGCCTGGACGAACCAACGCGAAACATCATCGATGTGCCCGGGATCCGAGACCAGCAGCGGACCTTCGCTGCCATGCAGTTCGCTGGCGAGTCGATTGTTTCCCTCCATGCTAGTGAAGTGCGGCAGCACTGCCTGCCAGTTCCAGCGTACGCCGGCATTGTTGCCGCGCATCATCTCGTCCCACTCGTCGTAATCGGCCGAGCGGCCTCGCATATACACCTGGGCGTTGACCGAGGTGCCGCCACCCAACACGTTGCCTTGCGAGATTTCGTGAATGCGGCCGTCGAGGTGGGCTTGCGGCTCGGTGCGGTGATAGCGCATGAACTTAGAGCCGTTGATCATCTTGAAGATGCCGGGCGGCATGTCGAGCAGAGGGTGATGATGGGAATGGCCGGCCTCCAGCAGCAGGGTTCGCCTTCCCGCTTTGACCAGCCTTGCCGCCGCAACGCATCCGGCTGCGCCGCCGCCCACTACGATATGGTCGTAGGACTGCGTCATGCCTCAGGCGCCTCACGGCTTTCGAAAGTACCGCGCACATACTCCCAGGCCGCCGAAAGGTGGTTGAGGAGCGCCCGCTCGGCGCCGTCGGGATCTCGCTCGATGATGGCCGTGCAGATTTCCCGATGGCTTAGGAAATTCACGCGGTTGCGCTCGGGCGATCGGGGCATGCGCATCCACTGCGGCGACAGCCAGGCGGTGAATGCCTTGTGCACCACGGGCAGCACCGGGTTTCGGGCTATATCGTAAAGCGCTGCGTGGAAAGCCACGTCGGTTGCGTAGAATTTCTGCGAGTCCGGAATAGCCGCCTCGTTCATCGCCAGTGCGGCCCTGAGCGCTGCGATGTCTTCCTTGCGGGCATGCATGGCCGCGTTGCGTGCCAGGGAGGCCTCGAGGAAGACGCGCATGTCGTAAAGGTTCTTCACGCCTGCCTGGTCGCTCAGCAGATGGCCGACAATGCCATTGAGGGCGCCGAGCGCGGCATCCAGGCCCGGCCTGCGTGCAACTGGCCGGAAGCGTGGACGCGCTTCCACCAGACCGCGGCTGGCCAGGCGTGCAATCGCCTCACGCACCACGCCCCGTCCCACGCCGTACTCAATCATCAGTTCGCGCTCGGCCGGCAGGTAGCTGCCGTCGCCAAGTCTTCCGGACGTGATGTCGGCCTCGATCCCAGCCACCATCGCGTCGGCCGCGCGGGCGGCAACCATCACTGCGGGCATCTCAGGCTCTCCCGTATGCAGCAAGCCTTCTTCCTCCCAATCAGCGATCATACTAGAAGCAATTCGGACCAAAGCACAAGCGTTCAGAGACCATCGTAGGACCAAAGATTGCCAATTGCACCTAAATTCCGGCAAACCGTTGCCAGACAGGGAGGTTGGTGCAATTATGGTCCGATGAAAAAATCTGGACGCGATGCTGCATGAGCTGCACCGAAATCAGGGATGTCGAGACCCGGCTGTTCCGGGTCCCGCTGCGTGAGGTGATGACCGATGCCAAGCACGGCGCGCACACGCATTTCGAGTTGGTGACTGTCACGCTGAGGCTTGCCGATGGCAGCGAGGGCACCGGCTACACTTACACCGGCGGCAAGGGCGGCCATGCCATCAACGCAATGATCGAGCACGACCTCGCGCCTTTCCTCCAGGGACGCGACGCGACCGGGATCGAGACGCTCTACGACGGCATGCTCTGGCACATCCACTATGTCGGGCGAGGCGGTATCGCATCCTTCGCGATATCGGCAATCGACATCGCGCTATGGGATCTCAAGGGCCGGCGCAGCGGCCTGCCGCTGTGGCAGATGGCTGGCGCGGCAGGGAAGACCGCCAAGGCCTATCGCGGCGGCATCGACCTGAATTTTACCCTCGATCAGCTCCTGGCCAGCACTGATTCCTATTTGAAAGCCGGCTTCACGGCGATTAAGATCAAGGTCGGCAAGGACGATCTTGCGGAGGATGTGGCCCGGGTGAAGGCAGTCCGCGGGCGCATCGGGCCCGACACCACCTTTATGGTTGACGCCAACTACGCGCTGAACGTCCCGCGGGCGATCGAAGCGGCCACAGCATTTGCGCCGTACGATCTGCTGTGGTTCGAGGAGCCCATCATACCCGACGACTATGAAGGCTACGCCAGCATTGCCAAGGCAACGGGCATGCCCCTGGCTATGGGAGAAAACCTGCATGTGATAGAGGAGTTCGAGCATGCCTTCGCCTGGTCCAAGCTCGCCTACATCCAACCTGACGCGTCTAACTGCGGCGGGGTCACGGGCTGGCTGCGCGTGGCAGCGCTTTCACGCAAGGCCGGCATTCCCGTGTGCAGCCATGGAATGCAGGAACTTCATGTCAGCCTCGTCGCAGGGCAGACAAATGGCGGCTGGGTGGAGGCGCACAGCTTCGATATAGACCATTATACCACTCAGCCGCTCAGGCTTCATAATGGTGTTGCGATAGCACCCGACGAGCCCGGCGTGGGCGTTGTTTTCGACTGGCAGAAATTAGCCGGCTTTGAGGGATAGCGCGCCCCGAAAGGCGGAACGAGGCGAGATCTTCGACGACGGCCAGAGTTGCCTCGGACGCCGTTCGTGCCTCTCATCGCGCAGGGCATGAAGTCAACTGCCCGGTCCGCCCGAATTTCGCCTCCGAGTACAGCTGCTGAGAGCGAGATATGGTTCCGCACGACTCGAAACGGAGTTGGGAATGCACCCAGTGTATGTTTGCACCTCGGCCCGAGCAGTGCGCCGGCCCGAAGGAACATCGTGCCTGTCGCAGCCGTTTAGAGATTTAGAGGCGGTCGCATGCCCGGTCAGATCCTGCTTCCTCGCCGACGACGCGGGAGAGCCCTTCGCCAAGGAGAAGTCGACCACGTGAAAGCACGAACTCGCTAACACTTTGCAAGGTGTCACGCGTATTGCGGCGGCAGGGGTGCTGGCAGGGGAAAGAGTCCGACATGGACGAGATCATCATCTTCGAGGTGACAAAGGAAGTCATCTGCCCGATTGGCGAAAGCGGCGAGCGGAGTAGGCGCCGTTTCCGGCAGGGACGAGGTAATCATCCGCTGTCGGCCGATGGCGCGGGTGGTGGGAGTATAGCCGGCAACGCGACAGGGTCCGCGAAGAATCAAAGATTTCGCACCCACAATCGGGGTCCGCCACTGCGTTCCTCTACGCGACCGCTGCCATGGTCCTCGTCAGGCGCATCGCACGCCAAGGATGAATTCCGAAACCGACACTGAGACATTCATGATGGCCGTTTAACATCTTCTAATGCGGAAAACCCTCTCGCAACCTATCGTCGCAAGAACTCTCAGAAGGGGCTGATCTATGACGCTTATAGAATAGGCTTTCGAATTGCTGGCACGGAAGCTTGTAGACCACACTGGAATATCCGACGAAGATGCTCGTGATCTTGTAAAACCCATGGGCGCTGACTGGTCATCGCTCGTGCGAGCGGCGAGGGTAATCAAAGAGGCTTAGGTCTGTTAACATCGCTTTTAACTGCCATCGCTGCAGGCAGATCGGACTGGCTGCTGCTGCCGCACCGCCTCGATCGCTGTTCGTCCTCGCGTTCAGAGCAGATCGACTGCCAAGGGCGTGGATCATGCGGTTGCCACCAGGCGAAGGATCGTTCAACAACCCAGCGTCTTGGATGATCCGTGAAGCCGATTTGGCCCGTCATTTCGCGAACGATCTGGATTTGCGGTAGAGCGCGCGCCCGTCGCCGAGCTGAGGCACGAAGTTTCCGAACTGGTGACCTGCATAGGCCAGGGCGATTGCTTGCACGCCTGCCGGAAATCTGTTGCCAGCGAGCATATCCACCCCGTCCGAGCTGGTAAGCTGGTCAGCATGGAGCCCGAGTTCCTTGGCAAGGGGCCTGTTGAACCGGATCAGCCGGGGTTCGGACACCGGCTTCGGATCTGTCTGCGCGAAGAATCGCTCCGGCAGTTGCGCATAGCTGTTGCTGAGGAGGGAAGCCGCATCTGAATGGCTTGGGGTTGTTCAGCGGTCGCAGGTGACGTCATGACAATCTGCTCTGAAGGGGGGGCCAACAGCTCCCGTTTCGAGGAGCCTGTGTTCACTTCTCATATAGGAACGCAACTTCGCCGGTACCATCCGGATCCATCTGGCCGGCACCGGATAAAGCTGGGGACCACCCGCCTAAATCGAGTTCGGGCTACCGTGCGACACCAACGAAAGCATCGGCTTTGACCCAATCGCGGTATCTCTTGAAAACGGTGTTCCAACTCCCGAAAAAGGCTGAAAAGTCACGCCGCTTGCCGTGCGCACGATCCACAGCACGGCTTAGTCGAAGCGGCGGTTGTCGCCGCCGCTTCGACCTCGGTCGACTGCCTTACTCAGGCAATGCGGACCTCTTCGTCCATTGGGCGTCAGTCAACACGAAGAGAGGATCCGCGGTGCTCCGGCTGACCGCTCTCGATGGCGAGCTTCATACACCTGTCCGATTCCGAACTCAAAGCGCGGCAGCAATGTCTTGTTGCGCGTTGGGGCCGTTGTCCCTCCGGGCGGCATCGATTCAAGCGAGGCATCCGGCAATGACAGGCGTCGTGCTGACGACCAGGGCGCCGCGCGCGTGCAGGATCATCAACCCGCGCCACGAGACCCTATCGACCGCCCAGATGGTGCCGCTGGTGTCAGCCCACCTGAGGTCGGCGTCGGCGGCTTGAATCGCCCGCATCATTGCGGCGGGTTCCATCCCAGCTCGAAAGACGATGACGGAAGTGGCGGCACCGTTGAATGGTGGGCCGACGCCCGTAGCCAGTCCTGCAAGCAGGACGATGCTGGTCAGAGCCGCCGAGGCACCGCGTGCCGGTCCACCGCGGTTAGGCAGCACCAGCACCAACAGCAGCGGCACGATTCCGAAGATGACCAGCCACGCAATGTCCCAGGCGAGCGGCATGTCGCTGTTCATCTTGATCCGATGCAGGCCGAGCAGCCAATGGAACACAATGGCGTCCACCAGATGCCAGACGCCGAACCCGGTGAAGGCGAGCCGAAGGATCTCGGTCGTATTTCCGGCCCGCCCGCCTGCTGCCCTCGCCGCAACCAGCAGCACCGTGCCGGCAACGGCCAACACGTACATGAACAGGTGGAAGAGGCCGTCGGCCATGACCTGAAAGCGCAGGTCGTCACCCGCAGGGTCGGTGAGACCCGAGAGAAGATGATGCCATTGCAGAATCTGATGCAGGACGATGCCGTCGAAGAAGCCGCCCAGCGCGAAGCCGAGCAGAAGCCAGCCGACTCGCGTTCTCGGGTCGAGTTTCGCGGTGATGGTGTCCATATCAGGACGACTCCGCCCAAACAGGAGAGCCAAGTCTGGTTAGCAGCTCCAGGTGCATTGCCCTGTCCGACGTCGGGTCGTGGAGACCAAGACGGGCCTCGATCCAGAAGGCAGTAATCAGCCCGCCGACCACTGTCGTCAGAACCAATGTCGCAGCAATGATTGCCAGCATGGATGTCGATCCTTCAACCGCGCAGGGTTACGCCGCGCCTGACCCGAACCTCGGCTTCTGCCGTATGTTCCCTCACGTCGGGCGTTCTGGGGAGGGAACAATCAACTGACATCATGGTTCGGATGCGCTGTTGAGGGATGGCTAAGGCGGAGAACGCTCATGAGTGAATATTCGGCGGCGGCTCCGCGCAGCCGCGACGACCACAAGCCGAGTGGCATCACTCGCTGGCTGTTTTCGACTAACCACAAGGATATCGGCACGCTCTACCTGATCTTCGCCTTTATCGCGGGGGTCATCGGCATGCTCTTATCGGTGGGCATGCGAATGGAGCTGCAGGAACCCGGAATCCAGGTTTTCCCCGGGTTGGCGTCGATGATCTACGGCTACCAAGGCGACGCGGCCATAGATGCCGGCAAGCAACTTTATAACGTATTCACCACGGCGCACGCGCTGATCATGATCTTCTTCACCATCATGCCCGCACTGATCGGAGGGTTCGCGAACTGGATGGTTCCGATCATGATCGGCGCCCCGGACATGGCCTTCCCACGCATGAACAACATATCGTTCTGGCTGCTGCCGCCGGCATTGATGCTGCTTTTGTTGTCGATCTTCATGCCCAGCGTCCCCGGCGGCTACGGTCCCGGGACCGGCTGGTTCCTCTACCCACCCCTGTCGACCTCCGGCCATCCCGGTCCTGCCGTCGATCTGGCCATTCTGTCTCTGCACATTGCGGGAGCCTCTTCTATACTAGGCGCCATCAATTTCATCACCACGATCTTCAATATGCGCGCGCCGGGGATGACGTTGCATAAGATGCCTTTGTTCGTGTGGTCGATCCTCATCACCGGCTTCCTTTTGCTGCTGGCCCTGCCTGTCCTGGCCGGCGCCATCACCATGCTCCTGACGGATCGGAATTTTGGCACCACATTCTTCGCGCCGGACGGCGGCGGCGACCCTATCCTGTACCAGCATCTCTTCTGGTTCTTCGGCCATCCTGAAGTCTACATCATGATCTTGCCGGCCTTCGGCATCGTTAGCCAGGTGATCTCGACATTTTCGCGAAAGCCGATCTTCGGCTATCTGGGGATGGTCTACGCGATCGTCGCGATCGGAGCGATTGGTTTCGTTGTTTGGGCCCACCATATGTACACCAGCGGAATAGGGGTGGACACGCAGCGCTACTTCACCTTCGCGACGATGGTGATCGCGGTGCCGACCGGTATAAAAGTGTTCTCCTGGATCGCAACCATGTGGGGCGGTTCCCTTAGCTTGCGTACCCCGATGCTGTGGGCGCTCGGCTTCATATCCTTGTTCACTGTCGGAGGCGTGACCGGCGTACAGCTTGCGAACGCCAGCCTCGATCGCCAATTGCACGACACCTACTATGTCGTCGCACACTTCCACTACATTCTCTCGTTGGGTGCGATCTTCGGCATCTTCGCGGGCTGGTATTATTGGTTTCCGAAGATGACGGGATATCTGTACAACCCGCTCCTGGCTGGAATCCATTTCTGGACGACCTTCGTCGGTGTGAACCTCGTCTTTTTCCCCCACCACTTTCTCGGGATGGCCGGCATGCCGCGTCGCTATATCGACTATCCCGACGCTTTTGCCGGTTGGAACATGGTCTCCTCCTTTGGATCGTATTTGTCGGCCGCGAGTGTTTTAATTTTTATCGGTGGCATCGCGGAGGCTTTCCACCGGCGAAGGGCCGCCGGCACGAACCCCTGGGGGCCAGGGGCCACCACATTGGAATGGGAATTGACCTCTCCGCCTCCTTTCCATCAATGGGAGAGGCTGCCGAAAATCAGATGAATCCGGCTGGCCGTGCGCGACAGACGGCCGGATCGGCGCTGAGTTGGAAGGCCGCGCAACGCGCTCGCCGTGAACCTCGAACCGAGAACCTCCGCTATCGGAAGCTGATCACCAGCACGACGAGAGTTGACGAGGGCTACTGCCGAGGCAAAACAGCCGCATCGGCCGGGTCATTGGGGCAGTGTCGTAGAACCCATGCTTTCTGTGCATCGGCATCAATGAGGATACGGCCATCGTGGTGAAGGGCGAGACGTTGAGGGTGATCGGCAGCGGCGCTGTTTATCTGGTCTGTGCAGCCGGCGCCGCACAACCGAACCGTGGGGCCACCATGCCGTCCCAGCGCGGGAGCTGAGCATGCTATCAAACCTGATAAAGCTCGCCGCGGTATTTGCGGCTACCGGCCTGTCGCTGGCGGCATACAATCACGCGCGCGCCAGGAAGGCTCGGGCCCCCGGATCTTTTGGACGCACTGTTAGGATCGATGGGGTGGATCTGCGCGTCATCGAGAAAGGCAGCGGGCTTCCCTTGATCCTGTTGCATGGCAATGGCTCAGTGGCGGAGGATTTTGCGATCAGCGGCATGCTCGACCTGGCGAGTGCCAAGCACCGGGTCCTCGCTTTCGACCGACCCGGCTTCGGGGAAAGCTCGCGACCGGCTGGAAAGCGCTGGTCGGCGCGTGAGCAAGCCGATCTCTTCCATGAGGCCGCCGCCAGCCTCGGCATTCACAGATACCTCGTGCTCGGACATTCCTGGGGCGCTTGGATCGCGCTGGAGATGGCCCGCAGGCATGCTCCCTCGGCAGCCGGCCTGGTCCTCGTCTCCGGTTACTATTATCCGCCACCGAGGCTGGATCTCGCTCTTGCAGCACTACCGGCCGTACCGCTGATCGGCACGGCATTCTGTCACACCTTGCTGCCGCTCGGAGTAAGATTCGGCTGGCCATCGGCGATGCGAACGATATTCCGTCCCGGGCCGGTTTCCGATGCTTTTTCGGTTAGCACAAGGGAGGTTGCCAGCCGCCCATCTCAGTTGCGCTCCGCCTGCGTGGAGACAGCCCTGATGCTCGGCGCGGCGCTGCTGACGAAACCTAGCTATCGAGACATCGGCGTGCCGACCGGTATAGTCGCTGGAGCACGGGACAGGCTGTTCGATGCTCGGCGGAACGCGGAACGCTTGCATTCCGAGATCTCAGGATCACTGATTGAAATAGTCCCAAATGCCGGGCACATGGCTCACCACAGTGCCCCCCATGCGGTGCTCCGAATGATCGACAAGGTCACCTGTATGTCTCGTCTACCAAAAGGTGGAAACCCTGGCGATGCGCTCTCGCCAGCTGCACGCTGACGATCACCGAACTGGCGCGAAGGGCTGTGGAAAAGGCCAAGCGTCCACTCCAGCACACCCGGCCATCAGGCGGGTCGCTGGTCAGGTTCGTCCTGTTTTGAAAATCGCTGTCAAAACTGGGCAGTTTGAATCGCCCGTTTTCTGATCGGGTGGAAGACGCGGCAGAAAGACCGCTGGCTCGGTGCTGTTCGAGTCCGTATCGATGGCGAGCGGCGATTTTAAAGAACTGCGGCGATCGGAAATGACGTGAACGGTACTGTTGCAATAGCCATGGGCAAAGATGGACACCTTGTTTCGGCGCCCATTGATGGTTACGAGACCTTGATTGCCGAAACGCGGCTTGGGTGCTCGCTGAGCATGGGCCGAGCAGTCATCTATCAGCTGCAACGATGCCCCTGCCAGATTCCTGGCGAATCTGCGAAAGGCTGGCACTTGATTGAAACGGCCGCACGGTCAGGCAAATAGTTGCCTCGAACGGCCTCCGGCCGAGAATCCACCTTGCAGGGGTAAGTCGAGGCCGGGGTTGGCTCTGTCATTTTCTGAAATTCCGAAAGAATCTACTGCGCGAGATATCGAGAATGCGGGCGTCCTCCAGCTGAGATACCTCCTCTCCGCCCTCTGCAAGGTCCGACTGCACTTGGATCCGCTTGCGAGCTTGCCCACATCGCATGGAACTAAGAGACCCCGCCGCGATAAGTGCTCACTTGGCCCCCGACACGGGAAGCCGACTCCCGAATGGGACCTGGTTCCATAGAATTGGCGAGCCAAATCGGGCAAAGGGTTCTGGCCCCGGACCCCAGATTCCGCCCGGTACCCGACTTCAGGCGGGCATTTGGCGACAGTCACTCAGCAGCTGCCGGTGTGATGATCACCGGCGAAGCCTGTCGGCGAGACGGAGCCCAAGAGCCAAGATCGTCAAGGTGGGATTCGCCTGGCTGGAGGTGGCCAGAACCGAGCCACCTGCGATGTGCAGGTTCATCAGTCCATGAACTCGGCATTCAGCGTCAACAACCCCGTCCGCCGGGCTCGCAGACATCCGCGTGGTACCGAGATGATGACCATCCATGGCGCCTGATTTGCTTGCCGTTTCGATCACGTGGTCAGGTTCGAATCCTGAAACGGTAGCTCCGATCTTCTCTAACTCCCAGCCGAGCAGCCGATACGCGCGCGCGATGCTCTGGAGATCGTTGTTCGTGATTTTCCAATCGACGCGCAGCTTCGGCATTCCCAATCGGTCGCGTTCGGTCACCAACGTCAGCCTGCTTGCGGGGTTCGGCTCCTGTTCCGAATGAAACTCAAGATTGACCACATTGGCGCACGGCTCGCACACGATGGAGGGCAGCTTTCGCCGTGCGAAAGTTCTGTTCGCCATCCAGCCCACACCGAAACGCCCGAGGCGCAATGGCGACGATAGAACGTTCTGAACGTGCGCGACCTTTTGGTCCAGCGTCACTGAATGTTGCTGCCGACCTCTGAGGTGTTTCGGGAGTAATGTCCTTTTGACGAGATACATCGCCGAGAGGATCGGGTCGTTGTGACTGGGATCGGCTGGATTTGGCAGATGGGTGCGGAAGATCTGGTTGAGCAAGCCATGCTCTCGCTGAGCTTGCTCCGTGAGCGCTAGCCGCCTTCGGCAGTAGATGCCGGCCGCGTCCCGCTCGTAGCCAAAAGCAACCGCCTGCTGGGCGTTCGGCAACTTTAGTGCTCCGACTCTGGCTCCCAGATGGGCCATATAGAAACGACCAAGCTGATCTCGGGCGTTGCCGATACCAGCCGGCATCACATCATTCGAGGCAAGTAGCAATCGTGTGGTCTCAAAGCCGCCGGCGGCTACTATGTAGTGGCAAGCCGTGACCTCACGCTTAGTGCCCTTCAGGTCAACACTGTCGATGTGGTGAACACATCGCCCATTTGGCGCCAGGCGAATTCCCGTCGCCGCAGCGTTTAACCAGATGTGGACATGGCGCGAAGACCGCAGCAACCCGGAAAACCGCTTCCACACGTTGGTAGGTGGACTAAACCGCTCCAGGCGGGTCCTGAACAAATTGTCGTCGACGCCCTCTACGAGTTCAGCGGGAGAACCAGGCAACGCGCTTGTTGGATCGTAGTCGTAGGACCCAGCCTCGATCACCTCGTGCGACCGACGGTAATAGGGCAGCAGTGTTTCATAGGTGATCGGCCAGCCCGAATTGCACACCCATTCGCGCTTCTGGAAGTCGATGCTATCGAACGGCACGCAGCGGCCACCCCATGCTCGGCTCGATCCTCCCAGCGCTCGTATCCGGAAATTCTGGAGCGACGCGTGGACGAGGGGATCCGCGACAATGCCGTGGTAGAGCTCCTGAGACCTCTTGGTCTGCCACCTGCCGCCCGCTTCCAGAACGCAGACGCGTAGCTTTGCATTTTCCAGAGCCGCGGCAATGGCCAGGCCGACAGTGCCACCTCCGACAATGCAGATATCGTAGGCAAGTCCGTCGCCCGCTGTGGTGAATTGAGCGATCAACCTTCACTCCGTCGCGAGCAAGGAATTTGTTTGATCGCCGAAGGCACGCTCCCACCCTTCGCGCCCGGCTTGGGCGAAGCAGTTAGCGCGCGAGGAGCAGTTGGCAACCACCCACTTGATCGCACTTGAAGCGCCGGCCCAAAAGAGGCGGCTTTGATGCCGAGGTTCTTGACGACTTCAAGGGTCCCGAACCGGAAGAGTTCTTGTTGCGGCATATCACCCTCACAGGGGCATGGTTATGGTGAACGCGTTCAGATGTGGTACTCCGGTCTGCCGCGAGATATCCCGCCCATGGTTCGCCGGCGGACACGCTGGTGCTCCCGCTGAAGCGTCGCCGTGGACGAAGACGCTGCCGGCGAATAGCCCGCCGCCGGTGCGGAGGATGACAGCCTTGACGCTGTTCGGCCGCCTGGACCCGAAACTATCCGCGCAATGAGCCTATTAGTTGCGGCAGAAGCACCTGCTGGAATGTTTCCGGGCACATGACGATGGCCTCTGTTAATGCCGCAACAGCCGTTTCGTTCACAGCCAGTGTCGCCACGGCCGCTACTTCGGTTCGAACGGCAGACGGCTCGGGAGTACTGCAAGCGCCGGCTCCTCTGGGCTGGCGGGTACGTGGTGGAGCCTCGATGACGGCGAAGCACAATGTTCCCGCGGTGCGCCTTGTCGGCTGCAATTGTGGAGTGGCGTTCAGCAACGCTCGCACAGCGCAATTTTGTTTGTGGGGGTATCGATCTGCGTCGGACTCCCTCTTGGGGGAAGCTCATTAGACGAATGGTAAGGAGCTCGGCGTCGGACTTCACCGGTTTTCGTCCCGCTGTTCCGGGCTCTCCCTTGGACGGCGTGTCTTGAGGTCGAACGCATCGCCCGAACTCAGCACGTGAATCTTGAGGTCATAGATTGAAAGAGCAGCATCAGGTTGACCTTCAGCAATGTTCGAGTGAGTAACGCCCGTCGCGTCAACCAGGTAGACAGCGCCGCTGCCGATGACCTTGAATGTATCGCCCTGCACGACGATTGCCGTATCTTCATCGATGCCTATGCCGAGGACCCGCGGATTCAGCGACACCGCTCCAATGAGCCTGCCAATCCGGCCCCGTTCTGCAAAATGCTGATCGATAATTACGTTCGGCAGGAGGCCCAACCCGGGAGCCATTCGGATATGGCCTATGCGAAAGGACGCCGCGTTTGGTCCTTTCACCATCATCGTGTCGCTCATCATGGATGCACCTGCGGAGGTGCCGGCGATAATGCCCCCGCCTTCGAAAATTTCATGCACCCGATCATCGATGGGCGTGTCACCGATCTGACTGGTAATCCGGAGTTGGTCGCCACCTGAAAAAAAAACGGCGCTCACGTTCTCCAGCGCCTTTATTTTCTCGTCGTGCGCTGCCTCAATGCGGTCGTTGACGTAAAGTTCGATAACATCGTCGATGCCGAGTTCCCCAAAGGAGCGCTGATATTTTTCCAAATAGCCTTCCGGCTCATGCGACGCGATGGTCGCAAGGACTAGGCGCCCGTCCGGGATAAGATTCGCGACCTCCTTCAGGATGACGCGATCGCCGTCGTGGTCCTCATGGCCACCGATTATTACCAGGGTTCCGGTTTTCGCTTTTGACAGGGACCTCTTCTTGTTAGTGCTCAATTTCTTTGTCCTCCTTGCGCAGGAAGACATGAGCATGCTTGTCGTCACTGGTCATGAACGCAACTGCGAACTCGCGGCTGTTGTGAGCCCAGCCAGATAGTCCGGCGGCAGTAAGCACTATGCCGCCCGCTTCGCCACCGATTGTTTCGAGCTCCTTGATTGAAGCCTTGAGAGCTTGCTCAGGTCCGTCGGCAAGTGCATGCATAACCCGCGCCGCGAGGGTTTTTCGCGCGATATGCTCGCCATCCCCGGAGAACGCCACTGCTCCCAAATGATTGTCGGCATAGTAGCCGCAGCCGGGCAGGGGAGAGTCGCCGACGCGGCCCGGATGACTGCCGTCCAGTCCACCGGTCGACGTGCCGACTGCCAAGTTACCGTGCTGATCGAAGGCTATGCAGCCGACCGTATCGTGCTTGTCAGTTCGCGATAGTTCGCGCTGCTCTGGGCTTACCAGATCCGCCGGATCGCAAAGCTCCATCTGTTTTCGCTCGGCAAAGCGCCTGGCGCCATCCGACGCCAGAAGGATCGGCTCTTCAAACAGCATAGCCTTCGCGACACTGATAGGATGCCGCACGCCGTTGATGACAGTAACAGCACCGACGTTGACATTCTTCCCCTCCATCAGTGAGGCGCACATCTCGATCTCGCCGTCTCCGTTCAAAGCGCTACCGTAACCTGCGTTGAACGTCGGATCCGATTCCAGGACGCGGACCGCTGCTTCGACCGCATCGACCGCCGTTCCGCCACTTGCCAGGATTGTGCGGCCTGCCTCCAGGGCGTTGATGCATCCCCTCCGATTTGCCTCTTCCTCTTCGGGGTTTATTTCCTTGGCGCCGCCGTGCACGATGAGCGACCACATCAGCTGGCCCTCAGATGGTGCACATCGTGCTTGTCACGACCTCTCCTGATAACCGCCGCGGGTTCGAAACCTGTAACTTGTCGCCAGACAGCTTCGACGTCATCGACGGTCAGCACAACCAGATCACGCTCCCGGGCAAGCTCAAGGCAAAAGCGAACAGCCTCCCTCTCGGGATACGAGACGTGCATTCGGGCGGGAGCGCAGCCGGCCTGCAAGGCACCTTCCCGCAGCAGCCCAGCTATCGAGCCTGGGGCTCGGCCGCGCAATTCGTTCTCGTCTTCCTTGAAGACGATGACGTCAAATACCTTCGATGCCACAGCTCCCATATTGCGAATGTCGCAATCCCGGCGGTCACCGGGTATGGCGACCAGCCCAATCGTGCGCTGATGGCCGCGCCGCATATGAGAGACCAGCTTTCCGAGCGCTGTCAGCCCCTCAGGATTGTGGGCGTAGTCGACTATGGTGCGAAAACCATTCCCGTCAAAGACGTTGAGGCGGCCAGGGGAATGCTGGAACGACGTGGTGAACTCAGCCAGTGCACCGCGGATCGTGGTTAGTGGGACGCCATGGCAGTACGCCATCGCAATGGCCGCCAAGCTGTTGGCGACGTTGAACTCAGCCGCGCCTTCGAATGTTGCAGGGATTTCATCGACGCACATAAGGAAGAGGGATTGACCATCTTCATGAATGAAGATGTCCCACCCATCCCCGCTGCGCTCGCGCGTCAACGCACGTCCGCCTTCAGCCACGTGGTCCCTCAACGTATCGGGCCACTCAGTCCTGTCCGCCAGCGAAAAATAGCAAACGCTGCCCCCTGCTTCGCGCGACATTGCTGACGTATGGACATCATCCGCGTTGAGGATGCTCCACCCGCCCCGGCGCACCGACTCCACGACAACTGACTTCACCTGCGCCAAATCTTCGATCGTATCGATGCCTTTGAGGCCAAGATGATCACCATGGACGTTGAGAACCGCGCCGACATCGCACTCATCGAAAGCCAGCCCTTCGCGGAGGATCCCGCCGCGGGCACACTCCAGCACCGCAATGTCAATGCCCGGCTCGCGCAGCACGATCCTGGCGCTCTTCGGACCCGAGCAGTCCCCCGTCATGATCCGTTCGCCGTTCAGATAGATGCCAGTGGTCGACGTAAGCCCCACATTCGAGCCATTCGCCTGCAGGACATGCGCGAGCATGCGAGCGGTAGTCGACTTACCGTTGGTTCCTGTTATCGCGAAAATTGGAATTCGCCCGTTCTTACCGCCAGGAAACAGAAGATCAAGCACCGGCCGCGCAACATTGCGAGCACGTCCCTGGGATGGTTCCAGATGCATGCGAAAGCCGGGGCCGGCATTGACTTCGATAATTCCGCCGCCGGTTTCGCTCACCCGTCGCGAGATGTCGCTGCAGACAAAATCAACGCCAGCGATATCAAGTCCGATGATCTGCGCCGCTCGCCTTGCGATCAATGCGTTTTCCGGATGGATCTCGTCTGTCCGGTCTATCGCCGTTCCGCCGGTGGAAAGATTGGCAGTAGGCCGCAAGAAGACCCTTTCGCCCCGAGCAGGAACGCTCGACAGCGCAAGCTGCGATTTCGAGAGAAAGTGCTCGACGCATTCATCAATTTCAATCCGGGTGAGCACCGAGGAGTGGCCTTCTCCTCTCCTGGGATCACGGTTCGTCTCTTCCACAAGCTCAGAAATAGAGTCCCGTCCGTTACCGATGACATGCGCCGGAATCCTTTCGGCGACCGCAACCACTCTTCCTTCGACAACCAGGATCCTGTGGTCCGAGCCGACAAAGTGCTGTTCAATGATCACGGTGCGACTATGTTCGCGCGCCTGTTCGAAACCCCAGCGAACCTCTTCCTCGGTCGCGAGCGCAATATTGACGCCCCGTCCATGATTGCCGTCCAGCGGTTTGGTAACCACGGGGTAGCCGAGCCGGACCGCACCAGCGACAGCTTCAGGCTCTGACCGGACCAGCTCCCCCTTTGGCACTGGCAGCCCGGCCTGGCGCAACAGCAACTTGGTGAGATCTTTGTCGGAGGCAATCTCGGTGGCGATCTCGGAAGTGAAATCGCTGCAACTCGCGCGGATCCGCTTCTGGTGCCTGCCCTGGCCAAGGAGCACGAGGCTGCTCTCATCGATCCGGATTGCGGGGATGCCTCGTCTCTCGGCCTCTCTTACAAGGGAGGCGGTGGTTGGCCCGAGGGCACGCTCATCGGCAAGGACCCTCAGCAGTTGCAGTCTGGCGGCGAGTTCAAAGGGTCCCTCCGCTTCGGCAACTTCGCGCAGATACTCGGCACCCTGCAGGTTAGCGGGCAACAGACTGTCCACCAGCTCAAGGGCAATGCGGCCGGCCAGCAGCGCGACGGCCTCGTCCTGATATGCGAACATCACGTTGTAGGTGCCCGGGCTGCCTTTGACCGACCGCGTCTTGCCACGCGTTACCTGATGACCAACGACGGTCTGTAGCTCCAGAGCAACGTGCTCCACAACGTGGCCGAGCCACGTGCCTTCTTCCATGCGTCGTAGGAAGCCCCCGGCGGCGCCATAGCTGCACCCATGAGCTGCGAGCCCAGGTAACAGGCGACCAAGATTTTCGGTAAATCCAGGCAGTTTGTCTGTCGGGAAGCCTTCCAGCGCTCCTAGATCAATCTGAATTTGCACCATCGGAGTCAAGCTGTAGAGGTGCGGCCCGCGGAATACACGGACGTCAAGCACGCGTATCGTGCGCTGCATAGCGTCCTGCGACAGTTCGTTAGCTAACATCGATGTCTCCAATCAACCAACCCCGCAACCAGCGTAGGATCGGTAAGTTCCGGCTTATTGGATGAATTTATTTTTGCAGAAGATCGAAACAAAAGTTCGAAATAACATTTGTTTATCTTGGGAGTTCCCAGGGAATCGGCATCAAAGTTCAGTGAGAGCCAGCAGGCTCTTGCGGGCCAGCCACGGCGGGAACGGCTAGACACACCCGAAGCAGCGTTTTTGAGCGATGCCGTTTCGAAAACGCCAAAATCAAAGCGAGGAGGAACATTCCTCCAACCAGAATGTTCAGGCAGATAAATCTCGGAGGATTCATTGATGTTCATGCACAACAAGCGACTGCAATATACGGTACGTGTCTCTGAACCGAACCCTCGCCTGGCGTGTATGATCATGGAGCAGTTCGGTGGCGCCGATGGCGAGCTTGCAGCAGCCATGCGCTATTTCACTCAGGGGCTGGGCGAAGACGACCTTGGCCGTAAAGACATGCTGCTGGACATCGCCACCGAAGAACTCAGCCACCTCGAAGTGGTCGGCTCGATCATCGCCATGCTCAATAAAGGTCTTAAGGCGCAACTTGCCGAAGGCCAGATGAAAGAAGCTGATCTTTATCTGATGATCGGGAGCAGCGGAACATCGGTCAAGGAGTCGATCCTGTTTGGCGGCGCGCCGGCACTGTGCGACTCGGCCGGGGTTCCTTGGACCGCCTCCTACGTAGATTCGCGCGGCGAGCCGACAGTCGATTTGCGATCGAATATAGCGGCCGAAGCGCGCGCCAAGATTGTCTACGAGCGGCTAATCAACGTTACCGACGATCCAGGTATCAAGGACGCGCTCGGCTTCCTCATGACACGCGAAGTCGCCCACCAGAAGTCGTTCGAAAAAGCGCTTTACGCCATCGAGAACAACTTCCCGTCGGGCAAGCTCCCTGGGGTCGAGAAATATGCCAGCATGTATGTGAACACCTCGCAAGGGGAGGGCGACGCTGACGGCCCGTGGAACTCTGGGGACGAATGGGACCGTATCGACAATCTCGAAGAGGTCATGCCAGCTGATGGCGGAGATGGAACTGCGACCGTCGAACTCAGGGCCAAGGACATGAAAGTTGTGGTCAAAATGGCCGAGCGGACACTCTCGGACCCGGCAGCCGATCCTATGACCGGCGCAGATCTTGGCGCGGGCCCCGGCGCCGGACGCACCAAGAATGGCGATATGGGTGGTGCGGCTAATATCCAAGAAGCACCCGCCATGGCAGAATCCGCGGCCAAGAAGCGCAGCAAGCGATCTTAGCCCAATGGGTAAATGGCACTTGCCGCAGAGCCACTGCTGCGATGAGCTGGCAAATACTCTGGTTGGCAAAAATGCGTGGGAGAGCTCGACCAGTTTCTGCGGACAGCTCGCCTTGAGTGGATGCGTCGGATTGAATCCGGACGCATGGCAGCTTTCAGCGCCGTAGCGGCCGAATGTGCGTAAAGTCCTCTCCCGAGAGCGCCGTTGCAGCCTACAGACCGGCAGGAACATTGCTTGTAATTCATAAATTAGAAATGTTGCAGGATACCCCCGATGCGGCACGAGGCATTCAATTTCTTGAAGATGATCGTCGCCACTCCATCTCCTAGCGGGTTCGAGCAACCCGTCGCGAAGCTGTACCGCGAATACGTCGAGCCATTCGCAGACAAGGTGACCACCGATGTGATGGGCAATGTCATTTCCGTGATTAATCCCGGCGCTTCTATGCGAATTATGTACGCTGGTCACATGGACGAGGTGGGCTTCATAGTCCACCATATCGACGAGAACGGCTTTTTATTCTTCAGCACTATCGGCGGGACCGACGTGGCCACCGAGATAGGGCAGCGGGTTCGGGTGCATGGAAAAGAACACGTGCTCGGAGTTGTCGGACGGAAGGCGATTCAAACCTTCCAGCTGTCTGATAGCACTCAAACACCTTCCTTGAAGGATTCGTGGGTCGACATCGGAGCGACCTCGCGCGAGGAAGCTGAACGGTTGTTCAGGTTGGCAACCCTGTAACCATAGAGTCCGCCTTCGCGGTCCTTCGCGGCAACTATGTTGTCGGCCGAGCCTTCGATAATAAGGTTGGCTTGCTGATCGGAGCCGAGGTGGTGCGTTCCCTGGCACAAAATGGCGGCCTCCACCCAGACGTGGGAATCTACGTCCTCGGCACAGTGCAGGAGGAGATCGGGTCGCGCGGCGCCCAGACCGCGGCGTTCAACATCGCTCCGCAAACAACGCTCGCGGTGGATATAGGTGTCGCCATGGATTATCCCCGTGCCAGACCGGAGGCAAGGCAGGCTCGATCTAGGCAAAGGCCCGGGAATTTCCCGAGGTGCCAATACGAATCCTGTTGTTCTCGGGATCTTAACGTCAGCCGCTAGAGATAGGCAGCTTCCGTTTCAGCAGCAGGCCACGGGTGGGAAGAGTCCCACTGATGCTCGTGTCGTGCAGGAAAGCCGAGGCGGTGTCGCGACAGGGGTCATCTCCGTGCCACTTCGCTATATGCACACGCCGTCGGAAGTGCTGTGTCTCGATGACATTCAAGCCACCATCGAATTGGTCTGCGAGTTTTGTCGCCGAATCCGGCCTGACACTGATTTCACGCCGCTAGCGACAGCGGAACAAGGCACCAAGCGGCTGGCAGTCTGACCCAAGAACCGAAGTTAACGATTCTCATAGATTCGACGCCCGAGCAATCCAGCCCCGTTCGAAACAGGCGCCCATAAAAACTCTGTAGATCCGCGTGTTGCGGCTGTTTCCGTGCGTCGTGATCAACTCGCGCCTGATACGTTTGCGGTCATGGTAACCAGCATTTCGACTTTGGCCGCGGCAGCCCCGGTCCTTGGCGTCGTTGGAGTGCGCCGCCAGGGCCGGGCCAGCGCCGGTCGCCACTGTACTTCGGGTAGGCTTCCTGTCTAGCAGACCCGATGGGTATTTCCCGACAAAAGACCCACTTCTGCCCCCCTTAATGCCCGTGTGCCAGGCTGAAAGGTTCAGGGCCGGGAGGCTCCAGGCGATCGAAGGTCGAAGCTCTGGAGCGGAGCGAACCTCCTCAGACTCCGCTCTGCAGACGAAGGCGCCGTGCACCGATGGCGATCTCCTGTTGGTCCGAGAGCCAAGCCAGGCCACCCTTCAAGTGCATCGCTGCACTGGTCGACCACCGAAGCCCTGGAATTGGCGAGTCCGTCAGCGGAGCAGTGCCACACTTATCACAGGTTAAGCCGGGGCCGGTATTTATGATATAACGTTGGGCATCATTCGCCGTTCCGCTGGCTGCGAGTGACTGAGAGACCATAGCGCTCCCGCCCAAACGGAGAGCCGACATGATCAATGAAAGCCCTTTAACTGCCAAGTTCCGTCGTGCCTTCACCCTCACGCCAGATGAGCGTCAAGCTCTCGACGCGATAAGAATAAGGATCGTTGCAATTGGCGCAAACCAGGACTTGGTTCGGGAAGGCGACCAGCCGTCCCGGTGCATAATGGTCCTGGCAGGCTTAGCCAGCACCTCGAAGATAATAGGAGACGGGAAGCGTCAGGTCACTGCCTATCATGTGCCTGGCGACATGCCCGATCTGTTGAGCCTGCACCTCGATCTGTTGGATAGCGACGTTCGAACGGTGAGCGCTTGCAGTGTTGGCTTCATAGATCATTCGGCTATCCGGCTCCTCTGCGAACGCTACCCTAGGCTGGCGGCAAATCTTTGGCGAACGACACTGGTTGATGCATCGATCTTTCGCGAATGGGTGGTCAATGTAGGGAAGCGCCAAGCGCTTGGCCGAGTGGCCCATCTTCTCTGTGAGATCATGCTGCGTATGGACGACGCCGGCCTCGCGTTCGATCAAAGCTGCGCTTTTGCTGTGACGCAAGCTGACCTTGGCGAGGCCACAGGGCTGTCAGCTGTCCACATCAACCGGACACTCAAGGCTCTTCGAGAAAAGCAGCTTAGTTCCCTCGTGAATGGCCAATTGACCATCCATGATTGGGAAGGACTGGCCATTCTTGCTGAGTTCCGTCACGATTACCTGCACTCAGCAAGGACCAAGCGAAGGGTGGAGCCCTTGTCGATGCACTGATTGCTGCAAGGGGGAATCTTCAGATTGCCGCGGTGAAGAGTTTTTCGGCGGCGCTTGGGGTCGATCTGCTTTGCTTGGCTCCTCGGCGCGCAGTGCACAAAATTTCCTTACGAATGACGTACCCGGCGCTTGCATGCATTCCGACGAGTCCGGTTGAAGGAAACATCGGTAACTGTCCTCAGTGCAAAACTGCCTGAGTCCGGATCGCAAGATCATTCCCAGCCGTAACATCCCATCTATGAATCTGGACCCTCGAACTCGGTGAGAGAGCACGTCGAGCTGCGCAGGTATTCAGTCAAACTTGCCGGGCCACTCGGGCGCCACTGGCATGAAGCAAGGCTGCGACCAAATTCTCGTCGGCTCACTTTTTGCCGGTGTCTAGGCGCACAAGCTCGTGCGCCTGGACTTTCCGATCGCACACCGGGCTGTCCCTTATGCTGACGTAAGGGTCCGGGAGAGTATGTCGAAATCCAACAGCGAAATACCCGGTCGGCTTCCTTTCATGGCCAAATCCGTCCTGTTGATCTGTGGCGCCCGGCCAGCCAAAACAGCCGTCGAGATCGCACTCTTCACGGCAAAACTCAAAGGTAAGTTTTGTTCTCGATCACCCGGCATATCGCAGGTGAGGTGTCTTCGGCACAACAATCAAACTTGATCAGGCGGCATCTCTCATTTCTGCGTCGTTGACGGGAAGCTCCTGGGACAACAGGTCACTCTGTCGAGCCCAATTCCGCTCAGCATCGAGCAGTTCATTCTCTCCAGTCAAGCCGTTCATAAACAGTCTGAGTACGTGTGCAGCTATGCGCTCTCCGTCCTGCGAAGCGACACGTATACCGCGCTCTTTGCAGAGCGTCCCACAAACGTGGGCAAGCACCATAATGTCGCTCGGCTCCAAAAACCGACCTGGATATAACATACCGTCCTCCCTGGAAAAGCTACCGTGAGCTTTTGACTACGCAAGGTCACCGGCAGCCACAATTAACTATGATAGTCGTGTACTCGACTCTGCAGAAAGTTCGAGCGGCGCCTCCAAACGCATCCGGGATAGCCACTACAGCCGAATACGGGGCTATTTAGGTAACGCGAGGTGCCCTCCGAGCTTAGAATTTAGACAAGGTTCTTCGCGTGAGAGACCCACCATGATCCGCGGGCCGTTGCACTTTGTGCACCTCCTTAATAAGAGACAGAGGCACATTCAGATGGGAAAGCCTTGGACCATGCAGATTGACGCTGAAGCTCAGCAGGTCCAGTTATTGCAGCTCACTGCTGACATAGTGGCGGCGTATGTTCAGAAGAACGCGATCCCGGCGGCCGTTCTCCCCGAATTGATCGCCAGTGTGAATTCTGCCTTGTCGCAATTGAGTCAGCCGGTGGAAGCGCCGCCGCCCGCGCTTGTTCCGGCAGTTAATCCAAAGAAGTCGGTTTTTGCCGATTACATCGTCAGCCTAGAGGACGGACGCAAGTTCAAGTCTATGAAGCGCCACCTTGGTTTGCTGGGAATAACACCCGACGAGTACAGAGCGAAATGGGGCCTCGCACGAGACCATCCGATGGTGGCGCCGAGCTACGCGGCTCAACGCTCGGAGCTCGCTAAGTCTTCCGGTCTTGGCCGCAAGGCAGTTGAGAAAACGCGAGCAAAGAAAGAGCCAACAAGGCAGAAGGCCAAGGCCTAGCGGCGGTCCGTATACACTCTTCTTGCGGCAACGGTGGTCATTCCATATCTGGCACGTCGCCGACGACAAAGAGGGTTGTGGGCTCCCCATATTCGCCACGCGAAGGATTGGCATCGCGCGACCACGCAATGACGCTAGCGTGTTTACCGGCCAGCCCCCTCGCGGTCCTGACGGCCCGGTCCTCGGTCTGCTGCTCGGCTGGCCCAAAGACGAGCTGAAGGTCGCCGCTCTCATCGCGGTCAAATGCTGTGACGACGATGAGTCTCGGGGCCTTCTGTTGCGGCAGCAAGCTATCTGACATGGAGGCTCTCCCTTCGCTGGGCCACCGGCTGGCGTGACGTGACCGGCTCGCTGGGAAGAAACTCAGACGTGCCTATGATCGGTATCATCGATGCCTCCCGCTCTGGCCGTGCTTGTTTAGCTCTCAGCTCAACGATTTCGTCATCTCGTCTGGCAATTCGGCTTTCCAGATTGGCGATGCGCTCTGCTAAGAAATAGCGCCCAACTGCAAATCCACCGCCTCCGAACAGCACGGCAAATGTGGCGAAGGCTGTCGGGTGGGCGATGACCAGCTCGGCGTTATCGCCAATGAAAGCGATAAAGTCGTGCATCGAGAGCCGCCTAAGTCATGCCAGCACAGGCGGCGTGGGATCGTAGCTGATCGCCACGAAGCCAGGGTATCTGTGGGCGAGAGCGAGGATTTGGGTCTCAAGCTCGCAGTTGTAGGCCATGAGCGCCTTCACGGTCTCAAGCGGGCTTTCGTAGCGAGCGACGGCGTGGCTGGAGTTCTTATCTGGGCTACAGTTGGGGCGAGGGATATTGGCCCTAGCAATGCGTCGGCATCGTAGCCCTTGTCGGCGAGCAGCATTGAGCCTGGGGATAAACCCTAAGGCAAGTCCGCTGCGGAGGCGATGTCGCTCGCCTGGCCTGAGCGGCCTGCCTTGGGCGTCGACAAGAGCGTGGATTTGGTTGTCAGTCCGGCTCGGAAACGTGTTGACGATCATTTCGTTGACCATCAGCCTTGAGACCCTGCTCGTCGCCTCGATGACGTGCAGCAACCTTGCAATGCGATCGAGATGCACCTCAAGGAACAATCAACCCGCAACCCCGTTGGGCACGATCGCGTCAGGAGAATGCTGTGCGACATATGATGTTGGGAGCTCTGGCCGGCCTTGCGGCGACGATGGCGATGACCAGCGCCATGAGGCGGTTTCATGGGGTGCTGAACGACACGAGTCGCTACCCATTGCCGCCCCGTGAAATTGTTGAGCGCCTGAACATCGGGGGCGATGAAAGGCAGGCGCGAACGAATACTCTGTTGGCCCACTTCGGCTTCGGCGCGATGAGCGGTGCAGCGTTCGCCCTTTTGCCACGCCGTCGCGGCAGCGGCACACTCTACGGCCTCGGTGTGTGGGCGGCCAGTTATCTGGGTTGGATTCCTGCAGCGCGAATTCTTGCCCCCGCATGGCGCCATCCTGCAGAGAGGAATCTGCTGATGATCGCCGTGCACATGGTGTGGGGTATCGTGCTCGCGAAATCGCTCAGCGACCTGGAGGCCGCGGAATCGGAGGCGTTCGGCAGGCCTGTGGACGCCAAACAGTCAGTCTTGGAAAGGCGAGAGAGAGGGTCTGACCGATGAAGTCGATCCCGTTTTGGCTAGATCGAGAGCCGGAGATTTCATTTGGTGCCTTGCAGGGCGATCACAACTTCGAAGTCGCGATCGTCGGCGCGGGTATCGTGGGACTGCAGGCTGCCTGTCTGCTGCGGGGCTCGGGTCTGAGGGTCGCGCTCCTCGAGGCACGTCAGATCGGCCAGCAGGCCACCGGCCGCTCCACCGCCAAGGTCACATCCCAGCATGGGCTCAAATTCGCTTCCCTCATTCGCAATTTCGGCCGCGAAGGCGCGAAGCTTTACGCGGACGCGAATGAAAAGGCGAAGGATGAGATCGCTGCGCTGTGCTCACTTATGGTGGATAAGGCCAAGCTGGAAGCCAAACCTGCCTTCATCTATGCTGAAGACGAACAACAGGCCGACACGTTACGCCGTGAGGCCGACGCCGCCGCATCGCTCGAATTGCCCGCCGAATTCCTGTCCGATCCGGAGCTGCCCGTTACGGCGACCGCGGCGCTCCGCTTTTCCGGCCAGTACCAGTTCGATCCGTATCTTTATCTTTGCGGGCTGGCCCGTCTGGTGAGCGAGAGCACCATCTCCGTTTTCGAAAACAGCCGCGTTCTTGAGATAGCAGGCGAGGGGCCTTATCAGTTGACTCTGGCTGGCGGCATCGTGACCGCCGGTAAGGTCGTCGTCGCCACGCAGATGCCTATAATCGGAGACGGACTCTTCTTCGGCAAGGCCTTCCCATTCGCGCATCCAGTCGCGGCAGCGCCAGTGCCGGAACAAGCAAGAGTGGACGGCATGTTCATCAGTGCCGGAAGGCCGTCTCATTCCTTTCGCACGACGAACCGTGACGGCAAGCGCTTTCTGGTGGCCGCAGGTGGCGAATTCAAAACCGGAGACCGCGAGGCTGCGGATTGCGCCGTCGCCGACATGCTGGCCTTCCTTGAGACCAACTTCGCTATCAGGCAACCGTCGCACCTTTGGATAAACGAAGATTTCCGATCAATGGACGGAATGGCCTTTGTCGGCTTGGCGAGTTCTTCCAAACCAGACCTTCTTGTTGCTACCGGTTTCGACGCATGGGGCATCACACAAGGTGCCGTTGCAGGAGAAATCCTCGCGTCGCAGCTTCTCGGCAAATCCCATCCTGCGGCGGAGATCTTCGACGCGACTCGTATCAAGCCGCTCGCAGGCGGCCCGACGTTCATATCCGAGAACGTCAAGACGGCTACACATTTGGTGGCCGAACGGCTCCTGGGTTCAAGAACTATGGATATCAGCAAGATCCCCCCAGGAGAAGGGGGTGTGACCGAGCACGACGGAGAGCAACTGGCTATCACGAAGGCGCAGGACGGTTCGGTAACCGCCCGCTCCGCGATTTGCACCCATCTCGGCTGCGTTGTTGGATGGAATCCGGTCGACCGGACGTGGGACTGCTCATGCCATGGATCCCGTTTCGATGAAGCTGGTGAGGTTCTTTCCGGCCCCGCGACGAGACCGCTCGAGCCGCGAGTGTCGCCGGATGCCGGGCACGCGAAATGAGAGTTCTCGTCACCGGCGCGTCGGGTCTGATCGGGGCCGCGCTTTGCGCGCGGCTGGCGGCCGGGGGACATGACGTCGTTCGTGTGCTCCATCGCCCCAGTGTTGCCCCGTTCACCGGGCCTACTCCCATCTTGCTCGACATGGCAAATGCGCTGCGGGCGCAGGACTGGATCCCTCATCTTGCCGGTGCCGATGCCGTTGTGAACTGCGCCGGCGTTCTGCAGGACAGCGTTCGCGAGAATACCCAGCACGTCCATACAGGCGGCGCCGCGGCACTCTTTGCCGCGTGTGAACAGGCAAATGTGAAAAAGGTCATCCACTTCTCGGCTATCGGCGTCGATCGCCAGCAGCCGTCCGCTTTCTCCGCCAGCAAGCTTGCTGGCGATGAGGCATTGATGGCGCGCGATCTCAACTGGGTGATCCTGCGCCCCTCGGTTGTGCTGGGGAGGCCGGCGTTCGGCGCAAGCGCGCTTTTTCGTGGCCTCGCTGCTTTGCCACTGTTGCCTGTGATGCCCGACACCGGTCGTCTTCAGGTCGTACAGCTCGACGACGTGATCTCCACCGTTCTCTTCTTTCTTAGGCCCGACAGCCCATCGCGCCTCGCGCTGGAGCTGGCTGGGCCTGAAGCCCTTTCCATGAACAAGGTCGTTGCCTGCTACCGCCACTGGTTCGGATGGAACAGCGCCCAGGAATTCATCCTGCCCAATTGGGCCGCAGCAATCCTATACCGGATTGGGGATGCGGCGGCTCAGCTCGGCTGGCGTCCGCCGATGCGCAGCAATGCCGCAAAGGAGATCGAGCGGGGCGCGGTCGGTGATCCCCAGCCATGGATAGCGGAGACCGGCATTCAACCGTCAACTCTTGCAACCGCACTCAGCCTTAACCCTGCCACGGTGCAGGAACGATGGTTCGCTGGTCTCTACGTTGTCAAGCCTGCCATCTTCGTTGTGCTACCCTTCTTCTGGATCATGACCGGCGTTATTTCCCTCACCACCGGCTGGCGCAGCGGAGTTGAGTTGCTCATCGACACCGCGGTCGGCGCGCTGGCCGGGCCGGCCGTCGTCGCCGGCGCGCTGGCCGACATGATCGTCGGTGCGCTGATCGCCTGGCGCCCGACCGGCCGGCTTGGTCTCTTCGGCGCAATCGTGCTGTCGCTTTTCTATGCGATCGCTGGGAGCATTCTGCGGCCGGAGCTCTGGAACGAGCCGCTCGGCCCGCTGATCAAAATCCTGCCGATCCTGGTGCTGCATTTTGTCGCTCTGGCGGTGCTGGAGGAACGCTGATGATCTATTTCGTGCTCAAATATCTGCATGTCATCGGTGCGGCTGTGCTGTTGGGAACTGGCGCTGGCATCGCCTTCTTCATGCTTCTGGCACACCGAACCGGAAATGCCGCCACCATCGCGGCTGTCGCCCGCATCGTCGTCCTCGCCGACTTTCTGTTCACGGCTACGGCCGTTGTTGCGCAACCTGTGACCGGAATCGCTCTCGCCCAGTACGCGGGCTATTCGCTTGCTGAAGGATGGATCGTTCTTTCGATCCTGCTCTACATTGCCACCGGCCTGTTCTGGCTGCCTGTGGTGTGGATGCAGATCAAGATGCGCAATCTCGCCATAATGGCCGCGGCGTCCAACCAACCCCCGCCTGAGCGTTACAATCAGTTGTTCAGGCTCTGGTTCGCCTTCGGCTTTCCAGCCTTTGCGGCTGTGCTCGCCATCTTCTGGCTGATGATTGCGCGCCCGCCGATCGAGTGGCTGGCCTTTTAGCCGTCGTGGCTCGCTAAACGCCGCCCTGCGGCGTCTGTTCCCGTCACTAGGAAAAACCAAACCGAGCCATCACGATCGAGGCATTACCTTGTGCCTCCGCGGCTCCCGCGAGGGCTTTGGCGGGGAAACATGCCGGTGTCACCGCGTGGTCGCGTGAAGCCAACCCGGCGCTTGGCGAATACGGCGAGCCAACGACGCTCTTTGTCGGGGGCGGCGTGCCGGACATGGAGTGAGCCAGAGGCTCAACCGCTGGCGAGCAGCTTGCCCCTCCTCCGCAGCAGCGGCAATGAACGCCTTGCGGACATCCTCAGGTGTCATATCGCCAGCCAAACAGGACATGCAGGCGCGCACCGCAAGGTCCCATTTGGGACCACGATTGTTCCACCCCATGAGTTCCCGAGCTGCACCCAGACGTTGTTGCAGCTATACGTGATGCCCGGCTTGCCGGTCCTTACAGAGACCGGAGGGTTGAACCAATGGAGGCTCATCAGGACTCTCTGAGGTCGAACAGGACGAACTGGCCGCGAAACCTGGCTTCCACGATGATCTCGACCAATTCACAGTCGGTCTCTTGTAGGAAGGGGTCGCCTTTGCGAACTGCGGCGATGGTGTCGCGGACTGACACGATGCTGCCAACCGGGATGGGATGGATAACCGCATCGATCCTCTCGGCAGCCGTAGGCTTGTAGACCGCTTGCAGTCTCATCGCCTCCTCCCGAGGCAGAAACCCAGCGGCCATCTCGTGGGTCACGCCGGGCATATATCAAGGCCTTTGGCGCGGCTGATTACGGAGATTCTTCCGGCCAGCTCTGTTGCGGAACCTATTCGGTGGCCACACTGTTTGTGTCGAGGCTTAGGAGTGTGCCATGAGTTCAGGAATCAAGGATGGCCAGCTCTCTTTCGTCGAGTTCCAATCGCCCACGCTGGTCGAGAACGCGCCCGAGGGCAGCGAATGGCTTCACGAGATTAAGTACGATGGCTACCGCACCGAGTTGATCATTGAGAGCGGGAAAGCCAGGGCCTTCACGCGCCGTGGGTACGACTGGTCACATCGATACCGCAGGATTGTTCAAGCAGCGGCGGGTTTGCCGGTAAAGGCAGCGATCATCGATGGCGAGGCTGTCGTTCTTGGCGACACCGGCCTGCCGGATTACCAAGCCTTGGAACGGGAGCTGGGCAATCCAAACTCGGCGAAGCTCATCTTCTATGCCTTCGACCTGCTGCACCTCAACGGGCGCGATCTTCGGCAGCAGCCGCTGGTGAAGCGAAAGGCAGCCCTTGAGAAGCTGCTGAAGGACACGGCCCCTACACTGACCTACGCCGAGCATCTGGAGGTGAGCGGGACGGATGTCTTTGAGCATGCCTGCCGGATGGGACTGGAGGGGATCGTTTCCAAACGCACCGATGCGACATATCGCTCAGGGGTCCAGACCAGTTGGCTCAAGGTAAAGTGCGTCAAGAGCGACACCTTTCCCATCGTTGCATTTGTCGAGAAACTCGGCGCTCACCCCCGCCGCATCGCATCGCTCTACATCGGACGCGGCGAAGGCGACCGACTGCTCTATGCCGGGAAGGCCCGCAGCGGCTACACCTTGAGCGCCGCGCAATTGGTTCGAGAGCGGCTTGACCCGCTGATCACCAGCAAGTCGCCTCTGTCAGAGCCCATTGTGAAGCCCAAGGCGACTTGGGTCATACCGGAGGTGCTGGCCGAGGTGCAATTCAGCGGCGTGACGGATCGCGGCGTGCTGCGCGAGGCGGTGTTCAAAGGTCTGCGAGAAGACCTCGTGCCGATCCCGGCCAAGCGTCCAGCCCCATCGAAGCGGCGTGGGCCAGTCCGGGAACATGGCGTTCCCAGCGAGAACATCCTGCAACTACTGCCCGATGCAGTTTCGCCCTCTAAGGACGAGCTTGCGCGCTATTGGGAGAGAGTTGCGGATCAAGCCTTGGTCCATCTCGGCCACAGACCTCTGAAGCTGGTCCGCCACGCACTCGGCGCAACCTTCTACCACAAGGGCACGCTGCCGAAGGTCCCCGCATCCGTACATCAGTTGCGCGTCCAGAAGCGCGAAGGAGGCGAAGGTGTGCGCGTATGGGTGGACGACCTTGCTGGCTTGCTGGGCCTGGTCGAGATGGACGCTGTAGAGCTGCATCCGTGGAATGCCACTGTTGACGACATCGAACATGCCGACCGCATCGTGCTGGACCTGGACCCCGGCGAGGGCGTCGAGTGGGACGAAGTCATTGAGACCACCCTGGCGCTTCGGGACCTCCTGGAGACGGAAGGCCTGGAGAGCTGGCCGAAGGTGACCGGCGGCAAGGGCATTCACTTGATGGCGCCGCTTGAGACGAAGATCACGCACGACAACGCCCGGCTCCTTGCCCGGTCGTTCGCAAATCGGCTCGCTGAAGCTCATCCAGACCGTTATCTGCTGACCTCCGCGCCATCGGCCCGAAGGGGTCGCATCTTTATTGATTACCTTCGCAACGGACGCGGCAACACCGCCGTCGGGGCCTTCTCCCCACGAGCGCGGCCCGGCTTCCCAATCGCCCGTCCGGTGACCTGGAGCCAAGTTGAGGGACGTATCCGCCCAGATGCATTCAATATCGACCGTCCTCTCAGGGCGGCTGTCAGAAAGGCAGCCTGAGCCGCAGGGTCGGTAGAAACGCGGGATCGGAATGGGCCAGGCAACTAGGGGCCGGGCTTTGCCTGCACCTCCCAAGATCGTCGATTTTTGGTTCTTCGTCCGTAGGTTAGTGCGATGTGCGGCAGCCCGACTGGCCCTTGCGGGTCTCGGGGCGGGAAAGGATGGCGTGGTCAGAGACTGGCGTCGCCAGCGCCGGCGTAGGATGGCGGCCGAGCGCAGGCTTGTCGGCTGGCGCCATCCTCCGCACGGCGGATACATTGGCCTCACCGCCCCAATGGAAGCGCCCGGTCGCGACAAGCCCGCGCCCAAATCGAAGCTTCCGCAGGCGGCCGGGCGGCGCATCCTTTCCAAGACCCAGGCGAGCTAGCCGGGAGGAGGAGAGGGCGCTGGTCGCCATCTGCAGTTATGCCGCCGTTGGGGCAGGGGATCGCCTGGCCAAGGCCCGATATTTTTTAGAAATCGAGGCGCGCGGTGAACTCGACCTCGCAGAGCATATGCAGGCTGTTCTCCGATCGACGACGTGGAAGGCATGAGACGAGCGACGCGAGGGGAGCAGATGCCGAATGTCTGGCATGCGCCTAAATGTCGGCCGTAGAAGATCAGTTTTGCGACTTCCTAAAAGCAGACGATCGGCTTGGGCTGCATGATGTCCGGGGTTGCCCAAAGGGGACGTAGGGGCATCAAATCAGGCGGTTGCTTTCCGCAATTTGACGCGCCCGCCGCACTGTGCCGTCGGTGTCGGCGAACTTTCGTTTTGTTGCTTCGTCGCTTCTGATCGTCAGCCGCTTCGACAGGACTTTTGCGGCTTCGACGATCGGCTTGACCGGTATGGCTGGATTCTCCGGGGTTTTCATGTACCTCATGCTTGTTGTCCTTTTTGGCAAAAACGAAAGAGAGCGCGGAGCGGCTGTCCGCCCCGGCACCTTGCACGGCGATCAAGTTACGGTCGCACGATCCAGGCCAGCAACGCCGGATCAAAATCGGAGTTGCCGGTATAGTCGCGGATCAAAAGCGCGGCGTATGCCTGCCACTGATCCTCGGGGGTCTGCTTTTCAATGACCGAAACGCGTCGCGCAGGATATTGCAGTCAAAAGTCGAAATCACGTCGGCCGATTGATCGTTGTCCATAGCGCGGCTCCCATCGAGGGGGCGGGAGTACGATGGACGCTCTCAAGCGCCGGCGCCCATTGTTCTGTGGCCGGCGACAACGGACTGTACGCCCCCGACAGGTGGATAGCGAATCATTCCGGCAGATTTATCCGTTGGTGCATCGGCACAAGTCACGCCGCGCTCTCCCCGCCTTGGTGTCTTGGCTGTTCAGCCGATCGGCCATCTTGTCGGCATCGCCGCATGATGCCGACCATGACCTATTGTTGGACTCGACGGGCTGGCCGGTGAAGACGTCGAAGACGGGCCAACTGTCCGGGTGGTTCATGCGAGGCATAGCGGTCTGCCATATCCCGCATGCTTTTTCGTTATTCGCCCGCTACCGACGATGTCGATCGGTTCAAGTCCGCAGAATGCCCAGCTTCAGAAACAGGCCGCCGTGAGGAGAGCCCGCGCATGCCCGCCACGTTCGTCATGCCGCCGGCCCTGGCGGGCGTCACCACACCGCGGCAGGCTTGACCCAAACCTGCCGCATGCCCGAGGCAGTGTCGGTTCACGCACGGGTTCTCCTGAACCCAGTATCTCAGTACCCCATCCCGCCCATGCCGCCGCCGCCGCCCGCAGGCGCGGCATCCTTGGCCGGAATGTCGGAGATCATCGCTTCGGCGGTGATCAAAAGCGCGGCGATCGAGCCGGCATCCTGTAGCGCGGTGCGCACCACTTTCGCCGGATCGACGATGCCCGCCCTGATCATGTCGACATACGCCTCGTTCTGGGCATCGAAACCCTGATTGTGGTCCTTGCTGTCGGCGAGCTTGCCGACGACGATGGAGCCCTCGACGCCGGAATTCTCGGCGATCTGGCGGAGGGGCGCTTCAAGCGCCCTGAGCACGATCGAGATGCCGGCGGTGACATCGGCGTTGGCGCCGTTCAGGCCGGCAAGCGCCGTCCTGGCGCGCAGCAGGGCCACGCCGCCGCCTGGCACGATGCCTTCCTCCACCGCCGCGCGCGTGGCGTTCAGCGCATCATCGATGCGGTCCTTCTTTTCCTTGACTTCCGACTCGGTGGCGCCGCCGACGCGGATGACCGCGACGCCGCCGGAGAGCTTGGCCAGCCGCTCCTGCAGCTTCTCCTTGTCATAGTCGGAGGTTGTCTCCTCGATCTGGTTCTTGATCTGGGCGACGCGCGCCTGGATGGTCGCCTTGGTGCCGGCGCCGTCGATGATCGTGGTGGTGTCCTTTTCGATCAGCACCCGCTTGGCGCGGCCGAGCATCTCGATGGTGACGTTCTCCAGCTTGATGCCGAGATCCTCGGAGATCATCTGGCCGGATGTGAGCACCGCGATATCTTCCAGCATCGCCTTGCGGCGGTCGCCGAAGCCCGGCGCCTTGACGGCCGCGACCTTGAGGCCGCCGCGCAGCTTGTTGACCACCAGCGTCGCCAGAGCCTCGCCTTCGACGTCCTCGGAGATGATCAGCAGCGGCCTGCCGCTCTGCACCACCGCTTCGAGGATCGGCAGCATCGCCTGCAGATTGCCGAGTTTCTTCTCGTGGATGAGAATATAGGGCTCTTCCAGCTCCGCGCGCATCTTGTCGGCATTGGTGACGAAATAGGGCGAGAGATAGCCGCGGTCGAACTGCATGCCCTCGACGACGTCGAGCTCGGTGTCAGCGGTCTTGGCTTCCTCGACGGTGATGACGCCGTCATTGCCGACCTTCTCCATCGCCTTGGCGATCATCTCACCGACGCTGGCATCGCCATTGGCGGCGATTGTGCCGACCTGCGCGATCTCGGCCGACGACTTGACCTTCTTGGCCTTCGCCTTGATTTCCACGACGACGGCCGCGACGGCCTGGTCGATGCCGCGCTTGAGGTCCATCGGGTTCATGCCGGCGGCCACCAGCTTGGCGCCTTCGCGCAGGATCGAGGCGGCCAGCACCGTAGCCGTGGTGGTGCCGTCGCCGGCGAGGTCATTGGTCTTCGAGGCCACTTCGCGCACCATCTGCGCGCCCATGTTCTCGAACTTGTCGGCAAGCTCGATTTCCTTGGCGACAGTGACGCCGTCCTTGGTGATGCGCGGCGCGCCATAGGCCTTGTCGATGATGACGTTGCGGCCCTTGGGCCCGAGCGTGACCTTCACCGCATTGGTGAGGATCTCGACGCCGCGCAGCATGCGGTCGCGCGCATCGGTGGAGAATTTGATTTCCTTGGCAGACATGATTTTATCCAGTTCGCATTTGGGGTGAGCAGTCACCGCGCAGAGGCGCGGTGCTTCAGTCAGGCGGCCTTCTTGGCTTCGGCGCTCTCTTCGATGACGCCCATAATGTCGGCTTCCTTCATGATCAGGAGGTCCTCGCCGTCGATCTTGACCTCCGTGCCCGACCATTTGCCGAACAGGATCAAGTCGCCGGCCTTGACGTCGAGCGGAACAAGCGCGCCGTTTTCGTCGCGGGCGCCGGGACCAACCGCGATCACTTCGCCTTCCTGCGGCTTTTCCTTGGCATTGTCGGGAATGATGATGCCGCCCTTGGATTTGATATCGCCTTCGGCGCGCCGGATGACGACGCGGTCGTAGAGTGGCCGAAATTTCATGAGAACTTCTTTCTGGGGCCGGCATAGGCGGCCGCAGCATTTATATAGGCGGTTTGGCACTCGATAGATAGGAGTGCCAGAACTATTTCTCGCCAACGGCCAAGAAATCCAATGATATAATTCGAGACGCGCAGAAATTCGTTCGGATGGGAGGAAAACTTTCTGTGAGCTTGAATTTCGCGGATGCGGATTTGTTATTTCAAAGGAGAAATAAAAGGCGTCGCGACCCTTGTTTGGAACTCAATTGAGGCGCATATATAAAACTCGTTGATTTGGTTGAGTTGGCTTTGTTTCAGAGCCCCGCCATTCACCACCGAATTCTCGAAAACGAGTGCATGCGCCGGTCCGGCGCACATTTCGTTCCGTTCGGACCCTGGAATGAAACCGACGCTGACCACGGATGTACCGGCAGCGTCGGGCATCGTCCCGGCGGTTCGAGTGGGAATGATACGGAAAGGCGCAGCCGCCCGTTTCCGCGGAAAGCCGCAATCATGACCAGCCGCACCACAAATACAGTCGTTCGCTTCAAGTCGGCGTTTTCGCTGCCCGGCTTTGATCAACCGCAACCGCCCGGAGAGTATCGGGTCGACCATGACGAGGAGGCCCTCGAAGGGACTTCCCAGATCGCATGGCGCCGCGTGGCCACCTTCATTCACCTGCCGGCGATCACCGCGAGCGGTGCCACGCAGCAGATGGTGCCGATCGAACCGGCATTGCTTCAAGCCTCGCTGGAGCTGGACGAGAGACAATCATGCGAACCACAACCCTGATGCAACGCAACGCACGCCCGGTCCGCCGCGAAGCCGTAACGCATCTCTTCGCCGTCGGACAGGCTGTCCGGCTGAAGAGCGGCATCGGCACGTTTCCAAAGGCCGCGGAAATCTACCGCGTCACGGCAACGCTCCCGCCGAGCGGAAATTCGCCGCAGTACCGCATCCGCAGCGACGTCGAACTTCATGAACGGGTGGCGACGCAGGACAGTCTCGAACCGGTCGACACTTCGCCCGGTGACAGCATAGCGCTCATCGAAAGGATCTTCGAACATGTCAAAGGGACAGAAACGCTCTAGCCGGGAGATCAGGAAGCCGAAGCAGGAGAAAGTCCCGCCCAACCCTGAAAGCGTATTCGGCGCCCAGACCAGACTTGCCGCCGATATCAATGCCCGGCGCGGCAAGGGCAAGAACTGACGTCGCGACACGGGCACGGATGACGATGAAGATCGTGATCGAATTCTATCGCACCCGAACCTCGGACGATGCGCATGCCGTGATCGGGCGCGAGACGGCGCAAGCGGCCAACCTCAACCATGCGATCGAGATCGCCAGGCTTTTGGCCAAAACCCTGAACATGCCGCAGCGGCCGGACGCCATGACGATCGCCGACGCGAAGGGCGCAACGATCTATTCCGGCGTTCTGGCGACGGAAGCGATCAATGAGGCCGGCCAACGCCATGAGCGCCCGTAGCAACGAAACCGATCGGCAGCGCAACGCCGCCGGGCTTGCCGTCTGGGAAAATGAGGGTGGGACATCGGGACGCGACTTCGCGGACCGTCAATATGGCCGCCGCGTCGAGGCGGATCGGTCCTGGACCGTCTATCATGTCTTCAGCGGAATTCCGGCGCTGGTCGACGGTGGTGCCATGACCGGCCTCAGCCGGTCGGATGCGACGCGCAGCATGTTGTCCCTTAATCAGCGCAATGCCGAGCGCCCGACGGCGCGGGTTGCGGCGCCGCCGATTGTCCCACATGAGGCAGCGGCGGGCCAACCATGACGCTCTCCTTCCCCAACCCCAGCCGCAGATTCGATGAAGCGCGCGATTTTCGGTAGGTTGGCACCGTATCACGAACTTTCTGGTAAGACCGGAATGTCGCCTCCTGGAGCAAACGGCCAACGCGGTGCCGCAGTCGAGTAAAGGCTAGCAGAGTCGTTGCGGCCAAGATGGAGGTCGCCAGCGGAATGGCGCCTTTCTGGCTTTCAGAACCGGACCGTCTGTTTCCGGCCCCAAGGCTGCCGGACCGCAATGCGCCCAATTGCAGCCATTTATGGGTTTTCGGCGCTCCCGATAAACAGACGTTACCAGTGCGGCCCCCTTGGTACGCAGCGAGAGGTGGCCAACGGTGCGCTAGATCGTGTCTCCAATGGCAGAGCGCACAGCACTCGCTCGATGCGTCCGACCAGTGTCTTTCCCATATTGAAAATTGCTACACCGTTGTCCATCGCCGTGTGGCTGACGACGAAAAGCATGCGTCGACGATTTGCATGATCTCGTAGCCATCACTAAAGGTGGGCCAAGCCGATTTGCCCGTGGAAACCGAACGAATGACTTCCGAGACCTCGATGGCCTTGTATTCATTGTACCCGAGGCCGAAATTGGCGACCGGCAGGAGGGATGCGAAGTTCCGGTTTTCCGGACCGACGTCGATCAGCCGGTAACCCTGGCGGTTCGGCGCATCCTCCATCGAGAAGAAGCGCAGGCGGTTGACCTCGTCATAGTTGAACTCGATGCCGCCCTTCGTGCCATAGATCTCGTATTTCTGCAGGAAGCGCCGGCCGGAGGCGACGCGGCTGACATCGATGACGCCGCGGCCGCCATTGGCGAATTTGCACATCAGGTTGACCATGTCCGAATTGGTCACCGAGCGCTTGACGCCGCCTTCCTGCGCCTTGGTCTGGACACCATAGCCGAAGCCTTCGCTGTAGGTGCGCTCGGGGGTGACGGTGGCGACATCGGCGATCAGCTCGTCGACCGGGCCGATGAGGCGGTGGATGAAGGAAAACAGGTGCGAGGCGACATCACCGACGACGCCGGTCGGCGCCAGATTGCCGTCGCAGCGCCACATGAAGGGCGTGCGTGGATCGGCCAGCACGTCGACATGCATGGAGGCGCGGAAGAAGACGATCTCGCCGATCTCGCCATTGTCGATGAGTTCCTTGGTCAGGTCGTGCGCCGGGTTCTTCGGGAAATTATGGCCGACGCGGGTCACCAGTCCCTTCTCGCGGGCGAGGTCCGCCAGTTCGCGCGCCTCCTCGGCGGTCGCCGTGAAGGGCTTCTCGCAATAGACATTCTTGCCCGCCAGCAGGGCCGCCTTCGACGCCTCGAAATGCAGATGGTCCGGCAGGCAGATGTCGACCAGATTGACCTCGGGATCGCTCAGCACGTCATGCCAGTTGGTCGAGGTCTTGACGTCGCCATAGGCACCCTTGATCTGTTCCAGCCTTTCGGCTGCGTCGTCCACCAGCCAGGCGATCCTGGCAATGGAACCGAGTTCGGGAAACATCAGCGGTGCATTGCGATAGCCCATGGAATGGCACTTTCCCATCCATCCGCAGGCGCCCAGAATGGCTACGTTGACTGGCTTCATGACACTGTACTCCGGTGCGGATTGCGCCCGCCGGCACGGCCGGGCGGTCGAACGGTGATGGACGCCGTCAGGCGTCGATTCGTGCTTCGGTGGTCGCGTCGAAAAAATGCAGCTCCTTGCGTTCGGCGCTGACCGACACGGTCTGGCCGACCTTCAGCCTGACGCGCCCGGGCACCTTCGCCTTCAGCACGTCGCCGCCCAGGTCGAGCAGCACGACGGCCTCGTTGCCGGTGGATTCGATCAATGTCACCGTCGCCGGATTGCCCGCCTCGCCCTCGGCGCGGACGACCAGATGCTCCGGCCGCACGCCGAAGATCACCGAGGCGCCGGGCTTCAGCGGCGCGCCGGGGTCGATCGGCCATTTGAACTGACGCGAGCGGATGCCCGGACCGCCATCGCCGCCCTCGACGGTCCCGGTCAGGATGTTCATCGCCGGGCTGCCGATGAAGGTCGCGACGAAGACGCTGCCGGGACGCTCGTAAAGGTTCTCGGCGGTGTCGACCTGCATGAGCCGGCCGTCCTTCAGCACGGCGATGCGCGAGCCCATGGTCAGCGCCTCGACCTGGTCGTGGGTGACATAGACGGTGGTCGAGCGGATGCGCTGGTGGAGCTTGATGATCTCGCTGCGCATGCTCACGCGAAGCTGGGCGTCGAGGTTGGAGAGCGGCTCGTCCATGAGGAAGACGCCGGCTTCGCGCACGATTGCGCGGCCGAGCGCGACACGCTGGCGCTGGCCGCCCGACAGGTTGCGCGGCCGGCGGTCGAGCAGATGGCCGATCTCCAGCATGGCGGACACGTTCTTGACGCGCTTGGCGGTTTCGGCGGCCGCCACGCCCCGGTTGCGCAGGCCGAAGCCGATGTTTTCCTCGACCGACATGTGCGGGTAGAGCGCGTAAGACTGGAACACCATGGCGATGTCGCGGTCGCGGGGTTCGGCGAAGGTGACGTTGCGCTCGCCGATATGGATGTCGCCTTTGGTGACCTCCTCCAGCCCCGCCAGCATGCGCAGCGTCGTCGACTTGCCGCAGCCCGACGGGCCGACCAGGACCAGGAACTCGCCTTCCTCGACCGACAGGTTGAGATCGCGCACCACCTCGACGCTGGCGTAGCTTTTCCAGACGTGATCAAAAAGGACGCGTGACATCTGTCTTCAACCTTTCACAGCGCCGGCCGACAGGCCGCGCACCAACCATTTTTGTGCGTACAATCCGAGCGCGACCATGGGGATGATCCCGATCAGCCCCAGCGCCGACATGATCCACCAATAGGCGCCCAGTTCATTCGCCTGGCCCGAAATCAGCACAGGCAGCGTCTGCGAACGGCGGAAGGTGAGGATCAGGGCGAACAGGAACTCGTTCCAGGCGAAGATGATCGAGACGAAGAACGCCGTCACCAAGCCGGGGAACGCGATCGGCAGGGAAATCTTGAAGAACACGCCGAGCCGGGTGCAGCCATCGACCAGGCCGCTTTCCTCGACCTCGACCGGCACGGCGCGGAAGGCGTCACGGGTGATCCAGATCGCCAGCGGCAGGTTGAACAGCGCGTAGGCGACGCCGAGCGACCAAGCCCGGTCGAGAACGCCGGCATAGCGGTACATCAGCAGGAAAGGGAACACGACCGCCACTGGCGGCATCATGCGCTGCGAGATGAAGAAGAACGCCATGTTGTCGTTCTTCCAGCCGAACTTGCTGTAGTCGAAGCGGGCGAGACCGTAGCCGGCCAGAGCGCCGGCAAAGGTGGCGACGAACGCGCCGACGAGGGAGGCGACGGCCGAGTTGGCCAGCGCGTTGAACAGCTGCGAGCGATACTGGCCGAACACCGTCTGGAAGGCCGAGAGCGTCGGCTCGAAATCAACCCAGGGAATGAAGGTCGGCAACGGAAAGACGTCGGCCCGCTCCTTGAACGCTGTGATCGTCATCCAGTAGAGCGGGAAGACGACGATGATGAACCAGACGACCTGCAGCGCAATGCGCCAGACCGGAATCCTGCGTCTCATCCTGCTCATGTCAGACGCTCCACGAGACGGCGGGTCGCGGCCAGGATGACGGTCGCGACGATGGTGGCGACGATGGCCAGCGAAAAGGCGAGCGTGGCGGCGTAACCGAGGTCGAAGTTCACGACGCCGACCCGATAGGCATAGAGGGTCAGCGATTCGGTGGCGATGCCGGGCCCGCCATTGGTCAGCACCACGATGACATCGGCGATCTTCAGCATCTCGATCGAGCGGATCAGGATGGCGGTGACCGACCATGGCAGGAGCATGGGAAAGGTGACGCGCCAGAACGCCTGGATGTCCGATGTCGTGTCGAGGCGGGCGGCGTCCTCGACTTCATTGGAGAGCGCCGAAAGCCCGGCGAGCAGCACCAGCATGAAGAAGGGCACCCATTGCCAGGTGTCGACGATGAGGACGGTGACGAAAGCGCCGATGCTGTTGGTGAGCCAGGGCACCGGCGGCAGGCCCGCCGCCATCAGCCCGGCGTTCACGGGGCCGACGGCCTCGTTGAACATGACGCGGCCGACGACGAAGGCGACGACGACCGGGCTCAGCATCATCGGGATCAGGAATATGATCCTGAGCCAGTTCTGCTGGCGCCGGGCGCGGTCGAGCGAACGCGCCAGGCCGAGGCCGATGAAAAACTGGATGGGAATGCCGACAACGAAATAGAGCAGGGTGGTGAACAGCACGTAGTGAAAATGCGTGTCGGAAAACAGACGCGCCCAGTGGCTCAGGCCCGCCCAGCGCACCGGCGCCATGCGGTTGCCGAAGTCCCAGTTGAGGAACGACAGCGCCAGCGAGGACAGAAGTGGGACGATGGTCAGCACGACGACCAGCAGCAACGCGGGCGCAACGAACAGCACCGGAATAAGGCTGCGTTTCTTTCCCTGACGCTCCACGTGCATTCCTCCCGGGGAATGGGGCGCCGCGGCAGGCCGCGACGCCCCTGATTATCAGCCTGCCAGCGCGGCCTTGTACAGTTTGGACTGGTTGTCGCGGCCCAGCCTGTCCGTGGTCTGGTTCCAGGCGTCGCTCGCATTCTTCATTGCCTGTTCGGCGCTGATCTCGCCGGCCATGAAGCGCGATGCCTCGACGTCGAGCGAGTTGTAATACTCGCCGCTGCCGGGAATCGAGAGGTCGAGCACCGCGTTGGGATGGCCGACGGCCTTGCCGATCGCTTCCAGATACTGCTTGGCGTCGGCCGGGTCCATGCCGGCATCGATCAGCGGCTGCGGGTCCTGAATGGTCTTGGCGCGCGACGGCTGGATGCCGCTGTCGGGGAAGGCGACGAGCTTGGTCGAGGCTTCCGGGTTGCAGAAGAAGGCCGCGAGATCCCAGGCGGCTTCCTTGTTCTCGGCGGTGACGGGCACGCCGAACAGCCAGGCGGTGACGCCAAGGTAAGGCGCATGGTTGGAGCCGCCTTCCGGCTTGATCCAGTCCTTGGCGGTGCGGTCATAGACCTTGCTGGCGCCGGGCGTCAGCGCGGTTCCGGTCTTGCCCTTGACCTTCGATCCTTCCGAGTAGGACAGCGTGCCGATGTCGCCCCAGTCGGTGATCATCGCCGACTGACCGCTGACGAATGTCGGGCGGGACTCGGAGAAGCCGTACTGCGCCAGTCCGGGCGGGCCGGCGTCGAGGTCCTTCTTCCAGTCCTCCAGAGCCTGGATCCAGCCCGGCTCGGCGATGCGGGGCGACATGTCGTCGGGATTGAAGAAGACGTAGGGGTCGCCGGCCTTCTTGGAATAGCTGACGCCGCGGCCGACGAGGAAGTACACGCCGCCGGTGCCGCGTCCCATCGGTTCGACGAAGCCATAGCTCTTGCCGGTGCCGGACCAGTCGAAGGACGAGAAGAACTTGGCGACGTCGTAGAACTGCTCCCAGGTGTCCGGGGGCGCCAGGTCGTAGCCGTGCTGGTCGGAGAACTTCTTCTTGTAGTCGGCGTTTTCGAAGAGATCGCGGCGGTAGAAGAGGTTGTGGGCGTTGCCGTCATAGGCAAGGCCGTAGGTCTTGCCGTCGAAGCTCATCGCCTTGCGGAAGATCGGGTAGATGTCGTCGGCCTGGACGAGCTTCAGCACATCCTCGGGGACTTCCTCCATCAGTCCGCCGCCCATGAAGTCTCCGCCCCAGGTGGTCTGATAGTTGATCAGGTCGGACGTATAGGCTCCCGAACTTAGTTCGGTGCGCAGTTTTTCGAACATCTGGCCGAACGGATAGGTGACCAGTTCGATGGTCGCGCCGGTGGCCTTTTCCCAGATCGGGCCGAATATCTGGATCGGTCCGCTGATCACCGGCCCGGACTGGCTTTCGACGATGACCTTGGCACCTTCGAACTTCTTGTTCGAGATGACCGGCAACGTCACATTGGCGCTCTGTGCCAACGCGCCGCGCGAGCCGGCCACCGCAAAGGCGGCCATGGCCACCATCCCCTGCATGATCTGACGGCGTGTCAGATCGTCAAGCTTTCTCACAGTCACGTCTTCCTCCCTTGTTGCGTGGTCGATGGTCTAAAGTGAACGGAATTTGATCGGTTCGCGCCGGGCGCTCTGCCAGGAGCGGATCATCGAGTCGGCGATCTCGACGGCGCGGTAGCCGTCCTCGAAGGTGGCCGCCAGCGGCGACACCTGACGGTTGCCGAGAACCGCCTCGACGAAATGGTTCATCTGCTGGACGAAGCATTCGACCCAGCCGATCGGGTGGCTGCCCTGGACGCCGGCCTCCCACCAGAAGTCGGAGAAGGGGTGCTCTTCCTTGATGACCTGGACGGCGCGGAAGCCGGAGGCCAGCCCGTCGGCGATCTCGATCTCGTTGAGCCGCGCGACGTCGTAGCGGAGCGAGCCCTTGGTGCCGTCGACCTGGATGGCCGAGGTATGGCCATGGCCGGCAGCCACGCGGGACGCCTGGATGACGCCGATCGGACCGCTCTCGAACTGCAGGATCGAGACGAACGCGTCGTCGACTTCGACCTTCTTGCCGGCCACCTGCGGCACCACAGTGCGGCCGATGGCGGCGACTTCGCTGATTTCGCCGACGAGGAAGCGGGCGAGATCGATGTGGTGGGCGCCGAGATCGCCGAACGTGCCGGTGCCGGCGATCTTCTTGTCCAGCCGCCAGCTGAAATCGAGGCCCGGCTGCAGGTAGTTCGACATCAGATATTCGGAGCGGAAATGGGTGACTTCACCGATGGCGCCGGACTGGATCAGTTCGCGGGCATAGCGCAGCGCCGGCACGAAGCGGTAGACGAAGGCTGCCTGATGCACGGCCTTGGCGTCGGCGGCCGCCTTCCACATTTCGAAGGCTTCGGCGGCGTCCATGGCGAGCGGCTTTTCGCAGAACACCGCCTTGCCGGCTTTCAGCGCCGCAATCGAGGGCTCGGCGTGCAGGACATTGGGTCCGGCATTGACGAAGATGTCGATGTTGGCATCGAGCACGGCGCGCCAGTCGTCCACGCCCTTTTCCCAGCCGAAACGCTTGACCAGCGTGTCGCGCGCCTTCTGGTCGCGGTCGGCGACGATGCGGAGGTTGAGGTTCGCCTTCGGCGCTTCCTTGATCAGCTGCTGCAGCCGCAGCGCATAGGAATGGAAGGTGCCGATGAAACCGGCTCCCAGAATGCCAACGTTGAGTTCCTTCATGTGACCTCCCTTTGTGCTTGCATGAGCGCTGCGGGGCGACGGTGTCGAGCCTGCAGCGGTCAGTGTATGTCTTTCGAACGGGCCATCGCGGCCCGCAACGTTGCGATGGTGAAGGATTTGTCCCGGCAGGCGTCGAGGATCAGCTTCTCGCGGCGCGTCACCAGGGCCACCGCCTCGGCCGCGTCGTCGACCAGTTCGGCCGGGACCACTACAGCGCCCTGGTAGTCGGCGTGGACGATGTCTCCGTCGCTCACCAGCATGCCGTTGACCTCCACCGGCTCGCCGAAGCCGGCGATGTGGACATGGGCGTGGCTCGGTCCGACATGACCGCCCAGGATCTGGAAGCCTTCGGCAAGCGCGGTCACGTCGCGGAACGACCCGTTGGTCACGCAGCCGACGGATCCGAGCGTCTGGTGGACGAGACTGTTGACCTCGCCCCAGAACGCGCCAGTGCCGGGGCTGGGGTCGCGGTCCTCGATCACGACCATGGTCGGCAGGTCGGCGGCGGCGACGTATTCATACCAGCTGATGCGATCCTGCACCGGAGCCTTTGCCGGCGCTTCAGCGCGGATCGTGCCGACCCGCGCGATGCCGACGACCGGGGGCAGGCCGGGTCGCGCCGCGATCAGCGGGCGCCGCGTGAAGCCATTGTCGCGGCAGGACGGCCGCAGAACCTCCAGCGCGTTGCACAGCGTTGCGGTGTCGAACCGCGCGAGGCCGTCAAGAGCGCTTCTCCTGATGCGCGATGTGTTCATAAACCTGCCTCGTCAATCACGGCCTCGAATGCCAAAAGAAACTGCTGTCCTGAAGATGCCTAAGCGACGACGTTCCAGCCCCGGCCCTGGTCGCCGAAGGCCTCGTACCCATGCGGCATCACAGCGATCGTGTCCTCGAGCTTGATGAAGCCGCGCCGTGGGTGGAGTAGGGTCGTCTCGATGGAAATGACCATGCCCGTCTCCAGCGGCAGCAGAGCATCCGTCGCCTCATAGGGAACCGGCCCGGTGCTGGTAAGGCGCGGCGCCTCATGCGTGATCAGGCCCATGCCGTGGGCGCAGAAGCGCAGGTGCTTGCTGTTGGGCGAGTTCTTCAGGTCGCTGTCGACGGCGTCGTAGATCGCCTTGCCGATCGTGCCGGGCGCCACCACGGACCGGGCCTTCTGCTGGATGGCTTCGATCTCGCCGAGCAGGTCGACAAGTTCGGCATCGGGCTCGCCAAGGACGGCCATCCGCGCCACATCGCCGATATAGCCGCCGAAATTGCCGCCCGAATCCAGCGATAGCGGTTCGCCCCGGCGCCAGGACTGCGGCGACGGCGACCGGTTCAGCGACGACCCCATGGCGATCAGGCAATATTCGAAATTGAGCCCACGCGAGACCTCGGCCTCCTTGATGAGCTGGGTGATGTCGTTCTTGCTCGAGCCCTCGCGCAGATGCGGCAGCACCGACAGCATGGCGTCGACGACCTTGTCGGAGGCGACCCGGAGATCGTCGAGCTCGGCGTCGCTCTTGCGGGCGCGCAGCCGCTCGAGGACAAGCAGGGCATCGACGATCGCGGCGCCGGGCAACTGGCTCTGGATGGCGGTGAAGCCGGAGCCGGGCATGAAGGAGGCCTCGACGCCTATGCGAGCTGCCGGCCGTCCTGCCTTCCTGATATGAGCCGCCGCAAGCGCGATGGCATCGCCCACTCCCCATGCCTTGAGCCTCAGTTCGGCTGGCCAGAAGGGGCTGATCTCGTTGACGTAGTTCTCCATCTCGTTGCCGACATAGGCCGTCATCTCGGGATGACCCTTGAAGTAGGCGACGATCGGCAGATACCGGTCGGTTCCGATGGCGTCCATATAGTCGAAGAAAAAGAAGCGGTGCCCGCCCAGCAGGTATTGCACGGCATGCTTCGACGTTGCCAGGAGCACGTCGATCCCGGCTTCGTCCATCAGCCGATCCAGGAGATTAGTGTCGAAGGGGGCGGCGGCCCCGTGCGGGACGTCAGCCTTTGCGTTCGTTGTCATGCAGTCCACCGCTCCTCTCGAGAGACCAACGCGGCGATCTATTGCACATGTGTCGCCTGTCGACAAGGTTGAGCCGAAAGTTTTGTTCTTATCCACGGACAGCGGCCATTTTAGCGGTCTCGCACACCCGTTCGACATGCAAAGATCGTCATAAATACCTGCTATAAAATGACTTTATCTCGAAACGCTACTCGGTTGCATTCCGGCAAAACACACTCGGTCGGCTGTCGACAGATTTCGATGTATCTGCTAATTTTGATCGCTGGCGCAGGCAAGGACGGTCGAATTCGCCGGGCTGGCAGGGACCGGTTTCCCGCCAGGCGAGAAAAGGGTCGGACCGGATATCAAAGTGCGCTAGAGGTCTAGCGGGCAGGGCTCGCGACAGGACGCCGCGCAGCGACTTCGGGTTGATGAGAATGAAAACAGGCAACGGTCCGCGACTGATGAACGAGAACTCGATCCAGCGCATCGAGCGTCCCGAACTGATATCGGAACAGACCTACGAGAACATCCGGCACCTGATCATCAACTGCCAGCTCCAGCCCGGTCTTCCCTTTGTCGAGGCGGACATTGCGCGCCGGCTGGGCATCAGCCGTTCGCCGCTGCGCGAGGCGGTCAGGCGGCTGGAAGAGGAGGGCTTCATCGAGACCGTGGACGGTCGTCGCCGGGTGGCGCCGATCACCGCCGGCAAGGTGCTGCAGCTCTATGAACTGCGGTGCGTGCTCGAAAAACATGCTGCGGACAAATCGGAGGGGCTGATTTCGCGCATGGAGCTCGAACGGGTGACGTCCAGGTTCGACTACATCGCGGCCCAGCTCGACGAAAACAATGTGCAGCCGTTCAACGACGCCGATTTCGAATTCCACCAGCTGTTCATTGGCCGCTGCGGCAATCCCCTGATGATCGCGCAACTGTCCAGACTCGAAATGCAGTTGCGACGAGTCATGAATTTCTTTGGAAGGCGCGTCGGCCACACCAAACTGGCTTTCCAGGAGCATCTGGAAATCGTCGAGACGATACGTTCTCCGCGACCAGGCGCGCTTGGCAAGGCTGTGGAGCATCATATTCTAGCGGTAGGTCGGCGTGTCTCAGAGTTCGTCCGCGAGAAGCAGGACGGCGGAATTGGCGGCGACAGCGAGTGATTCAACATCAGTCTCATCACATCGGATGACTATGATCTGGTAGCAGATCACTGCGGGAAATAACGAAGTCGCGCCGCCGGCGACACCGCTGACTAGAACACCTGCGTACGACCCGGCTCCGCGACGCGGCGGCTGTAACTGGTCAGGATTCCGTCACTGCGTGACGCAAGGCGATCCGCACCACTTCGTCCGTTTTCTGGCCTTGTGATCCCGAAAACCGACAGTCCGTTTGCTGCCCCCGAGCGGTAGCGCCGGCGATGCCGTTTCTCTATCGGCCAATCAAGGCCAAGGAGAACTCACATGGGCCATTCTCATTACGATGATGCTAGCCGTGAGCGCGCCGCTTGGAACGCAGGAAAGAAGGTGGGAACCAAGCGCCCACTCACGCAGAAACAGATTTGGGCCGTTCGCTTCTTCCTCGATCGGGAGAGACGCATTCGTGACCGTGCCTTGTTCAATCTGGCAATCGACAGCAAGCTTCGCGGTTGCGATCTGGTCAAGATCAGGATCCGCGATCTGGTCGCCGGACCGGAAATCAGATCCCGCGCGATCGTCGTTCAGCAGAAGACAGGCAGGCCAGTCCAGTTCGAGATAACCGGCGACGTAAGAGCCAGTCTTCTGGCCTGGCTCGAAAGGCGTGGGGGCACGGTCGACGACAATGCATTCCCGAGCCGGATCGATCATACCCGCCACATGAGCACTAGACAGTACGCCCGCCTGGTCGACGAATGGGTGATCGCGATTGGGCTGCGTCCGGAGGAATACGGCACTCACTCGCTTCGTCGCACGAAGGCATCGATAATCTACAAGGCGACAGGAAATCTCCGGGCCTTCCAAATCCTGCTTGGCCATTCCAAGATCGAGAACACCGTTCGATACCTTGGTGTCGATGTCGAAGACGCGCTGCTCTTAGCAGAGCGAACGGAAATTTGACATCTGGGCGGTTACCCGATGCACCACGGATGACCGCTTCAGCCTCCGGGATACATTGCCATACGGGCTGTCCTGGGGTGGGAAGGGGACAGGCAGCTTTTATTTGAGGACGATCGAGAGCTGCTGTTGGCCAGTTGGCAACGCATCGAGCATCTTAGTCGCTTCAACAGAACCCTTTCCAATTCGAGTTCACCGCCTTACCGGGTTGGCAGGGCCGCCTTGTATTCGACCATCCAATTACGAAACTCGGATGGGCTTTCGCGAGATTTTAAGGAAATGACAACAACGACGCTGGAGCAATCATCATTGCGACTCCAGCATGCGCACATCGGTGTTGTAAGTAATCTTCTGCGTCGTCTCGTCGTAAGACGATGTGTTGTTCGCGTTTTCCAAGAACTGCAACGCCGAGATTGACCCAGGAATGCGCCCATCGATCGAATACTTTATATCGACCGAAAGAGGCTGTGGGTCGCCGTCAAAAAATGTAGCTTGGGTCGTGGCGCGTTGCTGGATCGTCTCAGGACCGGTCTGCCGAAATTCGGACAGCACATCGGGTATCGGTAGCGACTCTCCGGAGCATGAGGGGAGAGTGCCAGAGAATTCCATCGTGACCACTGCCACGTTTGGCTCCGTCCACGCCACCGTCTGCAGGCACTGCATAGAATGAGACGGCAGAGTGAAGGTCACGAGGCGCTGAAGCGTTTGCATTGGGGCCATCGAGTTGAGATTTTTCGCTGCCCCCGCTTCGACCGCCATATGAGCGCACACGATCGTTAGCCCTTGGTGCATTACACTTAGCTCCGGGCCAATAGCACGGTCTATGCCGTGATAGACATTCGTGACATGCCCTGTGCTTCTATCGGCTGAACCCGTAACTGTTCCATTGGTGGCAACTCCATTGATGCTTCCACCGAGCTTGCCAGTAACGTTTATGAGGTTACTAATATGAACTCGTTCTCTACTGCTCATAACTTGTATTCCTCCGTTTTGGTGTTCTCTACCTTATTCTTATGTATTGGCCCTAACCCTACCCGTGCATTTATTCGAACGCTACCAGTTATCTGACCCGGCGTCGATGTTCGAATTGGCAAAAACGCACGGTGGAAAACACCAACCGCCGCGCTCGCAAATGGCTTCCGCGAGACATCGATCCGTTGTCGATAGAGCATCGAGACCTGCACCAGGTGTGCGCCCATCTCAACTCGACGCCCCGCAAATGCCTCGGCTTCAGAACACCGGCCGAAGTCTTCCGTCAGAAGATACTGTTGGCCAATCGGTGAACGCGCTAACCTGACGCGCTGCTTGTCGCACTTCAGCTGGAACTCACAGGTCGATATCGGTCCCCTACCCAATTCGTTTTTAGGGTGGGAAGCGGAATGGCAGGTTTCTCGCGACTACGCTGGAAAGCTGCCCTCATCTAGTTAACGAGCTTCGGCGTCAACGCGCCAAACGAGGGTCGAAAAATCGAGCCTTGTCGCCTCCTAAAGCAAACGCGCCTGCGAACTTGCTCAGACTCTTGGTTGTGACGTCCGCTCGCTTCAGTTCGGAGACGTGCGCAATGCCCCCGGATACACTTCGCGACGGCAAGCCTCAGAATTACAATTCCGAGATTGTCTGTCGGGTTACCTCATCCTCTGGAAAATCCGTTTGTCGTGAGCAAGTGTCGAACGAAAAAAGGAGAGGCCTCAAATACCTGCCTTGATACCAGCGCACCGTCAGGATGCGCCTGGATATGCTCGCCGCTTTCCACATCAAAATAGTTGAGAGCGACTTCCGCTGGCCAAGCAAAATTTGAGCGAAAAGGAATCTCCGCATACGGGTTAAAATACACCTGAAGTCCGTCCAAATGGATCTCACGATGAAGCGACGAATGCTGGATAGACATGTCGGCGCCGACAATCTGGCTACCGCTTTCCCATCGAAGTGTCTTTAGGTAGTTCAGCGTATCGAGTCGGAAATGATGTGTTCCGAGCTGCCAGAGTTTCGACCCGGACTCGACCTTGTCCTTGTCGATCACTCTGTAGCGCGTTGCCCGGACGAGCCTTTCAATCTTACTTTCAACAACGGCTTTTCCAAAGGTCCCGACCGTCGAGAAGAATACGGCGCTGATCTCTTTGAAAGAATCGTTCTTGAAAATTCCCATTTCGACCGATGCGCCCGAAGGCTTCGATAGAGAGGTTACTTTACCCTGCCGTCCGCGGTCCGGGCCTTCGAGCACCGGCGGTGCCAGCCCAAACAGGACCATGTTGATGAGCTCGTTGTTTTGGGTAAGCGATAGATCGCTATCAAAGGGCGCAATGGCAATGACAAATGGTCGATCGCGCACGTGGCTCAGAGAAGAGTATGGGTGCTTCTTCCCATTGCATCCGCGATAGATGTTCAACTTGTCTCTGATCTTTCCAACGATCTTCAGCGCGCCGCGCTTTTTGAAATCTTGCTCACTGAAGGTATTCTTTTGTTCGGCGGTCAGCGCTTGATCGGAAACTACGGCTTCAATGTTGAACTCGTATTCTCCGGGACCTTTGACAAAGAAATCGGGGGCAGATTTTGAATAGTCGACACTGCACCCTAGATCGACCAAAGCCCTGTTGAGGTATAGCTCCCACATGGAGGAATTGAACGTGGATTGAAATTCCTTGATGAATTTCTGGCGCTCGCCCGTTCGATCCAGCAGGCCACTCGCCCAATTCTGAATAACAGGCAAAACATCAGCATAGTTTGGGTCAGAGCGAATGAGACGAAAGTGACAGTGAAGTTTTGCGTCCGGAAACCGGGAATCAAACAAAGTCCATTCATGAGTCCTTTTTTGTGCCAGTCACTGGTGACATGAACTACCTGCCGGCAAAGGCGCTATGAGGCACCCGATGCATTCCGGATGACCGCTTCGGATTGCGGTATACGTGGCTGCTTTGTCTGTCCTGGGGTGGGTAACTGACAGTCCGCTTTTAGACAGCACTCATGCATTCCCGTCACCTGCAGCCCTTCGCCGCTCACATCCACCTTTATCGAAAACTGGATGTTCGTCCGCGACCCTGGGGGCCAAGAAGGCCTGCATCGATTGATCTCAAATAAGCTGGGTTTAAAGCTACTCAATTCTGCACATGGGCCTTCTTATCCAAGTGAGAGTTACGAATTTTTCAGCACATCATTATTGTTCCGATATAAAAACCACAAATGGCTAGTGGCCACTATCGAGGACATTATGAATCCGAAGCGGCGCACCGCTCTCATCGATCGTCTGGCAAATGGCATCGGCTATATATCTACGGACTTTGAGAAGTTCGGCGGGTTCTTCGTCCAGGCCATTATCGAACTCCCGTTAGATCACCGTGGCGTGAACCTGCTCGGTTATCCGGTAGCGGGCGTCGTCGATACCACGAGCGCCGATGGCAAGGTTGTGGTCGAGTATTCAGATCGTAAAGACTATTTCGGCGGTGACATGGACAAGGCTCGTGGCGACTTGGCCCATGCCCTAGCCGGCGCTCCCAACGCAGAGAAAGTTTTTCTTCTCTCTGGGCAGAGAATCAAACCACAGGCCACGCAGGAATTCGTACGCGAGGCTCTCGCGCTGCCTGAGATGCAGGGGGGTCACTGCACCTATGGGGTGCGGTAGAAATTGCAACGCAGCTCGTCGACCATCTCATTGTCAGCGACGCGGTCGTCCGGAAGTTGGCCCCCTATTTGCCGGAGCTTGAACGCATTCGGCAGGAAGAGGCCGCTAGCCGGGCGGTGCCCGAGCCGGAGGACACTTGGCTGCAAAGGCCTGATGTTGATAGCGAGATCGTAGATCGACTGAGCCGAAGCTCGGTGGTCGCGCTCAGTGGCGTGGGCGGGCTTGGCAAGACGGCCATGGCGCGGGCGTTCGCCGATGTTCATCAGAGTGACTATCATGTGCGCATTTGGCTGGATGGAGACGAAGTACGCCGTGTGGAGGATTTGCAGGCGCTACCCCTTCTTCGTGCTGGGGAGAGCCGCAATATTGTCGGCCTAATGCAGACCCTCCCATGTCTGCTCGTCATTGATGACGCGCCTGCCGATATGGATCTGCGCAGGCTTGAGAAGATTTGTGGTGCCGGCTCTCACATAATCCTGACTCAACGATCGACGTCGTCAACATCCTACAGCTTGCCGATGTTGGATCGTCCTCAATCTCAGGCCTTGCTGGCACAGGCTGGTGCGCCATGCCCAGACGAGGTCTTTGATACGATTTGGGCGACAATCCATGGCCACCCGCTCAGCCTTTCGCTGATACTTGCCGCGGTGAACCAAGGAGCCTCTTGGCAGGACATTGTCCAAGACTGCAAGGCCATTGGTGAAATGGCGACCGGCGGACGTCGCCTTACCGATATCATGCTAGAGCGCTTGCGTCCGTCGCTCGTTCGAGAGCTTTCCGTGTTTGCGTGGTCGAGATTGTCAGTCTGCGATGAGGACTTCCTCAGTTTTGCAATCAAACCGCTAGGCATTCGAAAACTGAAAGCCAACAGCCTAACCGCGCCTGACCGGGACAGAGCCATCAGGTTGCATGATGTTGTTCACGCAGCGCTCGATGAGAGCTGGTGCACGTCCGAGCGGAGTGCCGAGCTTGATCGGCTCTTGGAGGACTATATTATTGAGGCATCAGGAGGGGAAGGTCTCGATCTATGGCGCAATGCGCGAATTCTACTGCCAAAGCTCGAGGCACTGGTTGGGCAAGGTGACGCCCCGCCCTCATTTCTTTTTGCACTGCTGACCACCTGGGATGCCCTAGAGACCAAGCCGGACCTCGTGGGCGAGCCACTGGATGCGGTCAAGGGAATGGCTAGGCGGAAGCCTAAGCCCCTCGAAGTTAATGCGGTGATTGAGGCGATCGAACAACTCTTCCTTTACGACAAGGAGCGGCACGATCCGGCGGCACAAGACCGTCTAAGGGCTCGTCTTGTCGCCTTCGACGAGATGTTGTTGTTGCCAGAGCTCACCATAAAGGAAACTGCGGAGCTCCTTCACCACAAAGGGAAAGCTTTGAAGCGTCTGAATGAGAGGCAGGCGGCGGCAGAGCTTTTCGAGCAAGTCCTAGCGGGTCCATTTCCCCTGCACGAGGTGCGACTGCAGCTTGTGGATATCTATCGCGCCAATCAGGAGAAGGAAGCGCGGGCAACCCAACTCGTCAACGAGATGCTAGGACCTGGTGCCGAGACAGACGGGCTGACCTATTCGGTTTTGCTCGGAGTTATTGAGCGTCTGCCATCTGGATCCGGCGAATGGCGATCTAGTCTGATTGATCGCCACGCCGCCTCGATCGAGAACACCATCGTCTCGGCTGCAAATGCCGGAGCGAAACATGCATTCGATGCGTTCGCATCTCTTGGTCGATACATTTCGATAGAGCGGCCGGGTATGTTCCAGTCAATCTTCGACGGTTTGCCGGACGTCGAGCTTGATAGCATACAATCAGACAGAGAACGTGCGGCACGAGCTGAAATCTATAGCGAGGCAGCACGACTTTCTCCTGGTGTTGCCAGCAAACTCCGGGGAAAGGCCCTGGCGCACTATCGAGCGATAGTAAAGCCGATGACATTTCATCACCAGCGCCACGCGGAGCTCCTAATTGACATGGAGCGACCTGACGAAGCAGAGGTCATTCTTCGTGAGCTTACCCCCTTGGACAACGAATGGCTGGAACGCCTGATGGCCCGATCGCGCCTGGCCCAAGGTGATGCGGTAGAAGCCAAGGATTGGATTGAACGAGCCCTCCGCAAACTGAGGGCCGAGCGCTTCCGAAGCGAATTTCTTGAGCTGCGCTTTGATATCCGTCGAGCACTCCTTGACGATGATGCCATCGACGACCTTGAAGCAGCATTGGAGGCAAGCCAAAAGCACGCGGAGCGTTCTCGATTGGAGCTTAAGCTGCAAATTGAACGGAAGATCGGGGCGTCAAAAGGACCGTCGTGACCGGTAGCTTGCTTGAGATCCGATGGCCGCTTTTGGCGAGAGGGCCATTGGTAGATGAATGGCCGCCATGGGGTCGGATGGAGAATGGCCGCTTACAGCCGGATTTCTCCATGACCAGACTGTCCGGAACCGGCCCCAAAGGTGCCTGTCGGCTACGCGCTTCAAGCCAGACGTTTGGGTAGCCGTTGGCTTCACTACACAGCAGACCTAGCCCGGCAATTGGGAAGCAGCGGCTTGTAGATGCAGGCAGCCGCCTATGACCTATTCCGCATGCCGGTGGTTCCTAGCCGATCGCCGCGCCTCCGCAATACCTGTGAACCGGGAATGTGGGACCGAAGTTCGGTTCGGAAAGTTCGCCAGGCTAGGGCGCCGGTAGAGAGCTGCTGTCGTTAAATAATAGCGATCAGGTAACCTCCGCGTCGAACTCCACAGCAAAACCTGCGTCGATCGCGCTTCGCGCTATGTAATCGCCACGTTCCCAATCCGTCAATTCGCACAGCGGGATCCGTTTTCTGACGGCGTGGATGACCTCGCTATCGAAACGCTAGGACTTTCGACATGATCAAGCAGGTGACGGACAATCGTTTGGCGAACGTCCGGTGAAGTAAGTCGAGACGAGGTCTGCCATTGCACGGCCTACGAATGAAGCCGTTTTTCAGAGCGATCGGCAGTTATTGCGTCGAAAGCTACAGGAATGCTGTGGAGGATGCATGCCGCAGCCAATATCTCTTCCAATTCGCGGTCAGTGGCCTTACACGCCGGAAGCAGTGTTCGAATGGCACGTATTGCCTGTGCGATGGAAAGGAAGCGGGCCTGCCCTCTGGAACGGACATAGGCTTCGGCCGCCCTTTCAACTGTGACGGTGTGAAAACTGTTGGTCATGTGAGTTCCTCCTGAACCCAAACCAACACGATTTTTGGCAGCAATTCGGTATCCCCGTAAGGGTGTGTCCGATTCCGGACATTCAGCCGGACGCACTGCCGAAGTGACGTTGCTCTTCGTCGCCATAGGCGCCGTGCGTCAGCTTTATCATTCCGGGCCGGTCTACAATGGTGATCTCACCGCGTTCGGCGTGGATCAGCCCCCGATATTCAAGCATTTGCAGGGCTATGGTGACGCCAGGGCGCCGGGCGCCAAGCATGGTGGCCAGAAACTCGTGCGTCAGGTAGATTCTGTTGCCCTCCATACGATCATCGACCATAAGCAACCACCGGGCCAGCCGCTCCTCGATTTTGGAATGACCGTTGACCAGTGCCGTACGGGACGACTGGACAAGGAACGCGTGCGCATAGCGAAGCAACGACTCGCGAAGGGGCTGGCTTTCTTCAATCGCAGGGCGAAGGCTTTCAACCGGGAGCAGCCAACCATTGCCGGCGACCTGGATGTAGGTTTCGTTGGGGGAACTGTCCTGACCGAGAATAACCGCCACCCCTGTCATGCCGTCATGGCCGATGATGCCGACTTCGCTTTGCCGCCCTCCGGTCATGGTGGCGACCACCGAAGCGATACCCGCCTCTGGAAAATACACATGCTCAATTGGCTGATACGAACTCTCGAGCCGGGCTTTGAGGCCCAGTTCGACGTGATGCATTGACGGCTGCAGCAGCGCGAAATCCTCAGGCGAGAGGGCTTTCAATACATGATTGCGAAGAAGGGATTGGGGCACGGCGCGCTCCCTGACGGGCAAGAGCACGTACCTCTCACTGTCTGCTGCATCCGAAACACTGGCGGCCGATATATCGTAGAGTAGACCTGAAGGGCGCGATTAGCAAATTGGATGTAGCCCAGTTGGAAAGCCCTTTTTGCGATTCAGGCTTAACTCCTTAGTGCTACCGCAAACGCATTGGCTTGTGCGGGTACACCATCCTCTATGCGGGCGGAGCGATCCCAACGCTTAACGCCGAGTTGGGGGTCGCCTGCTGAACGTTTAGAATCTGGGGAACAGCCCCCTAGCCTGGCGGTCGTGACATTTGGTACCTCGACCAAGACCTTCATCCCGCGGTCTGGCCGCTCACGTTCGGCGGATCCCTGAAGCTGACGCCTCACGGTAGCTTCCGCAATAGCCCAGCGCCTTGCTTGAGGATTGCCAGGCTCAGTCGCTAGATATGCTGATCGACTTCTCCAGGAGCGCCTCTCTGCGCACGCTGACGCACTTGCCGCTTGGGACGAGATGCGGCTCGCACGCGCAAGGATTGAACGCGCAAGAACCGAAGGCGAGCGGATCCATCTCGGATTGGCCTCGGCTCTTCAAAGCGTTGGAATTCAGCCGGAGCTGGTGAGACCCTGGAGGCAATGGTGGTCGCCGCCGACCGCTTTCTCGATAGGCAGGCGAAGGTCGACGCGGAACGCGCGGAAACGCTGAAGAGTGTCGCGGCGAAGGAAGAGGAGCTGGCCGCCAGGCGGCTCGCTGTTGAAATTGCCGAGCGCCGAGAGGGCGCATGGCATGCCGAGGTCAGGGAAACGCTCAGGGGCACCTAGCTCGAAGAAGGGGTCGCCGGAATGCGGCTGGGGAGCGTGCTCGATCAGTTGTCGGAACTGTCAAAGGCCCTGCAGGATCGTGAGGCCATCCTCTTGTCTTTCATAGCGCTCCCACCATTCTGGTCGCTCTTTTTTCCTCTTCGCCTCTGCCGCATCCTTGTCGTCCATAAGGCGCTGCAGTTCTCATCAATCTCCCGCGCCATCACTTCTCCCTTGTTCTTGTTGCCTAGCTGCGGAACTGCTCCGAATTTCCAGGATCATTTTTCCTGGAAAAGGCAAAGAATTCTATGCACGCGTCGCCATTTATCTGAGACAACTTCCTTTTATCTGAGACAATTCCTCTCGGTTTAGGATGTCTGCGGATTGAGAACTTCGTGGGCAGTTTTGGAGCAAAGAGTGGTTCACCACGACCGGCTTTGTCTGGCCACCAGACTGGTGCTGATCGCGTCCAGCTTTCTAGCGGTGCTGGTCTCTCGCGGGGAGGCGCAGGACGCGGACCGCGCCATCAGAGATCAGACAACTGTCATTGAGCGGTTCGAGCCGCCGCCTCGGCGGCCTCCGAGTATCACCGTTACCCACGCCGCGCCGGTCGCCGGTCTACCCCCCGAGCAGCTCAAAAGCATCCGCTTTCGGCTCCGCAAAATCGATCTCGAAGGAGCGGTGACGCTCGATCCGGCGATCTTCTCTACGCTTTGGGAGAAACTGATTGGTCGAGAGATTTCACTCCTCGATATGAAGGAGGTCATCGACGGAATAGAACGCATCTACCGTGAACACGATTACTATGCGGCGGCTCTGGTCCCGCAGCAGGATTTCAGCAGCGGCCGGATACGCATCGTCGTCTACGAATCCTATCTCCGCGACGTTGTCGTGGATTCGGATCAGCCCGGTCTCGAGGAACGGCTGAAGCCCTATATTGCCCGCATGGTGGCGGAGCGACCAGTCCGCGTCTCTCACCTTGAGCGTTACGCCCTGCTCGTCGCCGATATCCCCGGCTTCACGGTGGAGGCCAAGCTTTCCAAGGTCGAGGACGATCCGGCTGCGGGAAGGCTTGTGTTGAAGGTCGACTTCAAGAGGAGCGGGCTCGATGCCCGCCTCGACAATCTGGGCACGCCATCAACCGGGCCGTTGCAGCTTTCCGGTATCGCGCGCGTGAACGATGCTCTCGGATTGTTCGAGGGCACCGAGGCGCTCGCGGTGACCAATCCCGCCGACCCGGACGAACTCGTGTTTCTCCGGTTCGGGCAGGCCTTTCCGCTCGGGCCGTCCGGGTTCATTGCCGGGTATGAATTCGGCCAAGTCTGGTCGAATCCGCTGGACGACAACGACATTCACGTCGGGAGCACGTTTGGAAAGGCCTTTTTGAACTATGCGGTTGTGCGCACGATCGACCACAACCTCTTCGCCAAATTCGCGATCAACACCAAGGATGTCGCAGTTGACGTCAACGGCGATCCGGCGGCGCGGAATAGTAATCGGTGGCTGACGGCGGCAGCCACGTTTGACACGACCATAGGCGGTGTCGCCGTGGTCGCTGAGGCCGGGCTGGGCCAGGGTTGGAGCGGTCTCGGCTCAAACACCGAGAACGCCGATTTCAGTTACGTGTTCGGTGAGGGCACGCTCTCGCGCGACATTAGGGATACCCTCTCGGCGCAGCTGCAGTTCACCGGCCAGTACGGCTTCACCGAGCTCCCTTCGGCGGTCCGCTTCGACTTGGGAGGCGACCCCTATAGCCGAGCCTTCGACAGCTCCTCGATCACCGGCGACGATGGCGTCGCGGCCGCCTTCGAGCTTCGGAAAGGGATCGACGCCGTCATACCGTGGCTGGCCAATCCCAGCCTGTTCGGGTTCGTCGACTATGGAGCGGTCTGGAACCCGCCGGGCAGGGAATATGAGTTCGCTTCGCTCGGTTCCGTCGGTATCGGCATCCGCGCCGGGATTGGAAACCACCTCAACCTCCTGGCCTACGTCGCTACACCGTATAAAGATGAAGCCGAGCTCGGCGTCGAGGGCGCCCTGTTCCGCGTTGCTGCCGGGGTGCGGTTCTAACCATGCGGCCTCTACGCTCAGCTCTCGCCCGGCGCGTGGATCTCACGCTCATGAAAAGGAATTGCCCATGATCACGATCCGTTCGATGTCCATGACCACTCTCGTGGCGCTAGTAAACCTTGGTGTCTCATGTGGCATGGGGGCGCGCGCCGATACCCTTCCCCGGGTCGAAGGCGACACGCCGGCAAGCGTTTCCGATGTCATAGCAAAGATTCAATCGAAAGCCGCGTACGCACACACAAGCTGGGGCATGCGCGTGGTCGATCGCGACACAGGGACCGTGCTTGTAGACCAGGCGGCCGACCGGTCGCTCACTCCCGGGTCGATCATGAAGGTCTACAGCACGGCCACTGCGCTCGATCTGTTTGGGGCGGACTACCGGTTCCATACCCCGGTCTACAAGACTGGGTCGGTGTCGGAAAGCAGGCTCGACGGCAATCTGATCCTGGTCGCTTCTGGAGATTTCAGCTTCGGCCTGCGAGAGCAGCCTGACGGCACTCTCGGCTACAACAATTTTCCAGAGATCGACCACAATTATGCCGACACCGGTTTTGCTGGAGGCGCCTTGGTGAAGGGGAGCGATCCGCTGGCGGCTTTGGACAGCTTGGCTAAGGCCGTTCGAGAATCCGGCATTGCCGAGGTCGGAGGCGACGTCGTCATCGATGCGCGGCTTTTCGAAACCCATCGCAACCCCACGGACGGGATCATTTCTCCGATCTGGCTGAACGAAAACGTCATCGACATCATGACGACGGCGGCCAGCGCGGGGCAGCCGGCCAAGATCGATTGGCGACCCAAGACCGCGTCCGTCAAAGTGGTGGGCGCCGTGATGACCGTCGCAGAGAATCCGAAGCCCATCACGATCGAGTCGCCTGCCCCTGGAGAGATACGGGTCAGCGGCGAAATCGCCGCCGGAGTCGCGCCCACCTTGAACATCTGGCATGTGCCCGACCCGGCCGCCTTCGCTCGAACAGCGTTCATGGAGGCGTTGCAGCGCGCCGGAGTGAAGGTCGACGCGAACGCGCTTGGGCCAAATCCAGTTGACGAACTGCCGGACGCGGCGGCCTATTCCCCCGGCAACAAAGTGGCCGAGCACGTCTCGCCTCCGCTTTCAGAGTTCGTCAAGGTCGTTCTCAAGGTCAGCTACAACCGTGGCGCCCATTTGATGCTGTGCCTTGCAGCCGTGAAAGGCGGAAGCCGGGACTGCGAGGCCGGAATCGGCAAGGAGCTTGAACTTCTGGATCGCCTGGGCGTGTCGCGGCAAAGCACTTACGTCTTCGACGGCGCTGGCTCAGATGACCACGCCAAGACAGCGCCCGCGGACCAGACAACGGTGCTCACGCGGATCGTCAAGGAGCCGTGGGGATCGGCCATCCGGGACGGAATGGCCATCCTGGGCGTGGATGGAACACAAGCTACAAACGGCCTTGGAACCCCGGCGGTCGGGCATATTCACATCAAGGATGGTACACGGGTCACCTCGGCGCCGGGAGATTATCAAGGCATCATCATCGCCAAGACCCAAGTCGGCTATATCGAGGCGAAAAGCGGCCGCGAGCTTGCTTTTGCGATCTTCCTCAACAGCGCTCCTTTTGGCTCGGTCGAGGATTTCATCGCCGCCGATCACGATATTGCTGCGATCGCCGCCGCGATTCAGCAGGCCTACTAGGCCGCGACGCTTGCGAGGCAGGCATGGCAACGCACTACAGCACTCCCAGCTCTGCTATCTTCAGGGGCAGTGCCTTGATGCGCGTTCTCTTCGGATTGGCATTCTCATTGGTACGTCGGTACGTCGCGGCAGTCGAGCCGCAGCCGCATTGGAGGAAGAGATGGAACGAACGCTGTTCAAGGGCACGCGAAGCGGCTTGATGGTTGCCATGGGCGTCGTGGCGTCACTTTGGGGTGCCGGAACCGGTGCGGCCGCAGCCGAACTTCCGCCCGCTATCCGCGCGATTATGGACGCGCCCCGCTATTCCGGGGCGGTCTGGGGCCTCCGGGCAGTCGATCTCCCCTCGGGAGCCACGACGACGGCTTACGGCTCGGACTCGCTTTTCTTCACGGGTTCGGTACGAAAGCTGTTCTCGGTCGGTCTCGCGCTGAACGCGCTCGGTGTCGATCATCGCTTCGAGACGAAGGCCTATCGCCTCGGCGAGGTGGGGGCAGACGGCACGCTCCAAGGAAATCTTGTCTTGCTCGCAAGCGGGGATCTGACCCTTGGCGGACGGACCACGGCTGGCGGCAAGATCGCTTTCACCAATTTCGACCACACCGAGGCCAACTCGCTCGGCAGCGCGATCCTTACGGAAACCGATCCGCTGTCCGGGCTGAATTCCATTGCGAGGCAGGTCGCCCAATCCGGGATCAAGGCCGTTACGGGCGATGTCATCATCGACGATCGCCTTTTCGATCATTTCCGCGTGCCAAACGGGAATGTTCTGATCACACCGATCATCGTGAACGACAATCTTATCGACGTGACCATCCTGCCAGCTGAAGCCGGGCAACCGGCCGAGGTGGACTGGCGACCTAAGACAGCGGCTTTCACCATCAGTTCACAGGTGAAAACCGTGGCCGCCAGCAAACCGATGGAAATTTCCCTCGAGATATCGCCCGCCGACCCTAAGGTCGGGATCGTCAAGGGCCAGATCCCTATTGGCTACAGGCCGAGCCTGCCCGGCGTGGCGACGTTGGTCCAAACGTTTCCGATCGTCGAGCCGTCTTCCTTTGCCCGCACGGCGTTAATCGAGGCGCTGGGCAGGGCGGGAGTCTCGGTTACGGCATCGGCGACAGGCCCGAACCCAGTCGCGAAGCTTCCCTCGAACAGCTCGTACTTACAATCTGCGGAAGTCGCTCGCCTCGTCTCCCCGCCATATGCGGAATACGCGAAGCTGATCCTCAAGGTCAGCCACAATCTCGGGGCCAATCTGAGCCTTGCCCTATTTGGCCTCACACAGGGAGCTAGAACCGTCGAGACGGCCCTCGCAGCCGAGCGGAATACGCTGATAGGTGAGTATGGACTTTCTCCCGACGGCTTCGATTTTCCGACAAATGGCAGCGGCAGCCCCGATAGCCGCGCCACCCCTGGTGCCGTCACGGGCCTGCTTGCAGCAATGCGCAAGACGAAAGCGTCGGAAGCTTATTTCGATGCCCTTCCTGCTCTCGGGGTCGATGGTTCGCTAGCCACCGTCGGCATCGATCCGCCAAACCCCGTCATTGCGCCGGCCGTGGGACACGTGTTTGCGAAGACCGGGACAACAATCGCGGACGGCACGCTCAAAGCGCAGGTCTTTGCGGGATACATCAGATCGAAGGCAGGAAAACTGCTCGCCTATGTTGTCTACGTAAACAATGTCACGCCAATCGGCAGCATCGCAGACGTCATCAAGGTGTTCGCAGACGAGGGAGCGATATCTGCGATTTTGTACGAACTCAACTGATGGCCCCGAGATTTCCCATTGGGTGCCGTGGGGCACGTTCCAACCGCCGGAGCAGATGATGATGAATTCGAAATTGGCCTTTTGGGCGGGAGCCGCGATCGTTGCCTGCCTCCTGCCGAAACTGGCCTTCGCCGAGCCCGTTACGACTGCCCCCGTGACGACTGACCATGTCACCGAGGTTCTCCCAAAGCTCGATGCCATTATCCGTGATGGCATGTCGCGAACCGGGGTGCCTGGCTTGGCGATCGCCATCGTTCACGACGATACGGTCGTGTTTCTCCGCGGCTACGGCGTTCGCGAGGTGGGCAAGCCTGAGCCCGTGGACCCGGACACCGTGTTTCAGCTCGCCTCGATGTCGAAGCCGATTGCGTCCACGGTGGTCGCCACTCTCGTCGGCGAAGGTCTCGTGGCTTGGGACGATCCGATCGTAAAGCACGACCCCGGATTTGAACTGAAGGATCCCTGGGTCACGCGCGAGGTCACGCTTCGTGACATGTTCTCTCACCGAAGCGGTCTCCCCGGACATATCGGCGATCTCCTCGAGGACCTGGGATACAGCCGCGAAGAAATCCTGTTCCGGCTACGCCACGTCAACCCGGCCGGTCCCTTCCGGGCAAGCTACGCCTACACCAATTTCGGATTGACGGAAGCGGCGCTCGCCGCAGCCAAGGCTGCCGGGAAGCCTTGGGAAATACTGTCGGAAGAGCGGCTGTATCGACCCGCGGGCATGACCCGGACGAGCTCGCGACATTCCGATTTCCTCGCCGCCGAAAATCGCGCCGTGAATTCCGTCCGCATTGACGGCAAATGGCTTCCCGGCCCGCCACGCGATCCTGACGCCCAGTCTCCGGCTGGCGGTGTCAGCTCCACGGCACGCGACCTCGCGCAGTGGCTGAGGCTCCAGCTTGGCGGCGGCAAGCTCGATGGCAAGGAGATTGTCACCTCGGCTGCTCTTGCCGAGACCCACCAACCAGTGATCGCGCGGGGATCCGCGCCGGTTCCGTCCGGCGCTTTTCCCCCGTCTTACGGACTCGGCTGGAACGTCGATCTCGACCCGCAGGGTCGCATCCATCTCAGCCACTCGGGAGCGTTCAATCTTGGTGTCGGCACGAATGTGCATCTCGTTCCGGCAGAACGGCTCGGCATAGTCGTGGTGACGAACGGCCATCCTGTCGGTCTCGCAGAGGCCGCGAGCAAGAGCTTTCTCGATCTCGTATTTGCCGGCAAGGTTGAACGAGACTGGATCGACGCCTACGGCCAGTTCATGGCGGATGCCATGAAGCCCGACTATGGCGGCGCCATCGATGCCACACGGGCTCGTTCGCAGCCTTCGCCGGCCCTGCCTGCAGCGAGCTATGTCGGCACTTACGGCAACGACTTTTATGGCGGACTGACGGTCACAGAGAAGAGCGGTAGCCTGGTCATGAGCCTCGGGCCCCGCACGGAATCCTTTCAACTTCAGCACATCAGCCGCGATACGTTCACATACCAACCGATAGGCGAAAACGCCTTTGGACCAAGCGCCGTTACGTTCACTGTCGAGGCCGACCGGACGACAGCCGTCACGATCGAGAATTTGAACCTCCATGGCCAGGGCACTTTTCTTCGAGACCTACGCAAGCCGTGATCCAGAGAGCGGGAGTTTTGACTATACACATCATCCGGCACCCGAGAATCTTCCCGCCCGCGGATGTTGCCGCGCCAAGAAGATCTAGGTGTTGCCCCATGGTATTAGGTTGCGTCTAACGCCTCAGCAACTCGGTAAATGATATGGATTTCACGACGTTCTCAGGCTACGGATACCTCCTCATCGGCGGCCTCATCCTCGTTGGCGCCGGACTCCTGACCATTTCGCTTATCGTCAATCTTGGAGTGGCGCACAGTGTGCGGCAGGACGCACGCCATCGTGAAAAGCTGTTGGAATACTATCGCAACACCTTTTCGCAGCTGGGGGTGATCCTGATCGGAATTGGAGTATCCCTGTTCATCTTCTTTTTTCAGCAGAATTACCAGGACCAGCGCAAACGCGAAACCGAACTCCAGCAGGTCCTTGCCAAACTGGCGGCACGCATTGCTCGCGGCGCTGCCGTCGTCGAATCCCTTGGTGAATTCGATACGCTGCTCGATGAAGGCGGGCCCTACATCGATCCGAAACTCGGTGGAAAGAACAACGCCATCGGCGCGCACGGAGCGGAGCTCGCCAAGCAGGTCGCCGAGCTTCTTTTGGTCGAGCGCGACGTCGACGTTCAGGCGTTCGAGATCCTGAACTTATCGCGCGACTTCGAATCGTCGTTCGTCGTCAACGAACTCGATCCGACGCTGTGGTTCAATATCGTCAGCGATGAGAGCGAGATCAAATATGCCACCACTCAGCTCCCGCTGGACTACACGGATTTGCACGATGCGATCGGCGGTGAGCCACTTGATGCCGCGATCGCTAATCCTGAAAAGGAGCGGAAGATCAAACAGGAGGTGCTGGATATCTTTTATGATGCCGACCTGTTGCGCCTGCGCAGCAGGAGACTTCTCGGCCGTGCGTGCTGGCTTTTCAGCAACGGGCGCGGCTTCGTCAAACTTAGACCGGTCGATGAGATTGAAGCGGACGCCAGGTCGCACCAGGAGTGGATCGATCGGTCGAAGCATTTCCTGACGCAATTGACGTCGGGAAGCGGGGATTGCTTCAAATTGCTTCGCTACAGCCCAACGCCTTGAATCGAGACTGATCTCGCTACCCTCGTGTGGCTAATCTCAGCTCGCCGCCGCGTGCCGGGATTACTCCGTCGCGAATCTCGATGCCTGCTCCCTTGCTCTTGTTGCCTCGCCCGCGAACCGGTCCGGTTTCCAGGACCGTTTTTCCTGGAAAAGGCAAAGAATTCTATATCTCCGTCGCAGTGTTTCTGAGACAAATTCCTCGGCTTTTTGAATGTATGCGGCTCGATAATTCATCGATGCAACTATCCTGGGTAGGCTGATCTATGCGACCGATCGTTATTGTATCCGAAAAACCCGAAGATGCCGACTATAAAACGATTTTGAGGGCCTTGGTCAGCTACAATGATGCGGCGGGCGAACCCTCTGGCTATGAGGCGGTTGCCATCCTCCTTCGTGATCATGACCGCGATGAGACCATCGGCGGCCTGTGGGGGAAGGTGTCTTACGATTGGTTGTTCGTCGAACTGTTGTTTGTTCCGGAACCCCTCAGACGACAGAAGCTCGGGACCCGGCTCATGAATGCCGCTGGACAGCTCGCTCGGGAGCGGAAGTGTGTGGGGGTCTGGCTGGAAACCTATGGATTCCAGGCGCCAGCTTTCTATCAGACCTTGGGTTACGAGGTGTTCGGGCAACTTCCAGATCACGCTCGGGGCTCAGGTCGGTTCTTCTTGCGCAAGATGCTAACAGCGTCGGTTTAGTGACAAATACATCTCGGCTATGGTAGGCGCGATGTGGCCCGGCACGCGGAGCATCGTATTCTAATCGCCCGCAGAGCAGCTAAGCCTCTCCGAAACGTTGCTGCGCCATTGCGCTAGCAAGCCAGATCGGATCGAACAGGTCGACCAACGCCCTGTGGCAATGCGATTGAATTTGATCGAGTCCCGCTTCGTGGCCGCCCGTCAGAAACGCGCCGATGCCTTCGTCGACCGCGGCTGGATCTGGAATCCGCAGACCCAGCGAGGCCAAGTCGCCGGCAACCGACGTTTCGGACGGCAGGTACGCAACCGCGGAGCGCAGTCGCATGCTCGGCGCTGGAAGTCGGATCATCACAATTCGGGTCACCGATGGCTGCGCGTCGGGGCCGATGATCGTGGCACCGCACATCAGGCCCGCAAGGACGCTAGCCGGTGGTGTCGGCAAGGAAAGGCAGAAGAACATGCGGCCATCGCCGCCGGGTTCGACCAGGTCGAGGTGCATGGCCCGCCCCGCCATCGCGAGCGGACCTTCAAGTTGAAACCGGCTCGTCGGCAGCCGCTCCGAATAGTGCGCGAGAACGCCCTGCGGGCCATTCGATTGGATTGACAGTTCTGCCCGGATGAGCTGGGCGCGAAAATAGGGCGACCAGGCATGGGAGTAGCAGGCGTAGGTGCCGGCGAGCGACCGGCTTGAATCCTGTCGCCGCCCGGCGACCGACCGGCGCGACGGTTCGCTTCGCCGCTCCAGCACGTCGCGCTCGCAATTGTGTCGAGTACAAATAGCCTGGATGAAGTCGTCGAGCTCGCAGTCGGCGATCCAGGCTCCGGGACGCCCGACATCCACAACCTTCGCCCAGTCCTCGTAAAGCCGAAGCTCGCGCGGGTGGGCACGACCCTGCATCCATTTGTGCGCGCGCTCGACATCGAACGACGTCGCCGGGTTGACACGACGGAACGCCGCCGCGAGGTCCTTGCGTGTCACGGCGCCGAGGAGTGCCATCGTCACCCGCAATTTCTGACCAATATCCTGCGTCACGCGTTCTCCTTTGTTGTTGTCCCACCCACCCGCAGAAGCGCCCTGAATTTCCAGGGTCAGTTTTCCTGGAAAAGGCAAAGAATTCTATAACACCGCTCCCGTTTATCTGAGAGGATCTCTTTTCGATTTAGAGCGTCTGCGGTGAAACCTTCGTCACCCGGCAGGCGGCAGAAATGCTGTTGATTTGCTGCCTCAATCGGCAGTCATGGGTGCATTCTAATTTTAAGATTTCCTATTTCGGGAAAGTTCGAGGGGCCAGGCAGGTGGGTAGAAAAGTCGATGTCATCAGGCGGTCGCGCCTTACGGCCGGCCGGCTCAGGCAAATTTGGCCGCCGACGCGGATCTCGTGCCTGGCATTGGCCATTTTCCTCCTTGCAGGTCTGCTGTCGACAGCACTTCCGGCAAACGCCAGGAACTTCGATGTCGGCAGCGAGGCACAGCTCCAGGCCGCGCTCAATCCGAGTGGTGGCGCGCAGAACGGCGACACCATCACCTTCACCGCGAACGTCGCCTTGAGCGCCAACCTGCCACAGGTGCAGCGCGACGTGACCATCAACGGCGCCAATCATACGCTCTCCGGCAACAAGCAGCATCGCGGCTTGTTCGTCCAGTCGGGCAAGGTCGCAATCAATGATCTCGTCATCGAAAATGCCAAGGCACAGGGCGGCAACGGCGGCAACGGCGTGAGCCCCAACACGGGTGATGCCGGCGGCGGCGGCGGCGGCGCCGGACTTGGAGGGGCCCTGTTCGTCGCCAGCGGCGCCCGCGTGACAGTGAGCAACCTCACCTTGCTGCACAACCTGGCGCAGGGTGGCGACGGCGGTGCCGGCGTTTCGGCTGACAGCAACTTTGCAGGCGCCGGCGGCGGCGGCGGCGGTATGTTCGGAAGCGGCGACATATACGACGGAACCAGGGCCAAAGGCGGCCCCGGCGGTGGCGGCAGTGGAGGTGGACCGGGACCCGAGAACGGCGGACCTGGTGTCTTTGGCGGCGGCGGTGGCGGTATCGGCCCCGACGGGAACCCCAATAACGGTGGTCAGGGGGGATTCGGCGGCGGCAGCGGCGGTGGTCATGAACAAGGTGGCGGTGGCGGCGGCGGCCTGGGCGGCGCGATTTTCGTTCAGCATGGCGGCGAGCTCACTGTGGCCGACCATCTCGACATTTTTAGAAACAGCGTCGCAGGCGGCAACGGCGGAGGAGGAAGGGCCACCGCCGGCCAAGGCATCGGATCGGGCATTCTCTTTCACGGCAACGGGTCATTCACCGTGGCCCCTGGCGCCGGGCAGACCCAGTTGATAAGCGACACCATTGCAGATCAGACCGGGGGCGCCGGCAGCGGCGGCAATTGGGCTATCGTCAAGAACGGGGCCGGCACGACCATTCTCGACGGTGCGACTTCGCTCTCCGGCGGCGGCTCCGTCAATGAAGGCGTCCTGGAGATCAACGCTCTGCGCCTGGCGGGCAATATCACAAACAAGGCCTCACTCGTCTTCGCCCAAACAATCAACGGGACCTATACCGGCAACATTTCCGGCGGCGGCAGCTTCACCAAGACCGGCACTGGCGATCTCACGCTCTCAGGCACCAACACCTACGCTGGCGGCACGACCGTCAAGGGCGGAGCGCTGTTGTTCACCAGCGACGCCAGCCTGGGTGCCGCGGGCATCGGCATCAACCTGAACAACGGCACGATCGGAAGCGTGGCCACGGTCCATCCGGGGCCGACAAGCAATCGCCCCGTCACGATCACGGACAAGGGCGGCTTCTCCGTTGCATCGGCTCCACTCACCTGGAGCGGCGTGATCAGCGGAAGCGGCCAGTTGACCAAGTCCGGCGACGGCGACCTGATCCTTTCAGGGGCCAACACCTACGGCGGCGGGACGACCGTGACCGGCGGCGTCCTGCGCTTCACGAATGACGTCAACCTGGGCGCGGTGGGTACGGCGATCACGTTGAATGGCGGCGCGGTCGGAACCACAAAGGACACCCCTGCGGTCACCTCGATCGACCGCAAGATCATGCTCGCCGGTAACGGCGGCATCGACGTGGCGCTGCATCCCTTCATCTGGAGCGGCAGCATCAGCGGCGGCGGTCGCCTCATCAAGAGCGGCGACGGCGAGTTCGAGCTCACGGGCACCAACACCTATTCCGGCGGCACGCTGGTGCAGCGCGGAACGCTACGGGTCACTTCCGACGACAAGCTCGGCGCCACGGGTACAGGCATCACGCTGGAAAACAACGGCGGCCTGCGCGCATCCGAGACCTTCACCAGCACGCGCAACGTCTTACTGGAGGGCGCCGGTGGCGTATTCCTGGTCGACCCCGGCAAGACCCTGACCCTGAATGGGATAGTCGGCGGTTCGGGCAATCTCACCAAGGTCGGCGACGGCACGCTTATTATCACCGGTGCCAACAGCTACGCCGGCAACATCTTCAACAACGGCGGCGCGGTGCAGGGCAACACAACGAGCCTGCGCGGCAACATCGTCTTCGACCCCAACGCGAACAATCCGATCGCCAGGTCGATCACCTTCGACCAGGCGACCAACGGCACTTTCGCGGGCAACATCACCGGCCTCGGCAGCCTGACCAAGACCGGCGCCGGCGCGCTGACCTTGGGCGGCAACAACACTTATACCGACGGCACGACGGTGTCGGCCGGCATCCTGCAGGGCGCAGCCAACACCCTGCAGGGCCGTATCCTGAACGATGCCGCCGTCATCTTCGACCAGGGCGTCAACGGCACCTATGCCGGCGCAATGACCGGCACCGGCACGCTCACCAAGAACGGCACCGGTAAGCTCACCCTTACCGGCACCAGCACTGTCGGCGGCGGCACGACCATCAATACCGGCGGCTTAGCCGTCAACGTTCACCTGACCAGCAATGTAACGCTCAACAAGGGCGGTATCCTGAGTGGCGTCGGCAACATCACCGGCAATATTACAAACAACGGCGGCACGATCGAACCGGGCAACTCCATCGGCAACATCACGATCGACGGCAATCTCACCTGGAACAGCGGCACCTTCGAGGTTGAAATCAGCCCCAGTGCCAGCGACCGCATCACCATCGTTGGCGCCGGCCACAAGGCGACGGTACATGCCGGCACCCTCGACGTTGTCCCGTTGCCCGGCATTTACGTGCCTAACACGACGTACACGATCGCCTCGGCGCCGGCCGGCGGCATTGCCACATTTAACGATGTGACCGCCGATTTCGCGTTCCTGCGCCCCGTGCTCAGCTTCGATCCCACCAACCTCTATCTCTCCCTGATCCTGGCGCCAGATGCCTTCCGCTCGGCCGGCCAGACGTCGAACCAGCGGGCGATCGGCGGTGTGCTCGATGCCACTGCAGCCGGCGGTAATTTCGGTGGCATCGTCGGGGCGCTGTCGGGCCTGCCAATAGCGCAGGGGTCACTGGCCCTGCAGGCACTCTCCGGCGAGATCGCGGCGGGTGCCATCATTGCCGGCATCGACAGCGCCGATCGGTTCCTGGGCGTGCTCGACGGGCAGGGCGAGGGCGGGCTCCAGCCTGTCGGCACGGAGGGCGCGGCGAGCGCCGCCGCGGCTTATGCCGAGGACGACAAGGCGGCAGGCGAGGGCAGCTTCGCCGCGCTCGACATGTCGGCAAGCCATGCCGCCGATCCCGTCCAGGCGGTGCTTGCCCGCCG
>NZ_VFWA01000011.1:0-184827 GCF_006442295.1 Mesorhizobium sp. B2-3-2 | reverse complement strand
GGCGCCGGCTCGGTCTCGGTCACCGTGACGGCGACCGATGGCGACGGCGACCACGTCACACAGAGCGCCGACATCTCTCAGACCGTCGTCTTCGAGGACGACGGGCCGAAGGCCGTAGGAACCGCCTCGATCACGGCGAATGTCGACGAAGATGGGCTTGCCGGGCACAACCCAGATGCCGGCAGGCCGGGTGAGACGGGAGCGATCGGCCTTTCCGCGACCGTCACGGGCGCTGCCGGCGCGCTGATCGCGCTCGTCGACTTCGGCGCCGATGGCCCGGGCGCCCAGGCGTTTCATCTTGCCTCGACGGCCGTGCCGGTGGATTCCGGCCTTACATCGCAGGGCGCGCATGTGCTCATCGTATCCGATGGGAACACCTTGCATGGTTATGCCGAAGCAGGAAACGGCGCCGGATTCTCGGACGGTGATCGCGAGGTCTTCCAGCTGACTGTGAAAGCCGACGGCTCCTACGTCTTCACGCTCAAGGATCAGATCGATCATCCGGCGCTGGACAGCCAGGCCGGAGACAATGGTGAAAACCAGCTGACGAGCCCGATCGATCTTTCCTCGTACATCGTCGCGACCGACGGTGACGGCGACTCCATCTCCCTTGGCGCCGGGACCTTCCTGATCCAGGTCCTCGACGACATTCCGGTGCAGACCAGCGCCACCGTCGCCGGCAATGTCGGCGAGGACGCGCTTTTGCTGGCCAACTCGAATGGTCATTCCGTCGGCAATCCCGATGGAGATGGCCTCGGCACGGTCGCGACCGGTTCGCTGAGCTCGCTGGTCTCCGCCGGGGCGGACGAACCCGGTTCCTTCTCTCTCATCCAGAACCCCACTGGCTTGCCGGCCGCCACATCCAAGGGCGAGGCAATCGTCTACCACGTCGACGGCACGGTGCTGACCGGCTATGTCGAGAGTGGAACACCCGGCCTCGATGCGGGCGACCGCAAAGTCTTCACCCTCGATGTCCAGCCGAACGGCACCTACACCTTCACCTTGCTGGACCAGATCGACCATCTGCCGAACTCCCCCGCCAACGATGACAACCAGAAGCTGGTGCTCGACTTCACACATGCGCTCCAGTTCACCGACGCCGACGGCGACACGATTGCGATCACCGGCGAGACGACGACCACCACAGCCACAACAGGCCTGAGCCTGCATCCGGGCCACTACGACACCTACACCGTGGGCGGGGTTACGTTCGATGGACTGACGTTCAATGGAACCTTGGCTCACGATTTCAACAATGGCGCCGGCGGCGATTCCTTCAACGTTTCGGGCCAGGGCGTCGGCATCGCTGACAACCATATCCATGACAATGAGGGCTTCATCTTCTCGCGGCCCGGCACCGACGCGGTGAGCTTCACCATCAACGGCAACGGTTCGGGCACAATTTCCTGGGAAGCCTACAATGGCGCCGGCGTGCCGATTTCCGGCGGCGCCGGTTTCCAGACTGGAACGATGGTCATGCCCGCCAACGGCTCCGTGGTCACGATCGACCCGACGGGCACGTTCGACCATCTGGTGATCCGCTTCGATCTCGATAGCGGCGACAAGATCCGTGCCGACGATTTCCTCTATACGTCGACCACGACCACCAGCGGCGGCGTCTTCACCATCGGCATCGAGGACGACATTCCGGTGGCGCTGAACGGCAGCGCCACTCTTCCGACCGTTTATGAAGACACGCTGACGACGGGGCTGTCCACTGGTAATCCCGACGGTGGCAGCCAGCCGAGTTCGATCACGTTCTGGGCATCGGCATTCGCATCCCTGGTGTCGATCGGCGCCGACGATAACGCGACTTTCTCCTTCAACGTTGCCACGAACAAGACATCGGCGGGCGTGTCGTCCGGAGGCTCGGCGGTTCATTTCGAGGTGGGCGTCGATGCCGTCTCGGGCGTGTCGGACGATGGCCGCACGGTGTTCACGATCAAAGACAACGATGACGGCACGTTCACCTTCACGCTGCTCGATCAGGTCGACCACGCGCCGGGTTCCGGCGAGGACGGGACGCTGGCAATCGACATCGGCTCGCTGTTCAAGGCGACCGACTTCGATGGCGACAGCGTCAACCTCACCGGCACGTTGAATGTCGTGGTGCAGAACGACACGCCGCTCGCGACGACGGCGACGGCTTCGATCATGGTCCGAGAGGACAACCTTAACATGGCCGTCGGTGACGGCGACTTGTCGACCGGCATCACCAACGGGCCGATGGACACGATGTCCACCCACTCCGACGAGGCGACCTTCACCAGCGCGCAGCTGCAGCTGCTGGTCAAGCCAGGCGCCGACGGTCCGGCGGTCTTCGTCCTGAACGCCTCCCCGACGGGCAACGTGTTTACCGTGAACGGCGAGGTCGTCACGTCGCATGGCGAGAATGTACGGCTTGGGGCAGGCCCTGCCGGCAGCGTCGTCGGATATGTCGACGGCGGCACCCACGATTCCGTTTACACGGCCGGCGTCGACCGCGTGGTCTTTACGCTCACCGACAATGGCGGCGGCAGTTTCAAGTTCGATCTCAAGGACCATCTCGACCATAATATTTTCGGTGCGTCGGGGGCTGGCGACGACAAGACGTTGACGCTCGACCTGACCGACGCCTTCAGCGCACGGGATTTCGATGGCGATGTCGCCCCGCTTGGCAATCACGCCATCCAGGTCGTGGTCGAGAACGATGTTCCGGTCGTCGGAACCTCCGCGGTCCAGCTCGACGAGGATGGTTTTGCCGGCGGCAACCTTGGCGGGCCGGCCGATTTCGATCCGGCGACCAGCGGCCCGATCGCGGTCGTTGCCAACCTCAACGTCAATTTCGGCGCGGACGGCGCCGGCATCACGGCGTTCCTGCCCGCCAGCATCACCTTGCCGGCGGCGGGTGAGTTCACGCTGGGCACGGTATCGGCGACCAGCGTGTTCATCCAGCAGCACGGCGTCGACGTGCTGGAGATCGATCTGATCAATGCGGCAACGGGCTCCTACACGGTGACGCAGTTGCATGTGGTCGACCATCCGGCCGCGGGCACCGAAGACAATCTCCAGTTCACCATCGGCTACCAGGCGACGGATTTCGACGGCGACACCGCGACAGGTTCGTTCACCATCAATGTCAACGACGACACGCCGACGATCGTAGCGCCGGGGGCCACCGTTGCGGAAAGCACCGCGGCGAGCTTCTCAAATACATTCACCCCCGCCTCCGCGACCGGCTCGCTGGGCATCTCCTGGGGAGCCGACAACGCCAATCCCGATACCGGCACGCATGACCGCTCAGTCGCCTTCAGCCCGTTGCTGACGGGTGTCCAGGCCGGCCTGACGTCCGACGGCGATGCCATCACCTACACGCTGTCGAGCGAAAACACGGTGCTGACGGCAACCGCCACGCACAACTCGGTCATCCGCACCGTCTTCACCGTGTCGATCAACGACCAGACCAATGGCAACTATTCGTTCGACCTGCGCGACAATATCGACCATACCGCACCGGCCTTCGGCGCCGACAAGGCGCTGTCCTTCGGCTTTACTGCGACGGATTCGGACGGCGACAGCACCTCGTCATTCCTCACGGTGCATGTCACCGACGACATCCCGGTCGTGACCAGCGCTGCCGAAACCGGTAGCGTCTCGGAGAGCCCGCTGCCTTCGGTGCAATCGGCATTCGGCAATCTGAACATCGACTGGAACGCCGACGACCGCGGAGCCAGCCATCTCGAATTCGGCCGCGATGCCGGCAACAACCTCATCGTGCCCCTCGGGCTCACTTCGGGTGGCGTCGACTTGGATTATTCGCAACGCATGGCTGCCAACGGCGTCGACCAGGAGCTTGTCGCCTACAAGCATGGCGAGACTGACGCTAATCCTGTCTTCATCGTGACCCTGAACGGAATCTTCAACCCGGCATTTGCCTTTAGCCTCTTCCAGCCGCTCGACCACACCGGCGGCAGCGACGCCTCGCTGCCGCTCGGCTTCACCGTCAAGGCCATCGACGGCGACGGCGATTCGGTCACTCAGAGCTTCACTGTCAATGTCGCGGATGCAGTGCCTGTCGCTGCCAATGACGGCGTGCTTGCCATCCATGCGGAGAATGTGACCGGCCTGACGATCGGCACGGTCTCGGGCATCCTGGGCAACGACCACTACGGCGCGGACGGCCCGGCGGCATCGGGGTCGCTGGTGATCGGAACCGGCGACCATGGCGGCACGGTGACGGTGGATGGCCTCGGCAACCTGGTCTACACCAACACGACGCTGAGCGTGGCCAACGGCACGACGGTCGACGAGACCTTCACCTACACCATCAAGGACGGCGACGGCGACACCACGACGACGACGTTCAAGGTAACCCTGACCGATACCGGCGTGACGGCGCTGTCGACGTCGGCGAACCTGATCGCCGACGAGGACGACCTTGCCACCGGCAATCATGACGCTGCGGCGGGCGATGCCACGCCGGTCCTGTCGGGCCACATCGCCTACACGCTGGGCGCCGATGCCTTGGGCTCGGTGGCCCTTTCGACGGCCGGCAATGCGACCGGCCTGAAGACACTGTCGGGCGCCGACGTCGACACGACCTGGAGCGGTGGCCAGCTGATCGGCTACGTCCACGGCACGGACCCCAATGTCGCGGCCAACCAGGTGTTCACCATCGCGGTGACCAACGCCAACAACACCGGCGCCGACTACACCATGACGCTGCTGCAGCCGGTCCAGCACACGGTCAGCGGCACCGAGGATGACACCACGCCGTTCACCGTTACCGCCACGGTGACCGACACCGACGGCTCGACCGGAACCACCTCCTTCACCGTCGTCATCGACGACGACCTGCCGGTGGCTTCGAACTATACGGGAGCGGCCTTCGCCGAGGGCAGCGGCGCGCACGACATGGGCGATGCGGTGACACTGCTGGGCATCGGCGCGGGCGCCGACGGGCTGCAGGGAACGCTGCAAGGCCTGGCCTTCACCAACCAGGGCACGACCGGCGGAATGCTGTCGATCGACGGCGCCGGCCATCTGATCTACACCGCGCCGGCCAACGTCACCAGCGCCAGCACGGTGACCGAGACCTTCAGCTACACGGTCAGCGACAAGGACGGCGACACGGTCACCAGGCAGGTGACGTTCGGGGTCTCCGACACCGGCATCACCAATGTGGCGGCCTCGCAGAACCTCGTCGTCGACGAGGACGACATCGTCGCGGCCGGCGGCAACGCGGGAGGTCCAGGCGACGATGCGCCGGTGACGGGCGGCCACATCTCCTACACGCTGGGCGCCGATGCCTTGAGCTCGGTGGCGCTGTCGGTCGCCAGCACCGGATTGATCAAGCTCGACGGGACAGCGGTCTCGACCAGCTGGGACGCCGCCAGCCACACGCTGACCGGCTACGGCAGCAGCATCGCGGACGTGGTATTCACCATCACGCTGAGCAACATCACCGCGACCGGCGCGGACTACACCGTGGCCCTAAACCAGCCGGTCTCGCATCCGGTCCATGACGACGCCGCCACCGCCGCGGTGGAAACCGCCTTCGAGGACAATCTCGGCTTCACCGTCACCGCCACGGTGACCGACGCCGACAACAGCACCGGAACCACAAGCTTCACCGTCGCCATCGACGACGATGTTCCTGTTGCCCACAATGACACCGATTCCTTCGGCACCGGCGTCATAGGCAGCTCGACCTCGGGCAATGTCATCGATGGCACCGGCACCAACGAAGGTCTGCACGGCACCGGTACCGACACCCTGGGCGCCGACGGCGTCAGGATCAGCGGCGTCACGGGCGCTGGCGGAACGGACACCGATGTGGCTGGCGGCGGCTTCGTCGTCAGCGGCCAGTTCGGCACGCTGGCTCTGCAGGAGGACGGCAGTTACGTCTATACCCGTGTCTCCGGCCTGGCCGGCAGCGACGTGTTCACCTACACGCTGAAGGACGGCGACGGCGACACCACGACCGCGACGTTGACCGTCGGTCTCGACAGCACCGGTCAGCCGACCGCCACCTCGTCGAGCATCCTGGTCGACGAAGACGATCTTGCCGCGGGCGTCCACAACACCAATAGCACGGGCGACGATACGACTTCGAACCCCGAGAACATATCGCTCGGCAGCTATGGACCGGACGGCCATGGCGCGCTCAGCTTCAACGTCACCAATGGCGACGCTGTCATGGACGGCGCCTTTGCGGTGAAGCATGACGGCGTCGCGCTCCACTATTACTATGATCCGACCGCACACACCTTGTACGGCACGACCGACACCTCGAGCGCAGCCAACGCGGCCAGCCACGCCGCCTTCAAGATCGAGGTCAACGAGACAGCGGCGACCTATAACTTCACGCTGCTGCAGGAGGTCGATCATCCGCAAGGCGGCGGCGAGAACGACATCAATCTTTCGCTTGGGTACACCATCACCGACTCCAACGGCGATCACGCCAACGGCGCGATCGGCATCAAGATCGACGACGATATGCCGGTGGCGAAGGCGGACACCGTGCAAGTAGACGAAGGCAGCAAGCCGACGCTCAATGCGATCCTCGTGCTCGATCTTTCGCTCAGCATGAACAGCGATCCGGATGGCGCGGGCGGCTTCACTACCAGGCTTGCACTCATGCAGGCGGCCGTTCAGAATTTCCTGAGCAGTTCGACAGTGATCTTCAACCAGATCACGATCTATTCTTTCGGAGTAGGAGCCGAGCTCGTCGGCCAGTACACGATCGGCGAAGGCAACTACATCCAGAGTGCCATCAACACCGTAAACGGGTTCAATTCGAATAGTCTCTCGGCTGGCACGCAATATGACTCCGCCGCCAACCTGATCGACGGCAGAAGCAATAATGCCGATCGCTACGCGAATTTGCCGCATCCCACGGCCGACGCCACCAACATCTACTTCCTGAGCGACGGCGACCCGCAATCGGGAGCGAGCCTGGACGCGAACGAGCAGACCAGTTGGAGTAATTTCCTGGCCACCAGCCATGTGAACCAAGTCTTCGCGCTTGGCTTCAGCGATATCGCCAATACAAATTTCCTGGCGCAGATCGCCTCGCGCCCAGGCGATATTGCCGAAGCGGTGACGGATCCGACCGAGCTCTCATCGACGCTGGCGGGTGCGCTGCCGTCGTCCGCCTCGGGCAGCATTCTTGCCGATCATGGCCTTGGCGCCGATGCGTTTGGCGCCGACGGCGGCCACATCCAGTCGATTGCGATCGACGGTACCACCTATACGTTCAATGGAACGAACGCCATCAGCCTTTCCGGCGCATTACCCGGCGCGCATCTGCTTGCAAACGACGGCAAGTCGATCGAGGTGACCACGAGCGCCGGTGGGAAGCTGACATTCTATTTCGCCGACGGGGGTATCCATCATGCGGGCGACTACGATTACACCGCACCGGTGAACGTCAATGCCGACAAGATCGAGACATTCCACTATGTCCTGGTGGATGGCGACGGCGACACGGCCGGAGCGGATCTGCAGATAACGGTTCTGGATATCCCGAACGCCGCACCTGTCATCACCGCACCCAACGGTGGCAGTGATTTCACCGTCAGCGTACCGGAAAACACGACTGCGGTGACCGACATCAATGCTACCGACGCCAATGGCGACACGCTGACCTATTCGCTCCTCAACACCGCGGGCACGGACTTCGCCAAGTTCTCGATCAATGCATCGACCGGCCTGCTCACCTTCCTCTCGGCACCCAACTTCGAGGCGCCGACAGACAACGGCGCCAACAATTCCTATGTCGTCGACGTCCAAGTCTCGGACGGCCATGGCGGCAATGACACGCATCAGATCACGGTGAATGTGACCGACGTTGGCGAGGTCACTGCAGGTAACGACATCGTTCGAACCAATTTCGACGGCGCTACGTTCACAGTCCCGGAATGGGCCTTGCTGTTTAACGACTCGGGCGCCACCGACATCTCGGGAGTTTCAAATGCAAGCAGCCTCACGGTGGGTAATCCGTCGAACACAATAAGCATCGATGACGGAAACAATGCAGATGGTGGTACTTTTGACTACACAGCGACGAATGGTGTTTCGTCGGATACCGCCAGCGTGCAAGTCTCTAATATCAACGGAGGCGGCAACGTTACGGGCACTCTCGCGAACGAGATCCTTGTCGGAAACGATAGCGCTAACACTTTCAATGGCGCTGGCGGCGTTGACATTATCCTCGCCGGCGGAGGCAACGACACCATCATTGCCGACCAGAACGACTATGTCATCGACGGTGGCAGCGGTACGGACACGCTCCAGGTAAACGGCAACTTCACCTCCGTAAGCGACGCGCAAATCGCCAACGTAGAGAATGTGACGCTAACGGCGGCGGCCGTCCTCAATCTGTCCAGCCAGACGGAAGGCTTCGTCATAACGGGTTCATCCGGCGCCGACTCGATTACAGGCGGCGCGGGTAATGACACCATTATCGGCGCTCAGAACGACACGCTGCTTGCGGGTGGCAGCGGTACGGACACGCTGCAGATCGGCGCCAGTTTCAACGACAACAACGACGGCCAGATCACGGGTATCGAGAACATCACGCTGACTGCGGCAAGCACACTCGACCTGTCCAGCCAGACGGAGGCCTTCAAAATCATCGGCTCATCGAGCGCGGACACCATTACCGGCGGTTCGGCCAATGACATCATCAATGGTGGAGGCGGCAACGACACACTGAGTGGCGGGGCAGGAAATGACCAATTCAGGTTTGCTACGAATACAGGAACCGACACCGTCAATAGTTTCGTGGCCGGTGCTGATAAAATTGGCTTCCTCGAAGGTACAGGTACGGGCGCCGTCAATTTTGGCACAGCCGGAACGGCGGCCGGCGCGACATTTGCGGCTGGAGATCTCGTCTCCCATACGACCATCGCGGGGATTGCCAATAGCGACGATAATAAGGTCATCCTGATCACCACTGCGCAAGCTTCGAATGTCATAGACAATGCTACTGGCAGCGCGACGAACTCATACGTGGTTGTTTACGATTCCAATGACAATCGCGCGGAGATCTGGTTCGACACCGACTGGAGCACAGCGAGTAGCCGCACCCAAGTTGCGACCATCAATGGACTCACTCAGGCCCAGGTCGCGGCGCTTACCGTTTCTGACTTCGTCGCCTACAACAGCGCCACCGACCCCATCATCCTCGACCTCAACCATGACGGCTTCGCCTTCTCGGACGTCAGCCACGGTGTCCAGTTCGACATCAACGCGGACGGGCACAAGGACCAGGTCGCCTGGAACACGTCGAATGACGGCATGCTGGCGGTCGATCTCAACCATGACGGCAAGATCGACGACGGCACGGAACTGTTCACGCCGAGCTTCGGCGGCGGCAAGTTCGCCAGCGGGGCGGCGGCACTCGCCTCGCTCGACGGCAATCATGACGGCGTCATCGATCACAACGACGCAGCCTTCGACAGCCTGCTGATCTGGAAGGACGCCAATGTCAACGGCGCCAGCGATGCCGGGGAATTGTCGCACCTCGCGGATAACGGTATCGTCTCTATCAGCACGGCGGCCAGCCCGGCTGTGGGTGAAATCGACGGGCAGACCGTGACAGGCAACGGCACGTTCCAGATGGCGGACGGCACCACCGGCAACTATGTCGAGGTCGAACTCGACACCTCGCTCGGTGCCCCCGCACAGCCGACCGTCGCCTCCGACGGCACGAAGACCTTCGCCATCGGCTCTCTCGAGGTGACCGATCTGATCGCCGACTTCCACGACGGCGCCAAGGGCGACCAGATCGATCTTACGGCATTGCTGAAGGGCCTGGCCGGCGTCACCGATCTCGAAGCCGGCGGCTTCGTGGAGATCGCGCAGTCCTCGGCCAATGCGGCGAACGCCGAGGTCAAGGTCGACACCAATGGCGGCGGCGACAACTATCACACGGTTGCGGTGCTGGAGAACTATACGTTCCACAGTGCGGCCGAAGCAGTCAAAATACTCTATGACGACAGCCATGGTACCAAGCAGGACGTGGCCTAAGGGGCGAAAGGAACGGGGTGAGCAACATGAACAGAATCTTGCGGGTGGTTTTGGGGGCCGGTCTGCTGTCGATCTTGTCGACGGGCCTCAATGCCGCCGACATCATCGAAGGACCCACGGGCGATTATTGCGGTGTCGTCGGCACTTCCAACCTGGTGCTGAACGACAATATCGTCGATCTCAGGGATCAGGTTGTGAAGCTGATGGACGAGTCGGTCGCCGTCGCCAACAGCTCGGAGTGGATCAATTCGTCCCGGCCGGTTTTCGTCTGGGCCTCCGAAGCCAAGGTCGCCTGCGGCATGGCTTACGGCTATCTTAAGACGAACTACAAGGACGAGGACACGCTCAACAAATGCGAGTGTTTCCACGATCGCATGGTCGAGTACATGCACTGACCGGATAGGCAACCTGCGCCTGTTGGCCACCATGGCAGCGGACGGATCAATCCTGAAGGCGATCGTCGCAACGACCGCCTTCGCCGGCCTTGGCCAAGACCTCGCGCTGGCTCGCGCCAACCGGCTGGAACGGCCTTCCGTATCAGCAAATTCCGTCCTCCGGCTCGGCGCGGCCGATGCATTTTGATCTCGGCTTTTCGAGGGCCAAAGAACAAGACGGCGCGGCAAGTTCGCCGTAACATGGTACAGGGCCAGACCGGGAGGATAACCCGGCGGCATACAGGGTGGGACGATCATGGAAGCTGGCCGGCAGGTTTACCGTCCGCGCAGTTGGGCAGTCACCTTCGCGCTCGCCGCGGTATTGTCGGGCTGCCAGTCTAAGGGCAGCGTTACCGAAGCGCTCGATCCGGCGACGATTGCCGCGCCTACCGGGCAGGATGGCGTCGCGGGCGCCGGCCCGGCCCAGGCAACCCAGTCGCTGGGTACCGGTTCGACGAAAATTACCATGCTGCTGCCATTGTCCGCCCCGGGAACGGCGGGGCAAAATGGCCGCAAGATGCTCGATGGCGCCAAGCTCGCGATGACCGATATCGGCAATGGGTTGCTTACGCTGGCCGTGGAGGACACCAAGGGCGACAACGCACAGGCCGGCAAATTGGCGCTGCAGGCCCTGACGACCGGCACGAAAGTCGTCATCGGCCCGACCGAATTGCCGGCAGCCCAGCATATCGCCACATTGTCGGGATCGAAGCGGCCGCCCGTATTGGCGCTTGCCGACAATTTCGCGGGCGGCGCCGGCGTTTACGCGGTGCGCCTTAGCGAAGCGGACAGTGCGGCGGCGGGTGCCGCGGGCATCGCCGCGAAAGGCGGAAAAAAATTCGTATTGTTTGTCGCGGGTGGTTCGAACGCCAGCACGGTCGAGAAGCGGGTCGCCAACAGTCTCAGCATCTATGGCGCGACGCTCGCCGTCACCGTTCCATATTCGGCCGGCGACGGCGCCGCCAAGGCGGTCGACGAAATGGCCTCGCTCGTGGACACTCCCGACGCGGTCATCATTGCCAGCGGGGATGCCAGCCCCTCGTCTATACTTGCCGCCCTCAAATCAAAGGGCATTGCGGGCAAAGCGACCTCCGTCGTCGGAACCAGCCGTTGGCTGGAGCATCCCATGGAGCCGTCCTTCGAGGGAGCCTATATCGCAACGCTCGATCCGAGCGAAACTGGGCCGATCGCCGACCGCTTCAGGACGACATACAATTATCCGGCCGACGTCAACGTAGCCTACGCTTATGATATGGTTGCGCTGACGGCAGGGATTGCCAGCGCGGTCGGACCTGACGGCTTCAGCAAACAGGTGCTCGAAAATCCGAGCGGATTTCGCGGATCGACCGGCCTGTTCCGCTTTCGCGCAGATGGATCCAGCCAAAGATCGATGCCATTCTACCGGATAGAAAAGGGTGCGCTCAAACTGGTTGCCAAATCGACCTCGGGGTTCTGACCGCCCGCTAACGAACGCTGCCGCCGGCGTGATGGAGGTGCCAGGGCGTGTCCGCCTGGTCATTGCGGTCGGAGGCCTCGAGCTGCTGTTCGGGATTGCCCTGATCATGCATGCCGGAGCCTTGCTTGCGACCGACCGGCCTGCCCTTGCGACCCGTGTCGAGAATGCCGGGCAAGCAACCCGGCCGGAGACGACTGTTCTCGTCGGAAGATGGCGAGAAGCGCGCGGGGTTGCCGAGGATGTTGTCGCACCGCCGCCAATTGACCTGTCCGAGATCGAGCGGATCGAAGCCCGGCCCCCGCTCGGCGATCTCGGCCTCGCCGTGCCCCCTAAGGCGCCGATGCCAGGCGATTGGGGCGAAACCCTGCTCTTCCGGCCAATAGCAACGTCATCGGCGACTTTCGAATCCATGGGACGCAAAGTGGCCGTCAGTGGTGTGGCCAGCATAGAACCGGAAGCCACCTGCTCGTTTCACGATGTCGCCTGGTCTTGCGGCCAGCGCGCACGCGCCGCCTTCAATTCCTGGCTGCGTGGACGCGCGCTGAAGTGTGTCGTGCCGCCGGAGGTCGAGCGTTTTGCCATTGCCGCGCCGTGTAGCCTTGGCAAGCAGGATGTCGGCGCCTGGCTTGTGTCCAACGGCTGGGCGATCGCGCTGCCCACCGGCATCTATGGCAAGGCGCAAGCAGTCGCCGAGGACGCGGAGGTGGGAATTTTCGGCCCGCCGCGATAGACCAAAATCGATTCACGTTTCGCACATCGATCAAATTGTATGGTTTGCCGCAACTGAAATTGCGCATGCCGGCGCTATGCTCGCCGATCTGACAGGAGATTGGTAATGGCACAAGCCGAAACGACCGCCACCGAGCCGGTATGGAAGGGTGTCGCGTGGCTCGCCTTCCTGGGGACCATTGGCAGCCTTGCACTCTCCGTAGGCCTCAATTACCTGCTGTTGTTCAGCGATGTCCTGACCCCGTTCGGGCGCAGCATGGTCACTGCCGTGCTGCTGCCTCTGATCATCGGTCTGCCGCTTTTCGTATTGATCGGCTTGAAACAGGCCCAGATCCGCGGCTACCGGCGGGAGCTCAACAGGGCCGAGACCTATGACAGGGTGACAGGCTGCCTGAACGGTCCGGTTTTCACCTCGATGGTCGAGCGGCGCGCGGCGAGGCCGTCAGCGCCAGGGCCGCGCTCGGGCGCCTTCCTGGTGATTCATGCCGAACATCTTCGCTCCATAAATCTTCGCTTCGGCCCAGATTGGGGCGATGAGGCCTTGCGGCTCGTCGCATCGGCCATTCAGTCTGCGGTCCGCAAGGAGGATATGGTAGGTCGCATAGGAACATCTATGTTCGGGGTCTTTCTTCCAGGTACGACCGAAGCGGAGGCCGCGGAAATTGGCGAGCGCATTCGGGCAAGCGTCGCGCAGGTCTATTTCGCGCCCAAGGGGACCGAGGACGCTCTGACGATTAGCCTCGGAAGCACCGTGTTTGAAACAGAGCTTGCATTCGAGGACATGTTTCGCTCGGCGGAAGCTCAATTATCCGCCCCCGCACCTGCCGAAACGCGCCCTACAGGTCTCCAGTAGCCCGGTGTAACGTGACGAAGCCAATAGCTGGCGGCAAATCGACGTTGGACACATTCCTAAAGCTTAGCGAGCAGGGCCGCTCAACTGGCACAAGCACCTGATCGATTTCGTTGCCGGAACCTCATCTGCGCGGAAAAAGAACCTCGCCCATTCCAAGCACCGCGTTGTCACCGCCATATTTATGTGGCGCGCGCCCCAGCAGCGGCCGTTTCAAAATGCCTTCGGCGATCAGATGACGATCGATGATGGTGGCAAAAACGCTCTCGGGCGCGCCACACTCGACGAAGCTCGGCGACAGATGTCCTGGCGCGCGATCAAGAAGGATCGAACCGCGGCGCATCAGATAGCCGGGCATTTCACCGATGCCACCGGCTACCACCAGCGTACCCGCGATCATGCGGCTGCCTGCATGGTCGCCCGAGCCTTTCAGCACCGCGATCAGGCCGCGCCGCATGCGGTCCGCGGCGAAGGCGCCCGCCCTGCCCCTCACGATCAGCACGCCGCCATTCATGCCGGCCAGTTCGCCGACGAGCGGCGCACCAAGGTGATCGCCGGCGTTACCTGTTATCTCCAGCCTGCCGCCGCGCATGCCAGAGCCGGCGTGCGGCCCCGCATTGCCTTCGATCGTCAGCTTGCCGCTGCGCATGGCGCGCCCGGCCTGCGCGCCAGTATTGCCGATCACGCGGACCGATCCACCTCCCATGCCTTGCGCCACCCGGTCGAGGCGCGCGCTTCCACCTTCGAACACGATGCTTAGCGGATCGCTGCCGGCGAGGCGAAAAATGTCGCCCACCTTCGATCCATGCTTCGACATGCCGATTCGGATTTTTTCGATATCCCGTCTTTCGCTCCCAGCAAGCCGTTCCGGCGTCAGCGGCGACAGGTCGAGGCGCTCAGGCGGTTCGGCAACAAGAGTGAAGGTCAGCGCCTTCATGGCAACATATCCTTCAGCGAATAGATGAACTTACCGAGCTTGCCGCCGTAATTGCCGGCGCCGATGCGAACCGCGCCTTTCTTCGGGCCGAGCTGGATGACGGCCTTGATGCCGGCCTTCATCGCCGCGGCAACGGCATCATTCGTCTCACCATCAATGACGATTTCCAGGACGGCGTTGATGTCGGGCCCGAGTTCACTCGCAACCACGCCGCGCAGTGTCGGCGCGTAGGCTTCGTTGGCCGAGGCGATCATGCCCTTGTATTTGCCACCTATCTTGGAACCCGAACGGGCGATGCCGCCCGGGAACGGCACGATGGCACCAGGCACCATTCCGATCGCGGCGACCGCGGCCTCGGCCGCGACCAAAGCGTTGGCGCTGCTTTCGGCCATGACAAAGAAATTGCCGCCGCCGACGGCTTCCTTGGTCAGTCCGGTTGTTGCCTCGCAGAGGAATTCACCATCCATGACGGGAATACGCCAGAAATGCCTGTCGCCGATCTTCTTGGAGATTTGCCAGCCGTCGCCGAAATAACGTAGCGCCGAACCGAGCTTGAGCTTGGCGCTGCCCTCCAGTCCGGCAAAGCAGGCGGAGCCCGGCGAGGTCAAAACGCACTGTCCGACGCGATTGAGCAGTTGCTTCTGCAATTCATCTGTTCCCATCGCGAAGATCATCACGCGGCAGCCGGGCCGGCCATCCGGGGTGGCTGACGGCGGCAGGTCGGCATCGATTGCCGCTTCGCAGCCGCAACCGATTACCGAGGTGGCGAAGCCGGTCATCGTGATCGCCGCCTGCCGTGCCCATTTCCGGTTCGACGCGGTGATGATGATGGCGGTTGCCCGCATCCCGAAGGCTTCGGCAAAAGTATCGTCGATCGTTACGCCATTTACGCTCACGTTCGGCATGGCACCTCGCCGAATGGCTGTTCACGCGCAATCGCGGAATCCGGGAAATTGAACCAATCCAAGGACAGGCCGTAGCGCTGCTGGTGATAGTCCTCCAGACGCCGCACCATCGCCTTGTCCACAGGTGGATTAAGCCTGAGGGCCTTGCCCCAGCGGTAATGGATGATCTCCCCGTCCTGCACGACGAGATCGCCATCCTTGAAAACATACGCTGCCTGTCCGAGCATTTTCGCGATACTTTCGTTCCTGCGATAGACAGCGATGTCGGCTATCGCGCCGACGCCGAGATGGCCTCGATCCGTCAACCCGAGCAGCCTGGCCGGCGCTGCACGCGTCATGATGGCGATTTCCTCGAACGTGTATTCGCGGTCGATTGCGGACAGGGTAGAGAGCGCTAAGGCGGATCGTGAAAGTCCAGCGGCCATTTCGGTGCGCGCTTCCCGCCTCATCAGCAGCTCGAATAGAGCCGGATAAGCGGTAAAGGGTGCACCGTTGGGGTGATCGGTGGTGAAGAACACACGCCAGGGATCGTCGATGAGGAGAAAAAGCTCGAGCCCGATCGCCCACTGCATCGTGCCATAGAAGTCCTTGCCATAGCTGTAGGGCACGATGCCGCCGCCATTGCCATCCCCGTCATGAATGACGGACTTTTTCGGATGTGCGCTGCCCCGCGCCGAGAACTGCCGCATGACGTCGGAGGAGACCGTGACCGTCTGACCGAACATCACCTGACCGATATCGATAGTGACTTCCGGAGTCGTGTTGATAAGCTCGGCAAGGCGCGCGGCGGCGGAGGAAAATCTGCGCTTTCCTTCCGTGCCATAGCCATAGAACTGGAGGTGGGCGAGGTGCAGTGGCTGCCCATCCGCCGCCGCAATCGTCGCGGCCGCCGTATCCGCAGATCCAGGGATGCCCAGATTGTTGCAATGGACATGCAAAGGATGTGGCAGGCCAAGACTGTCGACGGCGGCCTGCAGCGTCTTGACAATCTTGCGCGAGCTGACGCCGTAGGAAGGCACCACATCGTCCAGCGCGAAGGTGCGTGCGTTTTCCTTGAAGGCGGCCGCCGCACCGGCGTTGATCACCTTGACCCCGAGCGCTCGCGTCGAGGCGACCGTCCAGGCGACATAGTCCTCGATCATTTGAGGAGTGGCGGCGTCACGGATCATTGACAGCAGGAAGTCGTCGTTGCCGAGAATGGCCAGCGTCGCCTTGTCGATGATCGGGATGTCGGCCAGTTCGAGATGGGTGTGGAGTGCAGATCCCGGGGACATCGCCGGTTCGACGACCGTCGTGAAGCCCATCTTGGCATAGAGACAGCCGGTCTGGAAGGTCGACCAGCCGGCATTGGAGAGCGGCGTCGTCGCCGGTCGCGCCTGATGGGCGGCATGCTGTTCGGGCAAGAGAAGCCGCGCGGTATTCACGTTACCGCCGCCAATGTGGGAGTGGATGTCGATGGCGCCCGCCATCACGATGCAGCCGGCGGCTTCGATGGTCCGGTCGGCCGACCCCTCAGCCGGTGCCGCGACGATCTTGCCATCCTTGATCCATAGGTCGCCCTTGCCGAGGCGGCTGTTGACGGGGTCGACGATGTCGCCGTTGGCGATTTTCGTCAGCATGGCAATGCCTCGGCGAAAACCCGACTGGCGACCAGGCGAATGATCGTCGCGGCGGAGGGCAATTTCGAAGCAGCGCGGGTATCAGTCGACTTCAGCGAGCCGGTACGGCTGGAATAAACAACCGCATCGTGATCGATCCCAGCTTCGCCAATGGCGATGGTGACCGCGGCGCCTGCGACCGGCTCTTCCGTTTTGGCCAGCGCAATCAGTGCCGTGCGTCCCCTGTTTCTCGGGAGTTGGGCAACCGTGGCGGAGATCCGCAGGTGCAGGTCGGCTTCGCCGGCGGCGATCATGCGCGCCACATCGTAACGCCAGGGGTCAAATTCCGGAAAGCCCCGCGCAAAGCCCGTGCGCAATGGAAACCCTGTCATCCAGGTCGAGGCGAGCAAGCTTCCCCACCCGTTTTCGCTCGCGGGCAGATGAAGGCCAGATGCACGTGATTTGCGATTGAGATCGGCGATCAGCCCCTGCAGCATCTCCAACGCCAACCCATCGGTGGCGTGGCCTGAAAACAGGAACACGGGAAAATGCGCAGCCGCCAGAGCCTTGGCGAAATCGTTGAAGTTCGACACCGGTCGCGATGTTTGCCGCCCCTTGTACTGCGCCCTCAGCGCCGCCAGCGTGGCTCCGAGGCTAGCCTGGCCACAGGAAAGGAGCGTTGCCTTGCGCCCGTTTTTCAACGGCGGCACGGACACCCCGTTCGATCCCACCAGGAAGAACTCGCGCTTGCTCCTGGTCGAGAGATCGGGAACCGTGCCAGCGAGCTCGGCAACAAGATCATGATGGGTTTGTGCGAATTCGCCCACGATCACCACGATATCGGCACGCCGGCGCGTCTCCCCAGGGGCGACGGTCATCGCGCCCCTGTCGGTAAAAAGCATGGTCTCTCGGGCAAGTGCCGCGCCGTCGGCGTGATCGTATGCCGCGCCGAGCCGCTCGGCCAGCGCGATCGCCGCCCTCGTGCCGTGTATGTCCGTATCAAAGCTGAAAACCGGGCACCGGCTTGACGATAACAGCGACGCGGCATGCGCAGCCGCGCGCTCGACCAGCGCTTCCCGGTTGCCTATCCAAGCAACCGCCATTCGCTACACTACTTTCTGGTGCCGGCCCGATCCTAGACGAAACTGGATTGGCCGTGAACCCCGCTTACCAGCAGATTAACGAATGTTTTCATACGCTATCAACAAACTCCGACCGCGCTTAATCATATTTGATGTAAGCGAAGCGTTGATCGGTCGGCGGAGTTCCCTCCAGCGCCCCGCCTTCCTTGGCCGGCTGCCACTGGACGACGTCCTCGATCTTTCTCGCCAACTCGAAGTCCTTGTCGGTGATACCCTTCGCCGCGTGGTTCATAAGGCGTACCTCGACCCAGGCATAGGAAGCGGTGATATCGGGATGGTGCCACGCCGCCTCGGCGAGATGGCCAACCGTGTTGATGACCATCAGCGTCGACTTCCAGCTGTGGGTCTTGTATTTGCGCCGGATCCAGCCGTTTTCGTAGCGCCATTTCGGCAGCTCCTTCTCAAGCCGGTCGGCAATCTCGGCGTCCGAATAGATCTTCTCCTTGACCGTTTCGCTCATCTCGACCTCCCCGAATTGCTCGGTCCGTCAACACGACAGGCCAAAGCAGAAACATGAATGCACTCTCTTTGGCTTGCTCCCTCGACGAAAACAGTTATCATCGTGGCGGGCACCTAAACTTCCATGATGCATCCATGATGCACCCATCGGGGGGCAGATGTCGAATTTTGTTACCGTACGAGTGCCCGCTCGCCTTCACCTTGGCTTCCTCGATCTCAATGGCGATGCCGGACGTCGCTTTGGCAGCGTTGGGCTTCCGTTGAGTGAACCCGAAACCGTTGTCACCCTGTCGCGGTCCGGCGAGACCCTAGTCGAAGGTTCCGAGAGCGCTCGCGCCGGTGAGCACTTGTCGACGCTCCGCAGGCATCTCGGCATTCGCGGCCAGCACCATTTGGTGATCGAACAGTCGATCCCGAGTCACGCCGGCCTTGGGTCCGGCACGCAGATCGCCCTTGCCGTCGCCTCGGCACTGCGAACGCTGCACAACCTGCCTCTCGATGTCGCCGGCGACGCGACCCTGCTCGAACGAGGCGGCCGATCTGGAATCGGCATCGCAAGTTTCGAAGACGGCGGCGTGATTGTCGACGCGGGCAAGGACGAGCGTGGCGGACCGCCTCCGGTCGTGGCGCGGCTGCCGTTTCCCGAAGAATGGCGCGTCATCCTCATCCTCGACCATGCCGGGCATGGACTGCATGGCGAGGCCGAGGTCGCGGCGTTCCGTTCACTGCCACCCTTCCCGACGGCGGGCAGCGGCGAGATCTGCCGGAGGGTGCTGATGGGTATCATGCCGGCCTTGGTCGAGCGCGATCTTGCGGCATTCGGCGCTGCCGTCGCCGCGATACAGATGCTGATCGGCAGCCATTTCGCTCCGGCGCAGGGCGGCGTGTTCACCTCAAAGCGGGTCGAGATGGTCGCTCACCGTCTCAATGAAGCGGGCGCCGTCGGAATCGGCCAGAGTTCCTGGGGACCGACAGGGTTTGCCTTCGCGCCGTCGCATGACGCCGCGCTCAAATTCGTCGACGCGGTTCAGAAGACAACCGTTGAAGACGGCCTTCAGATCAAGATCGTCAAAGGCAGGAACTCCGGCGCGAAGATCAGTTCGACCGGACTCGGTCTCGTCGGCAGCTGACGCTTCAGATTCCAAGCAGAAAGGCGAGAAATGGCCCGCAAACATATCCTGCATATGCTGACGCCGTTGAAGCACATGAGCCCCTTCGACGTGAACATGGCGCTCGACGCGGGCTTCGACAGCGTCGTCCCCTATGTCGATGTTGGCCTTGGTGAGGTGACAGGCCTGGTTCAGGACGCGATCTTTTCGCGTCCGCCTGATGCCGGCGTTGATACCGGCATCTTTATCGCCGGGAAGGATGCTTCGTTGGCGCTCGACATGTTCGATGCCGCGAAGAAGGCGATGGTGCCGCCTTTCCAGGTTTCGGTATTTGCCGACCCGGCCGGCTCGTTTACCACGGCCGCGGCGATGGTGGCCAAGGTCGAAAAGGCGTTGGAGAAGAAATTCGAGCGCGGGCTGAAGGACACGAGGGTGGCTGTTTTTGGCGCCACCGGCGTGGTTGGCTTCTGCACCGCCGTCATCGCGGCAAGGGAGGGCGCCCGCGTCACACTCGTCGGCCATGACGGCATCGAAAGGGTGAAACAGATCGCTGCCGAGATCAAAAGCCGATTCAAGATCGGTGTCGATGCGGCTGACGGATCGAGCGATGCCCGGAAAGCCTATCTGGTCGAGGCAAGTGAGGTCATACTGGCTTGTGCGAAGGCCGGCGTCCAGGTGGTTTCAAAGGCCCAGTTGAGAGGCAGCGGCTTGCTTATCGCCGCCGACGTCAACGCGGTTCCGCCCGCAGGCATCGAAGGATTGGCCGTCAATGCCAATGGCGACCCGCTAGAAGCGTCAAAGGCCGTCGGGATTGGCCCGCTTGCCATCGGCAACGTCAAATATAAGGTCGAGTCGGGCCTTTTCAAAAGAATGATCGAATCCGAAAAAACGATCGCGCTCGATTTCCAGGAAGCGTTTTCCCTTGCACGCGAGATTGCCAAATAGCGCCAGATCTCTGCTGATCGCGGCGATTTCAGGCCGGGCATTGGCCATGGCTGCGCGGCGTGCGGGCTATCGTCCGTTGGTCGCTGATTTCTTCTGCGACACCGATACGGTTGCGCTGGCAGAACGAACGACCAAGCTGCCGGGCAACCTACAGGACGGCATCGACGGCGAGCGCATCATCGAGACGCTTCGGGACCTGGCCGGCGAAGACCAGCCGGTCGCCGTCGTCCTGGGCTCGGGTTTTGAGCGGATGACGGAGACTGTCGACGCCGTCGCTCGCCATTTTCCGCTTGCCGGCAATCGCGGCGCGGCGATCAGCAGGATCAAGGATCCGCAATTGCTGGCCGCGGATTGTGCCGAACTCGGCATCCCACATCCGGAATTCCGGTGGGATCGGCCGCCTGAGCCAGACAGCTGGGTGGCCAAGACCGTGGGCGGCGCCGGGGGTGGGCATATCAGACGGGCGGCCGGAGAAAGCCAGACCACCGGCCGCTATTTCCAACGTTTCATCGCCGGACGCAGCGTCTCGGCCCTCTTCGTCGGCGACGGCCAGGCCGCGCGCATCGTCGGCTTCAGCCAACAATGGACTTCCCCCGTCTCCGCGGCACCCTATCGCTATGGCGGGGCCGTGCGGTTGAGACGCTTCGACCGCAGGCAGGCGGCGCTCATCGGCGGCTGGCTTTCAGCCCTGACGCGCCGCGCCGGCCTGGTTGGATTGTGCAGCGCCGATCTCATTCGCGGATCGGACGGCTACAAGCTCATCGAGATCAATCCGCGGCCAGGCGCCACGCTGGACATTTTTGACGAGGACGAGGCGCCGCTGATCGAAGCACATCTGCGAGCTGCGGCCGGAGGAACCTACCGTTTGCCACGCTTCGTCGATTCGATGGCTTCAATGGTGACCTACGCCGCGACCCCAATCGCCCGGTTTCCGTCGATTGTGTGGCCCGAATGGACTGCGGACCACCAGTCACCCGGCACCCGTCTGATTGCCGGCGACCCCGTCTGTACCGTCTTCGCGCGCGGTCCGAACGCCGGTTTGACCCGGCGGCTCATCAAGGGGCAAGCCCGCCGGTTGCAACTCCAATGGGAAGGAGACCGGACATGAAGAACGGTTCGGCATTCCTGAACGACAATGCACAGCGCATCGCCGACGGCATGATCAGCGATGCCGAACGGCTGCGGATCGCCGCTTCCAAGGGAACCTTGGGCGAGCTCCTTATCGATGTCGGCGCCAAGGCGCCCGGCAGCGTCGAGGCCGGGCTGCGCATGGCAGAGGCGGCGATGGGTGGTCTCGGCAGCGTTTCAGTGTTCATGGACCGCACGGAGCGGAAATGGCCGTTCACGGTCGAGGTGCGCTCGTCGCAGCCCGTACTGGCCTGCCTAGGCAGTCAATATGCGGGCTGGAACCTGTCTGCCCAGGACTATTTCGCCATGGGATCGGGACCTGCGCGGGCACTCGCCCGCGTCGAACCACTGTTCGACGCGCTTTCCTATCGAGACACCGCATCGTCCGCCGTGCTTATCCTGGAGACTGCCAAACCGCCTCCCCCAGCAATCGTCGAGAAAGTGAGCAAGGCAACCGGATTGGCAACCGACAAGCTCACCTTCCTCTACGCGCCGACGCAAAGCCTTGCCGGCAGCCTGCAGATCGTTGCGCGCGCGCTCGAGGTTGCCCTGCACAAGGCCAACGATCTCAAATTTCCGCTGGAGAACGTTGTCGACGGCATCGGAGCGGCGCCAATCCCCGCCCCCCACCCGGATTTCCTGACCGCCATGGGCAGAACGAACGATGCCATCATCTATGGCGGCAGCGTCCAGCTCTTCGTAAAAGGGTCGGCAAAAGAGGCCAGCAACCTCGCGGAGAAACTTCCGAGCCGCGCCTCACGGGACTACGGTCAACCGTTTGCCGAGATCTTCAAGCGGTTCAAGGGGGATTTCTATGCCATCGATCCGCTGCTGTTCAGCCCGGCCGAAGTGATCGTGACGGCGATCGAAACCGGCGATACGTTTCGCGCTGGCCGGCGTGATCCGAAGATGCTCGAACGGAGCCTCGGTTAGAGCATGGCGGCACAAAGGGAACCGTCCGTCATCCGCCATGTCCGAGGAGCCACATGATCCCTCGCATCCTGATCGTCAGTGACAGTTCGGACACCGGCTCCAGAGGCCTCGCGGCAAGGCTTAGTCGACGGGGCGCTATTGTTGCTACCGCGCCGCTGGCGGCAATCGCGTTCGACACCGGTAGCCCGAGCGGACTTTCGATCCCCGGTTTCGGCGGCGCGCTGCCCGACGCCGTGCTCGTCCGTTCGATCGCCGCCGGATCGTTCGAGGCGATCACCCGGCGCCTCGGGGTGCTGCACGCGCTGAGCCGGCTGTCGGTTCCCGTGTGGAATTCGGCGCAGGCGGTCGAACGCTGCGTCGACAAGTCGATGACGACGTTCCTCTTGAAAAATGCCGGCCTGCCAACGCCGCCGACGTTCGCCGTCGAAGGCCTTGCCGCCGCCAAGGAGATCGCGGCGCGGGAGCTTCCGGAGGGACCGCTGGTTCTGAAACCCTTGTTCGGGGCGCAAGGCCGCGGGATAAGGCTGATCCGTACGCTCTCCGACCTTCCCGCCGCAGACGAGGTGAACAGCGTCTACTATCTCCAGCATTATGTGTCGCGCGCCGGCCCGCCTTTCCGGGATTTTCGCGTTTTTATCTGCGCCGGCGAAACCGTCGCGATGATGAGCCGCAGCAGCGACGACTGGATCACGAACGTCAACCGGGGTGGCGTGCCGGAGCCGGTTTCGGGACATGGCGAGGCTGAGCTGGCAGCGCTGGCTGTCGCCGCGTCGGCCGCCGTCGGCGCGGATTTTGCTGGCGTGGACATTGTGCGAGCCGACGATGGCAGCTTGTTCGTGCTCGAGGTGAACAGCATGCCCGCCTGGTCAGGGCTGCAATCGGTGGTCGCTGTGAACATCGCCGAAGCGATCGCCGATGCCCTGCTGAAATTCCTGGCCGACCGCACCGAAGCCACCGCCGCGCCGCGCCCCTTCCGGTTCACCGCGCCGGCGAATTCGTAACGGAGCGGCGGAGGATGACGTTATCGCGTGAACGCCTCCGGGCTAGCTACAAGGATGCCTGCAGGATGGAGATCGAAGCTCTGAAGCCGGGCAATGTCCACCTGTTCGCCGACGGACACGGCATGTCCGCCGCTCAGTTCATGATAAGTGCCGAGGTTTCGTCCGAGCCGCTGACCGATCCTCGCCTCTCGGCCGGGCAGCGCATGCTGGAGGCGGTGCGTGCGACACGTCTGGCGGTAGCGACCAATACAAATCTCGGTATCATCCTCCTGGCGGGGCCTCTGATATGCGCCGCCGAAATGAGGAGTGGCAGCTTGCAGGATAATCTCGACTCGCTGCTGCGCGCGTTGAGCATGGACGATACCAGGGCAGTGTTCGAGGCGATCGCCATGGCAGCGCCAGGCGGCCTGGGAGACGCCGCCAATGATGTGCGGCAGGAGCCGAAGGTTCATCTCCTGGAAGCAATGCGGGAGGCTGCCGACCGCGATATGATCGCACGCCAGTATGACACCTGTTTCGGCGACGTGTTCGGGGTCGGGCTGGCGGCGCTGGTAGGGGCGCTAGCGCGCGGAGAAAGCGGCATGTGGCCGACCGTGTTCGCCTATATGGCGTTTGTCGCAGGCTTCCCCGACAGTCACGTGGTTCGCAATCACGGAATTGAAGTCGCAAATCAGGTGCGACAAGACGCTCTTGCCGTTCAGGCGGCGCTCCATGCCAACGGCGACGAGCCGTCACGCATTCGCCTGCTCATGGAGTTCGACCGCCGGCTGAAGGCGGTCAAAGTCAACCCGGGCACCTCGGCCGATCTGACCGTGGCTACTCTTTTAGTCCACACCCTGGGCGCTCGCTTGCATAATCGCGGCGTTGGTGCTTGACTTCCAAAAGCGGGAGCTGTGCTTCCGCGGCTATCTAGCCAACCGGCCCGGGCAATCCGGGCGCTGCCAACAAGGATAGCTGTCCATCGAGCGCCTGCTCGGTTGCAGCGTCCGTGGACATCATAATTGTGTCTTGGAGGAAATTGGCATGGCAAAAATCTCGAAGGTAATGGTCGGTGAATCGCTGGTAGGGGACGGCAACGAAGTCGCGCATGTCGACCTGCTCATCGGCCCGCGAGGGAGTGCGGTCGAAACGGCATTTTGCAACGCGCTCACCAACAACAAGGACGGTTTTACCTCGCTTTTGGCGGTGATCGCGCCTAATCTTCAATGCAAGCCCAATACGGTGATGTTCAACAAGGTTACGATCAAGGGCGCCAAGCAGGCTGTCCAGATGTTCGGGCCGGCGCAGCACGCCGTTGCAAAGGCCGTGCAGGACAGCGTCGCGGACGGGACCATTCCGGCCAACGAAGCGGACGACGTGTTCATCTGCGTCGGCGTATTCATCCATTGGGACGCGGCCGACGACGCCAAGATCCAGAAATACAACTACGAGGCGACGAAGGAGGCCATCCAGCGCGCTATCGCAGGAACCCCGACCGCCGCCGAAGCCACCGCTCAGCGCGACAAGGTCAAGCATCCGTTCGCGGCCTAGACAAGAGACAGCCCCGCACAGGAAAAGCCATCTTCCGAAACGGATGGTCTGTTGCGCCGGCTGAAAAAGGTTCTGGGCTTTTGAAGCGACACTCCCGAAGGGCGCCCGCCTTTCGGGAGTGAGGAGCAACTATGATCAGGCGCCGAGCGACGCCAGGTGACCGGGTGTGAGCGTGGCGTTGTGCAGTGAGGTTGCGACCAGCGCTGCGGCGATACCCATCGCTGACAACGCGTGGATATCGTTGTCATCGCGGACGCCGCCGGCCGCGATGACCGCGCGATCTCCTGCTTTGGCCTTGACTTCCTCCAGCCGCCTGAAGTCCGGGCCGGCGGCCGCACCGACTTTGGCCAGCGTCATCACGATCACCTTTTGCGGCCAAAGCTCGGGCTCATCGAGAAGAGAACGCGGTCCGCAAAAATCATCACCGAAGAAATCAAGGGACAGGATGAGATCGGGATGATCGCGAAAATGCCGGAGCAGCATATCGTCCTGCTGCGATTCGGAACCCAGGACGGGGTACACGGAACGTTGAGCAAGCGCCGCCAAGAGCGTTTTCCCGTCTGCTGCGCCGGCATCGACCCAAAGCTCGGGCGGCTGCGTCATCGCCCTCAGCCGGGCAAGTGCGTCACTGTTTGGAGTACCGCCTTCGATGGCGTCCAGATCGGCGATGTAGAAGGTCGAAAAGGGATAAAGCGTGCGCAACCCTTCGGCGACGGCGAGGACATCGGAACTTCGGCTGAGCGGCGTAACGATCGGCCGGTAGCGATCGCGTTTTCCTTGCTGGGCGCGAACCACCTCGCCGCCTTTCAAGTCGAGAACCGGAATGATGCGCAACGCTTTTCTCGCCAACCAACTGCTGTCATGAAAGCTTGAAGTGTGGAAAAAAGAAAGAGCATCATTGCGGGCTTCGACATTGGCGGCGCGCATCTGAAGGTGACGCGCGCGCAAGGCGGCCGCATCGTCGGCGCGGTAACGCTCGCCACGCCGCTTTGGCAAGGGTTGCACAGCCTGACCTCGGCCCTCGACGAAACAGCCCCGCTCTATGCGGAAGCCGATCTCAACGCGTTCACCATGACGGGCGAACTGTCGGACATCTTTGCATCCCGCGATATCGGCGTGACGACTCTGCTGGGTCAGATTTCCAACCGTTTTCCCACAGGCGAAAAGCTGATCTATGCCGGATCATCCGGCTTTGTCGAGGTCGAGCAGGCAGCGCGGCTGAGCACCGATGTCGCCTCCGCCAACTGGCACGCGACAGCCTCGTTGGTGGCAAAACTGGCCGGCGATGCCCTGTTCGTCGATATGGGCTCCACCACCACCGACATTATCGCAATCAAGAATGGCGCCGTCGTCAATGAGGGCTACACCGATGCCGGACGGCTTCTGACTGGCGAACTGGTCTATACGGGATTTACCAGGACATTCCTGTTCGGCGTAGCCTCGTCTGCTCCTGTCCATCGAAGACTGACGCCATTGATGAACGAGTATTTCGCCTCGATCGCCGACGCGCACCGGATTCTGGGCGTGCTCGATGAGGAGGACGACATGCACCCTTCCGCCGACGGCAAGGAAAAGACCGTCCACGGCTCAATCGCGCGACTGGCGCGCATGGTCGGGCGCGACGCCGCAGAACTTTCGCCGCCGGAATGGGGTGAAGTCGCACGCTGGTTCAGCGAGCAGCAATTGCGGAAAATCCACGACGCAGCATCCCTGGTTGCCTGGGGTCTTGCTCAAGACGTTCCGATCATCGGCGCCGGAACGGGACGCTGGCAGATCAGGCGGCTGGCCGAGCGCATGGAACGTCGCTTTGTCGATTTCGCCGACATCGTCCCTGCCCATGACGCTGTTCGCGGCGAGGCCAGCCGCGCCGCACCAGCATCGGCGGTGGCGCTGCTGGCCGGATATCGATCACAAGCAGCGTAGCGGCGCTCGCGTCGTCACGCTCATGCGTCCTTGCTGCTGGACCCTTTGACGGCCAGGTGATCGCTGACACGCTGCATCAGCCAACCCCAGGCTTCCCGTTCGTCGGCGCCGGCTGTCTTTTCGATAGAGATCGAAAGATACCCGATCTCGGCCTCGATCTTGTCGCGGGGTAGCATGCCAAGCCGGCTGACCAGGATGGCCAGTTCCAGAACAGCCGCCTTGGCACGGTTCAGGCCGGTGAAGGGCGCATGCGTTTCTTCTCGAACCACGCGGCAGAAATGGCGAGGGCGCACGCCATCATCGTCAACGCTCTCGACTTCGAGAACCGAATGCGCCAGCGCAGTCGCCAACCGGGGAACCAGAAAATCTTCAAGGGGAACGGTTGGCCAATCCTTGCGCCCGGTCAGGCATCCAGCGAAGACGCGCACGTCGTCGGTGTAGTTGGCGATGGCGAACGGCACCGCTGCCAGATTATCGAGCGTAACCGACGGACGAAACGGTGCGATGACCCAGCCGTCTTTTTCGGAGATTATGCCGATCGGCGCGATATGGACCTTTCCTGTCTTGTCGACAGTGGTGATGATTGTCTCGCGAATGTAAGGCACCTAGCCCTCCCTCTTCGCGCGAAGCGTCTCGCCCGGTTCGGCAAGACGGGTACGGTCGGTTTCGGGAGCCGGTGCGGCGACGCCCCATGTGAGCGGCTCGTCCTGAACATAGCGCTTGCCGAGGCGCCACGCGATCTCGGCTTTCGTCAGTTCCGCGCCCAGATAAAAAGCATGCGCACCGTCGCTCTCCACGCCAAGCCCGGCGAAGAATTCGAAGGCATCCTTAGCAACCGCGTGCGTTTTTCCATTGAAAATATGGATGCCGTCCTCCGCTGCAGCAATACGGAAGTTGGCGTCGCGCACCTCGGCCGCCAACGCAGCGATATCATCGGTCGAGGCCGTGAAAGGCTTGCGATCGTGGATCTGCAGCAAGCCTGGGTGATAGCTGCGCGGCAGCGCACCGTCATTGCGGGCGGCAAACATGATGCGGCGGGCAATATCGTGCTCCTCGATCGTCCGCACCGTGTGTGGGCTGACATGCACGGCTAGCACGTTTCGAATCCCGAGTTCCGAGCAGAGCCCCGTCAGAACGGCCGTAACGCCGGAACTGTCGGCATCGGTAAGTTCGGTGAGATTGCCGGTGCCCATCAGCAATTCGGCCTCCGGCCAGCGGCGCCGCGCCTCGATGAAGCGGCCGATCGATTGGGAAAAGCCGAAGTGGATCGGATCCAACACGGGGTCCGCGATAAAGGGAATGCCAGCGCTTCGCGCCGCATCGATAGCGCGACCAAGCGAATCCAGATCGCCGGGGGCGGACGGGATCAACACCGCCGTAGCCCCATGGCCGAAGATTAATGGCAGCGTGTTCTCGTCGAGGCTGAGAAGATAGTCCGCGCCGGCGCGCGCACCGATCGACAGTTCGTCCGCGCTGGCCGAATCGACGCTGACCTGAAATCCCTGTGCCTTGAGCTCGCGCACGGCCTCCGACAGCAACGGAAATGGCGTTTCAGGCAGGCAGCCAAGATCGATGACATCGGCGCCGGCCGCAGCTAGCGTCCCCGCCCGCAGCATGAGCGCTTCGATCGACAGCATTGGCGCGTCGACGATCTCGGCGAAGATGCGCATATCGTGACGCGTAAGATCCGGCGGCTCGCCGACACGGCCGAGAAAGGCCGGCAGGTCCGCGATCTCGTCAGGACCGCGCGCAAAGGGCACGCCGAAATGGTTCGACAATTGCTCGATATCGCCGCGATAGCGCCCTGGCAGGATAAAGCGGTCAACGGCGTCGGGTGCGATGAGACGCCGCTTTATGATGTCTTCGGTCATCAGTGCGGCGACCTTGACACCTATGTCGACCACCTCCCACGAAAACTCCGTCTCGCCCAGACCCGATAGCAGCTTTTCCAGCCGTGCCCTGGCCAGATGTCCGGTGAGGAAGACCAGCCGCTCAGCCATGGCCGGACAGTTCGGCCCGGCGTTGCTGAACCGCCGCGTTGAGGTCCGCGAGCGACTCGACGACCCGGGTTCGTTCGAACCCCTTCAGCCGCTCCGTGTTTTCCAGGTCGATCCTGCGCGGATAGACTTTGACCAGGCCATGCGGTGCCATGGTTTCGAGTTCGGGCGCGGTGTCGCAGGCAAAGACGATGATCGGCACGCGGCACTTTCCGGCTTGCGCAAAGACGTTGGTGGCAAGCGTGTCGGAAATACCCCAGACGCATTTGGCAACCGTGTTGGACGAGGCAGGCGCCACCACGACCGTGTGGTAGACGCCGTGGTAAAATTCGCCGACGGGAATGGCGCTCGCCGTCTTGTCGTGCAGCACGCGCGTCGTCTCCGGAAAATCGAGTTTGAGCTTGTACATGCGCAGCACTTCATTGGCGGCTTTCGACACGAAGACATCGCTATGTTCGAGTTGGCGAACAAGTGCGAAGCTCTCCGTGAAAAAATGCCCGGAGCCCGTCAAAACCCACGCCCAACGCGGCACGTGCAGCTTCACCATCGGCTAGCCTGCCTTCTTTGCCGAGCGGGTCGAAGCCACGATCCCGATGCCGGGCAGCTTGCCCGATGCGAGTAGCGCGCCCGCCTCGGCGGCATCCTTCGGACCGGCGAGACGGAAATCGATGCCGTCGGGCAGCATGGCGGCAAAGCCTGGGTCGACAATGCCCCTGGCCTTCAGGCTGTCAGGGGTATCGTTGTCGAAGAATGCATCGGTCTGCTTGATAAGCAACAGAGCGTTCGCGCCAAGTTTCCCGGCAAGCCACGCCGCCAGGGAATCGGAGGTAATGTCCCAAGAGGCCGGAACGTCCGGTGCCGGCAGCGCAAGTGACGACGGCAGCCACACCGGAACCTTGCCCTCGTCCAATGCTCGGACAATCTCCTCCAGCGACCGTGCCGGCGTCAGTCTTTCGTCCCGATCGAGGATGACTTGGCCGAACTGCTCCATGGCGAGGATCGCCATGGCATGTGCGGCGGTGTCGGAAAAATCCAGGCGGGTCTGCGTCTCGCGCACCTGGTCGGCAAACAGGCCGCCGCCGGGCACGATGACGATCGGCAACCTGGAACCCGCCAGCGCCGCGATCCAGCTCGTCATTTCCGCCGCATGGGCAGTGCTGCCGCCAAGCTTGACGACGGCCCGCCCGAGGACGTCGGAGCCTTGCTGGCGCGACCGGGAAACACTGCCTCGGTCTTTTCTGCCCGCAGAGCCGGAGGCGACACCGCGTCCTGCCGCTTGGCGCTTGCGTTCGATCTCGACGCCGACACCGCCAGGCCCGAGCTCGAGTTTTTCCACCCTTACCGTGACGCGCACGACGCGCTGGTTCTCCAGAACGTACGCCGCCACTTGCTCGGCCAAAGCCTCGCTGAGCTGAATGTGTCCCCTCGCGACGATGGTGCGAATGCCATCCATGATGATGTCGTAGGAGAACACATGGCGCATGTCCTCGGGATGGTCGGTGACTTGCAGCACGTCGGCGATCACATCAAAGCGCACCTTTTGAGTATGACCATGCTCGAAGCTGTACGCACCGATCTGGACCGGCAGAACAAAATCCCGCACGAAAATCCTGTCCGTGCCCAGTGTCGGATCAGTGCCCGGCGAATAGCCTCTCGCTGCCAACAGGCGATAGTCGATGCTCGATTTACCGCCTGTCCCAGGCTCTGCCGGGACCAATTCGCGAATCTGCGAGACCGCCTCGGCGCTGATTGAACCCGCGCGGTCGGCATGGCCACACAGCGCTCCGCGAAAGCCGAGGAAATCGGGAGCGAAAGGCAATAGGCGTGGAATATCCGGGGCTTCGAGCGATCCGCTCAGGCCAACCATCAGACCGAGCGACTTCGCTCGATCGACGAATCCCGGAATGCGCTCCGGTGGCAAATGGTCCAGCAGCCGGCCGTTGCCCTTTTGCGCGGTATCGACCATCACGCCATGGAAGCGGTGCCTGCCGAACACCGGCAGGAGCTCGAAATCCGGCGCCAGATCGGCAAAGAGCACAGCGATCAGCTTCGTTCGCGCGGCGAGTGGTTCCAGCGCCTCCGCGCAGGCGGAGATGTCAGCCGATGGGAAAAACCCGATCTTGACATAATCCACGCCGGTCGCCGCGATCTCTTCAGCCTTGGCGCGGATCGTTTCGGGTTCCATCGGCAGGTCGCCGCAGACCGCGCTGACCGGAGCCCGACCCGCGATGAAGGAAATCGTTCGGCGGATGGTTTCGGTGGATACCGCGCCCAGCGCTCCCGCCTTCGGGTCCTTCAGATCGACGATGTCGACGCCGCCCGAAAGAACGATCTCCGCCTCTTCGATACCGGTGACGCTGGCCAGCATTCTGGTCATTTGAACAGTTTCTCCAGTTTGGAGGCCGAGATTCTTTTTTGTTCCTGGTCCGCGCGATTCTCACGCACGTCGCGGATGACATAGCTGCGAACGACCTGGAAATCGAAGATGGCAATCTTTTCAGCCGCCATGGCATATTTGTCAAAAAGACATCTAGCCAGGGCAGACGCGAAAAGTCGTCCGATAGGGTTTGATAAATTTCGCGGGTCGGCTAAGTTGACCATGGGCACCTTGACTTGGCGCGGGTCCCGACAACCGTCGGACCTCAGCGCAAGAATGGGTAATTACTATCGATGACGAGCGCGGTGCCGGGCACTCTCGCCGCCTTTTTGTGCTTTTTTTCCCTGACCGTCAACGCTCCGGGCGCGATAGCCCAGGAAGCGGCGGCGAAGCCGGAAAAAAAAATCACTGAAATCAAGATAGGTTATTTGCGCGCCTACGCGCCGCAACTGACGCTTTCCATGCTCGACCTACCGCCGCGTGACGAGGGTGTCGCCGGCGCCAAGGTGGCAGTCGGTGACAACAACACGACCGGAAAGTTCACCGACCAGAAATTCAGCCTCGACGTGACCGAGATCAAACCCGAAGCCGACGCGGTCCAGGCATTCGAGGACCTGATCGCCAAGGGTGACCACTATGTCGTCGCGGATCTCTCGGCCAAACAATTGCTGTCGATCGCCGATATCGCCCGCGACAAGGGCGTGCTGATCTTCAACATCGGCGCCCCCGACGACAGCCTGCGCGAGGAGGACTGCCGCATCAATGTCTTCCATATCGCGCCGACGCGCAGCATGCTTGCCGATGCGCTGGCGCAGTATCTCATGGTGAAGAAATGGCCGAATTGGGTGCTGCTCTACGGCTCGCACGAGCAGGACCATCTCTACGCCGACGCGTTGCGCCGCGCGGCAACTCGTTTTGGTGGCCAGATCGTCGCCGAGAAGGAATTCAAGGACACCGGCACGGCCAGGCGTACCGATACCGGCGCCACGCAGATACAGCAGCAGATTTCCGTATTCACGCAGGATCTGCCGGAGCACGACATTGTGCTTGTCGCCGACGAAAGCCAGGTTTTTGGCACCTACGTGCCCTACCGGACCTGGACGCCGCGGCTGGTCGCCGGCACGGCCGGGCTTGTTGCATCGTCGTGGCATCCCGCCAGCGAGCAATGGGGCGGCATCCAGATGCAGAGCCGCTTCCTGAAGACGGCGGGCCGGCGGATGCTTTCCAAGGACATGTCGGCGTGGACAGCAGTGCGTGCCGTCGGCGAAGCCACCACGCGCACCAAAGGCGACGATGCGAAAAAGATCAGCGACTACATGCGGTCGGGAGATTTCTCGGTTGCCGCCTTCAAAGGACAGAAGCTCACCTTCCGCAAATGGAACCTCCAGCTTCGCCAGCCGATCCTGCTTGGTGACACCAAGTCGGTCGTTTCGACATCGCCGCAGGAGGGCTATCTCCACCAATTCTCTGAACTCGATACGCTCGGTATCGATCAGCCGGAAACAAAATGCGTTCTCAAGTAGGGCCAAAGGGGAGGAATTTGCGTGCAGACACGAGCTTGTGCATTCGCCATTCTCGCGGCCGGCCTCACGGCCAGCCCGGCATCGGCCTATACGGCATACGTTTCCAACGAGAAGGACAACACGATGACGGTCGTCGACACGGCCACCATGCAAGTGGTGAAGACCGTCGAGGTCGGCCAGAGGCCACGCGGCATCACCATCTCGCATGACGGCAAATTCGTTTATCTATGCGCCAGCGACGACGACACGGTCGAAATCATCGACACCGCGACGCTGCAGATCGTCGGCACGTTGCCATCTGGCCCCGATCCCGAATTGTTCGTGCTCTCGCCTGACGGCAAGACGCTCTATGTCGCCAATGAGGACGACAACCTCGTCACCGCCATCGACGTCGAGAGCAAACAGGTCATGGCGGAGATTCCAGTCGGCGTGGAACCGGAAGGCATGGGTATCAGCCCTGATGGCAAGACCATGGTCAACACCTCGGAAACCACCAGCATGGCGCATTTCATCGACACTGGCACCCACGATGTGACCGATAACGTGCTGGTCGACACGCGCCCGCGCTTTGCCGAATTCAAGCCGGACGGCTCGCAGGTCTGGGTCAGCGCCGAGGTCGGGGGCACCGTCAGCGTCATCGATAACGCCAAACGCGAAGTGGTGAAGAAGATCCAGTTCGCGATTCAGGGATTGCGGGCTGAGACCATCCAGCCGGTAGGCATCGCCATCAGCGGCGACGGCAAGAAAGCCTATGTCGCGCTCGGCCCGGCGAACCATGTCGCCGTGGTCAATACCGACACCTACGAGGTCGAGAAATATATCCTCGTCGGCCAACGCGTCTGGCACCTGGCCTTCACACCCGACCAGAAAACGCTGATCACCACGAATGGCAACTCCAACGACATCACGTTCATCGATACGGCGACCGACGAGCCGGTCCAATCGCTCACCGTGGGCCAGCAGCCTTGGGGTGTGGCCATTTCGCCCAAATAGCAGACATTGATCTAGGGGAGGATCGTGACATGAAATTTCGCCATGGGTTTATCTTCGCCGCGCTCACCGGATTCGTCCTTGCTCCGATCGGCGCAAGCGCGGATGACACAACGCCAAAACCCTCGCGTGCCAGCAAGAACCTGCCGGAATTGATTATCGGCTCGGCCGATTCCACCTATGCCGTCAATCAGAAGGATTTCGAACTGATCGCCGGCCAAGGCTATCGCTGGAAGATCACCTCCAAGGGCGGTTTCGAATACAAGTTCGTGACGGACCTGTTCCGCAATGTGTGGATGGACCAGATCGTCATCGACGATCTGGAGGTGCATATGGACGGCGGACCGGCCTGGCTGGAATTCGACGACGCGGGAACGATCCAGGTGCAATTCCACACAGTTCGCCCGGGCGAATATACCTGGTCGGTTCCCGACCTCGCCGACAAGGGCCTGAAGGGCAAGATCACGATCAAGTGAGACCAAAGGCAATCAGGCGCGCTAGATAGCAGTGCGTCCTGCCAACGCGTCCTGAAGGAGCGATCCGGGCATGCAGCATGTGAGGACAAGCGGACCGGGAGACGAGGCGGCGGCGCTCGATGTCAGTGCCGTCAGCCACTCCTATGGACCGAAGCGGGCACTCAACGAGGTTTCGTTCTCGATCTTGCCGGCGACGTTCACCGTCCTGCTCGGCCTCAACGGGGCTGGCAAGACAACGCTGTTCTCCCTGATCAGCCACCTCTATGACACGCGTCACGGGTCGATCCGCATCTTTGGCCACGACATCCGCAGCGCTTCGGGCGAAGCGCTCAGACGGGTCGGCATCGTGTTCCAGGCGCGAACGCTCGACCTCGATCTCAGCGTCTACCAGAATCTCTCCTACCACGCCTCGCTGCATGGCATTGGCGGACGCGAAGCCCGGCAGCGCATCGCCGCGCTGCTTGACACGGTCGACATGCAGGGCCGCCAGCATGACAAGGCGCGCAGCCTCTCCGGCGGTCAGATGCGGCGCATCGAGATCGCCCGGGCGCTGCTTCACCGACCTTCCCTGCTCCTGCTTGACGAAGCGACCGTCGGCCTCGACATCGAGTCGCGCGCGGGCATCCTCGCCACCATCCGCAAGCTCGTCGAAACCGATGGTATCGGCGTGCTTTGGGCCACGCATCTGATCGATGAAGTCGACGATACCGATCATGTCGTCGTGCTGCGGCGAGGCGACCTGGTCGCCAGGGGCAAGGTGTCGGATGTCGTCCAGGCAAATGGAGGAAATTCCATTCGGGATGCCTTTTCGAAGCTCAGCCGCGTCGACGCGGCAGGCATGGCGGAGACATCGTCATGAGCGCGCCTGCGATGCCCGGAAAAGTCGTCGGCATCAAACCGGTAGGGTCTGAACCATTCGGCCTCCGCCACTATCTCATTTGCCTGAAAGGCATCGTCCTGCGCGAGTGCCTGCGCTTCCTGCACCAACGCGAACGCTTCATTTCCTCACTGGTGCGGCCGCTCGTCTGGCTGTTCATCTTCGCCGCCGGCTTCCGCCAGGTGCTCGGCGTGTCGATCATCCCTCCTTACAAGACCTATGTGCTCTACGAGGTCTACATCACTCCGGGTCTGTGCGGCATGATCCTGCTGTTTTCCGGCATGCAGTCTTCGCTGTCGATGGTCTACGACCGCGAGATGGGCAATATGCGCATCCTGCTGGTCAGCCCGTTTCCGCGCTGGTTCCTGCTGGTGTCGAAGATGTTGGCCGGCGTGGCCGTGTCGATCGTGCAAGTCTACGCATTCCTGATCGTCGCCTGGTTGTGGGGCGTCAGGGCGCCGCCGCTCGGCTATCTCTACGTGCTGCCGGCACTGTTTCTGTCGGGCATGATGCTTTGCGCGCTCGGCATGCTTTTGTCGTCCATGATCAAGCAGCTCGAAAACTTCGCCGGCATCATGAACTTCGTCATCTTTCCAGGCTATTTCGCGTCTCCGGCGCTGTATCCTTTGTGGCGTATCCAGGAGGCAAGCCCCCTGCTCTACAAGATCTGCCTCGCCAATCCGTTCACCTATGCCGTCGAACTGATCCGCTTCGCCTTCTACGGGCAGATCGACTGGCTGTCGCTGGGCGTCGTCGCCGGTTGCACGCTTTTGTTTCTGGGCGGCGCCATCATTGCATATGATCCTTCGCGCGGCCTGATGACCCGCAAGCAGGACACGGGAGGAAACGGCTGATGGCGCGAATGAGACTTGTCCACACCCTGGTTCTGGTCGCCATGCTTGTCCCGATGGACGCCAGGGCGGCAAACACCGATCCCGACTGGCCCTGCATGCAGCGCAAGGTGCCGCAGCTCTCGCTCGGCCAGATCTGGAATGGGCCGGAGCTTCCCCCGGCGGCGAAGGATTGGTCGAAGGATTCGGGCGTCTCCGCGCTGGTCGAGGCGGTGGCGGCCCGACGGACGCCGATTGCCGAGGCCCAGAAGGAGATCAAGGACTTCGCGGCTTCTCTGCCGGCGGAGCAGGTCGCACCAAAGATGGCGATGCTGGTGCAGGGAATGTTCGATCACATGGACGCGGAGCGTTCGCACGTGATTTCCGGCATTTCCCGCTATGCCCACAAGCAGCTCGAAATGGCGGCTGAATTGCGCAAGGAAGCATCCGACGTCGACGCCCTGCGTGCCAAAGCCGATGCCGATCCGGACGAAGTCGAACGGCGTACCGACCAGTTGAATTTCGAGACGCGCATTTTCAACGAACGTGTCCAGTCGCTGACCTATGTCTGCGACGTGCCGACGATAATCGAGCAGCGGCTCTATCAATTGTCCAGGACCGTCTCGGAAACGCTCGGTCAGAAGAAATAGACCTTCACTCGACCTCACGCGACGGATTTAACGTCCCCTAGGTCATCGACACGTCTGGCGTCTCCCTCCGAGCGCCGTCCTGCGGCGCACCCGCTCAGGAATCGGGATAAAGCTTACCGAACAGGGGCAGATACATCGCGCCCTTGCGCATCAGGAAATCGTTGAACGTAGCCATGGCCGGCGAGATTGCGTGATCGGTTCGTATCACCGAGAACCATTGTCGGCGGATCGGCATGCCGACCACGTCGAGGATGACGAGCCGGCCAGCTTCCGTTTCCGCGGCGATGGTGTGGGCAGAAATGAAGGCGATGCCCAGACCAGCCATCACCGCCTGCTTGATCGTTTCGTTCGAGCCCATCTCGACACCGAGTTCGTCGATGCGGCCAGGCACGTCGCTCAGGAATATTTCCAGCGAGATGCGGGTTCCGGAGCCGGGCTCGCGAATAAGGAAATGCTCCTCGGCAATGCGCTCCTTGGAGATATCGCGCGCCGCCGCCAGCGGGTGTTCGGGCGGCGCGATGATGACCAGCGGGTGATCGCCGAAGACCGAGGCACGTACCGGTACCTCTTTCGCCGGGCGGCCCATCAGCGCGATGTCGATGTCGTGATTCTTGAGGTTGTCGATCGTCTGGGCACGATTGCCGATGGCAAGCCGCATGTCGATGTCGGGATGTTCCTTCATGAACGCAGCCATCAGCCGCGGCGCGAAATACTTGGCGGTGGAAACGACGCCGAGCCTCAGGCTGCCTGTACGAACGCCTTTGATGGCGTCGATCTTGTCTTCGAGCAGGCTGAGATGCTCCTCGATAGCCTGCGCCGCCTCAACGACCGCCAAACCTGCGGCAGTGGGACGCATGCCGTCCGACGTCCGGTCGAACAGAGCCAGTTGGAATTCTTCCTCCATTTGCCGCAACTGAATTGTCAGCGCAGAAGGAGACAGACCTAACGCCTTGGCCGCACTCACAATTTTTCCGTTCTTGATGATGGCCTGGATGGTCTTGAAATGTTTGAGCGTGAGGTTTCTCATGCCTCATACTAAATTATTTTTAGTGCTAACGTAAAGTTATTGAATTTTACTTATCGAGTGTCGTTTGTTTTCATTCCCCGATCCAGCCGATCCGAGGAGACGCGGCTGGATCGGGAGGTTACGATGCCAGCGGCAACGCTCGACGCTTTTCTGAACTCCTATCTCGGCCAGCCGGACGAACTCCGCTCCGCGGTCGTAACGACGGTCCGTCAGCTGACACAGGCCGCCAGCAAGGTCCGCAATACCATCAATCAAGGTGTGCTCGGCGCCGCCTTTGCCGGGACCCGTGGCGCCAACGCCGACGGCGATGTCCAGAAGGATCTCGACGTCTTCTCCGACGACATCTTCCTTGACGCCATGCGCCACGCTCCGGTCGCGCTCTACGCTTCCGAGGAGCTGGAGCAACCGGTCCTGCTCGACAGGCAAGCACCACTCGCCATTGCCATCGACCCGCTCGACGGCTCTTCCAACATCGACACCAATGTGTCGATCGGAACGATCTTCTCGCTGTTGCCCATAAATGGCGCGCCGGATGCCGATCCGGCCGCCTCTTTCCTGCAGGCAGGCGCGAATCAGCTAGGCGCCGGTTTCTTCATCTATGGGCCGCAGCTGGCGCTCGTCCTGTCGCTCGGCAGCGGTACGCATATCTTCGTCCTGTCGGCCAGGCTCGGCACCTTCGTCCAGGCCTACGAGAGCCGGATCATTCCGCAACGCACCCAGGAGTTCGCCATCAACGCCGCCAACTACCGGCACTGGGACGAGGCCGTGCGGCTCTATGTCGACGACTGCCTGGAGGGCACCGAAGGACCGCGAGAGAAGGATTTCAACATGCGCTGGATCGCCTCCCTGGTCGCCGACTGCTACCGCATATTGATGCGTGGCGGCGTGTTTCTCTACCCCGGAGACCGGCGCAAGGGGTACGGTCAGGGACGGCTGCGTCTGGTCTACGAGGCCAACCCGATTGCCTATCTCATAGAACAGGCTGCCGGTGCGGCCACGGATACGATCAACCGCATCCTGGACATCGAACCCGACAGCCTGCACCAGCGCGTGCCGGTGGTCTTCGGGTCGGCGCGGGAGGTCGCGCGCATCACCCGCTACCACACCGAGCCGAGCAACATCGGCGAGCGTGCGCCGCTGTTCAGCCGCCGTGGCCTGTTCAGAGCCTGAGCAGCACCATGTCAGCCAAGCACCCCATCATCACCATCACCGGCTCGTCGGGCGCCGGCACCACCTCGGTCAAGCGTATCTTCGAGCTGATCTTCCGGCGCGAGAACATCGAGGCCGCGTTCATCGAAGGCGACGCATTCCACCGCTACGACCGCGCCGCGATGAAGGCAAAGGTGGCCGAGGAGGAGAAGGCCGGCAATCCGAACTTCACCCACTTCAATGCCGCGGCCAACGAACTCGGGATTCTCGAAGAGGTGTTCGCGGAATACGGCCGCCGGGGATCCGGAAGAACCCGCACCTACATCCATGACGAGGAAGAGGAAAAGCAGTACGGCACGCCACCGGGAAGCTTTACCGAATGGCGCGAGTTCGCTCCCAGCGACCTGCTCTTCTACGAGGGGCTGCACGGCTGTGTCGTCACCGACACGATCAATTTGGCCAAACATGCGGATCTCAAGATTGGCGTGGTGCCGGTCATCAACCTCGAATGGATCCAGAAGATCCATCGCGACCGTTCGACACGCGGCTATTCCACTGAGGCGGTGATGGACGTGATCCTGCGCCGGATGCCCGACTATGTCCGCTACATTGTCCCGCAATTCTCGCAGACCGCCATCAATTTCCAGCGCGTGCCGATTGTCGATACGTCCAACCCCTTCATCGCGCGCTGGATTCCGACGCCCGACGAATCGATGCTGGTTATCCGCTTCGCCAATCCGCGCGGCATCGATTTTCCCTATCTGCTGTCGATGATCCACGACTCGTTCATGTCGCGGCCAAATTCCATCGTGGTGCCAGGCAACAAGCTCGACCTTGCCATGCAGCTGATCCTGACGCCGCTCATCCTGCAGTTGATCGAACGCAAGAGCCGTGTGTCGTGAGGAGGACGCCATGACCAGCCAAACAGCACTGAAGCCTGCCGCCGCCGTCGTCTCGGAGCTCGACATGGCGAACGCCATTCGCGTGCTGGCGATGGACAGCGTCCAAAAAGCGAATTCGGGACATCCCGGCATGCCGATGGGCATGGCCGATGTCGCAACGGTGCTGTTCAACCGCTTTATCAATATCGATCCATCCAGGCCGGACTGGCCGGACCGTGACCGTTTCGTTCTTTCAGCCGGCCATGGCTCGATGCTGCAATACGCGCTGCATTATCTGCTTGGCTATGAAGACATGCCGGTCGAGGAGTTGCAGCGGTTTCGGCAGTTGGGCAGCCGCACGGCCGGACATCCGGAATATGGCCATGCGCTTGGTGTCGAGACCACCACCGGCCCGCTCGGACAAGGCATTTCCACGGGGGTCGGCATGGCGTTGGCGGAGCGCATGCTTGCTGCCCGCTACGGTGCCGATCTGGTCAATCATCATACCTATGTGATTGCAGGCGACGGCTGCCTGCAGGAAGGCATCAGCCACGAGGCGATCGACCTCGCCGGCCACCTGAAGCTTTCCCGCCTGATCGTCTTCTGGGACGACAACGCGATCTCCATTGACGGGCCAACCTCCCTGTCCACGTCGATGGACCAGCCGGCGCGCTTCAAAGCCGCCGGCTGGGATGTCCAAACGGTCTCAGGCCACGACATGGAAACTGTCGCGGCGGCTATCGAGGCGGCGCGGCGGTCGGATCGACCGTCGCTGATTGCCTGCCGCACAGTGATCGGCAAGGGCGCCCCCAACCTCGGCGGCTCGGAGAAGACGCATGGTGCGCCGCTGGGCGAGGCAGAGATCGCCGCGACCCGCGAGAACATCGGCTGGACCTTCGCGCCGTTCGAGGTGCCGGACGACGTGCTTTTCGCCTGGCGCGAAATTGCCGGCCGCGGCGAAGCGATGCGGGGCGCCTGGGAGCAGCGGCTTGCCGCCTCGCCGCAGCGAGAGGCCTTCGAGAACGCGGTTGCCGCCAGACTGCCCGACGCGGTCTTCGAAGCGCTCGATGCCTTTCGCCGCGAGCATGTCGAGAAGACAACCAAGGTGGCAACGCGAAAAGCTTCCGAAATGGCGCTGGAGGTCATCAACGGCGCCACGGAGTTGACCGTCGGCGGCTCGGCCGATCTGACGCACTCGAATCTGACGATCACCAAAGGCATGAAACGCATTGCGCCGAGCGACTATGCCGGCCGCTACATCCACTACGGCATTCGTGAACACGGCATGGCCGCCGCCATGAACGGCATCGCATTGCATGGAGGCTTCGTGCCCTATGGCGGTACGTTCCTGTGCTTCGCGGACTATGCGCGCGGCGCGATACGGCTCTCGTCGCTCATGGGCCAGCGCGTCATCTACGTGATGACGCATGATTCCATCGGCCTCGGCGAGGACGGCCCGACGCATCAGCCGATCGAGCACCTGGCGATGCTGCGTGCGACGCCGAACCTCAATGTCTTCCGCCCGGCGGATATCATCGAAACGGCGGAGTGCTGGGAACTTGCGCTGAAGAGCAAGAATCGGCCGAGCGTGCTGGTGCTGTCGCGCCAGAACCTGCCGATGCTGCGTGAGGCGCACAGCGATGCGAACCGCTCCAGCCAGGGCGCATACGTCCTGCGCGAGCCAGCCAGGCACCGCGCCGTCACCCTGATCGCCACCGGCTCGGAGGTCGAGATCGCGGTTGCTGCCGCCGAAAGGCTGGAGACCGAGCATGGCGTCGCCGCCGCGGTTGTTTCGATGCCGTGCTGGGAACTTTTCGAGGAGCAGGAAAACGCCACCCGCAAGGCCGTTCTCGGCTCCGCGCCACGCGTCGCGGTCGAAGCGGCAGCCCGGCTGGGCTGGGACCGCTGGGTCGGCGAGACGGGCGCTGTCGTCGGCATGGCCGGCTTCAGCGCCAGCGCCCCTGCCCCCGATCTCTACCGGCATTTCAACATAACGTCCGAAGCGGTTGCCGCGGCGGCGCTGAAGCTCATCGTCTAGGAGGACCCACAATGGCCCGCATCACCCTTCGCCAGCTTCTCGACCATGCCGCCGAGCACGGCTACGGCGTCCCTGCATTCAACATCAACAACATGGAACAGGGCCTCGCAATCATGGAGGCGGCCAAAGCCTGCGACGCGCCTGTCATCATCCAGGCCTCACGTGGCGCCCGGTCCTATGCCAACGACGTCATGCTGGCCAAGATGATGGAAGCATTGACGGAAATGCACCCAGCCATTCCGCTGTGCATCCATCAGGACCACGGCAACGACGAGGCCACCTGCCTTTCCGCGATCCGCCACGGCTTCACCTCGGTGATGATGGACGGATCCCTGATGGCAGATGCCAAGACTCCGGCAAGCTATGCCTACAACGTCGCCGTAACCGAACGCGTCACACGCATGGCGCATTGGGTCGGGGCTTCCGTCGAAGGCGAACTGGGCGTGCTCGGATCGCTGGAAACCGGCCACGGCGAGGCCGAGGATGGCCACGGCGCCGAGGGCGCGCTCTCCCACGACCAACTCCTGACCGATCCCGATCAGGCGGTCGACTTTGTGGCCGCAACCCAGGTGGACGCGCTGGCGATCGCCTGCGGCACCTCGCACGGCGCCTACAAATTCACCCGCAAGCCGGACGGCGACATTCTGGCCATGCAGGTGATCGAGGCGATCCACGAGAAGCTGCCCAACACGCATCTGGTCATGCATGGCTCTTCCTCGGTGCCACAGGAACTGCAGGACATCATCAACAAATATGGCGGCGAGATGCCCCAGACCTTTGGCGTCCCCGTGGAGGAGATCGAGCGCGGCATCCGCTACGGCGTGCGTAAGGTCAACATCGACACCGATTGCCGCATGGCCATGGCAGGGCAGTTTCGCCGCGTCGCGACGGAGAATCCGCGCGAGTTCGATCCCCGAAAATTCCTGAAGCCCGCCATGGATGCCTTGCACGATCTTTGCCGAGACCGCTTCGAGCGTTTCGGCACGGCGGGTAACGCCTCGAAGATCAAGGTCATCGCCATGGACGAAATGGCCAAACGCTATGCCGCGGGAAAACTCGCGCCACATATCGCAACCGCGAAAGCCGCCTGAGCAACAAACAGGAGACCTGTCATGAACAAGATCGATATATTGCCAGCGGGTACGCTCCAGGAAGGCAAGGAACGCTACAAGTCAGGGGTCATTCCCTACAAGAAGATGGGCTACTGGGAGCCGGACTACAGGCCGAAGGAGACCGATCTGATCGCCATGTTCCGGATCACGCCGCAACCCGGTGTCGACCACGAGGAGGCAGCGGCCGCCGTCGCCGGTGAATCGTCGACCGCAACTTGGACCGTGGTGTGGACCGACAGGCTGACGGCCTGCGAGCTCTACCGCGCCAAGGCGTTCAGATCCGAGCCGGTTCCAAACACCGGTCCCGGCACCAAGACCGAGCAACAGTACTTCGCCTACATCGCCTACGACCTCGACCTGTTCGAGCCGGGCTCGATCGCCAACCTGACCGCGTCGATCATCGGCAACGTGTTCGGCTTCAAGGCGGTAAAGGCGCTGCGGCTGGAAGACATGCGCATCCCGGTCGCGTATCTCAAAACCTTCCAGGGACCCGCAACCGGCATCGTGGTGGAGCGTGAGCGGCTCGACAAGTTTGGCCGTCCGCTGCTCGGCGCGACGACGAAGCCGAAGCTCGGTCTGTCAGGCCGCAACTATGGCCGCGTCGTTTACGAGGCGCTGAAGGGTGGCCTCGACTTCGTCAAGGACGACGAGAACATCAACTCGCAGCCCTTCATGCACTGGCGCGACCGCTTCCTCTACTGCATGGAGGCGGTGAACAAGGCTTCAGCTGCCACCGGCGAGGTCAAGGGCCATTATCTCAACGTCACCGCCGGCACGATGGAGGAGATGTACGAGCGCGCCGAATTCGCCAAACAGCTTGGCTCCTGCATCATCATGATCGACCTCGTCATCGGCTACACGGCGATCCAGTCGATGGCCAAGTGGGCACGCCGCAACGACATGATCCTGCACCTGCACCGCGCCGGTAATTCGACCTATTCGCGCCAGAAGAACCACGGCATGAATTTTCGCGTCATCTGCAAATGGATGCGCATGGCCGGCGTCGACCATATCCATGCCGGCACTGTGGTCGGCAAGCTGGAAGGCGACCCGCTCATGATCAAGGGGTTTTATGACACGCTGCGCGAGGAGCGCACGCCGCAGAACCTCGAAACCGGGCTGTTCTTCGATCAGGACTGGGCCTCGCTCAACAAGGTGATGCCCGTCGCCTCGGGCGGTATCCATGCCGGCCAGATGCACCAGTTGATCCATTATCTCGGCGAGGACGTCATCCTGCAGTTCGGCGGCGGCACGATCGGCCATCCCGACGGCATCCAGGCAGGCGCGACGGCCAATCGCGTTGCATTGGAAGCGATGATCCTGGCCCGCAACGAGGGACGCGATTATTTGCGCGAAGGAACCAAAATCCTCGAACAGGCGGCCAAATGGTGCACCCCGCTGAAGGCTGCCCTGGAGACCTGGAAGGATGTCACCTTCAACTATGAATCGACCGACACGGCCGACTTCATGCCGACCGCAACGCCCAGCTTCTAGAAGAAAGGAACCGTCGCCATGATGACCAATCCGGGAAACAAGGTCACGCAGGGACAGTTCTCGTTCCTGCCCGACCTGACTGAAGAGCAGATTTCGGCGCAGATCAAATACGCGCTGAAGAACCACTGGGCCGTCAGCGTCGAGTACACCGACGATCCGCATCCGCGAAACACCTATTGGGAAATGTACGGCAACCCGATGTTCGACTTGAGAGACCCGGCGGGCATCCTGCTTGAAGTCAACGCTTGCCGGAAAGCCTGTCCGAACATGTATGTCCGGGTAACCGCATTCGATTCGACCAAGGGATGGGAAGCGCCGCGCATGTCGTTCATCGTCAACCGGCCGCCCAGCGAGCCCGGGTTCCGGCTGCTGCGCCAGGAGCGCGACGGCCGCAGCCAGGGTTATTCGATCGTGCCTTATGCGACCGACAGGCCCGAGGGCGAGCGGAGCTAGCTGAAACCATGCTGGACACGATAGGAAAGGGCGCTGGCGCGCAGGACGAATCGGTTGATCTGCAGGCCGAGTTCGAAGCGTCCAACATCGACGAGGTGATGGACAAGCTCGACCGCGAACTCGTTGGCCTGAAGCCGATCAAGAACCGCATCCGCGAGATCGCGGCTCTTCTCCTGGTCGACCGGCTTCGCCGCAAGTTCGGTCTGACCTCTGGCGCACCGACGCTGCATATGAACTTTACGGGAAATCCCGGCACGGGCAAGACCACCGTGGCGCTGAGGATGGCCGAAATCCTGCATCGCCTCGGCTATGTCCGCGAAGGCCACATGGTCGCGGTGACGCGCGACGATCTCGTCGGCCAGTATGTGGGCCACACCGCACCCAAGACGCGCGACGTGATCAAGCGTGCCATGGGCGGCGTGCTTTTCATCGACGAGGCCTATTACCTCTACAAGCCCGAGAACGAACGCGACTACGGCCAGGAATCGATCGAGATCCTGCTGCAATGCATGGAAAACAACCGTGACGACCTGGTCGTGATCCTTGCCGGCTACAAGAACAAGATGGATCGTTTCTTCGACAGCAATCCCGGCATGCGTTCGCGCATCGCCCACCACCTCGATTTTCCCGACTACGGTGTCAGCGAGCTGAAATCGATCGCCGAGATCATGCTGGCGGAGCAGAATTACCGCCTCAGCGAGGCGGCCGCCCAGGCGCTCGAAGAGTATCTTCCGATCCGCATGAGGCTGCCGCATTTCTCCAACGCGCGCTCGGTGCGCAATGGGCTGGACCGGGCGCGGCTTCGCCAGGCCAATCGGCTTTTCGCATCGCGAAGCCGTGCCCTGACCAAGGCAGACCTTATCACCATCGAGGAATCCGATATCCGCGGCAGCCGCGTATTCGCGGAAGGGAAGCTCGAAGGCGAACCGGAGACGAAGGCGCACTGACAGGACGAAGCCGGCTGGCGGCGACCCGAGATGGAAGACAGAAATTGGAGACGACGACCATGGTCACCAGGACAATCATTGCGCCCTCCGTGCTTTCCGCGGATTTCTCGCGGCTCGGCGACGAGGTCGAAGCTGTCGTTCAGGCGGGCGCCGACTGGATCCATCTCGACGTGATGGACGGGCATTTCGTACCCAACATCACCTTCGGTCCGCCGGTCATCAAGGCGATCCGTGGCCGAACAGACAAGGTCTTCGACTGCCATCTGATGATCGCGCCGGCCGACCCCTATCTGGCCGCCTTCGCCGATGCCGGTTGCGACATCATCACGGTGCATGCCGAGACTGGACCGCATCTCGACCGCTCATTGCAGGCGATCAGGAATCTTGGCAAGAAGGCCGGGGTGTCGCTCAATCCGTCGACGCCGGAGAGTGTCATCGAGTATGTGCTCGACCGGCTCGATCTGGTGCTGCTGATGACGGTCAATCCAGGCTTCGGCGGCCAGGCTTTCATTTCAGCGGTCGTCGAGAAAGTCAGACGGATCAAGGCTTTGGTTGGCCATCGCCCGATTGACATCGAGATCGACGGCGGAGTCACGGCCGAAACCGCCCCGCTGGTCACCGCAGTTGGCGCCAACGTACTGGTCGCCGGTTCGGCTGTATTCAAGGGAGGCACCGAGGCAGCCTATCGTGCCAATATCGGCGCCATCAGACAGACGGCCGATGGCGCGATCCGGAAAGCCGCGTAAACCGTTGTCGGGGAGACGAACATGGCTGCGGTCCCACCTGTATGCGATTTCGGCTGGCCCGCCATCGATGCCGTTTTGCCCGGCGTCGACGGCACGTCGCATTCCATCTTCGGTCACGCTGGCCCGAATGGCCTGGTCGTGGCCTTCATCTGCAATCACTGCCCTTATGTGAAGGCCGTGATCTCTCGCATCGTGCGCGACGCCAATGATCTCAAGGCCGAAGGTATCGGCTTCGTCGCGATCAACTCCAACGATGCCGACGCCTACCCGGACGATTCCTTCGACCAAATGAAGCGCTTCGCCATGACGAACGGCTTCAGCTTCCCTTACCTGCATGACGAGGCACAGACTGTAGCGCGCGACTACTCCGCGGTGTGCACTCCCGATTTCTTCGGGTTCAACAGCGAATTGAGACTGCAATATCGCGGCCGGCTGGACGCGTCGCGACGCGAATCCGGACCGCTCGGGCTGCGACGCGATCTGTTCGAGGCGATGAAGCAGGTTGCCCGAACCGGCGATGGTCCGTTCGACCAGATCGCCTCGATCGGCTGCTCGATCAAGTGGAAGGATGCTGCATGAATGTCGGCGCAGGTCGGTCGCTTCGACCGCCGAAGGCGATCCTGTTCGACCTCGACGGCACGCTGGTCGATTCGGCGCCTGATATAACGGCCGCCGTCAACGAGTTGTTGGCCAGCCGCGATCTGCCGCCGTTGCGCCTGGACCAGGTCAAGGCCATGATCGGTGGTGGCGTCAGGAAATTGATCGAGCGGGCCTTCGCGGCATCGGGGACGCCGCTCCTCGGCAACGCGCTCGATGAAGCCAACCGCGTTATGGCGCCGATCTACAGCCGACATCTGACCGGCCTGACAAGGTTGATGCCTGGCGTCAGGGAGGTTCTCACACACTTCTACGCGAAGGGAGTGGCCATGGGCGTGGCGACCAACAAACCGCAGTTGGCGACTCGCGAGATCCTGCTGCATTTCGGACTGACGGAATATTTCGGTGCGATCATTGGCGGAGACGCAGTGACATGCCTGAAACCCGCGCCCGATGCTCTGCTGCTGGCGCTCGCCCAGCTTGGAGTCGACCCCTGTGACGCGCTGCTGGTCGGAGACAGTGGCGCCGACGCAGGCGCCGCACGCGCCGCCGGCATGCCCGTCATTCTGCTGCGCGGCGGATACACCCATTTTCCGGTTGAAGAGCTTGGCGCCGACCAGGTTTGCGACAGCCTTTTCGACCTGCCTGCGGCGATGCAGGTGCTGCAAGCCGGTGCTTGATCGGGGCGAACGCCGGCCGGACGCAAGTTCGAACGGCCGGCGCCGCCGCTATTTCGAGAATTGCTTCAAATAGGCGATGACGTTGGCGATGTCTTGGTCCTGCTTGAGGCCGACGAACGCCATCTTCGTTCCTTTGACCATGGCCTTGGGATCGCGAAGGTAAGTCGTCAGCGTGGGTTCGTCCCATTTGACGCCGGACTTGCCTGCCGCGACCATCGCTTGGGAGTAACTGAATCCCGGGTGTGTGCCAGCCGTCCGGCCGATGACGCCGTTCAACGACGGGCCGACCTTGTTCTTGTCCTGGTCGGCAACATGGCAGACCTTGCATTTGGCGAAGACCTTCTCACCCGCCGCGGCATCCTGTGCCTGGGATTGGCTTGTGATAAAGGACACAGCAAACACGACTGCGAAAAATGCGATTGCGCGCATGGCATTTCCTCATGGATCGTCTGGGTGCCCTGGACGATTTTGCACATGCCGATCTTTCATCCGTTGGCATGCACCTTACGCGGTGGAGTGGAGTATCCGCTTCCCCTTTGTGAAGCGGCGCCGCGTGAATCGGAAAGCTAGTTGGCGTGCGGTGAAAGTCAATCGTATAAAGGTACAGAGGCTTGGGTCCCCAGGATACCGGTATTCGTCTTTGTTGACGGCCATCGGGCGAATGCGTAGCTTCAACACATTCCGGTTTCTCCACTGGCACCTCGGGAATCCGGCAACTGGCGATTCTGTCCAGGCTCCTCACTGGGCCGGACCAGTCGAGACAGGCGTCCCGGAGCGCAAGAGGTGCTAAATGGATATGGTCGATCTCATATTGACGGTGTGCCTCAGCACCAATCCGGGCAATTGCCGAGACGAACACCTCTATTTCGAGAGCCGCGGCTCTCTGCTCCAATGCATGTTCCTTGCGCCCAGCGAGATCGCGAAATGGTCTCAGGAACACCCGACCCTCAAGGTCATGCGCTGGAAATGCGCATTTCCGAGCAAGGAACGAGCGATCTGATTGACGTCCTGGAGCCCAGGGAGAAGGTGTCATGATGATTTCACGGCGCAACACGCTGCGTCTAGCGATTCTCGGCACAGTCGCTGCTGTTGCCGCCAAGCCGGTCTTTGCAGCAGCCAGGATTCGCATCGGCGTCCTGAAATTTGGAACCGTGAGTTGGGAACTCGACACGCTGAGGCAACACAAATTCGATGTGGCGAACGGGATCGATCTGGAGATCATCGATTTCGCTGGGGAGGACGCGACCAACGTCGCGCTGTTGGCCGGTGCGATCGACATGATCGTCTCCGACTGGCTATGGGTCTCGCGCCAACGGTCGGAAGGCGGCGACCTCACATTGGCCCCCTATTCGACCGCTGTGGGGGCGATCATGGTGAAGGAGGGGGCGCCGATCCGGACGGTCGCCGACCTCAAGCACAGGAAGATCGGCGTCGCCGGTGGCCCGCTCGACAAGAGCTGGCTCCTGGTACAGGCCCTGACCAGACGCGACTACGGGATCGACCTGTTGGCAACCAGCGACATCATCTTTGGGGCGCCACCGCTGATTTCGGAAAAGGCCATGCAGGGCGAACTCGATGCGGTGCTGAATTTCTGGCATTTCTGCGCCCGCCTCGAGGCCAACGGCTTTCGTCGCTTGATCGGCGTGAACGATGCGGCGCGTGCGCTCGGCGCCTTGGGACCTGTGTCGGCACTCGGTTACGTCTTCCATGACCAATGGGCGAACGAGAACCCCGATGCCGCCGGGGGCTTCGTCAGGGCCTCCGCGCAAGCCAAAGACTTGCTGGCGAGATCCGACGAGGAGTGGCTGCGCCTGGCGCCGATCATTCGCGCAGAAGGCAAAGAACTGGAAAAACTGCGCGACCGCTACCGCCAGGGCATCCCCAGGCGGGCGGTCGCCGAGGAAGCGGCCGACGCCGGCAGGCTCTATCATGTGCTGGCGGCGATCGGTGGCGCGAAGCTGGTCGGCAGCGCGCCCGAGATGGCGCCCGGCACATTCTGGCAGGACCGCGCGAAATGACCGCGCCGGAAACCAGCAACGGCACGCGAGGTGCCCCGACGAGCATGTCCGGGCGAGCCAGGGTCGCGACAACGCTGATGCCCGCTCTGACCGTGGCGGTTTCCTTGCTCGGGCTTTGCCTGCTGTGGAGTCTTGCGGCGAGTGTCTGGCGGAGCCGTGCCCTCCCGGGGCCGGGACAGGTCTGGCAGGTGCTCCTCAGGGAGGCTGCGAGCGGCGACCTCTTCTATCATCTCGGCGCGACCCTCGGCCGGGTCGCCGCGGCATATATCGTCGCGATGATCATAGGATCGGTCATCGGCGTTTTGCTCGGCAGCTATCGTCGCGCCGACCGCTTTTTCAATCCATGGGTAATTCTGTTCCTCAACATCCCGGCACTGGTGGTCATCGTCCTCGGCTACATCTGGTTCGGCCTCAACGAGGCGGCGGCGATCGGCGCGGTGGCGGTGAACAAAATCCCGAATGTCGTGGTGACGATGCGCGAGGGCGCCAGGGCGCTTGATCCGAGCTATGCCGAAATGGCCACCGTCTATCGCTTCGGCCCTCTCGATCGCATCCGCCACATCCTGCTGCCGCAATTGCAACCCTATCTTGCCGCCGCGTCACGATCCGGCATCGCCCTCATCTGGAAGATCGTCCTGGTCGTCGAACTGCTCGGCCGCTCCAACGGCGTCGGCTTCCAGATCCATCTCTATTTCCAGCTCTTCGACGTCGCCGCCATTCTTGCCTACACGCTGGCTTTCGTGGCGGTGATGCTCGTCATCGAACTTCTTCTGGTGCAACCCGTTGAACGACATGCAACCCGTTGGCGCCGTCGTCCCGCTTAGGGTCGATATCGCTGAAAAGACTTTCAGGTCCGCGCAAGGCGTCTCGATCACGGCGCTTCAGGACCTTTCTTTCGAGGTCCGGCAAGGCGAATTCGCCTGCTTGCTGGGGCCGTCGGGCTGCGGCAAAACCACGACGCTGCGTATCCTGCTTGGGTTGGACAAGGATTTTTCCGGATCCTTCCAGTTGCCGCAAGGAGGCTCCAACCGCATCGCGGCCGTGTTCCAGGAGCCGATCTTGCTGCCGTGGCGAACGGTGGAGCAGAATGTCAGGCTGGCGTTGCCGAAAAGCTTGAGAACGAAGAACCTCGACGATCTGTTTGAAACTCTCGGCCTCGCCGGCATGCGCTCGCTCTATCCTGCGGAACTGTCACTCGGCCTTGCGCGCAGGGCAGCGCTTGCCAGGGCCTTCGCTACCGAGCCGGCGATGCTTGTCCTGGACGAACCCTTTGTCTCGCTCGACCACCGGACCGCCGAGCGGCTTCGTCACCTGCTTCTGTCGGTGTGGTCGGCACGGCCTACGACCGCCTTGATGATAACGCACGATCTACGCGAGGCGCTGATGCTGTCGGATCGCATCATCGTGCTCGCGCCGCGACCAGCACATGTGCTCGGCGTGTTCGATGTGCGGCTGCCTCGCCAACACCGCAATTCACAGGTGATGAGCGACCTTCTGCGGTCGTTCCGTCAAAGATTTCCGGGCGTCACCTGACCGCCCTGATGGCGAAATGCATACCGGAGGACCCGATGTCGATTGATCGGCTACGACGCAGGGTTATGAGTGGCTTTGCCTGCACCGCCGCCAGCGCCGCCTTGCTGCCATGCTGCCTCGGACGAGCCGCCCTGGCCGCGGCCGGCAGCCTGCGGTTCTCGGTTGGCCAAATCGCCGACGGCGTCTTCGCCTTTCAGGGCGTGGATGAATTGATGACCGCAACCAACGACGGTGCAATCTGCAATCTGGGCGTCGTCGTCGGCACCGATGCGGTTGCCGTCATCGACAGTGGCGGCAGCCTGATCGAGGCGCACGCCTTCCTCGCCGCGATCAGAAAGATAACCGCAAAACCGGTTCGCTTCCTGATCAACACCCACATGCATCCCGACCACATTTTCGGCAATGCGGCATTCCGGGAGATCGGCGCGACCATCGTTGGCCATCGCAATCTGCCGCGTGCCCTCGAGGCGCGGGGCGCGTTCTATCTGCACAATTATCGCGAACAGGTCGGCGAAGCGCTCATGAAGGGAGTCGAGATCGTTTCGCCGGCGATGCTGGTCGACGATCGCCTGGAACTCGACCTCGGTGGGCGCATGCTCGAACTGCGGGCATGGAAGGCTGCGCACACCGACAACGACCTGACCGTCTTCGACCCCGAGACCGGCACGCTCTTTGCCGGCGATCTCGTGTTCATGGGTTCCTTGCCGACGCTCGACGGATCGCTGCTTGGCTGGCTCCGCCAGATGGATGCGCTCGCCACGATCGCCGCTGCGCGCGTCGTTCCGGGTCATGGCCCGGTACCGGCCGACTGGCCGCAGGCGCTGGCAGGAGAACGGCGCTATTTCGAGATTCTGGCGCGCGATATCCGCAAGGCGATCGCCGACGGGACGCCGCTCCGAGAGGCCGTCAAAACCGCCGCCGGAAGCGAACGGGGCAAATGGCACCTGTTCGACGACTACAATGAGCGCAACGCAACGGCTGCTTTTGCTGAACTCGAATGGGAATAGACCACACCGACATGCGCCAGAGATCATGGAATTGGGGCGATTTGCCAACGCGTCATCAAAGGCATATTCTAGAAGCCAGCCTGGGCACCACCTCTGTTGCATTGGTGGAGGCATCGAAATGCAAAATCACGCTTACGCGAGCAGGCAGTTCGCCTTGTCGCTTGCATCGTTCCTGGCCACAATCATCTTGACCATCGGTACGCTTTTCGGCGTCTCCTCAGCCGCCAACGCACAGCAAACAACGGCTTCTTCGGAGAAGATCTGGGAAGACTTGAAAGGCGACGTGTTCGGCGACCGGGCTATTCTGGTCGATACTGGCGTCGTGAGGATCGAAGCGCCAAAGCGGGCGCAAGATGCCGCCATCGTACCTGTCGACATCTATGTCGACCCAGCCAAGGCGCCGGACGGCATCAAATCCGTGACCTTGATCATCGACGCCAATCCTGCGCCGGTGGCGGCAACGTTCCAGATCGGCAAGGACGCCGGCGTGACACATCTGTCGACGCGCGTGCGTGTCAACGACTATTCTTATTTGCGTGCCATAGCGGAGACTCAAGGCGGCCAACTCCACATGGCTCAGACCTTCGTCAAGGCGTCAGGCGGCTGCTCCGCCCCTGCGGTCAAGAACCAGGACGAGGCCATGGCGACGATGGGGCAGATGAAGTTACGCCAGTTCCCACCCCAGGAGACGATGAGCAAGGCAGAGGAGTTGCAGTTGATGATCCGCCACCCGAACAATTCGGGCCTGCAGCGGGATCCACTGACCCAGTATTTCATTCCCGCGCATTTTGTTCAGAAGCTGTCGATCTCGCAAGCCGGCCGGCCGATCCTCTCGATGGAAGGTGGAATATCGATTTCGGAAGACCCCAATTTCCGATTCGATTTCACGGCGCACGGCAATGGTGAAATCCAGGTCGAAGCGATCGATACGGATGGCAAGGTATTCCGCAATCAGTGGCCGCTGGAGAAAACGGGGCTCTGAAGTCTCGAAATATGATATGCCGCACTGCCACCGCGATGGCCACGCTTGATCTTTAGAAGCAACGCACGTCGGCTTCCGACTGCGCGCGCTTCAGCTCTGTACGGGCTGCCTTCGCCGGTGCGCTTTCGCGAAACAGCCCTGCGTTTTCCCCCGTTGTCAAAGACATGCTCTTGAAGGTCTCAGCCGTCTCATAGTGGTCGTAGGGAAGGATCGAGGCGATGACGTCGATCGAGCAGGAACAGCTTTCCAGAGCCTGACGCGTCTGGCCGTTCGTTCGCATGCAGCCGAGCACGTAGTCGACAACCGTTACCGTGGGATAGTCTCCCGCAGCGCCCGCCGGGTTTGCGATGGCCAGTGTCGCGGTGAAGAGCAGTGGCAAGGTCGAAAATCCAACATATCTGATCATGAGGAACCTCCGGTTGGTCCGGGTTCGATGCGCCCGGACGGGATCGGCGTGCCAGTTGGCAACGCGCCGTAAAGCCAGTCAAGCACCCATGGGTTCCGTATACGACCAAAGGAGGAAAGGGCTGTCCACGAGCGATAGCTGTGCATGACGACTTGATGACCGGCTCCGCGCCCAGGCTCCCACGACCGCTTCGTATCTCGCTCAATACCGGGGAACGACGAGACTTTTCACATGTCATCGACGATGGGCATCGATAAACATTAGCAAATAACCTCAGTGTAAATTAGAATCGAAAGATCGACAGCAAGACTATTTTAATACCATTCTCGGCCCCCCCGGGGGCGAAAAACACTTCATATTAGGCTTGTAGCTCTGTTCATTTCTGTATATTGCAGTGCATCATTTAGAGTATTGCGGTGCAACAATGCACTAGGCCTTTTTTTCTTGCCTAGCCTTTTGGGATGACATAGCCTTTCCCTGTTTCCGGCTTCAAGGGCGTCACCGTCATTAGGGAGCGGCGACAGTCTTTCGTAGGCCAAAGTGAGGTGGGCAGTAACGGTGCCCTCTGCACATCTGGCTTAGGTCGTGACACGCTGCCGGAAATATTTCCCCCCCGTGAATCGCTTGGGCGAGCCCTTGTGGGCCTAACAGTCGATTCATCACTGTGAACCCCGGGAGGAATTCGGATGCGTGTACTTACGAAAGCTACGTATATTCTAACCACCGCGGCGTTTCTGTCGCTCGGCGCGGCCTATACGGCGTCGGCTAACGAGGATCTTGCAAAGCTCGCTTCGGATGCGAAGAACTGGGCGATGCAGACGGGTGACTACGCCAACACCCGCTATTCCAAACTCAACCAGATTACTGCGGATAATGTGAAAAATCTGCAGGTCAAATGGACCTTTTCCACCGGCGTGCTGCGCGGGCATGAGGGTGGACCGCTGATCATCGGCGATGTGATGTATGTCCATACGCCCTTCCCGAACAATGTCTTTGCGCTCGACCTCAAGAATGACGGGAAGATCCTCTGGAAATACGAGCCCAAACAGGATCCGAATGTCATTCCGATCATGTGTTGCGACACGGTCAACCGCGGTGTTGCCTATGGTGACGGCAAGATCATTCTCAATCAGGCCGACACGACGGTCGTCGCCCTCGATGCAAAGACCGGCAAGGTCGTCTGGTCGGTCAAGAATGGCGACATGACCGACGGCGGCAAGGGCGAATCCGGCACGGCTGCCCCCGTCGTGGTCAAGGATAAGGTACTCATCGGCGTGTCCGGCGCCGAATTCGGCGTTCGCGGCTGGCTGGCCGCCTACAATCTGAAAGACGGCAAACTTGCCTGGAAAGCCTATTCGGAAGGTCCAGACGCCGACACCCTGATCGATCCCGAGAAAACCACGCAGCTGGGCAAGCCGGTAGGCAAGGATTCCGGCACCAACACCTGGGAAGGCGAGCAATGGAAGACGGGCGGTGGCACGACATGGGGATGGTATTCCTATGATCCCAAGCTGAACCTGGTCTACTACGGCACCGGCAATCCCTCGACGTGGAACCCGGTCCAACGGCCTGGCGACAACCGCTGGTCAATGACGATCATGGCCCGCGATGCCGATACCGGTGTTGCCAAATGGCTCTACCAGATGACCCCGCATGACGAATGGGACTATGACGGCATCAACGAGATGATCCTCGTCGATGGCATGGAGGTCAATGGCGCCAAACACGACGTGCTGGTGCATTTCGATCGTAATGGTTTCGCCTACACCATGGATCGCGCCACCGGCGAGCTTCTCGTCGCCAAAAAATACGATCCAGCGGTGAACTGGGCGACGGAAGTCGTCATGGACCCAAAGAGCGAACAGTATGGTCGCCCGCAGGTCGTGGCGAAATATTCGACCCAGCAGAATGGCGAAGACACCAACTCGACGGGTATTTGCCCGGCGGCGCTTGGAACGAAGGATCAGCAGCCGGCTGCCTATTCGCCGAAAACCGGCCTGTTCTATGTCCCGACCAACCATGTCTGCATGGACTATGAGCCCTACAAGGTAAGCTACACCGCCGGTCAGCCTTATGTTGGCGCGACAGTGTCGATGTACCCGGCACCTGGCGGCGACGGCAGCATGGGCAACTTCATTGCCTGGGATGCGGCCAAGGGCGAGATCGTCTGGTCGAAGCCTGAGAAGTTCTCCGTGTGGTCAGGCGCGTTGGCGACAGATGGCGACGTCGTCTTCTACGGTACGCTCGAAGGCTACATCAAGGCGGTCGATAAGGACGGCAAGGAACTTTACAAGTTCAAGACCCCGTCCGGCATCATCGGCAACATCACCACGTACGAACATGACGGCAAGCAGTACATCGCCGTTCTGTCCGGCGTCGGCGGGTGGGCAGGCATCGGTCTGGCAGGCGGTCTGCTTTCGCCTGACAACGCCGCTGCCTGGCATGGCGCCGTCGATCAGGGCCGTGCGCAAGGCGATCAGTCCGCGGTCGTTGGTACCGCTGGCCTGGGTGCCGTCGGCGGCTATGCGGCACTTGCCGACTATACGACGCTGGGCGGTCAGCTCACCGTCTTCGGTCTCCCGGACTGACGGGCGGGGAACCTTAAGCACGCCTCAGGTCTTGTTGGACCGGAGGCATGAAAACGAGAGCCCGGATCATCCGAAACCATGGCCGGGCTCTCGATGCGGTTGCACCCCCAACACACCGATCAATGCCGGCCACGACAGCAAAACCGTGTCCACGGCAAATGAAGGAAGCGTCTGAATGTCCGTTCGCATTGTAATTTCGGCTTTCGTCCTGGCTCTGCTGCCTCTGGCAAGCTCAGGCGTGGCGTGGGCCGAGGACAGCATGGAAAAAGCCAAGGCGGTGAAGCAAGAAGGCGGCAAGTATTTGGATGCGGATGGAAATCCGACCTACAAGATCGAGAACGGAACCGTCGACTGGTACACGTTCAGCGGCTACCGCCGGTATCACTCCGATTGCCATGTCTGTCACGGACAGGATGCGACAGGTTCGAGCTATGCGCCGGCCCTGGTCAACAGCTTGAAAACCATGGACTACGCCACGTTCCTCTCGATCGTCGCCGAGGGCCGCAAGAATGTCGGCGGCGGCAAGGAAAACGTCATGCCTGCCTTTGGCGACAACAAGAACGTCTATTGCTACCTGGACGATCTCTATGTCTACCTGCGCGCGCGCGCCGATGGTGCGGCGCCACGCGGCAGGCCGCCCAAGCACGAAGACAAGCCGCAGGCGGCGAAGGATGCCGAAGCATCCTGCATGGGCGGATGACATGAACGGCTGCGGGGCATCGAAACTGCGCGTCGTTCTGCCGATCCTCGGCGCGCTGGCCTTGTTGCCATCGAACGCGCAGGCGCAAGGCGCCGGCCTCGGCGCGGCGGGAGAACTGGTCGATCCCGACATTCTGCGCGTCTGCGCCGATCCTTCGAATATGCCCTTCACCGACAAGAGCGGCGAAGGCTTCGAAAACAAACTTGCCGAACTGGTAGCCGCGAAAACCGGACGGAAGTCCGTCGCCTACACCTGGTTTCCACTTGTCACCGGCTTCGTTCGCAACACGCTCGGGGCCAACCGATGCGACATCATCATGGGCTATGCCCAAGGCGATGAACTGGTGCAGAACACCAACGCTTACTATCGCTCCGCCTATGTGCTGGTCTACCCGAAAGGCAACGATATGGAAGGCGTCGAAACGATCGAGGATCCAAAACTCACGGGCAAGACGATCGGGGTTGTCGAGCGCACGCCGCCAACCGCCAATATGGCCGCCAACAAGCTTCTGCGGACCGCCAAGATCTATCCGCTTGCGGTGGATACGCGTGTCACCCCCTCCATGGGAGAGGTCATGATCAAGGACATGCTGGCCCACAAGATCGACGCGGCGGTCCTGTGGGGACCGATGGCAGGCTACTATGCCAAGCAACTTGGAGCCGATGTGGCGGTTGTTCCGCTGCTAAAGGAAAAAACCGGCTCCCGCATGTCTTACCGCATCACCATGGGCGTACGTCCGTCCGACCAGGAATGGAAGCGGACGCTCAACCGGGTGATCAGGGAAAACCAGGCGGAGATCAACAGGCTCCTGCTGAGTTACAATGTGCCGCTGATCGATGAACACGACAATCCGATCACCCAATGAAGGGAAAGGAGGCTGTTTTTTTGCTGGTCGCTGCGAGCCTTATGGGTCTGGCCGAACCGGCGCGCGCTGGCGAGATCGCCGAACCCAGCGGGTACCGGATGGATGACTATCGGGCGCCGGTGCCGCCGACGCTGCGAGGCGCCAGGGTGGTGACGACGGCGGAAGCTGAAGCGCTGTGGCGAGCGAAGAAAGCAGTCTTCTTCGACGTGATGCCGAACACGCCCAAGCCGACCAATTTGCCGGCAGGAACGATATGGAGAGACAAGGTTAGAAAGGACATTCCAGGCAGTACATGGCTGGCCAACGTGGGATACGGCGCTATTTCGCAGGAGACCACCAGCTATTTTCGCCAAGGCCTCGAAGCCAAGGCCGGCACGGACAAATCGCGAGCGATTCTGTTCTATTGCATGACGAATTGCTGGATGTCCTGGAATGCCGCCAAACGGGCGATCGAGTGGGGCTACAGTTCGGTAATCTGGTATCCACTCGGTGCTGATGGATGGGAAGGTGCAAATCTTCCGCTGGAGGTGAAAAAACCGTATGAAACGAACAATTGAAGGAATGTTATGCAATTATTCCCGGTAGTTTGCTTTTCGATTTTTCAAAACCTACTTTTTCGTTTGTCCATTTGAGACGTGATGGACGAGCCATTGCTTCGGTGCCCTGCAATGGTTGGCTAACAACAGGGATCGGTCCCTCCGGACTGGTATAAGAGGAGAAATGTCATGAAGAAGAACTGGAAAAAACCGACCATGTGCCAGGTTGCCGCGGGCATGGAAATTTCCCGGTATCTGCCTGCCGAAATTACTCCCAAGAGGTAGGCCGCAGAGGTGCGTGTCCCTGGCAACAGGGGCACGCATCCCCGCATGGGTTTTGGCGAAAGGTTTTGACGCGTGTAGGGCGCGCGCGGCACTTTTCAGGGCTGCAAATTGCCTGCTGGTCAGAGAAGCCGCGGGGCGGGCATTTTCATGCATTTGAGGATCATCGGATCGGCGGCAGGCGGCGGCTTTCCGCAATGGAATTGCAATTATCGTCTCAGTCGTGCGGCCCGTTCCGGGATGGCTGGCGTGCATTCACGAACCCAATCAAGTGTCATCGCCTCGGCGGATGGGGTCGGATGGGTTCTTTTCAATGCCTCTCCCGACATTCGCCAGCAGATCGCGGCAACGCCTGAGTTGCAACCTGCGGGCGACGCGCCGATGCGCTCGACCCCTATCCGCGCGGTGGTGCTGACCAATGCCGATGTCGATCATATCGCCGGACTGCTCAGCCTGCGCGAGCGGCAGCCTTTCGCCATCTACGCAACGGCGCAGGTTCTGGCGACGCTGGAGGCGAATTCGATTTTCAACGTTCTCGATCCGGCGGTCGTGCCGCGGCGCATCCTGCCGACAGCGAAAGAATTGGTCATCTGCGATGCCGAAGGCAGCGAGACCGGCGTGATGATCGAGAGCTTTCCGGTGCCTGGAAAGATAGCACTCTATCTGGAGGACAAAGACCATCCGGATGCCAATTTCAGCTCCGACGCCGGTGACACGATTGGAGTCCGAATTGCGGGTATCGGCAGCCGCGATTCTGTCTTCTACATTCCAGGCTGCGCGCGCATCGATGCGAGGCTGCGCGCCCGTCTTTGCGATGCAGCCTGTCTTCTGTTCGACGGCACTGTCTACACCGACGACGAGATGATCGTCGCCGGCGTCGGTCAGAAAACCGGCGCGCGCATGGGACATCTGGCGATTTCGGGAGACGCGGGTTCGATCGCCGGCCTGGCCGATGTGAGGCTGGGCCGCCGCGTCTTCGTCCATATCAACAACACCAATCCGATCCTTGACGAGAATTCGGCCGAACACGCGGCAGTCAAGGCGGCAGGATGGGAGGTCGCAGGCGACGGCATGGAGATGGAATTTTGAACGATTTCCGCGATGCGGCCAAAGGCGGCCTGTCCACGAGCGATCTGGAAGCCGTGCTGAGGCAGGTCGGCGCCGAGCGCTACCACAATCATCATCCCTTCCACCACAGGATGACCAGCGGCGCGCTGTCGAAGGCCGAGATGAAGGCCTGGGCGCTGAACCGTTATTGCTACCAGGCTGTCATCCCGCGCAAGGATGCCATGATCCTCGCACATGCCGAGGATCCGGCGTTTCGCGCCGCCTGGCGCAAACGTATCGAAGACCATGACGGGGAGGACGGCTGGAGCGGCGGTATCGCGCGCTGGCTGCATCTGGCAACCTCGCTCGGCCTGGACGCCGAGGCCGTGAAGAGCGAAAGGCTGGCACTGCCGGCGACACGGTTCGCCGTGGGGGCCTACCTCTCCTTTTGCACCAACCGGACGCTGTTCGAGGCGGTCGCGTCGTCGCTGACCGAGATGTTCTCACCGCTTATCATCGGCGAGCGCGTACCGGCGATGCTGGCCAAATACGATTATATCACCGAGGATACGCTGGCCTATTTCAAGCAACGACCCGAACAAGCCTCACGCGACGCCGACTTCGCCCTCACCTACGTGCTCAGCCATGCCGATACGGCGGAACGCCAGCAGCAGGCAATAGATGCGCTGGTATTCAAATGCGATATACTCTGGGCCATGCTTGATGCGCTTCAACACGCCTATGGCGAGCCAGGAAATATACCGCCCGGCGCCTTCCGCCCCGAGGCAGCCCCATGATGATGCTGCGCGAAAGAGCCTTGGTGTCGCTGCGATCGGTACCCTTCCTGCCGAAACATGTGCGCATACAGTACGATTCCGTGCGGCAGGCATTCGCCGTGCTTTCACCGGAGAGAATATTCTGGCCGAACGATATCAGCCTCGACATATTGCGGCGCTGCGACGGACGGTCCACGGTCGGCGAAATCATCGCCGGCCTTGCCACGGATTATGAGGCCGAGGAGGAGGCCGTGGCGGCCGACGTCATCGCCTTCCTGCAAGAGTGGTCGGACAAGCTGCTGGTGAAGCTATGAGCACGCCCCTCCTCCCTCCTATCGGCATGCTGGCGGAACTGACACATCGCTGCCCGCTGCAATGCCCTTATTGTTCCAATCCGCTCGAATTGCAGAAGGCCAATCGCGAACTCGACACACAGACCTGGCTCAACCTGTTCTCGGAGGCCGCCGATCTCGGCGTTCTGCAGGTGCATCTGTCCGGCGGTGAGCCGACGCTGCGCCGCGACCTCGAGCAATTGATCGCCGGACTTTCAGCGCGCGGCGTCTACACCAATCTGATTACCGCTGGCGTCGGCATCGCCGAGGGTCGCATCGAAGCATTTGCCGAAGCCGGGCTCGACCACCTGCAATTGAGCTTTCAGGGCGCACGGCCGGCGACCACCGAACGCATCGGCAACCACAAAGGCAGCCACGACAAGAAGCTGGAGACGGCACGCCGCGCGCGAGCTGCCGGCTTGCCTCTCACCATCAACGCGCCGATCCATCGCCATAACATCGAGGAGGTACCGGATTTTATCGATCTCGCCATTTCGCTGGACGCGGAGAGGCTCGAGATCGCCAACGTCCAGTACGCTGGCTGGGCTTTGATAAATCGCGATCAGCTGATGCCCGAGCGTGCAGCAGTCGACCGGCAGGCGGAGATCGTCGCGGAAGCACGCGAGCGGCTGGCCGGCATTATCAACATCGATTTCGTGACACCGGACTATTTCGCAATCTACCCCAAACCGTGCATGGGTGGCTGGGCGCGTGACGCGTTCATGGTGGCGCCTGACGGCACCGTGTTGCCGTGCCATGCCGCGCAGACGATCCCGTCGCTCAGCTTCGAGCGTTTCAAACCACACACCCTATCCTCGATCTGGGCCGATTCGCCGGCGTTCAATGCCTTCCGCGGCACGGACTGGATGCAGGAACCCTGTCGCAGCTGTGAACGGCGCGAGATCGACTGGGGCGGTTGCCGCTGCCAGGCGATGGCGATCGCCGGCGATGCCGCCGCAACGGATCCGGCTTGCGCGAAGTCGCCGATCCACGCGCGCATGGCGATGCTGATCGACGAAGCCAAGCGCACCGCGACAGTTTCTTCGGAGGACGAACCATTCACCTACCGGCGTATCGGCGTCGTGACCGAGCCCGCCTGACAGGTTCTTTCATTCCGCCGTATTGTCGCGCTCGCGCACTGCGTCGGCGAAAGCCAGGGCATCGCGATTGATCCCGACATTGTGCACACGAAAAATCGAAGCACCCTTCAATCGCAGGATGACGCTGGTTGCCGCTGTGCCAACGTCCCGCCCTTCGTCGCTTTCGCCGACCAGGTGGTGGGCAAGGCGCTTGCGCGAGGTGCCGACGAGCCATGGAAAACCAAGAGCGCGCAATTCGCCGAAGCGAGCCATGAGTTCAAGGTTCTCCTCTCCGCTCTTGGCGAAAGCGAAGCCTGGGTCCAGCACGATGCGGTCGTCCGTGATGCCGGCGTTGCGCGCGATCTCCAGCGATCTGTTCAGGAACAGGAACTGGTCGGCGATTACATCCGCCAATTTTTCCCGGTCGCGCCCGGTGTGCATGATGACAAGGCCAGCGCCGGTTTCCGCCGCGACGTGCGCGATGTCGGGTTCGCGCTGCAGGCCATGTACGTCGTTGACGATATGTGCGCCCGCCGCGACCGCGAGACGCGCCGTCTCGGCCCGATAGGTATCAACCGAGACGATGCTGTTGCCGTCGGACGACAGCGCCTCGATGATCGGGAGGATACGCGATTGTTCCTCAAGCGCCGAAACGCTGCCGGCGCCGGGCCTGGTCGACTCGCCCCCGACGTCAATGATCGCCGCGCCCTCGCCGATCATACGCCGGGCCTGTTCGAGTGCCCGCTCCGGCCGATCGAATTCTCCCCCGTCGGAAAAACTGTCCGGCGTAACGTTCAAGATCCCCATCAACAACGATCTCGCACCAAGATCGAGATAGCGTCCATGAGCAAGTTGCCAACGGTTCATCCGGCGAGCGCGGCGAGCATCGACGCCATGCCTCCCTGGTGATCGCTCGGACATAGTCTGCCGGGTGCATTCTCGCGAGGGATGCTGACCTCCGTGCCACGCAATACCGCAGTTGGTGTCGTGGTCATCGTCATTGCGGAATTCGTGTCTTATTCGATCTTTCGGCTTGCCTAGGCTTATCATAACCCCGCAGTGCGAAAAGCCAATGTTCGGGCACCGCAGGTGTGCGAAAAGGTCCCGAGGGAGGGACCCGCGGGATGGCAATTTCGATTTTCGGCTGGTGTCGTCAGTTCGGGCCAGAGACCACGGAGCCGTCGCCCGGTAGGCGTCTGCCTTCGTGGGTATGGACGGCTTCACTCATGCGCAATATGTATGAGGATGAGGCCTGCCGTGGCGCTCACATTGTCGTCGCGTCGCTAAGGCAGGTAATGTACGTTCAACGAGGCTGCGCAGGCGGGTAATGCCACCCGCATAAGTGTCGATATCGGGGGATCTGGTCCATGACCGACAACAAGCCAGACGTTACCAAGGATTGGCAGGCGACGCAGGGCCAGAAGTCCTCCGCCACACGTCTTCGCCTTTTCGCCGCACTCTCGTGGATTGTCGCCATTGGCGGCGAGATCTACGGGATTATGCTGCTTCGCCAGAACAAGTTCGACCAGGCACACCTGCCGCTGATCATCGGCCTTCTGGTCGGCATCGCGATTTTCGCAATCGCCGGCAACTTGCTGTGGAAGGCGGCCAACAGGCACGATCCGGCCCGCGCATCCGACACGGCCAGGTTCTTCTTCCAGAACCAGCTCGGCGCAATCATCACGCTGATTGCCTTCCTCCCGCTGGTTTTCCTGATCCTCACCGACAAAAACATGGATCCACGGACAAAGAAGGTTGCCGGCGGCGTGGGTGCTGCGCTGGCCGTGCTCGCGACGATCATGGGGATCAGTTTCAAACCCCCGTCGGTCGAACAATACACCCAGGACATGAACGCATGCGCAGCCCAGATCAAGTCGGGGCAGCCCACCACCGCCTGTTCGCCCGACGTCGCCGCTCAGGCGCAGGCGATCGCGGCGGACACCGCCGCGGTGGCGGCGGCGACGAAGGACGCGAGCCACCCCGCAGGGCAGGACGTCGTCTACTGGATCGCGCCCGAAAACGGAGCCGCGAAATCCACCGAGCCGCATGTTTTCCACCTCTGCGCAGGCGTGAGTCCGCTGAAGGACAAGACCGTGAATAGTGGCTCCGTGACGGAAGCCTACGCACAGAACGCCGTCCGCATCACGAAGCAGATCGATATGGAGCAGAAGCAGTGCGGGTTCACCGCCAACACCAACTGATCTTGCACTCGATCGATCGCGTCCAGCCGTTGGTCTTGTCCACGGAAATGGCGGGATCGTTCCGCTGGCCATTGTTGTCTAACTGCTAGCTTATCCGTGGCGGGCGATGACCGGGCGTCTTGCGCACGGCGAATTCCGGCCTGCGATGGCTCAAGCCGGGAAGTCCGGCATCGCGTTGCTCGCCAACAGTGACGGCCCGATGTCTCGGTCGAGCGTAAAGCGCTCGCAACGCTCGCCGTCGGACTCATCGATGAAGCTCTCGACATGTTTGAATCCGAGCTTCGCAAATATCCGCACCGAGGCAAAATTGCGCGCCGCCGCTTCGGCCGTCACCCGTTCAAGTGCCAGAGTTTCGAAAGCGTAGCGGAGAACTTCGCGCGCCGCCTCGCTGCCCAGTCCGTGCCCCCAATGCGCACGCGCGAGCACAAATCCCAATGCAGCTGCCTTGGCGTCGGTTGCGCCGAAGGACAAGGTTATTGTCCCGATCGCTTCCGAAACTCCTACTTGATCTATGGACCACTGGATCGCCGTACCGTCAGCGAACCGCTGGCGCGAACGGGCGAACCATCGCTCGCCCGCGCTTATGTCGTCGGGAACAGGATCGCCGGCAAGAGAGGCGGATTCGACATCCGTCGCGCGCGCAAACCATGCCGGGATATCCCGTTTTCTCGGCACCCGAAGCACGAGCCTTGGTGTCGTGAGCTTGGGAAATCGGACAGTTTCCATCGAAGCATTTTCACCTGAGGGGGTGCCAATGATAGCCGGAAAGCGGCGATCATGAACCAGCCGGCAAGCCCCCCAGAAAGCCTTCGGCAAGGCAGGCCGTCAACCCGCCAAGCGTCAGTCGCGCGATAGGGACAGTCCCGCGAGAAGCGGAGCGTACGCGGCGAGCCTGCGGGATACGAATTCCGTGAAGAGCCGCACGCGCTTCGTCTTGCGTGTCTCCCCCTGCGTGAGAAGCCAGAGCGTTCCGTACATGTGCAGTTCGGTGCCCGGCACCCTCACCAGCAGGGGGTCGGCATCTCCGACGAAGCACGGCAGTGTCGTGATCCCGAGCCCTTGCCTTGCAGCAACGATCTGCGCCTCGGCGTCCGTGGTCCTGAATGGAACCCCCGTGGTACGAACCTCGCCCTCGCGGGCCCAGTCCGGAATTCCATGAATACTTATGACGATCCACCGGATGGGATCAGGCGCGCCCGCATGCCAGGCGGCCAGTCGATCGCGGGACATATAGACGCCGCCGAACAACTCCGGCCCCTTCAGGCCGTGAAGATTGAGCGGCAGGGTTTTGCGGTCATAGACGACGCGGATCGCCACGTCGGCCTCTCGGTTGGTCAGATTTGCCAGCTCCCCGGACGATAAGACGTCCATCTCGATGTCTGGATGCAGACGCGCGAACTCGGCGAAATCCGGCATGAGCAGGTGTGTCGCGAGGGTCGGAGCCAATGTCACCCGCAGAAGCCCGCGCACGCTCTGGTCGCGCCCGAAGACACGTGTCTCCAACTGGTGCGACGACGCTTCCATCTGGTTCGCGAGCTCGAGCACCTCCTCGCCCGCAGCCGTGAGGCGGTAGCCCGAAGGCAGCTTTTCGAACATCTGCGCCCCGAGGCGTTCCTCGAGCTGTGCAACGCGTCGCAGCACGGTCGAGTGGTTCACACCGAGGCGCTCGCCGGCAGCCCGCACCGAGCCTCCGCGCGCCACGGCCAGAAAATAGCGAACATCATCCCAGTCGATCATGGCGCGATCCCGCACCGCGCGGTGCGCTTTCCAAAGCCCGTATCCAACGCAGTCGTACAGCAGTGTGGGCAGTTATCATAGCTTATGTCGACGAGCGCGGCCCAATTCCGAACGACGGACACCGATTCGTCGCGACTGGCGGCAGTCCTCCGACCGGATCGATTTTGCACCACCGATGTGCGCACTTCCGCACTCAACGCCTGACCCCTGCAGACTTATTTCCAGGCTCTCGGGGTTCTTCCCGAACGATCAAAGGCAGAGCCTGGAAGGAAAAGTCATGGGAAAGTTAAACGGTAAGGTTGCAGTCATCACGGGCGGCGCTACCGGCATTGGCCGCGCTGCGGCAAAGCGCTTCATCGAGGAGGGGGCTTTCGTCTTCATCTTCGGCCGCCGGCAGGAAACGCTCGACGCGGCTCTGGCCGAGCTCGGGCCCAATGCCCGCGCGGTGACGGGCTCGGTCTCGGATGAGGCCGACCTCGACCGACTCTACGCGACGGTGAAGGCCGAGCGCGGAACCCTCGACATCGTCTTCGCCAATGCCGGGGCGGGAAGCCAGCTTGCGCTCGGCAAGATCACCGCCGAGCACATTGACGAAACCTTCGACACCAATGTGAAGGGTACGATCTTCACTGTCCAGAAGGCGCTGCCGCTGATGGACCAGGGCGGTTCCATAATCCTGACCGGATCGAGCGCCGGCACGACCGGCGCCGCGGCAATGAGCGCCTACAGCGCAAGCAAGGCGGCAGTGCGCAACCTCGCGCGGACTTGGGCGGAGGACCTGAAGGGCACCGGCATCCGCGTCAACGTGCTATCGCCCGGGGCGACCGCGACCGAACTCGCGAAGGAAGCGCTGGGCGAGGAGGGCCAGAAGGTCTTCGCCGCGATGACGCCGCTCCAGCGAATGGCCGATCCGGCGGAGATCGGGGCCGTCGCCGCCTTTCTCGCATCGTCGGACAGCAGCTTCATGACCGCCAGCGAGGTCGCCGTTGACGGCGGCCTTGCGCAACTCTGAGGCGCCACGCCCGGCCGGTCACTCCATTCAATTGACCAGCGCCGTTGAGGGCCGGGAATCGACATCAACACGGATCGGAGAAACATTATGAGTTACGCGATTGTAGGATTCGGTAAAATAGGCCAGGCCCTCGCCCACGCCTTCGCCCGTAAGAACATCAAGGTGGCCGTCGCGAGCCGCCGGCCGCCCGAGGCATTGGCGCCGCAGGCTCGGGCGATTGGACCCACGGTCATCGCCAAGTCGCTGCGGGATGCGCTCGAGGCCGACACAATCATCTTGGCGGTCCCGTTCTGGGAGCATCGCGAGGTCGCGAAAGCCCTGCCGAACTGGGAAGGCAAGACAGTCATCGACGCGATGAACACTTTTGGAGTTCTCCCCGAAGAACTGGACGGTCTCCCGTCCTCGGCCTTCGTCGCGAAGGCGTTCACCGGCGCCAAGCTCGTCAAAGGGTTCAATCACCTGGCTGCGGCCACGCTGGCTGCCGATCCGATCGTCGAGGGCGGCCACCGGGTCGTCTTTCTGTCTGGTGACGACGAGGACGCGACCGCCCCCGTGGCGGCCCTGGCCAAACAACTCGGGTTCGCCCCCGTCAAGCTGGGAAAGCTCGGCGAGGGTGGCGCGCTGGTGCAGGCACGCGGCCGCACTTGGGGCCACCTCATCTTCCAGGATTTGTTCAAGAAAGAGCAGTAATCGATCTACGACCGCGTGATCGACGCCGAGAACTGGTCGCGCGCTAACCTCTTCGAGCAGCGCGCGATCAAATATTTGAAGACCACAAGGTCGCGAAGCTGGGGTGGGCCTAGCAGGCTGCTGTTGAAGAAGTCTGCCGTATAGCCTTGAGGATGGCCTCGTCGCCGTTGTGGTAGGTGAATGTGATTTCGATCGAGCCGTCGTCGAGCAGTTCGGCGTGGCCGTCGCCTGTGACTTCGTCCATCTCGTCACATCCGGCCCATGTGAAGTGAACCATCGACGGGCTGTAGATGAGGTCGAGGCCGGCTTGCAGGACGCCAAAGGCGATCTCGCCATTGTTGTCGCCGCCGATGGCGATCATGGCGGGGCCGCCGAGGTTCAGGTAGCTGCGATCCCACAGATCGGCTTCGACGATGCGCCAGCGGCCGATCAACTGGCAGCCTGCGGGCACAGTCATATCGGCACCGCCACGAGCTTGGGCAGCCGCACCAGGTTGTAGGCGGCAGCCGCGAAGGTGAAGGCCCACCCAACGCGGTCGCGATCGCGCAACTTGGTCTTCGGCTGCCCGGCGACCGTCTTGATCCAACCGAACGCTTCCTCGATCCGCTTGCGGATACACTGGCTGACGGAATAGCCGCCGTGCCGGGTCGTGCGGCGATCGATCGCCGAACTTCGCCCGTTCGTGTTCTGCGCCACGTGCGGTGTCACCCGCATCGAGCGCAACTGGTTGACGAAGTCCTCGGCGTCATAGGCCTTGTCGGCGCCGAGCGTGACCGCGGCCGGCCGGTCGGCACGAGGCCCGATGATGTGCAGCGCAGCCACCCGCTCGGCATGTCCGTCGGCCAGCGTCAGGCAGGCATCGACCAGCAGACCATGGCGGTTCTCCATCAGCTCATGCCCCATGAAGCACAGCTTGGTCTCTTTGCCTTTGCCCTTGCGGTATAGCCTGGCGTCCGGATCGGCGGTCGAGACATGCGTGTCGTTCGATCGCTTCCGGCCATGGAAGTCTGCTTCGGTGTTGCGCCCATCGCCTTGCGCCGGTGGCTCGTCCGAACCGTCCTTCACTTTGACGCTCTTCATCGAGGCCCAAGCCTCAATCAGCGTGCCGTCGACCGAGAAGTGGTCCGTCGACAGAAGTTTCTTCACCTTGGGCTGTGCCAAGACCGCCGCCAGGAACTTCGCCGCGACGTCGCCTTCCAGCAGCCGGTCACGATTCTTCGAGAACACTGAAGGGTTCCATGCCGCATCGTCGACGCCGATGCCGACGAACCAGCGGAATAAGAGATCGTATTCCAGCCGCTCCATCAAAAGCCGCTCCGAGCGGATCGAATAGAATGCCTGCAACAGCATCGCTCTGAGCAGCTTCTCGGGCGGGATCGATGGCCACCCGATCGACGAATACAGCGCCGCGAACTCCCCCTCCAGCGCCGACAGCGCCTCGTTCACGATCGCACGAATGGCCCGCAGCGGATGATCTCGTCGCACCCGCGCCTCATGGTCCACGTAGCTGAACAACTCGCCAGTTCGATCGTCGCCGCCGCGCACCCTTCACCTCCGAATCCCTTCGAAGCCAATGAATCACGCTCATGGCTCGGCGGCGAGTGACTTTTTCAACGGCCTGCTAGCGGCGTATAGGCGCCGTTCGAAGAGCGGGGGCGGTCAAGCGTGCGCCATGCGGCGGCCGCAATTGGTCGTAGAGCTTTGGGCTGCGGACTAACCGATTGCGCCGGCAGCGATGCCATGCGGCGGCGCGAAAAGGCACCTGGTTGCTGGGCGACGTCCCAAAGGGCGGAAGTATCGCGGTCAGTCTAATGATCCCTGACCAGCTGCATGAGGGCTGATGTCGGTGATTCAGCCGATATCGACGTTCATGGCGAAGTCCCAGGTGCCGGCGCCATTTTTGGCGAGGCCAATCATCATCAAACCGAGCGCCTCCAGCGTCTGGGCCATGTGCAAGCCGCCCACGTCGAGCGGACGCAGCCCGAGACTTTCGAGGAACGTCGAGACGCGCGCTTTCGCCTCCGCATCGTCGGCTGCGATGAACGCGTCGAGGCGTCCACCCTTCGCAAGCACGTGACCAAAGATCGTGTTGAACGCCTTCACAACATGCGCGCCGGCGGGGAGGCCCTTTGCGCTCTCCTGCGCGCCAGAACTGCCGTGGGGCGTGACGAGGCCCGAGAGGTCGGGGGCAACCGGGTTGGCGATGTCGACGATCACCTTGCCATCGAGCGCTTTCCCAAAGTCGGCCACAGCCGCCGCTGCACCGCTGTACGGCACGGCGAGGATGACGATGTCGCCCGCGGGGGCGGCTCCGTATATCCCAGTGGTCGCTCCGGCTCCAAGTTGGTCGGCGAGCGCCCGCGCCTTGGCGGGGTCGCGGCCGACCACCTCGACAGTGTGTCCGGCCTTGGCGGTACGGCCCGCGATCGCGGCAGCCATGGTTCCAGAGCCAATGATGCTGATAATGCTCATGTGCTGTCTCCTATTGAGTGGGGGTATTGCTGGTAGTTTCTAAAAGGGGGATCCCGTTTGTTGGTTTGACGAATTACGGGGTCGCGATATGGCCCGCCGGGAAGTAATGGCCGTTGTCGAGGTCCTCGATCAGGCCCGGCTGAACTGGATGCCAGCCGAGAGTCCGGCGGGTGATGGCGTTGGACGCCGGAAGGTCCAGCGTGACCAAATTCGCGAGAAAGCCGAAGAAGCCCGGCAACATCAGTACGTCCGCAGGGATGGGCACGGCGGGCACGCCCATACGGGTGCCAATGGCCTCAGCGATCTCGCGGAACCGGATGCCGTCGCCCTCAATCCCGTGCCAAGTTTTGCCAGCCGGCCCCTTCTCCAGCGCCAGGCGGAACAGGGAGGCCAGGTCGCGGGCATGCACGGCTGGCCAGAGGTTCGCGCCGTCACCGGGGTAACCGATAACGCCCTTCTCCTTCGCGAGACCGATCAGCAGCTGGAGGAAGCCGGCATCGGTCGTGCTGTGCGCGATGGGAGGAATTCGGACGACCGAAGACCGCACGCCCCGCTCCGCGAGGCCGATCACGGCGAGCTCCACGGCGTTACGAACCCGCAGGGTGCCCTTGTATGCTTCGCCGCCGGGAAGAGCCGGATCTTCCTCGGTGGCTGGCCGGCCCAGGCCTTCCCACCCCGGCGAGCCGATGCTCCCCGAGACGACGAGCGGCTTTCCGGTCCCCGCCAGCGCCTCGCCGTAGGCGAGCATGATCTGGAGCTCCGCGGCGGCCACGGCGTCGATCCCGCCAGAGGGCAGCAGGTCTTGCCGGTGTGCGACGTGGATGACGCCGTCGGACTCCGCCGCCGCGGCCTTGAGCTTGTCGAGGTCGGTGATATCTCCGCGACGTACCTTGGCGCCGAGCGCCGACACCGCGGTCGCGGACGTGTCCGACCGGGCCAGGCCAATGACCTCATGGCCGGACGCGATGAGCTCGGGAATGATGTGCGAACCGATATGGCCGGTCCCGCCAGTAACTAAAACGCGCATACTGCTGCTCCTTGGGTAATGTGATGCGAGGCGTGGTGCCGCGGGCTCAGCCGAGGAGGCTGACGCGGATTGAGAAGTTGGTGTGTTTGATGGAGCGGGTCATGAGGCCCAGCCACAGCATGCAGGCGTGCTCCAGCGTCCGCGCCATAATCAGCCGCCCGGCATCCATCGGGCGCAGTCCGAGGCTGTCGATGAACGCCGAGACGCGCGCCTTAGCCTGAGCATCGTCCCCGGCGATGAACACGTCCAATGGATGGCCCCCGATCGGGCCGGCAGCCAGGACATGGGCGTTCTGGGTGTTGAACGCCTTGACGATAGTGGCATTTGCAGGAGCAACCTTGGCGATCTCCTGCGCGCCGAAACTGTCTTCAGGAGTCAGGAAACCCGTGAAGTCGGAGTTGATGGGGTTGGTGATGTCGACGAGGAGCTTGCCTGCCAGTGCTTTGCCGTACTGCTTCACCACGTCGAGAACGGCCGAATAAGGAACCGCCAGGATGACGATGTCCCCGACCGGGGCGGCGCCAAATGTTCCGGTCGTCGCGCCGGCTCCAACCTGCTCGGCCAGCGCCCGCGCCTTGGCGGCGTCGCGGCTCATCACCTGGACGGCGTGTCCGGCCTTGGCGGCGGCAAGGCCGCCGATCGCTGCGGCCATACCGCCTGACCCGATGATGCTGATAGTGCTCATGTTCGTGTTCCCATGACTTCGCTTTTCGGGTTGCCGGAAAGCGCCTTCGGCTCCATATACTTATGGATCAGTGATCCGTATATCTGGATCACTGATCCGATTGTCAAGGTGAACTATGCGAGCCGACGCCAAAAAAAATTACAGCCACATCCTTGCGGTCGCGCGCGAGGTCGTCACCCAGCACGGCGCCGACGCATCGATGCGCGATATCGCCCGTCGAGCCGAGGTCGGGCTAGCCACACTGCTTCGTCATTTCCCGACGCGAGAAGCCCTGTTCGAGGCGCTACTGTGTACGAATCTGGACGCACTGACGCAGAAGGCAGATGAACTCGAAACGTCGAACTCACCTGACCAGGCACTCATCTCCTGGTTCCAGGAATGGTTGGTGTTCGCCCAAAGCTACAGGGGCGTCGTCGCCATGATGGCCGCCGCCCACACGAACCCGGACTCCGCTCTTTATGCTTCATGCGCTGCGGTGCACTCGGCGAGCGCGCGACTGCTGGTCCGCGCACAGGCCGAAGGCGCGGCGCGGCCCGACATGAATGGGGATGACCTGTTCGCCCTGATGACGGCGCTCGGCTGGGTGGTCGACCAACCCTCATTTGCGCTGCGGGCCGATCATCTCTTTCGCATCATTACGGGCGCCATCCTGGCGAACCCGTCGAGCAAGGACGTCAAAAAGGCGACGCGGTGAATTCGATAGCATCGGATAGTCGATCGTCGCCCGGAAGCAGGCGAAAAACCGGCTGAGCGCCATCCGTCCATAAATGGGTCCACCTTGTTCCAGCCGTAGCAGCTGACGCAGACTGGTCCCCGCGCACAGAGGCCGTCAGCGATGGTGAAGTCCGTCGCGTCGGTAGCGTGGCCCTCGCGCCGGTTGCGCGCAACATTCGCGAATTGAACGGCGCTGCTTCAAGCGGACGCAGCTCGGCTTTCGACCGGATTATGGCAAGCGTCGCCGTCAACCCGCCAAGCGTCGGTCGCGCGATATGGACAGTCCCGCGAGAAGCGGAGCGTACGCCGCGAGCCTGCGGGATACGAATTCCGTGAAGAGCCGCACGCGCTTCGTCTTGCGTGTCTCCTCCTGCGTGAGAAGCCAGAGCGTTCCGTACATGTGCAGGTCGGTGTCCGGCACCCTCACCAGCAGGGGGTCGGCATCTCCGACGAAGCACGGCAGTGTCGTGATCCCGAGCCCTTGCCGTACAGCAACGATCTGCGCCTCGGCGTCCGTGGTCCTGAATGGAACCCCCGTGGTGCGAACCTCGCCCTCGCCGGCCCAGTCCGGAATTCCATGAATGCTTATGACGATCCACCGGATGGGATCAGGCGCGCCCGCATGCCATGCGGCCAGTCAGAATATGATTGTCCGCGGTAACCGGAGAAGGGAATCTGTGCTCTCAAACCAGCATCGACTGTTGGGCGAAGATGCCTGCCATGGCGCCTTGCCATGATGCCGTGGTGACCGAGGGCATTCCGGGGGTGGCGAGGTCGCCGGCGGCGTAGATGCCGGGCATGCTGGTTTCGCGGCGCTCGTCGACCTTGAGGGCGATGCCGCCGGGCGTATCGACCGTAGCGAGGCCCAGTGATTCATGCAGGCTTGCGGAGGGCTTGTTACGCGGATGGGCGAACAGGATGTCGACCGCGACATTGCGGCCGGTATCGAGATTGACGGTGGCGATATGGCCCCCGGGATGGGCGATCCCGGTGATCCGGCCATCGACGACAGGTATGTTGCGGCGCGCCAGATCAGCCCGGACATCGGGGGGAATGTCGTGACCATCGGCAAAGAGCGTCAACGTGTCGGTCCAATCGTGGAACAGCCTGACATGATTGGGCGACTGCGGGCCGGACCAGACGAGGCCCCAATGCCGGCCGGCGACTTCAAAGCCGTCACAATAGGGGCAGGGCACGATGGACGTGCCCCAGCCTTCGGCAAAGCCCGGAACATCAGGCATCTGGTCGGCGATGCCATAGCTCAGGATCAGGCGGCGCGCCGCAAGGCTTTCGCCATCGCCAGTGAGGACGGAGAAATCGTCGATGGCACCGGAGACGCTGTCGGCCCGGGCATTGACCAGCCTGATCGTGGGATAACGCGCCAGTTGCTGCCGCGCCTCGGCCAGGATGTCCAGCGGTGGCTTGTGATCGTGGCCGAGCAGGCCATGCGAATGGCCGGCGAAGCGGTTGCGCGGCAGGCCGGTATCGAGAACGGTGACCTTGCGGCGGGCACGGCCGAGCTGCAGGGCGCCGGCGAGACCGGCAAAGCTGCCGCCGATGATGATGACGTCATCCATGATGATGGGCTCCGTGTTGCGGATGGAGGGGTTGGGGCTGGGCCTGGCGCGAAATATCGTCCAGCGATACGCGCTCGAGACGGGCAGCGAGCAGGGCTTCGGCATCGACGAGAAAGTCGCCCATCACTGTTTTGGCCGGCCGGACAATGCCGCATCGATATCGCCGGGCGGCCCGAGGAAACTTGATTTGGAGGACACCTACCCATCGGCTTGCACATTTCAGATACTACATGGTATCGTAATGCAATAATTAGGATACTGTCAAGTACTGGAATTCTCGTGACCGAAGACAGCCAGGGCCGGCGCGGCCGGCCCGCCAACGAGGCGCTTGGCCAAACGATAGTCGACGCCGCGTGCGAACTCTTTGTGGAATTGGGTTTTCAAGCGACGACGTTGGACAAGGTCGCCCGGCGGGCCAAGATATCCAAGCTCAGCATCTATCGGCACTTCGAGAACAAGGAGGCGCTGTTCAGCGCGGCCATCGCGGCCCGCTGCCATCAGTTTGCACCACGGGCCCTTTTTGAAGGCGTCGACGGTTCGGCCGAAGATCAGCTCATGGCGGCGGGATCATCCCTGCTTCGCACGCTGTTGAGTTCGGACGTCCGCAATGTCGAAGCCATGATCATGGCCGACAAGACGAATCAAAAGTCGTTAAGCAGGCTCCATTACGAAGCCGGCCCCGCCCATGTCATCGCCGAAATCGAGGCCCTGTTGCGTCAGTTGCACGCGAAAGCGGTTCTGAACGTGCCCGATCCTCTCCGGTCCGCCCGCTTGTTTGCCGCGCTTTTCAAAGGATCCGATCTCCTGATCATCGCGCGCTTCGATCAGGCGAGAGCAGAGGACGACAACGAAATCGAATCCTATTGCCGGTCGGCCGTCGCCATGTTCATCGCCGCGCACGGTGGCAACGACCCCGCGGGCGAATAGCCTAGAGGAGGCCGCGAAGGAGTACTTGCTGGTGCCGAAGTAGGACCAGAACTCCCGCCTTCGGCGCGCCCCATCACTCCCACTCGATTGTCCCCGGCGGCTTCGAGGTCACATCATAGACCACGCGGTTGATGCCGCGGACTTCGTTGATGATGCGGGTGGCGGCGGCGCCCAGGAAGGCCATGTCGTAGTGGTAGAAATCCGCGGTCATCCCGTCGACCGAGGTGACGGCGCGCAGCGCGCAGACGAATTCATAGGTGCGGCCGTCGCCCATGACGCCGACCGTCTGCACCGGCAAGAGCACCGCGAAGGCCTGCCAGATGGCGTCGTACAGCCCCGCCTTGCGGATCTCGTCGAGATAGATGGCGTCGGCCTCGCGCAGGATTTCGAGCTTCTCGCGCGTGATGCCGCCGGGGCAGCGTATTGCAAGACCCGGGCCCGGGAACGGGTGGCGGCCGATGAAACTTTCGGGCAGGCCGAGTTCCTTGCCCAGCGCGCGGACCTCGTCCTTGAACAGTTCGCGCAACGGCTCGACCAGCTTCATGTTCATGCGCTCGGGCAGGCCGCCGACATTGTGGTGCGACTTGATCGTCACGGACGGGCCGCCCGTGAAGGAGACGCTTTCGATGACGTCGGGATAGAGCGTGCCTTGCGCCAGGAAATCAGCGCCGCCGAGTTTCTTGGCCTCCTCCTCGAACACCTCGATGAACAGCCGGCCAATGGTCTTGCGTTTCTTCTCGGGGTCCGCCTCGCCTTCGAGCGCACCGATGAAACGATCCGACGCATTCACCAGAATGAGCGGCAAATTGTAGTGTTCGCGAAACATCGCAACGACGCCGGCGGCCTCGTCCTTGCGCATCAGACCATGGTCGACGAGGATGCAAGTGAGCTGATCTCCGACCGCCTCATGAATGAGCAGCGCCGCGACAGAAGAATCGACACCGCCCGACAGCGCGCAGATGACCTTGCCCTTGCCGACCTGCTTGCGGATCGCTTCGACCGCGTGCTCGCGGTAGGCGCGCATCGTCCAGTCGCCCTCGATACCCGCGATGTTGTGAACGAAATTCCTGAGCAGCCGGGCGCCGTCGGGCGTATGCACCACTTCCGGATGGAACATGATGCCATACATCCTGCGCTCGACATTGCCGAAGATGGCGAAGGGTGAGCCTTCCGACTTGCCGAACACCTCGAACCCCTTGGGCAAGGAGATGACGCGGTCGCCATGGCTCATCCACACCTGGTGGCGCTGGCCGATCGCCCACAGGCCGTCGAACAGCGGACTTTCCTTCTCGATCTCGACGAAAGCGCGGCCGAATTCGCGATGGTTGGAGCTTTCGGCGACGCCGCCCATCTGCACGCACATGGCCATCTGGCCATAGCAGATGCCGAGCACCGGCACGCCGGCGTCGAAGACGATCTGCGGCGCCCGCGGGCTGCCGATATCCATGGTCGAGGCCGGACCGCCGGACAGGATCACGGCTTTTGGATTGATGCGCTTGAATGCCGCCTCGGCCGACTGGAACGGCACGATCTCGGAAAACACGCCGGCTTCGCGGATGCGGCGGGCGATGAGCTGGGTGAACTGACTGCCGAAATCGACAATCAGGACGGTGTCGGGTTGATTGGCTGTTTTCATGGCGAGCGTTTAGAGAAAGAAACGAGTCGGCGCAATGGGTTGCGAAGCCTGACTTTCAGACCGGTCCTGCCACGTCACCAGGAGAACCCTTCCGAAGCAAGCCCGATCCGATCGCCTGTTCGAGGCGCATGACGGCATCCGCCAGCTTTTCGTCGATGACGTGCAGATATTCTGTCCAGTCACCGACATGCCTGAGATCAGCCGCACCGTCGGAAATGCCGCGCAGCCCAATCAGGGGCACGTCGAACAGCTGGCAGGCGCGCAGGCAGGCGAAGGTCTCCATGTCGACCATGTCGGCGGCAATTGCATCAAAGGCCGCGCCGGTGATGATCGCACCGCCGGTCGACAGCGTCGCCTCCTTGACGTCAGGGATGCGCAACGGCAGCGGCACCGTGACCGGCAGGTCGAGGAACGGCGTCGCGCCTTTCTCGAAGCCAAGCGGCGAAGCGTCGATGTCACGATAGCTGACCGAGATGGCCTGGTAGATCTCAGTCTGCTCCAAGGTCCGGCTGCCGGCGGAGCCGAGCGATACGACGAGGTCCGGCAGCGCCTCTTGCGACTTCAGCCAGGACAATTCGGCGCCAAGCCGGACGGCTGCCTCGACCGGGCCGACACCGGTCATCAGCGGGGTGAACAGCCGCTGCAAATGCGGCCCGTATTCGGCCTGCGCCGCCATGACGAAGAGGACATCCTTGCCGGACAGTCGCGACACTTTAGCGGTCATGATGATCTACTCCTCCCTGCCCTGCCCTGCCCTGCCCTGCCCTGCTCTGCCCGACCGCCGATGCTTGCGATAAAGGGGGTGATGTGTCCTCACCCGCGCCCGGCCCTCCGCTATGGCTCCGGGCGTTCGTCGCTCGAAAAGCCCATTTAGGGGCTTTCGCCCGCTACGCGGGCCGCTCCTCACCCAGCAATCCCGTCGCGGCCGACCATCGTCATCATGGTGCCGGTCATGGTGGCGATCAGCTTGGCTTCGCCGTCGGCGGCGAAGGCATAGGCCTGGCCGTCGGCGACGATGATGGTGCGGCCGGGCTTGGTCACCGAACCGCGGAACAGGAAGCGCTCGCCCCTGCCCGGCGCCAGCAGATTGACCTTGAACTCGATGGTCAGCACGCCGGAATTCTCCGGCATCAGCGAGAAGGCGGCATAGCCGCAGGCCGAGTCCAGCGCGGTGGAGATGACGCCGGCATGCAGGAAGCCGTGCTGCTGCGTAAGTGCGGCCGAATAGGGCATCTCGATTTCGATGATGCCGGGCGTCACCAGCGTCAATTCGGCGCCGATGGTCGCCATCGCCTGCTGGCGCGCGAAGGACGCCCTGACGCGGTCTTCATAATCCGGGGCGGGTACGATCTTTGCTGCCATGGCCGTCGCTGCTTTCACCTTTGCCGAAAAGCTTATTGCAGAGGCGTGACCGGCAAGCAATCATCCGATGCTGCACTGCAGCAATTTGACCCCGAGGGCGCGCAGGACGGCTTCGCTTTCCGCTTCATTCAGGCTGCCCTGCGCAGCGCGCAGACGTAGAAACCGTCGGTGCCGCTCAGCGCCGGCGACAGGCAGATACCACCCAAAGCGCCAAGCCGCATCGCCGTTTCATGGCCGGGAAAACGGCTGTCCCAGAGCCGGCGATGATCGACCGGGGCAAAACCGCCATTACGCTGGCAAAACGCGGCGACCTGTTCGCCATTCTCCTCGTCGAACACCGAACAGGTGACGTAGACCAGCAGGCCACCCGGCTTGACGAAGCTGCTGGCGGTATCGAGGATCGCCATCTGCTCGCCCTTGCGGGCGTCGAGCTGCCTTTGCGTCAGCCGCCATTTGGCGTCCGGGCGCCGTCGCCAGGTGCCGCTGCCGGTGCAAGGCGCGTCGACCAGGACAAGGTCCATATGGCCGGTGAGCGGCGACAGCTCCGCCGGCCTTGTGACGATCTGCACGTTGCGGTTTTCCGAGCGGCGGATGCGGTCGAAGATGGGCGCCAGCCGCGCCTTTTCGGCATCATGGGCGAAGACCTGGCCTGTATTGGCCATCGCCGCCGACAGGGCCAGTGTCTTGCCGCCGGCACCAGCGCAGTAATCGAGCACCTGCATTCCAGGCTCGGCGCCGGCAAGGGCGGCGGCGATCTGCGATCCCTCGTCCTGGACCTCGAACCAGCCTTTCTGGAAAGCCGGCTCGGCCTGCACGTTGGGATGCCTGCCGTCACCGTCGATCGGCGGAATGCGAATGCCTTGTGGGGCGATGTGAGCTGCCTTGGCGCCTGTTTCGGCAAGTTCCGCCAGCACTTTGGCCCGATCCGCCTGCAAGGTGTTGACGCGGATGTCGAGTGGCGGGCGGGTGGCGAGCGCTGCGCCCTCCTCGACCCAAGTCTCGCCAAACGCGCGTTGCAAAAGCGGCTCGCACCAATCCGGTATGTCGGCGCGCACCGCGGGCGGCGCGTCGGCAAGCCGCCGCTCGTCGGTTGCCTGGAGCTCCGTGGCCGTCAGCAGCGGCGGCGCGAACCTGTCGCCGTCGAGCGCTTCGTTGAGCGAGCGCGCGGTCTGGCCCCATTCGAGCAGCAGGGCGCCGAAGCCGATGGCGCGCGGCGTGTCGCCGCCCAGCAGCCAGCCTGCCGAGCGCTTGCGGCGTAGCGCATCGTAGACGATGTTGCCGATCGCCGCGCGGTCGCCGCCGCCGGCAAAGCGGTGCGACAGGCCCCAGTCCTTCAGCGCATCGGCCACCGGCCGGTGACGCCGGCCAATGTCTTCCAACACTTCGATGGCCGCAGCCAGCCGTCCGCCTAGTCGCATTCTTCAGTCCACCAAATCGAACGCATCATCTCGGCCTGCTCTTAGAGCCTTTCACGCCGAGATTGAACCCCGCTCCGTTTTGCGACGACAGGCAGCCTGTTGGCGATCGGCGAAAACTGCCCGAGCAATGAATCTGCCGGTGCGGTCAACAGCAAACCGTCAATAGATGCAAGATCTCTAATGTTCGTAACTGGCAGCTGCAAGCACGGCAGGGGTGCGACAGCTCAGCTTTCCAAGTTTTTCGGTTGGGAATACTCTTGCGGCCATGATTCGCGGCGCGAAAAGCGTGGACCGACGGATCGTCACGAGGAGAGGGCAATGAAGACTTATCTGGCGGAAGTTCTAGGCACATTTCTGTTGGTGTTCATCGGTACGGCGTCAGTGGTGACGGGCGGCTTCGGCGGCGCGCTGCCGCTCGGGCAGGAAGGCATCGGACTGGCCTTCGGCATCGGCCTTATCGCGGCCGCTTACGCGATCGGCCCCATTTCGGGCGCGCATCTCAACCCGGCTGTGACACTCGGCGTGTTTCTTGCCGGCCGGTTGCCGGCCAAGGACGTCATCCCCTACTGGATCGCACAGATCATCGGCGCCATCCTGGCCTCATTGGCGCTGTGGATCATCGTCTCCGGCCAGGCCGGCGGACACACTGGCGGCTTCGGCGCCAATGGCTGGGACGAGTCGAAATGGGGCGTCTCTTCGGCGTTCCTGTGGGAGCTGATCGGCACCTTCACCTTCGTCACCGTGATCCTCGGCGTCACCGCGGAAAGGCATGCCACGGCCTTCGCCGGACTGGTCATCGGCCTGACGCTGGCGGGCATCCACTTCGCCATGATCCCGGTGACGGGAACCTCGGTCAATCCGGCCCGTTCCATTGGCCCGGCGCTGTTCTCGGGCGGCGCAGCGATCAGCCAGCTCTGGCTGTTCATCGTCGCGCCGCTGATCGGCGGCGCTATTGCCGGCGTCGTCGCCAAGGCGCGCGTCTTCGAAAAGGACTGATTTCGAAAGCCTGGACAGGGAAAAGGCGCGGGGCCGAGCCTCGCGCCTTTTTTATCGGGTGGAAAATCCGCCTGGATCAGGCGGCGATATCGAAGCGGTCGGCGTTCATCACCTTGGTCCACGCCGCGACGAAATCCCTGGCGAATTTCTGCCCGGCATCCGCTGACCCGTACACCTCCGACAGCGCACGCAGTTGCGCGTGCGAGCCGAAGATCAGGTCGGCGCGGGTGCCGGTCCACCTGACCGCCTTGGTCTTGCGGTCGCGCGCTTCGTAGATCTCATCCGAACCCGCGACCGGATCCCAGACCGTGCTCATGCTGAGCAGGTTGACGAAGAAGTCGTTCGTCAGCGTGCCCGGCCTGTCGGTGAACACGCCGTGCCTGGACTTGCCGGTGTTGGCGCCGAGCACTCGCAGGCCGCCGACGAGCACCGTCATCTCCGGCGCTGTCAGCGTCAGCAACTGCGCGCGATCGACCAGCATCGCTTCGACCGACATTGGCTGCGGCCCCCGGACATAGTTGCGGAAGCCGTCGACTTTCGGCTCGAGCGCGGCAAAGGAGGCGACATCGGTCTGCTCCTGCGAGGCATCCATGCGGCCAGGCGTGAACGGCACCTTCACCTCGTTGCCGCCGTCCTTCGCCGCCTTCTCGATCGCGGCGACGCCGCCGAGCACGATCAGATCGGCCAGCGAGATCTTTTTCCCGTCGGTCTGTGCCGCGTTGAACGCCTTCTGGATGGATTCGAGCGTGGCCAGCACCTTGGCCAATTCAGCAGGCTGGTTGACGTCCCAGTCCTTCTGCGGCGCCAGCCGGATGCGGGCGCCATTGGCGCCGCCGCGCTTGTCGGAACCCCTGAACGTCGACGCCGAAGCCCAGGCGGTCGAGACCAATTCGGAAACCGACAGGCCCGAGGCCAGGATCTTGGCCTTCAGCGATGCGATATCCTGTTCGCTGACCAGTTCATGGTTGAGGGCCGGGATCGGATCCTGCCAGATCAGCTCTTCCTTCGGCACCAACGGGCCAAGGTAGCGCACGACCGGGCCCATATCGCGATGGGTGAGCTTGAACCAGGCGCGGGCGAAGGCGTCGGCGAACTGATCAGGATTCTGGTGGAACCGCCGCGAGATCTTCTCGTAAGCCGGGTCGACCCGCAGCGCGAGATCGGTGGTCAGCATGGCCGGCGCGCGGCGCTTGGAGGGATCATGCGCGTCCGGCACCGTGCCGGCACCGGCGCCGCCCTTGGGCGTCCACTGATGGGCGCCGGCCGGGCTTTTCGTCAGTTCCCATTCGTAGTTGAACAGGTTGTCGAAGAAGTTGTTGCTCCACTTGGTCGGCGTCGTGGTCCAGGTGACCTCGAGCCCCGACGTGATGGCATCGCCGGCAATGCCCGACGCGTGCTTGCTCGACCAGCCGAGCCCCTGCGCCTCGATGCCGGCGCCTTCCGGCTCGGCGCCGACCAGCGAGGCATCGCCTGCGCCATGGGTCTTGCCGAAGGTGTGGCCGCCGGCGATCAGCGCCACGGTCTCCTCGTCGTTCATCGCCATGCGGGCGAAGGTTTCCCTGATGTCGCGTGCCGAGGCCAGCGGATCAGGCTTGCCGTTCGGGCCCTCCGGATTGACATAGATCAGGCCCATCTGCACGGCGCCGAGATGGCCGCGAAGTTCGCGGTCGCCGGAGTAGCGCTCGTCGCCCAGCCATTTGGTTTCCGATCCCCAATCGACGTCCTGCTCGGGTTCCCAGACGTCGGCGCGGCCGCCGGCGAAGCCGAAGGTCTTGAAGCCCATCGATTCCAGGGCGACGTTGCCGGTGAGGATCAACAGGTCGGCCCAGGAGATCTTGCGGCCATACTTCTGCTTGACCGGCCACAGCAGGCGGCGCGCCTTGTCGAGGTTGGCATTGTCGGGCCAGCTGTTGAGCGGCGCGAAACGCTGCTGGCCGGCGCCGGCGCCGCCGCGGCCGTCACCAATGCGGTAGGTGCCGGCGCTGTGCCAGGCCATGCGAATGAACAGCGGCCCGTAATGGCCGAAGTCGGCCGGCCACCAATCCTGCGAATCCGTCATGACATGGTGCAGGTCCTTGATCACCGCGTCGAGGTCGAGGCTCGCGAATTCCTTGGCATAGTCGAAGTCCTGGCCCATCGGGTCGGAGAGGCTCGACTGCTGGTGGAGAACGCCGAGGTCCAGCTGGTTGGGCCACCAGTCACGGTTGGTCCTGGCACCGGGTCCATGCGCGACAGGGCATTTGCCCGCGCTGTTGTCGTCGGTTTTCGCGTCCATCTTGCACTCCAATTTTTGCCGAGGGTTCCGGGGCAGCCAGCGGCCGCCATCCTGGAATGATTCCAGACTAGGCCAGGCTGCCGATAAAAACAAATTGCCTTTCCTGTTCATTTCAATAGGATTTCCTTATGATAGGCCTGACCGTCCGGCAGATGCATTATTTCGACGCTCTTGCGCAGACGCTGCATTTCGGGCGTGCGGCAAAACTCGCAGGCGTCAGCCAGCCGGCGCTGTCCTCGCAGATCGCGGAAATGGAGCAGCGGCTGAATTGCCGGCTGTTCGAGCGCGGCGGCAAATCGGTGCGCATGACCGACGAGGCGGCAGCCCTTTTGCCGCGCATCGAACGCATCCTTTCCGACATACGCGAGGTCGAGACGATGGCCCGGCGCGGCCGCCCGGCCATGGGAGGACGCTTCCGGCTGGGCATCATCCCGACCGTCGCGCCCTATCTCCTGCCGCGCGCCTTGCCCGAACTGAAGACGCGTTTCCCGGACTTGCTGCTCGAACTGCGCGAGGCGGTGACCGCCTCGCTCGTCGAGGACATCGCGTCGCAAAAACTCGACGCCTTCATCGCCGCGCTTCCGCTCGACCATCCCGGCCTGGTAACGGAGGCTTTATTCCCGGACCGGTTTTTCCTGGCCGTGCCGTCAGGCGATCCGGCTTTCGCCTCGCCACCGGTGCCGCCTGAAAGCCCGGCCCTGGAAAGGCTGATGCTGCTGGAGGAAGGCCATTGCCTGCGCGAACAGGCGCTGGCTGTCTGCGGCAATGTGCGGCCGGTGGCGATGGCAAGCTACGGCGCCACCAGCCTGACCACGCTCTTGCAGATGGTGGCGCACGGGCTCGGCGTGACGCTGATCCCCGAAATGGCCGCGGGACCTGCCGGCACTATCCCCGACCTCAAGATCGTGCCGTTCCAGGAACCCATGCCGCAGCGCACGATCTGCTTTGCCTGGCGGCGCAACAGCACCTTGCACAATGAGTGCATGGAGCTGGCAAGGATCATTCGAGGGTTGGGGTCGGCGGTGCAGGCGGCGTGAAGGACGACGAGCCCAAGCTTGCTATCGGCCAAGGCAAACCTCGAATGTGTGCTTGTTGGACGGCTCGAGCGGATATAACTCGTCTTCATCCCAAGCAAGTGGATCAAGTGCCACGCTACGCATTGGGCAGAATTACGGACCGAACTCATCGTTGGGTCCGCAATGTGTATCGCAAATGCGACAAGCGACCCGGTCTGTGCGGCAAGCCGGCGGGTGTTGCGGCTTCAGGCAACGGTGCTGGCGCGGCTTGGCTCAAGAATAGACTTGACCTTGTCGGCGACCGCGCGCCCGAGATCGGCGTTATTGCTAGCGGTGAAATGGATGCCGTCGACACCGTCCGTGGTGACGAAATCGCCGGCATTCAGGAAGTCGATCTTCATGAAATCCGCCATCGCCTTGTACTGCCTCGCCAGATCCCTGGATTTTTCGTGGCCGCCGCCGAACATGCCCTCGAACCAGGGATCTGGCATCGGGGTCAGCGGCGGCGGCGCGATGACCAGCGCCTTCGGAGCTGGATAAGGCGTGCCGATACCGCCGGCGCTCGTCAGGATCTGCCCCACCAGTTTCGCCATTCCGTTGGCGATCTCGTAGGGTGTCCGGCGAAAATAGGACTTCGTGTCATTGGTGCCGAGCATGACGATGACCAGATCCAGCGGCAGATGGCTGGCGATGGCCGAGGGCAGATAGTTGGCGCCATTGAGGCGCGGATCGTTGGGGTCGTCGAGACAGGTCGTGCGCGCACTCAAACCTTCTTCGATGATGTGGTAGCCTGCTCCCAGCGCCGCCGCCATCACACCCGTCCAGCGTTGATCATAGGGGTAGCGGTAGGTCGGCGACCCTTCCTTGACCGGCACCCAGCCCCAGGTCAGTGAGTCGCCGTAGCACATGATGTTTTTTGGCGGTGACATCCATGTTTCTCCATCTGTTTGCAGTTGTCTGAAGGTGCAGATTTATCGATCCAGGCGAACGCCGGTGCCGGCTTGCCTTTGGCTGTTTCGATTTATGGGGTTCGCACGCGCACTCCATAGAAGATCGCCGCGCCGAGGATGATGGCGCCCTGGGCGATGAGCTTGCCGGGTTCGTCGATGCCGAGCACCGTCATCACGACGAACAAAAGCGCGAAGCACAGCGAGCCGAAGAAAGGTCCCCAGACGCCGCCGTCGCCGCGACCGAAGGCGACGCCGCCAAGGATCGTCGCCGCGACTGCCAGGATCGGCAGGTCGAGACCGACGCGCACGCTGCCGACGGCGATCGAACCGGTCTGTACCAGGGCCGCGATCGCCGCGATCAGGCCGGCGAGCGTATGCGCCAGGATGACCGTGCGCTGGACGGGCACGCCGGAAAAATGGGCGGCTTCGGCATTCTCGCCAACCGAGGCCACGTAGCGGCCAAATACGGTCTGCGACAGAAGCAGCCACACCGCGGCGGTCAGCATGATCCAGAACAGCACCGGCGTCGGAACCGACAGGAACTTCGTGTTGTAGAGGTCGTTGAACAGTTTCGGCACATCGCCGGGTGGATTGCCGCTCGACAGGAACTGCACCAGTCCGACCAGGATGATGCTGACGGCCAGCGTGACGATGACGGCCGACACCCGCCGGATACCGATCATGAAGCCGTTGAACAAGCCGATGACGAGGCCCGTAGCGAGCGCCAGTACGACGAAGAAGGGCAGCGACGCGCCCGGGAAACTGCCCGACGAGATGAAATAGTTGATCAGCAGGATGATGCCGCCGCCGGAGAGGTCGATCGACTTCACGCGCATGACGACGAGCTGCCCCAGCACGAGAATGCCGAGCGGAACGATCTGCCTGATGAAGATGCCCATGATGTTGAGGTTGAGCATGTTCGGCCGTGCGATCCACAGCGTGGCCAGAAGCACGAGGAAGACAAAGTAGGACGGCGGTATGCGAAGCAGACGCCGGGCGATCGGGTTTGCGAGAACGGCAGTCATCGCTCAGAGCCCCATCTTCTTGCGGGATTGCAGCCCGACCACCGCCAAGAGGATGCCGCCCTTGATCGCCGTCTGGACAAAGGGCGAGACGTTGGCGAGGTTCATGCCATTGGCCAGCAGTGCCATCACAAGCGCGCCGATCACCGTGCCGTGCAGGCTGCCGATTCCGCCTGAAAGCTGGGTGCCTCCAAGTGCGACGGCGGTGACCGTGTCGAGTTCGAAAAGCAATCCGACATTTGGATCACCCGACACGATGCGCCCGGCCAGGAAGACACCGGCAACGGCCGCGAAACAGGAGCAGACCACATAGGCGAGGATGATGTTGCGGCGATCGGAGACGCCGAAATTGCGGGCAGCGCTTTCGGCCCCCGACGCGATGCCGCCGCCGATCGCAAACAGATGCAGGCCGTATCGCGATCCGTAGAGCAGCTTCCAGGCCAACAGCATCACGACGATTCCCCAAAAGACCGGATAAGGAATACCGAGGAAACTGCCTGAGACGGCAGCAATGACGATCTCCGGAACGGTGCCGCCGGAGACGGGACGCAAGATGCGCGTGATGCCAAGGACAATGTACTGCGTTGATAGCGTGGCGATGATTGGATGGACGTTGAAACGGGTGATCGCCAGGCCGTTGATCAGCCCGATGAATGCGGCCAGCACGAAGACTGCCGGGATCAGCACGATCGCCGGCTGGTCGAGCGCCAGCACCGCCGTCGTGAAACTGATGACCGAGCCGACCGACAGATCGAGCCCGCCGACGAGCACGACGACGAGTTGTCCGACCGCCGCGATGACCAGCGGCATCGCCTGCGCAACCAGGTTGAACAGGTTTTCGGCCGTTGCGAACTGCGTCGTCTGAACAGACAGCCACAGCGAAATGAGTAAGGCAACCAACAATGGCAGACCCCATTGGCCCTGCCGTGTGTTCCGGCCACCCAGGATATTGGACAGGCTACGATACATGGCAGGCCCCTAGTGCCGGCGCGCCGGGCCGCCCGTCAGGGCCGCGTCGAGGATCTTGTGCTCCGTCGCCTGTGCTGCCGGCATTTCGGCCACGATTGTGTCGTGGTGGACGACATAGATGCGGTCGCACAGCCCGATCAGCTCGATCGTCTCGCGCGACAGCACCAGCACCGCGCCACCCTTGCGGGTGAAGTCGCGCAGCAGATGGTAGATCTCGGACTTGGCGCCGATGTCGACGCCGCGGGTCGGCTCCTCCACCAGGAGAAGATCGAGATCCGCGGCGAGGTAGCGGCCGAGCAGCACTTTTTGCTGATTGCCGCCCGACAGCGAACCGACCGGAGCGGAGGGCCCTGTCGCCTTAATGTTCATGACCTCCATCATGCGGGCGATAACGCTTCGGTAGGGCCGCGCCGGCGCAAGTTCGCGGCGCCTCGAATGCAATCCGATGGCGATGTTGTGGGCGATCGGCAAAGCGAGAAAGAGCCCCTCCTCCTTGCGGTCTTCGGGGACGAAACCGACCTTCAGCTGCTGCAAATGGCGAACGCCTGATGATGTCGAGAGCGGCATGTCGAGCGTTTTGCCGTTGATGGAAATCGTCCCGGCAAAAGGATGGTAGCGGCCGATGAGGGAGCGCAGGAAGCGCTGCTGGCCCTGTCCCTCAAGCCCGGCGAGGGCGACGATCTCGCCCTTGTGCAACGTCAGCGACAGAGGCTGCGATGTCTCGGTGATCCTAACATTCTCGACGCGCAGGATTTCGCCGCCCTTCTCGCCCGTGCGATCTGGGAACAGGTCCTGGAGTTCGCGCCCGACCATCATGGCGATGAGTTCGTCGGTGGTGATCTCGGACACCGTCCTGGTGCCGACCAGTGCGCCGTCCTTCAGCACCGTTACGGTGTCGCACAAATCGAAGATTTCTTCCATGCGATGCGAGATGTAGACGATTGCCTTTCCCTTATCGCGCAGGCGGCGGATGTTGCGATTGAGCACATCGACATCGGCCGCGTTGAGAGCCGCCGTCGGCTCGTCGAGAATAAGCACGCCGGCGTCAGCCTGGATGCAATGCGCGATCTCGACGAATTGCCGCTCGGCAATGGTCAGGTTGGAAACGAGGTGCGAGGGGTCTAGGGTGAGGCCGAGTTCGCCGAGTGCCTCGGCGGTTCGGCTGTTCATCGCGGAATAGTCGATCGAGCCGAACCGGTTCGTCGGCTCCCGGCCGAGAAACATGTTCTCGGCGATCGACAGATTGGGCAGCAGCGAGTGTTCCTGGAAAACGGTCGAGATGCCGGCATCGAGCGCGGCGCGCGGTGACTTCAGATCGAGCTTTTCCCCATTCATGAAGATCTCGCCGGAATCGGGCTGGTACACGCCCGCCAGGATCTTCATCAAGGTCGATTTGCCGGCGCCGTTCTCGCCCATCAGGGCGTGAACGCTGCCGGCCTTCAGCTCGAGGGAAACGGAGTGAAGCGCCTTGCTCCCTCCGAATGCCTTCGAAATTTGCGACATCTCGATAAGATTGGCCACGAAATCCTCGCTTCACCATATGAAGGGCCTGCGGGGAATCCTTGTCCACTCCCCGCCGGCCACGCGTGTCACTTCTTGCCGTAATATTCCTTGAGCTTGTCTTCGGGGAGTTCGCTCGGCCACCAGACATTGGCCGTCAGGTCGTCGCGATAGTACTTCGCGGCCTTGTCCTTGTCCCAGCCGTCGGGGTTGTAGACATAGCGCTTGTAGAGCTGCTTGCCCTCGAGCAGGGCCACAGCGGCGCGCACGCCGGCAGCACCCTGGGCCGGGCTGTATTCCGGAGAGATCGACTTGAATCCATCCGTGATCCACTGGCCGAAATAGCCATTGTTGCCCTCGCCCGAAATCGGCGGGATCGGCGTGCCGAACTGCTTGAAGACATCGACGCAGGCGCGCGTCATGTCGGCGCCGGACGACCAGATGCCGTCGACCTGCGGATTGTTCAGATAGAGGGTCTCGCACAGCTTCTTGGCCTTGTCGTACTGCCAGTCGCCATGCTCCTCGGCGATGATCTGCACATGCGTGCCCTTGAGCGATTCCAGTAGCCCGTTGTAGCGGTTGGTGTCTTCCGGGTGGCCGGCAAGGCCGCGCAGGACCCAGATCTTGCCGTTGTCGCCAACGGTTTTCACCAGCCAGTCACCCATCACCTTGCCGAAGTGCTCGGCTCCACCCTGGATTTCGGTGGTGTAGGCATCGGAATCGATGCGGCCGGTGTGAAGGATGACGGGGATGCCGGCGGCGACCGCCTTGGCGATGCTGGCGTTGGCCGACGTGCTGGTCACCGGCTGAACGATGATCGCGTCGACATGCTGGGCGATCAGATCCTCGATATCGGCTACCTGCTTCTTCTGGTCGAAGCCGGCATCGAGCAGGATGAACTTCGAGATTCGCTTGTCCTTCGCCGCGGCATTTTCCGCCTCATGTGCGACCTGCACGGTCCAGGTGTTGGCGTTGACGCCGAAGTCGCTCATTCCGATGACCCAGGGGGGATCCTTCTTGAATGCGCCGGCCGCGGTCATGCGCGTGTCGTCGGCGCGCGGCGTGACGCCATCCATCAGCTTGACATCTTCCGCATGCGCCGGCGACGTCACGGCAAGCGCTGATACAACGAGCATTCCCAGCCCGACGGTTTTCAGCAATCCTAACATTGAACTCCTCCTTGTGGTTGCTCCGGCCGTACGGACGCGCACGGACCGCGAGACGCTCTCCCGATGCATGCTTGTCGTCGCGAACCGACCTACGAACGCAATTCTCCCGCCCCCGAACACATGTGTATCGAGGCCCAATTTCGGCTGGACGATGATGACGGTCGAGAACTCCTCCGGGCACTTTAGAAGCACAGTGGATTCGGCCTGTCAATAGTTAGTCATGTTGAATGACTATTCCTTTGCTTGCCTTTCACCACTCCGCTATTCATCATGAAGAGCGCTCGCCGAACCGGCGCGCGGTCGGTCCGGCGGGAAAAAACATGCGATCAGTCTTGTGCTACGGCGACTCCAACACACACGGCCAGATCCCCGGCAAGGGGCCGCTCGAGCGCTATGGTCCGGCTGAGCGCTGGCCGGGCATACTGCGCGCTCAGCTAGGCCCCGACTGGTATGTCATCGAGGAAGGATTGAGCGGCCGAACCACCGTCCACGACGATCCGATCGAGGGGGCACACAAGAACGGCAGAACCTATCTTCGCCCCTGTCTGCAGAGCCATGCGACGCTCGACCTCGTCATCATCATGCTCGGCACCAATGACCTCAAGATTCGCTTCAACAAACCGCCGTCGGAAGTGGCTATGGGCATCGGCTGCCTTGTCTACGACATTAAGGAACTGGCGCCCGGTCCGGGCGGCACCACACCCGAAATCATGATCGTCGCGCCGCCGCCGATGCAGGACGACGTCAAGGAGTGGAAGTCCATCTTCGCCGGCGCACCTGAGAAATCGCGCCTGCTTGCGCTTGAGTTCGAGGTGCTGGCGGATTCGCTCGAACTGCACTTTTTCGATGCCGGCTCGGTGGTGTCCTGCAGCGAAGCGGACGGATTTCACATCGATGCCGAAGCGCACAGACTACTTGGCACCGCAATCGCCCGCGCGGTCGATGCGATCGGCTGGAGCCGCTCGACATGAGCAACCAGCCCGCCGCCAGGCAATGCCCTCTTACCGACGGGGCGGCCCTTGCCTGACATGAGATTCGCACCACCCAATCCCTTGCGCATCGCCGATCGTGCGAGCGGGCTGAACGCGTTGAGCGTGCGCAGCTACAACGAGCGTCTGGTGCTCTCGCTGCTGCTTCAGAACGAGGGCATATCGCGGATGGAAATCGGCGAGAAGACCGGTCTGTCGGCGCAGACGGCCTCGGTCATCGTCCGCTCCCTCGAACGGGAAGGCCTGGTCTCGCAGGGCGAGGCGCAGCGCGGCCGTGTCGGGCCCCCCACCATCCCGCTTTCGCTCAACCCGGAAGGCGCCTACGCGGTCGGCGTCGGCTTCAGCCGGCGCAGGATCGACATCGCGCTCATCGACTTCATCGGCACCGTGCGCTTCCATACGCAGCTAACTGCGGACGAAGCCAATCCCTTTCCACAAAGCAGCGATTTGCTGGGGGCGATCAGGCAAGCCATGACGAGCCTGCCCGTCGAGGCGCGCAGCCGGGTCGCGGGTATCGGGCTGGCCGTTCCCGATGAGGTCGACGCCATGGCTGCAACCCGCAACGGATCGAGCACGTCTCTGAAGGCTTTGCAAAGCGAGATCGAAGAGCAGATCAAGCTGCCGGTCTTCGTGCAGAACGACATCACCGCGGCGGCCGGCGGCGAGAGCATGTTCGGCGTCGCAAAGCCGCTGAACGACTATTTGTTCTTCTATCTCGGAGCTAGACTGCAGAGCAGGCTCATCCTCAACCACCAGATCTATAAGGGAAACTCCAGCGCCAGCTTCGATCATGGCCTCATGCGCCTGGAAAGCGAACTGACCATGCGCGGACGCTCGTCCGAAATCATCTGGAGCAGCAGCCCTGAGTGGCCTGATCTTGGAGAGGCCTACACCGAATGGCTGGGGGAATGCTCAAACCGCCTGAAAGCATCGATCTCGGCGCTGGCCCAGTTTGTCGAGTTCAGGACGGTCCTCCTGTCCAGCTATGCGCCGCAGAAAATCGCCAAGACCTTATGCGCCGATATCGGCCAGGAATTTGCCGCTGTCCAAGCATTGCCAGCGCGGGTGACCATCAGCCCGAAAGCCGTCGGCGCGGCCAGCCTGCCGTTCAGCTCGCGGTTCATGATCCAATGATCGGAACGCTAACAACAGAAGGGGTGCAGAGCCCCATCCGAGACGTTGGATGCACCCCCGTTTGAATGTCGGCTAACTCCGGTGGAAGAAGCTGTCCCTCACGCCGTCTTCTGTGGCCTCGCGCATCAGCAACGGGATGCCGGCGACCATCATCGGCAATTCCGCGCGGAAGCGGATGTGCGTGGGACCTTGTAATGCACGATCTGGCCTGCGGCAACGACTCGTCAGCCTGTCGGAGCACCGCGACGCCGGCGTAGTGGCTTCCCAGTTGCCAGAAGGGCAGCGGGAACCGCCCGCGCTCCTCTTCAACGATGCGGAAGCCTGCCGCGCGGATCAAGTGCAGCGGTTGGCGGTTGAGATGACAGCCGCCGGCGAGCCGTCCCCACGGCTTGTTCAGCCGCTCCTGCCATCTGCGGCCGCGCGGCCCCTCGGCCTGGCCGTGCTCGATGAAGATCAACCGGCCCATGGGCTTCAGGATGCGGCGGATCTCGGTCAGCGCCGCGTCAGGGTCGGGAATGGTGCAGAAGGCATAAGTGACGACGACCGTGTCGGCGAGGCCATCGATCAAGGGCAGCCTTTCGCCGCTGGCACGGATGCAGTCGACGTCGAACGGCAGCGAACGGATCTTCGGTTCGGCCAGGCCGAGCATCGTGCCGTCGGGATCGATGCCGACCAGCCGCTCCACCCTGGCGGCGTCGTAATAGGGAAGGTTCAGGCCAGACCCGAAGCCGACTTCGACGACAATGCCCTGCGCCCGCGGGATCATGCGCCTTCGCATGCGCGCGAACACGTTTGCCGAACAGCCGGCGTGGACGAGATAGGGAGCAATGCAGCGTGCATACCAAGAGAGACAGGATTGGCACATGTCTCAGCCTCCTTGCCCTGCGCTCTTGAAGCCGACAGGGGCGCTGTCCCCGGCAACTGGCTTGGACATGCAATGGTGGGATAGAGTATTGACCGGTGACATTTCTCGCTCCAAGGAGTCTCCTGATCGGGCCCGATCGGCCCGACGTCGTGGGATGGATAGAAGGCCGGCGTCCCCTGAACGTCCTCTCAATATCCCGGGGCGGCCGCGTACTGGTCGATGGAGCGATTGGAGTTCCGACTTCTGGGGTTTCCGGAGCTCCGTTTGAACGGGCGGCGGGTGGAACTCGCCTTGCGCAAGGCGGCCGCGCTCCTCATCTATCTCGCCGAGGCCGGTGGTCCCGTGGGCCGCGAGGTCGCCGCCACGCTTCTGTGGCCCGAAACCGACGAAGAAGCGGCACGAGCGCGCCTCCGGCGCACATTGCATAAAATCCGCATCGCGTTCGGCACGGAGGTCATCGCCGCCACGGGGGCATCCCTCAGCCTGCACCCGGCGCTTGCCGTCGAGCTCGACTCCAAGGTTTTCGAGCATGCCTGCAATGTCGGCCCTCTCGACGAAGCGTCCGACATATATAAGGGCGACTACCTCGACGGCTTCTCACTTCCGGACTGTCCGGAATTCGACGAATGGGTCTTTTTCAGGCGCGAGGCCTTGCGTAGCCGGTTGGTGCAGGCGCTGGAGCGTACCATCGAAGCGAAGATCGCCGGGGGCGAGCCACGCAGCGCGGTCGTGCATGCAACGCGCCTGGCGGCACTCGACCCCTTGAGCGAAAGTGCGCACCGTCACCTGATCCGTGCGCACCTGGCGGCCGGGAACAGGGCGGCAGCCGAGCGCCAGGCCGAAAGCTGCGTACGGCTGTTACGAGACGAACTCGGCGTAGCGCCGGACCCGGCCACGCTTGCCCTGGTGCGGGAGCCAACTCAAGATGTCACCTTGGACGTGCCCAGGACGCGCTACGTCGAAGTGGACGGCATCCATCTCGCCTATCAGACCGTCGGCAGCGGACCGACGGACATCGTGCTTGTTCCCGGCTTCATTTCGCATGTCGAGCGTATCTGGGAAGACAGTCGCTGCCGCGCCTGGATATCAGCGGTTTCGCGCCTGGGCCGCCTGATCCTGTTCGACCGGCGCGGCATGGGACTTTCCGACCGCGTCGGCGTGCGCCCCACCGTCGAAACGACTGCGCAGGACATCTTGGCAGTCATGGATGCGGCCGGCAGCCGCCGGGCCTTGCTCATCGGCGCGTCGGAGGGCGGGCCGGGTTGTGTCCGTTTTGCTATCGATCATCCCGATCGGCTTATCGGCCTTGTCCTGTGGGGTTCGCTCGCGAAAGGCAGCCGCGCGTCGGACTATCCCTTCGCCTTGACCGCCGCGCAATACGATCTGTGGAAGCAGCGGCTGATCGCCGGCTGGGGCGGCCCGGCGGAAATCGAGACGTTCGCCCCGAGCCTCTCCGGAGACCGCCAGGCGGAGACCTGGTGGGCGGGATTGCTCAGGGCAGCCTCCAGCCCCGGCGCGGTCGCAGGCCTGCTCGAAGCGCTGCGTGATACCGATGTCCGTTCCCTGCTCGCAAAGGTCTCGGCCCCCACGATGGTTCTGCACCGCTCCGGCGACCGCGCCGTGCGCGTCGAGGCGGGGCGGCTCCTGGCGGCCGGAATCCCGGGCGCGCGGTTCATCGAGCTGGCCGGTGACGACCACTGGTTTTGGGTCGGCGACCAACAGCCGCTGCTCGAAAGCATCGGCGCGCTTGCACGAAGCAGCTGACGCGCGATGCGGCGTCAGCCGCCGTCAGTTCCGCTGTGGAAATGGCCGTGGGACTGGCCGCGAATAGCGAGGCCGGCGCGGATGCCATTTTGGCCATGCTCCGGGACGACGCCGGGCGGCGTCGAACATGACGTCCGGTGGAAGGCCGGTTTCCGGCCTATTTCGGTGCAGCGGCAGCGGTTCCGCCCGGCGGTATGATCCGCATCATGGGTGTCGACACCATGTCGCCAGGCTTGAACGGGCCCGGGACCTTGTTGCTTACCGGCTTCACGCTTTGCAGGAACGCCGCGATCGCCATGGCATCGTCCGCTGTGAGATGGGCAAAAGCAGGCCAGGGCATAATCGGCGCCAAGGTGCGGCCGTCCGGCCGCTGGCCGGTCTGGATCGCAGCGACGATCTGCTCCGAGGTCCAGCTGCCGATGCCGGTCTCCTTGTCGGACGTGATGTTTCGACCGGGAAAGACACCGACGCCAGGTATCTCAAAGCCCACATCCGAGCCGCCAAGAAAGCGCGACATATCGGGTTTGCCGAAGAAGTAGCCGGGCGTGTGGCAGTCGTTGCAGCCGGCAATCGTAACCAGGTACTCGCCACGCGCAACCTGCGCGTCGTCGGCCATGGCGGCGTATGATGGAAGGGCGACGACCGAGGCTGTGAGCAATGCGAGACGAACTGACGCTGGAAACATGATTTCCTCCCTTGGTTTGTTCTTGGCTTCTCCTATGGCCTTGTCGTGCTCCCGTCGGGGGCTGCCGACGCAGCCCCCCAGCCGATTGCGGCGCACCTGATCCGCTCCACGTTGCGCCTTACGGTTTGCGGCCGATCACGGCGCCATTCGCGGCGGGAGCATCGAACCAGACCGTCTCGACGTGCCTGAATCCGGCTTCCTCGAGCCACTCCGAATACTCGGCCGGGGTGTAGTTTCGTCCTTCCGTCTCGATCAGCATGTTGAGGCTCATCAGCGCGGCCGGCGCCGGTCCGGTCTTTTCATCATTGACGAGAAGCTCGCTGATGACGACCGCGCCGCCGCTTGGCAAAGCCTCGAAGGACCGGCGCAGCAGGGCGCGGTTCTTCGCCTCGTCCCAATCGTGCATGATCATCGACAGGAGATGCACGTCGTGATCCCCGGGAAGCTGTTCAAAGAAATTGCCGCCCGCGGTCTCGATGCGGTCGGTCAAGCCGGCCTCGGCGATCTTGCCCGCGGCGATCGCGGCGACATGCGGCAGGTCAAACACGGTCGCACGCAACGCCTCATACTGTTTGCAAAGCTCGATGTCGTACGCGCCCGATCCGCCGCCGATGTCCAGGAGGCGGCGGAACTGACCGAGATCCACGGCTTCGCCGAGCTTGCGCGCGGTCATCGTGGAAAGCGAATGCATTGCCTCCCAGAAAAGCGCCAGCATCGTAGGATCCGCGCCCTCGAACATCGAGGATTGCACTGCCGGATTCCATGTGGTTGGCCGGTTCGTGCGCAGCGCCTCTGCAAGCCTTCCCCAGCCCGCGTAGAGCCGCTTGTCGGCCATCTGCACGAAGCCGCCGAAGTAATACGGCTTACCCTTCACGAGATAGGTTTCGCTTAAGGGCGTGTTGCGATAGCGGCCGCCGGCTTTCTCCAGGAGCCCAAGTGCAGCGCAGCCGGTCAACAGCATCTCTGCCGGGCGTTGATGCAGGCCGAGCGCTTCCGCCAGCTCCGCAACCGTGATGCCGGCGCCGCTCGCGAGGCGGCTGAAGAGGTCCAACTCATGCGCGGCGGCCAGAGTCTTGAAGGCCCAGAAACCGGTCGAAAGCGCCATTAGCGGGACAGCGGAAGGAAGCTCTTGCATGGTGACGATCGGTCGGTCGGCCGCGCGCAGCCCTGTCTCGCCCGGGATCGAACCGGGCTGGTGGGCAAGCGTTGTCATGGGCGTAGCAGCGCGCTGATGGTTGGGCATGGCACTCTCCCAAATGTTGACGGGTGGTCGAAGCTTTTGAGCCGCGCGGTGACGGCGCGGGTTTCGAAAATGCCGCCGATCGAAGGGTCCACCAGCACGCGACGGCCGCCTTGTGCTCGCAAGGCCGCGCCGATGGCGCAATAGGGTCAGCCGTGGCGGCCGGTGTCGGGTCGGCCCCGTGGTCCGACAGATCGATGGCATGGACCCGATGTCCGCTCTCTTCGGGCGCCGTCACCCTTCCCCAGCACCAGCCGCCGTGCCATCCGCCATGAACGGGCAGGAACCGCATCACGCGTTACCTCATCGACATCAAGTTCGTGACTAAACCTGGCTTTACTTCCACCACTGGCACGGGGGCCTCGCCATGACCGATGTCCCTCAACAGTTCGGGGGACAAATCCGCGATTGCCCGACGTCTTGAGACGGATAATTGCCAGGTCTTGAGGGCCGCGACTGTGGTTTTCAGCACAGACCGAGATAGTCGCACCCTCGACGGGTGATGGATTCGAGTTTCCGCTCGAGGCATTTCAGCCTCCCGTTGCCGGCCATCCGCTTCTTCCCTTGCCGCCGAAGCAATGGTAAGGAGGCTAGAGGACCGACAGAAGTGCCAATTCAGGGATTCTTGGCCAGTCCAATTCCGGTTGGCATAGTGACACTTGCAAGGTCCTGCCGCTAAGGCGGCGCAGGACGCTGGAGGACTGGTCGCAGGCCGAATTCCGGTGCCTGCGTCAGACCAATTCCAGTTGCTGAACAATGACGGCCTTTCACATAAGCCTGGTCGGGCGCAAGAATCTCAGCGGCGAGATATATCGTCAGATACGGCGCGCCGTTCTGGATCGACGGCTGCGGCCCGGCGATCCTCTGCCGCCTGGCCGCGAACTGGCGCGGACGCTTGCCGTGTCGCGTGCCACCGTGACAGTGGCGTATGAACGGCTCGCCGCCGAAGGGTTCGTGACATCCAGGCAGGGGTCCGGGACGTTCATCGGCGAATTGGTGATGCCGGCCGGGCGAGAAAAGACCGGACGCCGATCTACCGGCGTGCTCCAGCCACGCCAGATCTGGGAGGCGATAGCCCCACCACCCGCATTCGAGCCGGTTCGTTTCGACTTTCACGCCGGGTTTTGCGATGCTTCGCTGTTTCCGCACGGGGCATGGCGGCGGTCGGTGGTTTGGGCGCTGCGTTCGGGCGAAGCGACCGCCGGCACTTACGAGCATCCCGCCGGACATCACGATCTCAGGGTCGCAATCGCCAGGCACATAGGCATCTCCCGAGGGATCGGGGCGGCTGCGGACGACATCATTGTCACAAACGGCACCCAGCAGGCACTGGATGTCCTGGCACGCGTCCTGCTGGCACCGGGCGATGCAATTGCCATCGAGGATCCGGGCTACGGCCCTCCGAGGCATTTGTTCAAGGCCTTGGGTATTCGTGTGGTCGGTGTACCGGTGGATCGCCAGGGGCTGGTCGTTGATGCGCTACCGCGCGGAATCCGAGCCGTGTATGTCACGCCGTCTCATCAATTTCCGCTTTCGGTAACGATGACGCTGCCGCGCCGGCAGGCGCTGCTGGCCTGGGCCGAGCGAAATAACGCGGCCATCATCGAAGACGACTACGATAGCGAGTTCCGTTTCGGGGGCCGTCCCCTCGAGCCGTTGCAGACGCTCGACGCAAAAGGCCGGGTCATCTACGTCGGCTCCTTCTCGAAGACAATGCTGCCGACGCTTCGGCTGGGCTTCATATTGACGCCGCCATCGCTGCGAGCGGCAGTGCACAAAGCGAAATTCGTCAGCGACTGGCATTCGTCGACCCCGGCGCAAGCAGCGCTCGCGCGTTTCATCGATGAGGGCGCTTTTGCGCGTCACATCCGTCGGGTGAACGCAATCTATCGGGAACGGCACCAGATCATCGCGAAAGCCATCGCCAATGATTTTGCCGAGCATCTCGAGCTCATCCCATCGACAACGGGGCTCCATCTCACCGCCCTTGCCCGGAAAATGTCGGCGGACCGGATCGCCGAGGTCGCCCGCCGCGCAGCCGATCGCGGCGTCGCCGTCCAGATTCTGTCACGGTTCGCCGTGAACGCCATCCCGCGGGCCGGGATCATGCTGGGGTATGGCGCCATTCCGACGCCCCACATCGAAGAAGGGTTGCATTTGCTGCGCGCCTGTTTCGACAGTGAATCGCCCTGACCTTCAATTTGTCTACGCCACGCGTGGCTGGGCTGGCCTGGGTTTGACCACGGTGGCGAGGACGATGCCGGCGACGATGAAGGCCGCCCCGACCAGATCGTAATCGTGCAAGCCCTCGCCGAGCAGCAGATAGGCTAGCACAGCGACGAACACCGTCTGCAGGTAGAGCAGCATGCTCGCTCGGCTCGCGCCAAGCGTTTCCACGCTTTTGTTGTAGAGATAGTACATCAGGGCGCCGCCCGGACCGGCCAGATAGGCGAGCGCGAGAATGCTGCGGACGTCCATGGCGGAGCGTTCGTCGTTGAACAATTCCCAGACATGGAACGGCAAGGCGACCAGCGCACCGGCGCCGAGCAGCAGCACGACCATCGGCAGGAGTTCGATGCCGAATTTGGCACGCCGCAAAAGTACGGTGTACAGGCCCCAGCAGAACGCGCTGCCGACGATCCAGAGCTCGCCGGCGTTGAACTTGAGTTGCAGCAGCGCCGTCAGGTTTCCGTGGGCAACGATGAAGATCATTCCGGCGAGCGCAACCAGCGCGCCAAGCGACTTCCACAGCCCGAGCGGCTCGCCAAGCACGAAACGGGCGAGCACCATCGTCATCACAGGCGACAGCGCCATGATGATGCCGGCGGTGGTGGCGTCGGTGTCGTTGAGGCCATGGTAGATCATGCCCTGGCACAGGGTGAGGCCGATTGCCCCGACGGCGACGACCTCCACGGCGCGCGTTCGCAACAGCCCGATCATCGCGTCGTGATGACGGTGCACGATCGGCAGCAGGATGGCGCAAGCAAGCGTCAGCCGCCAGAAGCACAGGCCCCAGGGCGGCATTTCAGGCGCCACCCATTTGGCCGCGATATAGACACCGGCCGAAAGCAGCCAGCACAGGACGGCGGCGGGATAGCCGGCCAAGGAGGATATGGGCCCGAGCTCGGGTTGCGCAGCGTGATGCGCTATCGGCATTGCCTGCATGTCATGCCCTCCCCTTCGATGACGTCGGCCCGATGGGACAATATAGCCTGCGCGGTTGGGTCGTGCATCCGTTTTGAAAGGCGAAAGGCATCTGCGCTCGATCGCGGCGTCTGATACAGGCCCCTGTCCGATCGTGGGGCGCTCGATGGCTCGCTCTCGACCCAGACGCGGTCGGAGCCAGGTTGGAAATGTGAGTGACAGATAGAACCGGTGCACAATTGCGATAAGGTGTTTCACCATTTCCGGTTTTCGAGGTCCAATGTCTGAAGTGGACTGGCTCAGCCATCTCTTGCAAATCATCACCGTCACCGGCCAGCTCGAGGTCCGCTGCGCCTACGGTGCGCCGTGGCGCGTTGCCTGGAGCAAGGCTGCCGCCAACGAAATTCCCTACCACGTCATAGTCAAGGGCCGGGCCATTTTGGAGGATCCGGACACGAGAGCAGCAAGGGAGCTGGTGAGTGGAGATATTGTGCTGCTGCCTCACGGCGCGGCGCATGTACTGCACGACGGCAGCGGGCAAACACCAATCCCTACCCAGCAACGCCGGGGGGCTGCCGGATGGACGCTGAGCGAGAACGATGGCCGGGGCGAGCAACTGGATCTGCTGTGCGGGCGATTTTTTATCGCGCCGCCCCATGATCGGCTGGTCCGCAACTACCTGCCTGCGGATCTGGTGGCGCGGTCCATGGACGGCGATGAAGAAAACGGCATCGGCTCCGCCTCCAGCCAACTGGCCGGTCTGGTGAGGCTGATGCGACTGGAGTCCGTCGGTGACAGAGCCGGAGGACGCGCCATTCTCAACGCGCTTTCTTCGGCCCTGTTCACACTGGTGCTGCGCGCGGCGAGCCAATCCGGGAAAGCCCCCGAAGGCTTGTTGGCCCTGGCCGGCAATCCACGACTTGCTCCAGCCATTTCCGCGATGTTCGCCGATGCGGCACGGCCTTGGAAACTGCCCGATCTGGCCGATTTGTGCGGGATGTCGCGCGCTACGTTCATGCGCCAGTTTCAGGACAAGCTGGGTCGCTCCGCTCTCGATTTGTTGACCGATCTGCGCATGAGCCTGGCCGCCAACGAGTTGAAGAAGCCGGCGATCAGCACCGAGGCCGTGGCCGAGACCGTTGGATATCAATCCGTTTCGGCATTCCGGCGTGTCTTCGCCGAAAGGATGGGAATGACGCCGGGGGAGTGGCGGCGGCTGACGCACAAGGGCGAGTAAGACCGCGACCTGGAGTCGGGAAGGCAAAGTTTGATCCTTTCACGCATTAGATTGAGCCAATTCAGTCTCGAAATAATCACTCCTCCTCGTAAATTAGGCTCCGCAATCACTTGATAAGGGAGCCATCCAATGAACTGCCTCGCCACCACCGGACCCGCAACCCGCGTAGCCGCCGAAAGCCTCGGGGAGACCGGGAAGAGCGAAAACGCATTCGCGACGAATGCCGTCATCGAAACGATCCTGAGCCGCAGTGCCGCCAAGTACTACGACCCTGCTGCCACCTTGAGCGACGACCAGATCCGCGACCTGGTGCGTATCGGCACGTCCGCGCCAACCTCCTTCCACCTGCAGAACTGGCGCTTCATTGCCGTACGCTCGGCAGAAGCCAAGGCGCGGCTGCGTCCGATCGCCTGGAACCAGCCCGCGATCACCGAAGCGGCCGTGGCTTTCATCATCATCGGCAGGCTGGCCGATGCCAGCACCGTCCCCGACCGTCTGGCGCCCGTGGTGGAAGCCGGTATCATGCCGGCGCAGCTGGTGCCGGAATGGGAGATCCCCGCTCGCGGTCTGTATGACGATCAGCCGCAGCGCCAGCGCGACGAAGCCGTGCGCTCGGCGACCTTCGGCACCGCGGCGATCATCTATGCGGCCCGTTCGCTGGGCCTGGGTTCGACGCCGATGATCGGTTTCGACGCCGAGGCGGTGCACCGCGAGTTCGGCCTGGCCGAAGACGAAGTGCCGGTCATGCTGCTGACCGTAGGGCCGGAGCGAGCCGGCAACTGGCCGCAGAAGCCGCGCATGCCGGTGGCCGATGTGCTGGACTTTGCATAATCGCCAGCCAAGTCAAGATCTTACGGAGGCTACAAAGGCAAGAACTGCGTGAGAGATCGAAAAGTCCTTCCACGCCCGTAAATTACCCCGAACCAACAAATGTCTGAGGAGACAATTCCCATGAAAGCGATCGTAGTGACGGACCAAGCCGCAGGAACGGCCGGGATGAAGCTGGTGGAGCGGCCCGAGCCGCAGGCAGCGATAAACGATGTCGTCGTACAGGTTCATGCGGCGGGATTCGTCAACACCGAACTGGAGTGGCCCTCGACCTGGGCCGATCGAGCCTTCCGCGACCGGACGCCGTCGATCCTCGGCCATGAGCTGGCCGGTGTGGTCACTGCGCTCGGCTACGGCACCACGGGGCTTTCAATCGGTCAGCGGGTGTTCGGCATCGCGGACTGGCATCGCGACGGCACCCTTGCCGAGTATATAGCCATCGAGGCTCGCAACCTCGCGCCATTGCCGGGCGACGTCGAGTTCACGGTGGGCGCGAGCCTGCCGATCTCGGGCCTGACCGCGTGGCAGGGACTGTTTCAGCATGGCCGCCTTCAGGCGGGGCAGAGCGTCCTTGCGCATGGTGCGGCCGGCGCCGTCGGGTCGATGGTGACGCAGCTCGCACGAGAGGCCGGCGCCTACGTCATCGGTACCGGACGCTCTGCCGACCGTCAGAAGGCGCTCGATTTCGGCGCGAATGAATTCGTCGACCTCGAGAACGACGCCCTGGAAGACGTGCGCGGCATCGATCTGGTGTTCGATGTCATTGGCGGCGACATCCAGAAACGGTCCGCGGCGCTGATCCGAGCCGGAGGTACACTGGTGACCGTCGTCGGACCGACCGACGCGCGGCCCGTGGATGGCCTGGCGGTCGACTTCGTCGTCGAGTCCGATCGTGCCCAGCTGAGCGAGATCGTCCAGCGGGTACGGGACGGACGGCTGCGGACGAACATCGGCAAAGTCGCGACCCTCGATGAAGCGATCGCCGCCTTCAACTCGACCGAGCGGCGCGCGGGGAAAACGGTCATCCGTGTTCGCCCGTGAGGATTTGGGGGAGAGAGGACGGTTCCTCCCTCCCCGATTTCGTCTAGGAGGGCGGCCCCGGATAGGTTGCGAGCGGCGAGACCTGATGTCTGGCTCGCCGGCTTAGGTGTCGCATTCTGTTGGGCCGCCGACCGCCGACCGGCAGACACACTCGGAATGGTGATTTCGAGGCCGGACGAAGATGTTCGTCTCGCTATTCCAGATACGGCGTCAGCACATCTTCGATCCATTTCATGAATGCGCGGACTCGGCGCGACAGATTGCTGCGATGCGCGACGACGAAGGACACGGGGATCGCCCGGCGACGCAAATCGGGCATGACCTCCACCAGCGCTCCACTTTTCAAGTATTGGCCAATCCCCAGGAGTGGCGCCTGAATCAGGCCAAGGCCGGCGACGGCAGCAGCATCGTAGGTCTGCGCGCTGTTGACGTGTAGCGCGCCTGGCAAGCGAAGCGTCGCGTAGCTGTCGCCGTCCGGATATTCCCATCCATGGGGCCTCGCGCCCAGCATCGTCGAAAAATGAATTGTCCGATGTCCCTGGCGCCGGAGATCGTCCAGCGATCGAGGGATGCCATAGCGCGCCAAATAGGCGGGACTGGCGGCGTTGACCATGCGCAACAGGCCCAACGGGCGGGCAATCAGCGTCTCGTCCCCGATGGGACCAAGCCGCAACACGCAGTCAAACCCCTCTTGAACCAGATCGACTTGCCGATCGGTACTCGACACCTCCATCTCCAACTCGGGGTGAGCCGCCATGAAATCCGGCAAGGCCGGGACGATCGTCGTGCGCGCCACTTCGGTCGGAAGATCGACCCGTAAACGCCCGCGAAGCGCCACGCGATCGCCTGCGAACATCGAGTGCAGATCATCGACTTCAGCAAGCAGATCGCGGGCACGGGCATGAAATGCGCGCCCGTCCTCCGTCAACCGCACGCTGCGCGTCGTGCGGTGCAGGAGCCTGACACCGACATCTTCTTCCAGTTTCCGGACCGCCGTCGAGGCCCTCCCCTTTTGGATGCCCAGGCTATCGGCCGCGCGGGTGAAGCTCCCCATTTCCGCTACCGTTATGAAAATGAGGACGGGTTCGAGATTCTGCATCTTCGTGCCTCGTATTGTTTTCTAGAATGAGAACAGTTGGTTCATTTCCTCGGTGTTTATCACACTCAGGAGGCACAGTAAGTTTCGGACATGGGATCTCCCCATCAGAGAACGACAAATGTCCGAAACCATGAACCAGCGCCAGACAGCCGAAACCATGACCTTGCATCGCGCCCTGTGGGCCGGCCGGATCATGAGCGCGTTTGTCGTCATCGTCCTGATGGCAGACGGCGCCATTCAGGTTTTCGCGCCGGCACAGATCGCGAGCATGTTGCAGGAAACCGGGTTCGCGATGGACCTGACCCGTGTCGTGGGTCCAATCATCCTCGCCTGCGCCATCCTTTACGCCATTCCGGCCACAGCCGTCCTCGGCGCGATCCTGGTGACGGGCTTTTTGGGTGGTGCCATCTGCGCCCATGTCCGCATCGGTGAGTTGGGGTCGCCGCCGGAGATCATTTCGCTGCTTCTGGGCGCGCTGACATGGGGCGGCCTCTATCTGCGCGATCCCCGAGTCCGGGCCATTCTACCGCTCATCCATTGAACCAACCGGGGCAGTGCCCCGTCCCTCAACATCAGGAGAAAACACATGTTTCTAGTAACGGGAATCACGGGAAAAGTTGGTGGCGCAACGGCAAGGCATTTGCTGGCGCAAGGCAAGAAGGTGCGCGCGCTGGTCCGCGACCGCGAGAAGGCGGTTAACTGGGCGAACCAGGGCGTGGAGCTGGTTGATGGCGATTGGAATGATCCGGCAGCCATCGAGCGAGCGCTCAAAGGCGTCGAAGGCGCGTTCGTCATGTTGCCCCCTGTCTGGGCGCCGTCGCCCGATTACAAGGAAGCAAAGGGCGTGATTGCAAACTATGTCGAGGCGCTCACCAAGGCAGCGCCGCCGCGAGTGGTTGCGCTTTCGTCGATGGGTGCGAACCGAACCAGCGGGCACGGGGTGATCGCGGCCTTGTCGCTTCTGGAGCAAGGGTTTCGCGAACTGAAATCGCCAGTCGCATTTGTGCGCGCCGGCGGTTTCTTCGAAAACTTCCTCTACGGCTTGCAGGTTGCGCAGGGCGGAACGCTACCGGTCTACTACAATCCGACAAACCGGAAATCGACCATGGTCGCAACGAACGACATAGGCGCGGCGGTCGCAACCCTTCTGGCCGGACCGGCGTGGTCAGGGCGGCGCGTCATCGAGCTTGGTTCCATGGTCACCGCGGATGACCTCGCGGGGCAGTTAGGCGAAGTCCTGAATCGCGACGTGAAAGCCTTTGCGATCCCGCGCGCAGGGTGGGCGGAAGCCTTCGAGCAATTCGGCATCCCGAAAGGCCGCTCCGGACCTGCCGAAGAAATGTTCGAAGCCGTGAATGCAGGGTGGATGGACCTCGGAGTCGAGGGAACGGAGCACGTAGCGGGTACGACGTCCGCGCGCGATGTATTCGAGGCTGCACAGAACGCCGCCAAGGCGTAAGTCCGGGAGAGACGGAGACTTCCCGCTTCTGCGTTGGACGCGGCGCGGGAAGTCTCAACATTCAAAGTAACGTGAAGCACTCCCCCCTGACTTTTCGTATCTCCGGGAGGATTTAGTCGTTTCTGTTTCCTGCTGCATGCATGCGGTGGTGGGTACGTGACGCGTGTCCCAGTATTCACGGTCCACGCGCCCTTGATGACGATAAGGAGAAAACGCCAGATGCCCGTCCGTGATTCAGATCGTGCCGATCACGTTGACTAGAGTTTGGGCATCGGCGGCAACTCGCCAAGGGGAGCGCCGAACCAGCGTTCGTTGATTTTAGACAGCTCGCCATTCTTTTCGATCTCGGCAATAAATGTGTTCGCGTATTCCTGCAGCGCCGTATTGGACTTGCTGAATGCCATGCCGTTCGCCTGGGACTTCAGCGTAATCTTCGGCTCGATCTCCATTTTCGGATAGTCTTTGGTGAGTTGCGCCAGGATGGTGTTGGAAGCGCCGAGCGCCTGCACTTGTCCGGAAATGAGCGCCTGCAGTGCAGTGGCGTCGTCGTCGAAGCGCTTGATTTCTGTCCCCTGCGGGGCCATCGCCGTAATAGCTGTATCCTGCGTCGATGCGCGCGCGACGCCGATGCTGACGGATTTGAGATCTTCCGGACCTTTAACCTTCAGACTTTTCGGGGCAAGCACATAGATCGTCAGCGCGGAATAGGGTTTGGAAAACAGCACCTGCTTAGCTCGCTCGGCTGTGATGCCGAAGGTAGCGATCAGCACGTCGATCTTATTGGTCAAAAGATAGGGAATGCGGTTGGGGCCAGTGACGGGAACAAGCTCTAGTTTCACGCCGAGCGATTTCGCCAGAAGCGCTGCGACATCGGCGTCGTAGCCCGCAGGCTGCTGGTTGGCATCGGTGCCGCCAAACGGCGGATAGTCGACTAGAACGCCAACTCGGAGGGTGCCGCTTTGCTTGATTTCGTCGGGAGTTGCGGCGCTGGCTGTGCCAGTGCTCAGAAACGCCGTGGTTATGCCGGCGGCGAAGAGTGTGGCGAAACCGCGTCGCGTGATCGAGTTCAAGATCGTCATACACATTTCTCCCAGGATGTTAGTTTCGACTGCTCTGCGATCCGCGTTTGCCGTTTCAGCGTCCGGCGACGCCAAGCTTACGCTCCATGCGTCTGCTGTAGGCCGACAGCGGCCAGCAAACGACAAAATAGGCCAGTGCCACAAGCCCGAAAATCGTGAATGGATGAAAGGTTGCATTGTTCACTACCTGCGCAGCGCGCGTCAGTTCGACGAAACCGATGATGGAAGCAAGCGAAGTCCCTTTGATGAGCTGTACCAAAAAGCCGACGGTTGGAGGAATGGCGATCCGTACAGCCTGCGGTGCGATGACCAGCATCATTCTCGGCCAGTAACGCAGCCCCAGAGCCGTCGCGGCTTCAGATTGGCCCCCCGGGACGACCTCGATGGCGCCCCGCCATATTTCGCCTAAGAAGGCGCTGGCGTGGAGCGACAGGCCAAGCGCAGCCGCCGTCCAGGGATCGACGGAGATACCGAAGATGCCGGGCGCGAAGAAGGCGAGGAAAAGCTGCATCAGAAGCGGTGTGCCCTGAAAGACCTTGATGTAGCCAGAGACGAGCATTCGCAGCCACGGGAACTCGCCGGTACGCGCGAGTGCGACAAGCACGCCACCGATGGAACCGCCTATAAAAGCGATGATCGACAGAAGCAGCGTCCAGCGGACAGCGCCGATAATATAGAGAATGTCGCCGGAACTAAGTTCGCGCACGGTCGCCTCCTATTGCCGCGCCGGCTTGCGCAGCAGGGCTCTCTCGATTGCGCCAAACACGCCCCAGAAGAACAGGGACATGACGAAGTACATACAGGTGATGACGAAATACACCTCGAACGAGCGGAAAGTCCGCGACTGGATGTCGCCGGCGGCGGCCGTCAATTCGGTAGCGGCAATAGCCGAACAGACGCTGGAATTCAGTAGGAGCAGGATGAACTGACTGGTGAGCGAAGGATAGATCGCCTGGATCGCGGGTTTGAGTACGATGAGGCGGAAAATCTGCAGCGGCTTCAGGCCGAGCGCCCGGCCTGCCTCGATCTGTCCCTTGCCTATACTTTCAATGCCGGCGCGGATGATCTCGATGCCGTAGGCGCCGACATTGACGACCAGCGCTATCACCGCCGCCGTATTGGAAGATAGACGAATGCCTAGCGACGGCAGGCCGAAGAAGATCATGAAAATCTGGATGAGGAAGGGTGTGTTCCGGATCAACTCGATATAGGCATCTATGACGATACGTAACGGCTTTGGGCCGGAGGTCTTGCCGAGCGCGCCGGCAACCGCAACGACCATGCCTATGGCCATTGCAAGACCGGACATGACAAGAGTATTGAGCGCGCCTTGTGCTAGCTCTGGCCATGCGGCAAAGACGTCCGCGAAATCAAACTCATAGCTCATCGTATATATCCATGTACAAGCTAATTTCGCAAACTACACATAGTCGTGCTCGACCTTGCGCCAGAGATTCGGCTCCGGCTAATTCCAAGCAGACTTCACGCCCGTCATGAATTCTTGGTACCGACCGGATCACTGATATCTACGTCGAAAATCTCATAAGCTGCCATTGAGGTCCCGATCCATCCATATGGACGTCCATCTCGTCATGGATTTGGGGCATTGTGTCCGTGTAAGTCAAATTGCGTGCCCGCAGTGGGTCGCCGGCGAAATGTCAGCTTTCTGGCTCATGCATCCTGTAGCCCGACTGACCACTCTCGGCCCCAAACGCGACATTTCACAATTGTCTTGGCAACCGCGCAGCCCAATCCGGCGCCCGGAAACGTTCTCACGCGGTCTTCTGCGTCACCAGCCCCAGTTCCTCCACCATCGCCTGGCGCATCAGGAATTTCTGCGCCTTGCCGGTCACCGTCATCGGCAATTCCGTGCGGAAGCGGATGTGACGCGGAACCTTGTAATGCGCGATCTGGCCGGCGCAGAAGGCCTTGATCTCCTGCTCGGTGGCGATCTGGCCGGGCTTGAGCACAATCCAGGCGCAGAGCTCCTCGCCATATTTGGCGTCGGGAATGCCGAACACCTGCACTTCCCTCACCTTGGGATGGCGGTAGAGGAACTCCTCGACCTCGCGCGGATAGACATTCTCGCCGCCGCGGATGACCATGTCCTTGACCCGGCCGACGATGTTGCAATAGCCCTCGGCGTCGATCGTGGCGAGGTCGCCCGTATGCATCCAGCCGTCGGCATCGATCGCCTCGCGGGTCTTGTCGTCGTCGTCCCAATAGCCCTTCATCACGGAATAGCCGCGCGTGCAGAGTTCGCCCGGCGCACCGACCGCGACGGTTGCGCCATCGGCATCGATGGCCTTGACCTCGACATGGGGATGAACGCGCCCGACGGTCGAGACGCGTTTTTCCAGGGGATCGTCGACGCTGCTCTGGAACGAGACCGGGCTGGTCTCGGTCATTCCGTAGGCGATGGTCACTTCGGACATATGCATCAACGACACCACCTTCTTCATCACCTCGATCGGGCATGGCGAGCCGGCCATGATGCCGGTGCGCAGGCTGGACAGGTCGAAGGCGGCGAAATCGGGATGGTCGAGCAGGCCGACGAACATGGTCGGCACGCCGTAGAGACCGGTGCAGCGCTCCTGCGCCACGGCGTTCAATGTCGCGCCGGCATCGAAGCCCTCGCCGGGAAAGACCATTGTCGCGCCCTTGGTGACGCAGCCCATCGTGCCCATCGACATGCCGAAGCAATGGTAGAGCGGCACGGGAATGCAAAGCCGGTCGTCGGCCGTCAACCTGATCGCCGAGGTGACGAAATTGCCGTTGTTGACGATGTTGTTGTGGGTCAGCGTCGCGCCCTTGGGCGCGCCCGTGGTTCCGCTGGTGAACTGGATGTTGATGGCGTCGTCCGGCTTCAGCCCTTCGGAGATGCGGTCGAGGCTGTCATGCTCGTCGCGCCCCGCCATCGCCAGCACGTCGGCGAAATTGAACATGCCTGGCGAGTTCTCCTCGCCCATGCGGATGACGATCCTGAGCGCCGGCAGCTTCTGCGCCTTGAGCTTGCCGGGTGTCGCCTTCGCGATCTCCGGCGCCAGCGCCTCGATCATGCCGAGATAATCCGAGCTCTTGAAACTGGCCGCGGTGACCAGAGCCTTGCAGCCGACCTTGTTCAGCGCATAGTCCAGCTCGGTGAGCCGATAGGCCGGGTTGATGTTGACCAGGATCAGGCCGATGCGGGCGGTGGCGAATTGCGTCACCAGCCATTCCCAGCGGTTGGGCGACCAGATGCCGACGCGATCGCCCTTTTCGAGGCCCAGCGCCAGGAAGCCGGCGGCCAGCGCGTCCACCGTGTCGGACAGCTCGCTCCAGGTGAAGCGCTTGTCCTGGCCGACGAAGACGGCGGCATCGAGCGTGGCGTATTTGACGGCCGTGTCGGAGAACAGCGCGGGGATGGTCTTGTCGAGCAGCGGCACGGCGCGCTCACCGGAGACATGCGCCTTGCCGTCGACGGGCGCGACAAAGACGCTGCCGGCGTACGCGCCGCGTCCGCGCAGATTGGTGGCGTTCTTCAGCTCGTCGAGATTGACCGGCATCGCTCTCTCCTCCCAGAACATCCGAGCCTATCAGCCTGCCGGGACGGTGGAAATCCCGCCGAAGGTAGGGCGGGCTTCGGAAGGCGGGCCGCGCCGCCTTCCAGGGTCGTGAGAATGGCGCAGAAACGAAAAACCCGCCTCGTCGGGCGGGTGGCGCAAATCATCACCATACCGATATTTGTAGCATAGTTGCCGGCACAAAGCAAGAACAAAATTTGTCCGCCGCCAGGCACGACGATCGCCGAGGCATGCTGGACGGGCTATGCCTTCACCGAGGCCATGCTCGCCGCTATGTCGCGCAGGATCGCCTCGTCGGCCGTGGAACGCACCTTTCGCGACGCGACAAGGCACGCCTGCGACCGCAGCACGACGCCGTCGGCCAGCACCTTGAGATGGTTGGCGCGCAGGGTCGAGCCCGTGGTGGTGATGTCGACGATGACGTCGGCAAGGCCGGCCGCCGGCGCGCCCTCGGTGGCGCCCAGGCTCTCGACGATGCGATAGACCTGGATGCCGTGCTTTTGCGAAAAGAATTGCTGGGTCAGCCGCCAGTATTTGGTGGCGATCCTGAGCCGCCTTCCGTGACGCTGGCGGAAATCGGCGGCGACATCATCGAGGTCGGCCATGGTCTCGACATCGAGCCAGATGTCGGGCACGGCCACCACGACATCGGCATGGCCGAAGCCGAGACGGGCGACGATCTCGGCGCGCGCCTCCCAGTCGGCGAGGTTCTCGCGCACGAGGTCCTCGCCGGTGATGCCGAGATCGACGGCCCCTTGCCCGATCTCGCCCGATATTTCGGAGGCGGACAGGAAAACGACTTCGACATTGTCCGTGCCTTCGACGCGGGCGTGATATTTGCGCTCGTCACCGGGCAGGCTGATGGCGAGGCCGGCTTTCGCCAGCACCTCCAGCGCCTGCTCCTTCAACCGGCCCTTGGACGGGATCGCCAGCGTGATCATCGCGCGTCCTCCCGCAATGCCTCGATGCGGTCGAGCCAGACCGAGAAGCCGACGCCGGGGATCGGCGTCTTTGCGCCGAGCAGCGTCAGCAGCCGGTCGTAACGACCGCCGCCGGCCAGCGGCCGGTCGGCATCCTGTGCCGCGATCTCGAAGACGAGGCCGGTGTAATAATCGAGCGGACGGCCGAAGGCGGCATCGTAGCGGATTCCTTGCGCCGGCAAGCCATGTGCCTCGATTGCCTTGGCGCGCGCCGCGAATTTTTCCAGCGCGGCACCCAGCGATAGGCCCGCGTCGGCGGCAAAGCTCTCCAGCGCCCGTGTCGCCGCGCCGAGCGGCACGTCGATCGCCAGAAAGGTCTTCAACGCCGCGAAGGCTTCGTCGGACAGCCGCACGCTGCGCAGCTCGGCCTTTTCGATCAGCCGCCGCGCGATATCGGCCGGCGCGCGTCCAGCCGAAGCCGACAGGCCGGCCTCTTCCATGCCGCCGGCTATATGCGCGGAGAGACCGTCCAGGTCACCGTCGAGCACGAGTGCCGCGACCGGGCCCGAGAGCTGGCTGTTGCGCGGCGGGTTGGCGAGATCGGCAAGGGCTGCCTCCAGCATCGGCGCCGAACCGAAGGCGCGGGCGAGCCGCATGCGCCAGCCGCGCGGCAGGCCGAGCGCCGCCAGCACCGCCTCGAAGACGGCCTGATCGCCGAGCGTGATCGCCAGCTTCTGGTCCGGCAACGCCAGGGACAGCAGCGCATGCGCATCGGCCACCGAACGGGCATCGGCCGCGGCCGTGTCGCGGTCGCCGAGATCCTCGATGCCGGCCTGGAAGAACTCGTTGCCGCCTTCGCGGCGCTGGCGGAACACCTCGCCCAGATAGGAGTAGCGACGCGGCGTGCCGGCCTGGCTGGCAATATGGTCGAGGCAGACGGGAATGGTGAATTCCGGCCGCAGGCAAAGCGTCTGCCCGGTCTCGCTTTCGGTCAGGAAAATGCGGCGGCGCAAATCCTCGCCGGCCATGTCGAGGAAGGGATCGGCCGGCTGCAGCACGGCCACTTCGACGGCGTGCGTGTCGCGGGCGGCGAAGAGGTTGGTGATGTCGGCGGAGATGGCGGGATAGCGGGTGGTCATTGATAGGTTGGGCGCGAGGCCCCCCCCTCTGTCCTGCCGGACATCTCCCCCTCAAGGGGGGAGATCGGCAGCTTGAGGCTTGGCGCCTCTTCAACGCTGGAGATTGGCGAAAGCCCAAACGACGTCCAATCTCCCCCCTTGAGGGGGAGATGGCCGGCAGGCCAGAGGGGGGCGCTCAAGCGCCATCCTTCGCATGATCGGAGGTCTGCGCCGCCAGGATTTTCTTCACCTGCGCAACCAGCTCGCCTTCCGCCACCGTGACCTGCGCCGGGCGTGCGGCGCGCCATTCGGCGTTGTCCGTGATCTCGGCCGACAGGCGCGCGCCTTCGATCAGGTCCTTGATCTGCAATTCGCCCTTGGCGCGCTCGTCGCCGCCCTGGATGACGGCCACCGGGCAGCCGCGGCGGTCGGCATATTTGAGCTGCGCCTTCATGCCGGCGCCGCCGAGATACATTTCGGAGCGGATGCCGGCGGCGCGAAGCTCTGCCACCATCTTCTGGTAGCGGCCGAGGCTTTCGGTGTCCCTGTCCATGACCAGCACGACGACCGGCGCGATCACGTCGGCGCTGTCGAGCTTGCCGAGGTTCTTCAGCGCCGTCATCAGCCTGGAAACGCCGATCGAAAAGCCGGTCGCCGGCACCGGTTCGCCGCGGAAGCGCGACACCAGCCCGTCATAGCGTCCGCCGCCGCCGACCGAACCGAAGCGCACGATCTGGCCGTCCTCGTTGGGGATCTCGGCCAGGAGCTCGGCCTCGAAGACCGGACCGGTGTAGTATTCGAGGCCGCGCACAACGGAGCGGTCCATGGCGACGCGATCTTCGCCGTATCCCGCCGCCCTGACCAGGGCCTCGATGGTCGCGAGTTCGCCAACGCCCTCCTGGTAGACGGCGTTCGCACTGACGCTGGCATCCTGGCCGGCCTGCGCATTTCGAGCGGTCGCCTGAAGAACCGCCTCGGCTTGCGTATCATCCAGCCCGGCGCCCTTGGCGAAGTCGCCCTCGCCTTCCTTGCCGCCGTCCCAGCGCCCCGGGCCAAGCAGTAGTCGGACGCCTTCCGGCCCGAGCTTGTCCAGCTTGTCGATAGCGCGCAGCACGGTAAGCCGGCGGCCGGCATTTTCTTCGCCGCCGAGGCCGATCGCCTCGAGCACGCCGTCCAGCACCTTGCGGTTGTTGACGCGGATGACGTAGTCGCCGCGCTTGATGCCGAGCGCTTCCATGACATCGGCCATCATCATCGCCATCTCGGCGTCGGCCGCGACGCCCGGCGTACCGATCGTGTCGGCGTCGAACTGCATGAACTGGCGGAAGCGGCCGGGACCGGGCTTCTCGTTGCGGAACACCCAGCCGGAACGATAGCTGCGATAGGGTTTTGGCAAGCGCTCGAAATTCTCGGCGACGAAACGCGCCGTCGGCGCGGTCAGGTCGTAGCGCAGCGACAGCCACTGGTCGTCGTCGTCCTGGAAGGAGAACACGCCTTCGTTCGGCCTGTCCTGGTCGGGCAGGAATTTTCCGAGCGCATCGGTGTATTCGATCAGCGGCTGGTCGGCCGGCTCGAAACCGTAGAGTTCGTAGACCGAGCGGATCGTCGCCATCATCTTCTCGACGGCGCGGATATCTTCGGCGCTGCGGTCGGCAAAACCGCGCGGCAGCCGCGCTTTCGTCTTTTCCGATTTGTCGGCCATGGGATTCGCCCGGTATTTCGTGTTGCTGAAAACTCAACAGCGTTGCGATTTTCGCAACGGGCGTGTCCTAACTGATGAGGCCGTATGCGGCAAGGCCGGCGGCGGACACGGTATCCATGCGTGCGAGGAGACACGCACGGGCGTTCGCTGAAACAAAAACGCACCGAAAATGAAACAATCCCGCCATCGGCGCGGCATCGTGCCGACATAATCGAGGCCGATACAGCGCACCGCAATGAAGGGGTCGGGACATGATCAGCGCGGTGGAATTTCAGGATAACAGGGATGCGGGCGACATGCCGGCACGCCTGCGCGCGGCAGATGTCCATGCCCCCAGGATGATCGGCCAGCCGGCCGGACCGTTCGAGGTTTCCGCCGATACCGGCAAGGGGCCTTCCATGCGCGATGCATTGGTGACCGGCCTGCTGGTGATCTATCCGACGGTCGCCACCGTGGTCGCGATCGTCGCCGGCCTGTTTCTGGGAAGTGCCAATGGCAGCTGAGGCTATCTCGGCCGTTTAAAAGCCTTCCGCTCCTTTTCGACCTGCTTGCGGCACACACATCCCTCGAGATGATCGTTGACCAGACCCATCGCCTGCATGAAGGCGTAGACCGTGGTCGGGCCGACGAAGGTCCAGCCGCGCTTCTTCAGGTCCTTGGAAATGCGGATCGAGACCGCCGTGGTCGGATTGGCGCGCAGATGGGCGAGGTCGACGACCTGCGGCCGTTCCTCCTTGCCGGGTTCGAACTTCCAGAACCAGGCAGCCAGCGAGCCAAATTCGTCCACCATTTCGCGGGCGCGTTTGGCATTGTTGATGGTCGAGACGATCTTGCCGCGATGGCGAATGATGCCGGCATCGCCGAGCAGGCGCTCGACATCCTTCTCGGTGAAGGCGGCGACCTTGTCGAAATCGAAGCCGGCGAAAGCGGCGCGAAAATTCTCCCGCTTGCGCAGGATGGTTAGCCAGGACAGGCCCGACTGGAACCCTTCGAGACAGATCTTCTCGAACAGCCGGCGGTCGTCCGCCACCGGGCGGCCCCATTCATGGTCATGGTAATGCAGATAGTCGGGCAGATTGCCGTGCCAGAAGCAGCGCGCGACACCGTCGGGGCCGGCGAGAAGGCCGGTTTTTTCATTGTCCATGGCGAGAATCCATTCGTTAACGCGCTGGTTGCGCTGCTTTACCTTGGCTTTACCAGATTCCTGAACGCGGCGGTAACCACACCGAAAGGTTTACTGACAGTTCCGCATTTTACACATTCCGATTCATGTTTCGGTTGCTGTTCCCGCGCCAATGATCGCTGAACCGGGAGGCCGTTTCCACCCGGTTTGTCAGACGATCAAGGTGCGTTCCCGATGAAGAGAGTTTTGTTTCCCGTGCTCGGCGCCGTGGCTGCGTTTGCTGCCGGCGTCACACCTTCCACGGCCGGAGACCGCTATGCCGACAGACCGCCGGTGATGGTGAGCCCCGACCTTTCCGCCCCCTGGGTGCTGCAGCTTGGCCACGCGCCGGGCATCGTGCGGCAGAACCGGCAGGTCACGCAGCAGCCGCGCCCGCGTTATGCGCAGCCGGCGCGGCCCGACCGCGTGCAGACGGCGGCCGTGCAGGCACCGGCCAAGCGCATGGTAATGCGCCCGCAGATCAACCCGATCTACCTGCCGCAGGAAGTCGCCTATGACGGCACGCAGAAGCCGGGCACCATCGTCATCGATACCCGCGAGAATTTCCTCTATCTGGTCGAGAAGAACGGCAAGGCGCGGCGCTATGGCGTCGGCACCGGCAAGCCCGGCTTCGAATGGTCGGGTACGCACAAGATCACCAACAAGCGCGAGTGGCCGGACTGGCGCCCGCCGGCCGCGATGATCAAGCGCGAGGCCGCCAAGGGGCGCTACCTGCCGACCTACCTGGCCGGCGGCATGGAGAACCCGCTCGGCGCGCGCGCGCTCTACCTCGGCAGTACGGAATATCGCATCCACGGCACCAACCAGCCCTGGACGATCGGCGGCGCCGTGTCGTCGGGCTGCATCCGCATGCGCAACGAGGATGTCGTCGACCTTTACGAACGGGTCAATGTCGGAACCACTGTCGAGGTGATATAATAGTTGCTGCGAATCACCCGATCCGGAAGCGCAGCGCTTCCCCGGATCGGAAGAAATAACGGGGGACGGGCCGTATGGGGATGCGGCCGGTCAGAAAGGGCGGCACGGGAAACCGTGCTGCCCTTTCCGTTTCGGGCGAAGCACTGCCGCGCCCGCACGTCGCGCAAAAGGCATGACGGTTCGCATTCGTGCTGCCATTGCCGCTGTTCTTTTGCTATGGCAAGGCAACGCTCAGGTCAGAAGAGTCCGATCATGTCACTGTCCGACGACAGCCGCTATCTCAAGGGCGGCCCGGTTGCCCGGCGCATCATCGCCGCCGTGCGCGAGGATGCGGCGATCGCGAGAGCCGAAGGTTTCCCGCCCAAGCTGGTGTCGATCACCGTCGGCGATACGGCGGCGGTGGATGTCTACGTACGCAACCAGCGCGCCAAGGCGGAGCTGGCGGGTATCGATTTCGAAGAACGGCGCTTTCCCGCCACCATTACCGCGGGCGAACTGGAAGCGGCGATCCACGGCCTGAACGCCGATCCGCGCGTTACCGGCATCATCATCCAGCGGCCGGTGCCGGCACATATCCCGATCAGGACGTTGCAGGCGGCGGTGCATCCGCTGAAGGACGTCGAAGGCATGCATCCGGCCTCGATCGGCAACATCGTCTACAACCAGCTCGATCTGGCGCCCTGCACGGCGGCCGCCTCGGTCGAACTGCTCAAGGAAACCGGCCTCGACCTCAAGGGCCTGGAAGTGGTGATCGTCGGCCACTCCGAGATCGTCGGCAAGCCGATCGCCTTCCTCTTGATGAGCGAGGGCGCGACGGTCACGGTCTGCCATCACATGACGCGCTCGGTCGCCGCGCATGCGCGCCGCGCCGATGCGCTGTTCGTCGCCGTCGGCAAGCCGCGCCTGATCAAGGCCGACATGGTAAAGCCAGGTGCTGCCGTCATCGATATCGGCATCAATTCCGAGACGCTCCCGGACGGTTCCACCCGTATCGTCGGCGACGTCGACACCGACAGCGTGAAGGACGTGGCCTCCTGGATCACGCCGGTGCCGGGCGGCGTCGGCCCGATTACCGTTGCGATCCTGCTGCGCAACACGATGGTGGCGCTCAGCCGCCAGCGCGCGCTCTACGAGGCGACCTACGGCACGATCGACAGGCTGGCGGCGGAGTAAGGGCGCAGGGGGGCGCCAGGCCCCCTCACCCAGCCTCCGCTTCGCTCGGCTGACCTCTCCCCGAGGGGAGAGGAGATTTCCCACAACTGCGCCAACCTCTTCTCCCCAGCGGGGAGAAGGTGGCCGCGAAGCGGCCGGATGAGGGGGCTGGCGCCTACGACCGTCTTATCGCTCCGCGGCAACGAGACCGGGTTCCGCGACACCTTCCGGCCTCGGCCCGCCATAGGCCCAGTCGAGCAGCTTGATCGTATGCACCACCGGCAGCTTCGCGGCGGATGCGATCTGCGTTATGCAGCCGATATTGCCGGTGGCGACGACCGAAGCGCCGGTAGCCTCGATGTTTTTCATCTTGCGGTCGCGCAGCCTGGCCGAAATATCCGGCTGCAGGATGTTGTAGGTTCCGGCCGAACCGCAGCACAAGTGCCCTTCGCGCGGCTCGCGCACGACGAAACCGGCTTTGGCCAGCAATTCCCGAGGCTGTCGGGTGATCTTCTGGCCGTGCTGCATCGAGCAGGCCGAATGATAGGCGACGACCGTGCCCGGCTTGCGCACCGGTTCGGGCAGGTCGATGGCGACCAGGTATTCGGTGATGTCCTTGGCCAGCGCGGAGACACGTGCAGCCTTTTCGGCGTAGGCCGGATCGAGCCGCAGCATGAAACCGTAATCCTTGATGGTCGTGCCGCAGCCCGACGCGGTGACGATGATGGCATCGATCCCGCCCTGTTCGATGGCGCGGGTCCAGGCATCGACATTTTGCCTTGCCGAAGCAAGGGCGGCTTGCTCGCGGCCCATGTGATGGACGAGCGCGCCGCAACAGCCCTCGCCCGGCGGCACCACGACCTCGACGCCAAGCCGCGTCAGCAACGAAATGGTCGTGTCGTTGATGGCGGGATCGAGCACCGATTGCGCGCAACCGGTGAGGATGGCGACGCGACCCCTCTTCGCCCCTTGCCCGGTATGGGTGCCCGGCGAAGTCATCGGCGATCCTCCCGGGATCGATTCCGGCGCGAGCTTGAGCATTGCGCCAAGCGGCTTCAATGCCGGGATCTTCTCGAACAGGCCGATGAACGGCTTGCCCAGTTTCGCCAGTTTGAGCGCGGCGCGAAAACGCCGGGGATAGGGCAGGACGAAGGCCAGCATGGCGCGGGTCAGGCGATCGAGCAGCGGCCGCCTATAGGTCTGCTGGATATGGGCGCGGGCATGGTCGACCAGATGCATGTAGTTGACGCCGGACGGGCAGGTGGTCATGCAGGCGAGGCAGGACAGGCAGCGATCGATATGGGTGACGATCTCCCTGTCGGCCGGGCGGCCGTTTTCCAGCATGTCCTTGATCAGGTAGATGCGCCCGCGCGGTGAATCGAGCTCGTTGCCCAGCGTCACATAGGTCGGGCAGGTGGCGGTGCAGAAGCCGCAATGCACGCATTTGCGCAGGATCTTCTCCGATTCCGCGACATGCGGATCGGCAAGCTGGGCAGATGAGAAATTGGTCTGCATCGCGTTCTAGTCCTAGGCCATGCGGCCGGGATTGAGAATGTTCTTGGGGTCGAATTCCTGCTTCAGCCGCTGGCTGAGCGCCGCCAGTGAGGGAGCCTGCGGCTCGAACACCGGCAAGGCGGCGCGGTGCGAAGGAGCCGCGCGCACCAACGTCGCATGGCCGCCGCCATGTTTTCTCAGAAGTCCGCGCAGCAGCGCCGCTTCGGGATCGCCCTGCTCCATGCGCAGCCATACCAGTCCGCCCTGCCAGTCATAGAAGGCGCTGACGGCGGCCTGCATGCGCAGCGTCAAAACCATCTGGTGCGCTTGGGCAGGCGCCATCGATACGCGCCAGACCGGTTTGTCGCTGTTGTCCGCGAAAGGCCTGCAATCGCGCACGTCACGCCACAGGGCGGCCGACGCTTCGCTGGAAATCTCCTCCAGTGGTCCGGCATCTCCGAGCAACGCCTTCAGCGCAGCGATGCGATAGGCGACGGAGGGGCCAAAACCCTCCACCCGCAGCAGCGTGGCCGCATCATTGCCGAGCACGCCTGCGGCAACCCGTGCGGCAATCCGCTCCGGCAGGTGCGCGGCGCTCGATACTTCCGCACTGGAGCCGAGCGCCAGGGCCATGGCCGCGGCGGCCGCATCGTCGAGCAGGCCGCGGACGGCGAGCGTAACCTCGGTCTCGGCCGACGGCAGCACCTTGAAGGTGACGTCGGTGAACACGGCCAGCGTGCCCCAACTGTTGGCCATCAGCTTGGACAAATCGTAACCGGTGACGTTCTTCACCACGCGGCCCCCGGATTTGAAAGCCTCGCCGCGCCCGGAAACCACGTGGATGCCCAGGATATGGTCGCGCGCCGCCCCCGCCTTCAGCCGGCGCGGGCCGGAGAGGTTCGCTGCAAGCGCACCACCAAGCGTGCCCTTGCCCGGCTCGCCGCCGAGCAGCGGGCCGTAATCCATCGGCTCGAAAGCGAGTTGCTGGCCGTTTTGAGCCAGCAGCGTCTCGATTTCGGCCAGCGGCGTGCCGGCCTTTGCCGACAGCACCAGTTCGGCCGGTTCATAGAGCGTCACCCCGGCGAGCTTCGACAGGTCGAGCGTGTGCTCGGTCTGCAGCGGACGGCCGATGCCGCGCTTGGAACCATGGCCGAGGATTTCGAGCGGCGAGCCTTCCGCCGCCGCCCAGGCGACGGTGGAGAGGACTTCGGCAGGGGTGGTGGGGGTGAAGGTGGTCATGGCGCCGATGCGCCACATGCAAATGCGGAGATGCCGCGTTCCTTCGCGCCCCCCTCTGTCCTGCCGGACATCTCCCCCTCAAGGGGGGAGATTGGCAGCTTCGTCGCTTCGCCCTTCCGCCAACGCTGGAGATTGGCGAAACCCGGCGCGGCATCCAATCTCCCCCCTTGAGGGGGAGATGTCCGGCAGGACAGAGGGGGGTGTTCACGCGCCAACATAGATCCCTCAAAACCTCGGAATATCCGGAAACGCTAACTCTCCGCGATGCACGTGCATTCGCCCGAGCTCCGCGCAGCGGCGAAGCTGCGGGAACACTTTTCCCGGGTTGAGCAGATGATTGGGATCGAAGGCGCATTTGACGCGCATCTGCTGGTCGAGGTCGACCTGGTTGAACATTTCCGGCATCAGGTCGCGCTTCTCGACCCCGACCCCATGTTCGCCGGTCAAGACGCCGCCGACCTTGACGCACAGTCGCAATATGTCCGCGCCGAAACTCTCGGCCTTGTCGAGTTCGCCCGGCACGTTGGCGTCATAGAGGATCAGCGGATGCAGATTGCCGTCGCCGGCATGGAAGACGTTGGCGACGCCAAGCCCGTATTTCTCGGAGAGCTCACGCATGCCGGCCAGCACGCGCGGCAGTTCCTTGCGCGGGATGGTGCCGTCCATGCAATAGTAGTCGGGCGAGATGCGGCCGACCGCGGGGAAGGCCGCCTTGCGCCCTGCCCAGAAGCTCAACCGCTCCTGCTCCGACTGCGAAATGCGGCAGGTGGTCGAACCGTTGCGGATGGCGATCGCCTCGACCGCGGTGATGAGATGATCGACCTCGACGCCCGGCCCATCGAGTTCGACGATCAGCAGCGCCTCCACATCCAGGGGGTATCCGGCATGGACGAAATCCTCCGCCGCATGGATCGCCGGGCGGTCCATCATCTCCATGCCGCCCGGAATGATGCCCGCGCCGATGATGTCGGCGACGCATTGGCCACCCTGCTCGCTGGTCGGGAAGCCGATCAGCAGCGCACGTGCCGTCTCCGGCTTCTTCAGAATGCGCACCGTGACTTCGGTGACGACGCCCAGCAGGCCTTCGGAGCCGGTCATGACGCCGAGCAGGTCATAGCCTTCCGCGTCCAGATGCCTGCCGCCGAGCCGCACCACCTCGCCGTTCATCAGCACCATCTCGATACCGAGCACATTGTTGGCGGTCAGGCCGTATTTGAGGCAGTGCACGCCGCCGGAATTCTCCGCGACATTGCCGCCGATCGAGCAGGCGATCTGGGAGGATGGATCGGGGGCGTAGTAAAAACCCTCCTGCTCGACGGCGGTGGTGATGCCGAGATTCGTGACGCCCGGCTGGGCGACGACGATGCGATTGGGGAAATCGATCTCGATAACGCGGTTGAAGCGGCTCATGACCAGGAGCACCGCGTCCTCCAGCGGCAGCGCGCCGCCCGACAGCGAGGTGCCGGAGCCGCGCGGCACGACACGGATGTTGCGGTCGTTGCAGTATTTCAGCACGCGCGAAACCTGCGCCACCGTTTCGGGCAGCACCACGACCAACGGCAATTGCCGGTAGGCGGTCAGGCCATCGCTTTCGAAGGCGCGCATTTCGTTGGTCGCGTCGACCACGCCCTCGCCCGGCACGATGATGCGCATGTCGGCGACGATCTCGCCGCGCCGGCGCATCGTGGCGTCGTCTGGCTTGGGCATGGCAAGGCCGGACATCGGCAGCCTCATCTCGCTTGACTGGTCAAAATCTTTTACCAGTGAAGCGCGTCGGTTGCAAACCCCGCTTTGACCGAGAGCGGGCACGGACGCAACGGACGCCTTCCGCAGCGGCAATCTGCCGCTGGCAGGCCTTATCCTGTGGGAAGTAAGGCGCGCCTACTCGCCCGGATGTTTCGCCGGCTCGGAATGCATGCGCCGCACCCGCCGCACGCCCCACCAGACCAGCAGGATGGCGAGCGGCACGCACGCCGCCGTGACCACTTCGGGCGCGAAGGCATGGCCGAAGATCGAGGCGCCCTTGGCGACATAGCCGACGAGGCCGACGACATAGTAGGAAACGGCCGCGACCGACAGGCCTTCGACGGTCTGCTGCAGGCGCAGTTGCAACCGGGCGCGATTGTTCATCGAGGCGAGCAGGTCGCGGTTCTGCTTCTCGACCTCGACATCGACCCAGGTGCGCAGCAGCGTGGTGGCGCGCGTCAGCTTGCGCGATAGATTGGCCTGACGCTCCTCGACCGAACGGCAGGTGCGCATGGCAGGCGCCATGCGCCGCCGCAGGAACCCCGCCCAGGTGTCATATCCCTGTACGGCCTCTTCCTCGAGCGCTTCCAGTCTTTCGCCGACGATGCCGTCATAGGCACGGCTGGCGCCGAAGCGGTAGAGGCTCGACGCCGCGTCGGCCTCCAGCTCGGCCGCGAGTTCGGTCAGGTCGGCCAGCAATTTCTGGCTGTCGCGGGTCTCGGCGAGCTTCATCTCCAGCGTGATCTGGGCCAGCCTGTCCTCGATGCGGCGGGCGCGGCCGGACAAGGCCAGCGCCAGCGGGAGGCCGAGCGTGGCCAGCGTGCGGTAGGTCTCGATGTCGATCAGCCGCTGCGACAAGGCGCCGGTGCTGGCCGGCGTCAGGGCGCGGTCAAGGATCAGCATACGGGTCAGGCCGTCGCCATCCTGGCGGAAATCGGTGACGATCGCAGCATTGCCGCGTTCGACCAGCGAATAGCAGAGGCTGGTCGGATCGAAGCCGGCGATCGAGCGCTCGCCCGCCTGCGTCCATTTGCGGATCTCGAGCCGGATTCCTGAAATAACGGTTCCGGGTGGAGAAAATCCGTTGCCGAACGGCGAATCCTCCTGGCCCTTGCCGCCTTCGACTAGCGGCCCTTCCCACAGGTAGGTGGAGAATTCGGTATGCCGCTCCCAGCGCAGCGAGCCCTGGCCCCATCTCATGGCGTGATGGCGGGCCTGACGGTCGGGCGCGGCTATGCCGAGCCGGCGCGACAGCTCGGAAAGCACCGAATGATCGACGCCGGCGCCACCCTCGGTCATGAAGGCGAGCTGGATCAGCACACGCGGCTTCTCGATCAGCGGGTGCGGACGGGCGTGGACTTCGCCCAGCGCACCAGGCCGTCCCTCATGCGCCGGAAAGCCGAGCACGCTGCCCTTGGCGCGCGGTTGAAATTCGAGATTGGACGGGTCCTGCGACACGGCTTGTTCCCCGGGTTTCTTTGAACCCTCTTGCAGTTGCGTCCTCTAGAGCCAATAGGCCGGTGACGCAAACAGCAAAGTTTAGCCGAAGACGATATGGGCGCGAGCGCGGAAGCCGACACGCTTCGACCAATTGGATAAATAATTTGACCAGTTGGCGACGCTGGCTTTATCTTGCGCGACACCGGTCCAACACTCGCAGGCATGCCGTTGAGCGACATTTTTTCCAGGATCGAGCACTCGCGAACCGCCGACGAGGTGGTGCAGCAGATCGAAAGCCTCGTCCTGGAAGGCGTGCTGCGCACCGGCGACCGGCTGCCTGGCGAGCGCGAGCTGGCGCGCCAGTTCGATGTGTCCCGGCCGATCCTGCGCGACGCGCTGAAGGCGCTCGAGGGACGCGGCCTTTTGACGACGCGGCCGGGCGGCGGCACATATGTCGCCGACATCATCGGCCAGCTGTTCACCAAGCCGGTGGCGGACCTGATCTCGACGCATCGCAAAGCGGTGGCCGATTACCTGGAGTATCGCCGGGAGGTGGAGGGGATCGCCGCCGAATATGCGGCGCGGCGCGCCACGCCGGAGGACCTGGCCCTGCTCGACCGCATCATGGCACGCATGGACGAAGCGCACCGCACCGGGGATTTCGACGACGAAGCCGAGATCGACGTCGAGTTTCATCATGCGATCTGCGAATGCGCGCACAACATCCTGCTCCTGCATACGCTGCGCTCCTGCTATAGGCTGCTGTCGGAAGGCGTGTTCCAGAACCGGTTGCTGGTGTTCACCGTGCCCGGCGTGCGCGATGCGCTGCTGGCCCAGCACCGGGCGATCCACATCGCGGTCAAGGCCGGCGACCCGGCCGGCGCGCGGCAGGCGGCGATGGACCACATGATCTATGTCGAGCGGTCGATGGCGCAAGCCGAGCGCAGCGGCGACTGGCAGCGCGTATCGCGGCTCAGGCTCAGGCAACGCTCTGAAGCCGGCGATGCCGAGCCGGCGCGCAAACGCTCCTGAACGATATCGATCAAGCGGGGACACGATGAGCGACATTCTCACCATTGCCGACCTCAAGGACCTGGCGCGACGGCGCGTGCCCAGGATGTTCTTCGAGTATGCCGATTCCGGTGCATGGACCGAGAGCACCTACCGGGCCAACGAGGACGACTTCCAGAAGATCAAGTTCCGCCAGCGCGTGCTGGTCGACATGAGCAACCGCTCGCTGGAATCGACCATGATCGGCGAGAAGGTGGCCATGCCGGTGGCGCTGGCCCCAACCGGCATGACCGGCATGCAGCATGCGGACGGCGAGATGCTGGCGGCGCAGGCGGCCGAGGAATTCGGCGTGCCGTTCACCCTGTCGACGATGAGCATCTGCTCGATCGAGGATGTCGCGTCCGTGACGAAGAAGCCGTTCTGGTTTCAGCTTTACGTGCTGCGCGACAAGGACTTCGTGCTCGATCTGATCGACCGGGCAAAGGCGGCGAAATGCTCGGCGCTGGTGCTGACGCTCGACCTGCAGATCCTCGGCCAACGGCATAAGGATGTCCGCAACGGACTTTCGGCGCCACCCAAGATGACGCTGGCCAACATCGCCAACATCGCGGTCCGTCCGCGCTGGTGGATGGGCATGGCCGGCACGAAGCGCCGCACGTTCCGCAACATCGTCGGCCACGCCAAGGGCGTCGGCGACGTGGCTTCGCTGGCGTCATGGACGACGGAGCAGTTCGACCCGCATCTGTCATGGAAGGATATCGCCTGGATCAAGGAACGCTGGGGCGGCAAGCTGATCCTGAAAGGCATTCTCGACAAGGAAGACGCGTTGATGGCCGCTGAAACGGGCGCCGACGCGATCGTGGTTTCCAACCATGGCGGGCGTCAGTTGGACGGCGCATCCTCGTCAATCATGGCGCTGGAGGAAATCGCGGACGCGGTCGGCGACAGGATCGAGGTGCACATGGATGGCGGCATCCGCTCCGGCCAGGACGTGCTGAAGGCGCTGTGCCTCGGCGCCAGGGGCACCTATATCGGCCGGCCGTTTCTCTACGGCCTGGGCGCGCTCGGCAAGGAAGGCGTTACCAAGGCGCTGGAAATCATCCGTAAGGAGATGGACATCACGCTGGCGCTGTGCGGAAAGCGTCTGGTGACCGATATGGGCAAGGACCAGATCCGGCGCTAGCCAGGTCGGCGACGGCCTGATCACGGAGACAGCGATACGTTGGCAGAACCCGACATTCATTTCCTGGACGCGCGCGGCCCGGACGGCATGCGGCTCTACGCAATCGGCGATGTCCATGGCCGGCTCGATCTGCTGGCCGCCATGCATCAGCGAATCGAGAGCGAGCTCGAATGGAAGCCGGCTCGCGACTGGCGCGTCATCCACCTCGGCGACTATGTCGACCGCGGGCCGGACTCCAAGGACGTTGTCGATTTCCTGATCGAGGCGCGCAAACGCGATCCGCGAAACGTGATGCTCGCCGGCAATCACGATCTCGGCTTTCTCGATTTTCTCGATACCCCTGACCCGGACGGGCTTTTCATGCGCTATGGCGGGGTCCAGACGGCGCTATCCTACGGTGTGCCGCTCGCTGCCGACGCCGGGTGGTTCGGCAGGATGGAGACGATGAGACGGGGACATCAGGCTCTGCTCGAAGCCGTACCGCAACGCCATATCGACTTCCTGCGTTCGCTACCCTTCTCAATCAGCTTCGGCGACTTCTTCTTCTGCCATGCCGGCATCAGGCCAGGAATTGCCCTGGAGAACCAGAATCCGCAGGATCTGATCTGGATCCGCGACGTTTTCCACGATCACGCCGGCCTTTTCCCGAAGATCGTGGTGCACGGCCATACGCCCGTTCCCGAGGCGGAAGTCATGGCCAACCGCGTCAATGTCGATACGCTCGCCTGGCAATCAGGCATGCTGAGCGCGCTCGTTGTCGAGGGCGCCGACAAACGCATTCTGACAATGACAATAAGGGAAGCTTGAGTGGCGCGCGCCGCGGATACGATGCGACCGGTCCGGCTGTTTCAGCGCAGCGAAGCGGTGACCCCGTAGCCGTCGACGGCGTTGTGGTTGTTGGCGGCATCGGCCGCATAGATGCCGAGACCGCAAATCACGATGGCGGACATCATGGCAAAGGACAGAAGCGCTGCTTTCACGGACGTCATCTCTTGTTGAGCTTCCTGCATCTGTGCACGAGGCGGTTACCAATGCGTTGAAACGGAAAATACGTCTCAAAGTTTCGACGATTTCGCGCTTCTAGGCATGTTCTGTATCGGCGGTGTGTCGCACGGGCCACACCAAGGTCCCATCGCGGTTGCACCGGTGATGCAGAGCGCGCGCCTTCTAGGATGGCGGGCGTACGCAAGCCAAGCACGAAACCGGTTTTCCCCAGGCGGATTCACCGCCGCGTGCCAATTTTGCCACGCCCTGGTCCGCAGAGATGATGCTCAGATCGTCGCCACCCATGCGCGGGCGATGGCCAGGCCGGCAGCATCGGCATCCGGTCCGTTACGGGCCATTTCGCCATCGAGCTTGCCGGCCCAGTCGGGGTGGCGCGCTGCAATGATCGGCGCGAAAGAGGTGCTCCAGTCCTTTATCAGCGGCCGGTCGGCCTCGAAATGGAACTGGAAGCCGTAGACGGCGCGGCCGACACGGAACGCCTGGTTCTCGGCGACATCATTGCCGGCGAGCCGCACGGCGTCTTCGGGCAGCACGAAAGTGTCGTCGTGCCATTGGAAGATCGGGAACTTTTCCGGAAGCTCGGCCAGCACCGGATCGGCCTTGGCGTCCGGCGTCAGCGACACGCCGCGCCAGCCGAATTCGTTGGCGCCGCCGATGCGGTTCTCGCCGCCGAAGGCGCGGGCCACCAGCTGGCTGCCGAGGCAGATGCCGAGCACGGCGCGGTCCTTGCCGGCGAAATCGCTGATAAGTTCGAGCAGCGCCGGAAAATAGGGATATTCATCGTCGGCCAGAGCGTTCTGGCCGCCGCCGAGCACTACCATGGCGTCGTGGCCGTTCGCATCGTGCGGCAGCGGATCGCCCTTGTAAGGAAGGCGGATGTCGAGATCGGCACCGGCTTCCGCCAGAGCCGCGCCGACCTGGCCGAGGCCGGTATTGTCGTAGTTCTGGACCACCAGCACCCGCATCGCAAAACCCTGCTGACATGAAAACGGTGCGGCGAGCGATATCATGGCGCCGGCATTTCAGCCAAGATGCGGGCGCGCGGAGAAAACTATGCCACTGCAAAACCGGGTCGATCCGTTCGGCGCCATCCACGCCGTGCCCGAGCGCGGCCTGTTCACGGGCAATCGCGGCATCATCCACGATCCCGAGACCAGGACGCTGTTGAAAAAACGCTGGGCGCTTCACGCCTGGATCATCTGCGTCTGCGACTTCCGCGGCGCGCGGCGCGAGCCGATGGGCCGCAACCGGCCGGGAGGAAAGGCCGGCTGGACCGAGCTGTTCTTCCTCGACGAGGTGACGGCACTGGCCGCCGGGCATCGCCCCTGCTTCTTTTGCCGGCGCGAACGGGCCAAGGACTTTGTCCAGCGCTTCGGCGAAGCCTTCGCCATTGCCGAGCCGCGCGCGCCGCAGGTCGACAAGCGGCTGCACAAGGAACGGCTGGCTTCGGGCGGCAAGCCTCCGGTGGTGGCGGCCGACGAGCTTGCAGGCCTGCCCGACGGCACGATGATCGACGGCGACGGCGATGCCTACGCCCTGCGTCGCGGCAGGGCGCTGCGCTGGTCGTTCGCAGGATATTGCGGGGCGCGGGATTTCGACGGCCTCGCTGGCCGGACACTGCGGCTGTTAACGCCGCCGACCACCGTGCGCGTGCTGAGGCAAGGCTACGAACCCGTCTGGCATCCTTCCGCCAAGACTTGACGCCAACCGCCGCCTCGCCCATTCCTCGGCGATGCGCGCCAACTACAAGATGCAACGCCTGTTCGTGCCCGACGATCTCGGGCCGGACGCCGAATTCGATGCCGGTCAGCAGCAAAGCCATTATCTCCAGCATGTGCTGCGGCTTGGCGAGGGCGCCGAGATCCTGTTGTTCAACGGCCGCGACGGCGAATGGTCGGCGGCCATCGCGGCCAAATCCAAGAAGGCGGTGAAGCTGAGGGTGCTGGCGCGGCAACGGCCGCAACCGCCGCTGCCCGATCTCGTCTACTGCTTCGCACCGCTGAAGCAAGGCCGGCTCGACTATCTCGTGCAGAAGGCGGTCGAGATGGGCGCCGGAGTGCTGCAGCCGGTCATTACCCAGCACACGCAAGTGGCCAAACCCTCCATCGACCGGTTGCGCGCCAACGTCGTGGAGGCGGCCGAGCAATGCGGCATACTTGCGGTGCCGGAAGTGCGGGAAGCGGAAAGGTTCGAACGCCTGCTGACCGGCTGGGACAAGGAGCGGCGGCTGATCTTCTGCGATGAGGACGCTTCGACCAACAATCCCTTGCCCGCGCTGCAAGCGTTGAGCGAAAGGAAGCTCGGCCTGCTGGTCGGGCCGGAAGGCGGATTTTCCGACGAGGAGCGCAAGGTGCTGCGCGCTTTGCCCTTCGTCACCGCCATTCCGCTCGGCCCGCGCATCCTGCGCGCCGATACGGCCGCCGTCGCCGCACTGGCGGTGATGCAGGCCACGATCGGGGATTGGTAGGGTTCTTCCTTCTCTTTTCTGGAAATGGAAGAGCCGCATCGTTCAATTCCTGTTGACCTCTGGCTCAGGATTTTTCGCTTGATCGGCTACTGACATTTCGTCCATCTAGCGCCGGCGGTCGTCCGGCCGCCCTGCAGTGCCGCGCGTCGACGCGCAAAGGCTGCTGTAGTACTTTGATTTTGGCGCATATCCCGGAAATCGAGGTCGATTTCGGTCGTGTGCCGCAGGGGCTTGATGATGGCGCGCGACACAACCGATTTCCGGCCGATCGAAGGCATGGACGAACTCGTCGAGCACCTGGCCGAGGGCAACAAACCGCGAGACAAGTGGCGCATCGGCACCGAGCACGAGAAATTCCCGTTCTACGTCGACGGCAACGAGCCCGTGCCCTATGGCGGCGAGCGCGGCATACGCGCCATCCTCGAAGGCATGCAGTCAAAGCTCGGCTGGGATCCCATCATCGATGACGGCCGCATCATCGGCCTGGTCGAGCCGACCGGCCAGGGCGCGATTTCGCTGGAGCCCGGCGGCCAGTTCGAACTCTCCGGCGCGCCACTGGAGACGATCCACCAGACCTGCCGCGAGGGCAACGCCCACCTGGCCCAGGTGCGCGAGATCGCCGAGCCGATGGGCATCCGCTTCCTCGGCCTTGGCGGCAGCCCGAAATGGTCGCTGGCCGAGACGCCGAAAATGCCGAAGTCGCGCTACGAGATCATGACGCGTTACATGCCCAAGGTCGGCACCAAGGGCCTCGACATGATGTACCGCACCTGCACGATCCAGGTTAACCTCGACTTCGAGAGCGAGGTGGACATGCGGCGCAAGATGCAGGTGTCGCTGAAGTTGCAACCGCTGTCGACGGCGCTGTTCGCCAACTCGCCCTTCACGGAGAGCCGACCGAACGGCCTGCAGAGCTGGCGCGGCGACATCTGGCGCGACACCGACAACCAGCGCTCGGGCCTGCTCGAATTCTGCTTCTCGCCTGATTTCGGCTTCGCCGACTATGTCGAGTGGGCGCTCGACGTGCCGATGTATTTCGTCATCCGCGACGGACAATACCACGACATGACGCACGTCACCTTCCGTCAGTTCATGGCCGGGGCCGCCCGCAATGAAATCCCGGACGGATTGCCGACGATGGGCGACTGGGCGAACCATCTGTCGACGCTCTTCCCCGACGTGCGGCTGAAGCGCTTTCTCGAGATGCGCGGCGCCGACGGCGGGCCGTGGCGACGCATCTGCGCCCTGCCGGCCTTCTGGGTCGGGCTTCTCTATGACGAGGCTGCGCTCGATGCGGCCGAGGCGCTGACCTCGAGCTGGACCTATGAGGAAGTGCTGGCAATGCGCAACGCCGTGCCCGAACAAGGCATTTCGGCGCCGTTCCGCAACACCACGCTTCGCGACATCGCGCGCGACGTGCTCACCATCTCGCGCATGGGGCTGAAGAACCGCGGCAAGAAGAACCGCGACGGCTATGACGAGACCTCGTTCCTCAACACGCTCGACGAAGTCGTGGCGCGCGGCACCACCAGCGCCGAGGAGTTGCTGTCGGCCTACCACACGCGCTGGGGCGGCTCGATCGAGCCGGTGTTCATGGAATACGCCTATTGACCCTCGGCTTCGAGGCGGCCGGGGTCCTCCAAAAGGCGCTTCAATCGGCAGTGGAAACGAATTAGGCTCCTCCGGCGGGATTTCCGGAGGAGAGACCAATGCCTTCCTTGTTCGACATGCTGGCGCAGGCCCAGAACGGCAACGGCATGCAGGCGCTTGCCCAACAATATGGGCTTTCCATGCAGCAGACGCAGGCGGCGGTCGCCGCGCTGCTGCCGGCCTTTTCGCAGGGTCTGCAGCGCAACACCGCAGACCTCTATGGGCTCGGCGCCTTCATGACGGCGATGGCAAGCGGCCAGCACGCCAAATATTTCGAGGACGCGACCCGGGCCTTCTCGCCGCAAGGCGTCGATGAGGGCAACGGCATTCTGGGGCATCTGTTCGGCTCCAAGGATCTGTCGCGCGCCGTTGCCAGTCAGGCGGCGCAGGCGAGCGGCGTGAGCCAGCAGGTGCTGCAGCAGATGCTGCCGGCCCTGGCCTCGATGCTGATGGGCGGGCTGTTCAAGCAGACGACAAGTCAGATGCAGGCGGCCGGCGGTTTCGGGGGTGGCGGCAACAATCCTCTGGGCGAGATCATCGAGCAGATGATGCGGCAAGGCGGGGGCGTGCAAGCCCCGGCGCCACAACCGCGCCAGGCACCACAGCCGCAGGCCCCGGTGGACAATCCGCTCGGCAAGGTCTTGCAGGACATGTTCGGTGGCGGAACGCCGCAGCCACAAAGCCAGCCTCAGCCGCCTCCCGATCCCTATGGCGACAATCCGCTCGGCAAGGTGCTGCAGGATATGTTCGGCGGTGGCGCGCCGCAGCCGCAAGGCCGGCCCCAGCCGCAGCAGACCCAGAGCCCCTATGGCGACAGTCCGCTAGGCAAGATCTTCGAGGAGATGCTGCGCCAGGGCGGCGGCGGTGTATCCGGCGGGCAGCCGGCGCCGCAGCCTCAAGCTCGGCAGCAGCCCCAGGCGCCGCAGCCGCAGACCAATCCGAGCGGCAGGCCGAGGAACCCATTCGACGATCTGTTCGGCAAGATGTTCGAGACCGGAGCGCAGCAGCGCGACGACTACCAAAAGGGCATGGAGTCGATTTTCGACCAGTTCAAGCGCGGCATGGATCGGCGATAGCCGTCGCAAGTTGGCTTTACCCAATCCAAAAAGAAAGCCCGGTCCTTGGGAGGACCGGGCAGCGTGCAGGCAGGCCGGCGGGGGACCGGCAGGGAGTGGGAAGCCTGCATGAACCTTGGTCGCGCTGATTGCTGAAAGGTTCAGCGGAACCGAAACTCAACCGATCAGGCCACCCTGCGGGCGATGTCCTCGATGGTTTCGACGCGATCGCTGGCGATTTCGCGCAACATCGCCGTCGGATCTCGGCCAAACGGCACGTCGATGGCGACGTGCAGGTCGGCGCGCGTGAGGCCGATATCGGCGAGCTCGGCGTCCGACATCTCGCCTAGGCGATAGAAGGCACGGCGGTTTTTCCAGGCGCGGTAAGCGTTGGAGACGGTATTTGCCACGCGCGTCGCAACGGCCGGACGCGTGGTGATGCGCGAGGTCTCGGTGGCGAAATCAAACGTGGCCATGTCGGTCTCCTTCAGACTCGAACGGGCAAAACCAGGCAATCGGCGCTTAGCAAACAGCGACCGTTCCGGTTTCGATTCACTTCAAGAAATGCATGTCTTTGGCCCAGAGCCGGTGTCCACTTTGGGCGACATGCATTGGTTTCATGTGGACAATGCCAATTTGCCACCACGCGATTGATTAATCCAACGAATGTTTCTAATCTTTAGCATCAACATCAATGATGGATTGAACCGATGAAAGCGCCGCTCGATCTCGATCAGTTGCAGACCTTCATCTCGATTGCCGATACCGGCAGTTTTACGCGTGCGGCCGAAGAGGTGCACCGCACCCAGTCGGCGGTGTCGATGCAGATGCGCCGGCTGGAGGAGCGGATCGGCAAGCCGCTGTTCGAAAAGGAAGGGCGCAGCAACCGACTGACGGAGGAAGGCGACAAGCTGCTTTCCTACGCAAGACGGCTGCTCTATCTCAACCGCGAAACGCTGGCCGCCTTCGACGACCGGCGGCTCGAAGGCACCATCCGCATCGGTACGCCGGACGACTACGCCGACCGTTTCCTGCCCGAGATCATGGCGCGCTTCACACGTTCCAATCCACGCGTCGAACTGACCGTCGTCTGCGAGCCGACGCCGGGGCTGGTCGAACACATCAAGCGCGGCAATCTCGACCTGGCGCTGGTGACGCATAACGACGTGCGCGGCCAGTCCGAGGTGGTGCGGCGCGAACCGCTGCTGTGGGTCACCTCGGCCAACCACGCCACGCACGAGCAGGAAACGCTGCCGATGGCCTTTGGTCGGCCAAACTGTATCTGGCGGCGCGCCGCCGTCGACGTGCTTGACCAGCAGAACCGCGACTATCGCATCCTGTTCACCAGTTTTTCCGCAACGGTCATCACCGCAGCGGTGTTGTCGGGCCTGGCGATCTCGGTGCTGCCGGAATGCGCCTTGCGGCCCGGCATGCGGGTGCTGGGCGAGGCCGATGGCTTCGGCGCCCTGCCCGACTGCCGCATCGGCATCATGCGCGGCCAAACCTCGCGGCCGGAGATCGTCGATGCGCTGGCCCGGCACATTTCGGAAAGCCTGGACAACATCTCGGTGCCGCTTGGCGAAGAGACGGGAACGTTCGATTTCGCGGCACTCGCCTTCAGCAAGATGCGGCGAACCAAGCCGAACCAGATCCTGCCGGGCTGGTAGGCGATCAGACGCAACTGAACGCTGACCTGAAAACAGCCAGCTTGACGCCGGCGCGCAACCAGCCCCCAATCGGCCGATGAGCGAAGCAGCATCCGAATCACGCAGCAACGCCACCGAATATACGGTGAGCGAGATATCAGGCGCGCTGAAGCGCACGGTCGAGGATGCCTTCGGCAATGTGCGGGTGCGCGGTGAAATCTCGGGTTATCGCGGGCCGCACTCCTCCGGCCATGCCTATTTCACGCTGAAGGACGACCGCGCGCGGCTCGACGCCGTGGTGTGGAAAGGCACGATGGGCCGGCTGAAATTCCGCCCCGAAGAAGGAATGGAGGTGATCGCCACCGGCAGGCTCACCACCTATCCCGGCAAATCCAACTACCAGATCGTCATCGACAATCTGGAACCGGCCGGCGCCGGAGCCTTGATGGCGCTGCTGGAAGAGCGCAAGCGCCGGCTGCAGGCCGAAGGCCTGTTCGAGGGGGGCCGCAAGCGGTTGCTGCCCTTCATGCCGCGGGTCATCGGCGTCGTCACCTCGCCGACGGGTGCCGTCATCCGCGACATCATCCACCGGATCAAGGATCGTTTTCCACTGCATGTGCTCGTCTGGCCGGTGCGGGTGCAAGGCGAGACCGCGGGCGCCGAAGTGACCGCCGCCGTCGCCGGTTTCAACGCGCTGGCATGGGACGGCGTCATCGAGCGCCCGGACCTGCTGATCGTGGCGCGCGGCGGCGGCAGCCTCGAGGACCTGTGGGGCTTCAACGACGAGGCGCTGGCCCGCGCCGTCGCCGCCTCCGCCATTCCGGTGATCTCGGCCGTCGGCCACGAAACCGACTGGACGCTGATCGACCTCGTCGCGGATGTGAGGGCGCCGACGCCGACGGGGGCGGCCGAAATCGCCGTCCCGGTGAAGGCCGACCTCGAAGCGACGCTCGCCAGTCTCGGCGCACGGCTCAAGGCGGCGGTTTCGCGCAATTTCGAGCGCAAGCGCCAGGCTGTCCGCGCGGCGGCACGTGCGCTGCCCTCGCCCGATCAATTGCTGGCGCTGCCACGGCGCCGCCTCGACGAGGCGACGAGCCGGCTCGGACGTGGCCTCATGGTTTCGACCGAGCGCAAGCGGGGACGCTTCCTTGCCCTGAAACTGACGCCGGCAATGCTGTCGCAGCGAATTGCCGAGGCACGGCGGACCAACGAGCGCAATCTCCTGCGGGCACAGGGCGCGTTGCGCACGCTGACGAGAGCCCGGCGCGCGGAACTCAATCGCGCCGCCGATCGGTTGCCGAAATGCGCGCGGGCGTCGCTGCAGCGGCACCGGCAGCAATTGGCGGCGCTGCAGGGCCGCATCACCATAGAGCCTACGGCGCGGCGGCAGCGGACCCAAAGGGATTTCCTGACCGCGCTGACGCGGCGCAGCACGCATGCGGCATCGCTGAGGCTTGAGCGACTGCGCAGCCGCGTCGCCCAGGCCGACCGCTTGTTGGCGACTCTGTCGCACAAGGCCGTGCTGGCACGCGGCTTCGCCCTGGTGAAGGATGCCGACGGCGCCGTCGTCAAGCGTGCGGCGGAATTGTCGGCGGGGATGGCGCTCTCCCTGGAGTTCGCCGACGGCACGGCGGATGCGGTCGCGACCAGCGGCTCGGCGCGGCCAAGACCCGTCGCCAAACCCGCGGCCAAGGCCAAGGAGCCCGGCAGCCAGGGCTCTCTATTCTGAAGCCGTGACATGACAGACAATCCGCATCATCGGAAAACGCCCTCCGGCAAGCCGCGCGCGCGAAGCTTAGGCATCGGCTTCGACGGCACGCCTGGCCCGTTCAACGCGATCACCGACGTGGCCGGCGTGTCGGTCGGTTATTCCACGCTGATTTCAGGCGACGGCCCGCTCGTCGTAGGCCAGGGACCGGTGCGCACCGGCGTGACCGCGGTCCTGCCCAGGCCGCGCAGCGAGCTCGCCACGCCGGTCTTTGCCGGCATCTTCAGCCAGAACGGCAATGGCGAACTGACCGGCTCGCACATCGTCGAGGAGACCGGCGCCTTCAACTTCCCCATCACCGTCACCAACACGCATTCCTGCGGCGTTTCGCGCGACGGCACGCTGCGCTGGATGAGCCAGGTGCTGCCGGCGGCACTCGACAGCGGCTGGGGACTGCCGGTGGCAGCGGAAACCTATGACGGCTTCCTCAACGACATCAACGGCCACCATGTGACATCAGGGCATGTTGCCGAGGCGCTCGACGGTGCCGCCAGCGGACCGATCGAGGAAGGCAGCGTCGGCGGCGGCACCGGCATGATCGCCTTCGGCTTCAAGGCCGGTTCGGGCACCGCGTCGCGCATCACCGAATGGCAAGGCCGTGCCTACACTGTCGGTGCCTTCGTGCAGGCGAATTTCGGCAAGCGGCGCAATTTCACGCTTCGCGGCCTGCGCGCCGGGCCGGAGCTCGTCGAACCGGCGATCCGCGAAGGCACGCCACGTGCCGAAAAAGGCTCGATCATCGCCGTCATTGCCACCGACGCACCGTTCCTGCCGCATCAGATGAAGCGGCTGGCCCGTCGCGTGCCGCTCGGCGTCGCCATGACCGGCGGCTTCGGCTATCACAGTTCCGGCGACATCTTCCTTGCCTTCTCTACCGCCAATCCCGACGCGGCCCTGGCGCCGCCGGGCCGGATCGCTTGCGCCGAGTTCATCCCAGACACCGACATCGATCCGTTCTTCGATGCCGTGGTCCAGGGCGTCGAGGAAGCCGTCCTCAATGCGATGATCGCCAACGAGGACATGACCGGGCGCGACGGCAATTTCGTGCCGGCGCTGCCGAAGGCGTGGCTGAAGGAGAAATTCGGCTGAGACAAATACGCGGACCGAATGGTCCGCGTACTCATACAGGATTGCTTCTGAATTATTCCGCGGCCTTGCTCGCGGCCTGCTGGTGCTCGTCGGCCTCGGCCGCTTCCTCGAGCCGGGAGGCAATGAGTTCCTGGATATCGCCGACTTCTTCCTGGATATCCTCCAGCGGTATGCCGACCTCGGCCGCCTTGGCAGCGCATTCCCTGGCCAGTGTTTCGGCCTGCTTCTCGATCCTGGCGTGGGACTGGCAATGGACTTTTTCGCCAATCCATCCCTGCAAGAATTCGATGGCGTGCTCACTCATATTGCTTTTCCCTGGCGGCGAAGCCGGTTGGTAATCATAAACGTCGGCATCCGGTGAAGGATGCATGTCCCCATTCCAGCCGAGTCGCCACCGGACGGCAAGCCGATGTCGTCCAAGGTCCACAGAGCCAAAGGAAATAGAGGATTGAAGAACATTTTCTGTTTCTGGGGGGCGGGTATCGATTGGCGGGAATCCTGTCCCGCCTCGAGAGGCTGCTTCTACTTGCTTCTTACGGTTTTCAGGTCCGTTTGCATCTCAATGGCTGTCACAACAGCTGCCCGATGACGTTGCCGTTTCCAGGCACAAGCCATCGAAGCCGCCGCTATATAGTGACATCGCCATGCAATGTCGACTCTCCCCGCCGCCTTGCATGGAAGCCCCGCGAAAGCCGCATAGGTCACCGTGCCGATCAGAAGGTCTCGACCCAGGGTCTGAGCTCGAGTTCCCAGGTCCAGGCGCTGCGGTTCTGGCGATGGATGCCGAGATAGGCATCGGCGATCGCGTCCGGCGACAGCCGTCGCTCCTGCGGGTCGGGAGCCTCTCCCGGCGCGGTCGAGGCAATGGCGCCATCGATGACGAAATGCGCGACATGGATGTTCTTGGGGGCCAGTTCGCGAGCCATGGATTGCGCCAGTCCACGCAAGCCGAACTTGGGCATCGCGAAACCGGCCGAGCCGGCGAATCCCTTGACGCTTGCCGTCGCGCCGGTGAAGAAGATCGAGCCCGAGCCTTGCGAAAGCAGCCGGTTGGCCGCTTGCTGGCCAACCAGGAAGCCGCCATAGGCCCCCACCAGCAAAGCCTGCCTGACGGCCTCTGGATCGAGTTCGGCGATCGGGCCACGGGCGCGTCCGCTGGCATTGAAGACCACGAGCGACAGCGGCCCGGCCTTGTCAACTATCTCGAACAGGCGCTGCACCGACGCGGCATCGGAGACATCGGTTGCCACGGCTTGGGCGCCGGTCTGCGCCAGCAATGGGTCGAGCTTCTCGACGTTGCGGGCGGCCAGCACGACACGAAACCCTTCCCTTGCAAGAAGGCGCGCAAGCGAGGCGCTCAATCCGGATCCCGCTCCGGCAATGACGGCGACATTGGATGTCATGAGCATCTCTCTTTCGCGGTGGTGACTGGATTTGGACAGGGTTGCGCCTTCCCAAGTGGAACGCAAGAGAAAGCACTCCAAGAAAATCGCGTGTCGTCGTGGCGCGCTTCCCAGGCCGCCAAAACTGCTCCCGGCAAAGAAAAATGGCCGGGCGCGAAGACGGCCCGGCCAGAAAGAAGGTCATAACCTTCAGAGGGGAACACCGTTCGGAGGAATGGGAGGAAACCTCGAACGATAATTTTATCTTGAGCCCATTTTCGCGCGCTGGCGACGAATAGGATCCTAAAATCGTGCTGTCCTACAAAAATTTCTACCTGCCGAATGGCTCAGCCTGCCCGGGTCTCGGGCTCAAGCAGATCGGCATAATGACGCCGCGCGACGTCGGGATGGGAGCGCAGCCTGCTCTTCAGCACATTTGTTCCGACATCGCGAAACAGCGGATTGTCGGGATCGCTGGCCGGCCCGCGCGCCTGCGCCGCCAATTCCTCGGGAAGCTCCAGCAGCGGTATCGTGGCATCGAGCCTGGCGCTGAAGAAGAACGGCACCGAGATGCGTTCGACGCCGGCGGGCGGCGTCACGACGCGATGCACGGTGGCTCTCAAATAGCCGTTCGAGGCGAGTTCCAGCAGCTCGCCGATGTTGACGACGAGCGTTCCGGGAATCGGTTCCACGTCCACCCAGCTTCCGTCATAGTCGACCTGCAGGCCCTTGTTCTCGTCCTGGAGCAGCAGCGTTAGGAAGCCGCCATCCTTATGCGCGCCGACGCCCTGGTCGCCGCCGGTCGCTTCGCGGCCGGGGTAGCGCACGATCTTCATGCGATGATTGGGTTCGCCGCGATAGATCGGATCGAAAGCGTCCTCGGCCTGGTCGAGCGACAGCGCGAAGGCCTTGAGCAGACGAATGGCCACGGCCGTCGCCTTGACCTGCCAGGCCAGCAGCGCCGGCTTCAGCTCCGGCAACGCCGACGGCCACTGGTTCGGGCCCTGCAGCCGCGTCCAGGCAGGAATTCCCGGACCTTGCGCGATGGGCGGGCGCTCGACGCCGATGTCGAGCTGCTCGCGCCAGTCGGCACTGCCCCTGGTCAGTTCGCCGCCAGCGCGGGTATAGCCGCGGAACTGCGAGGAATTGACCATCTCTATCGACAGCTTGTCGGCTTCCGGCAAGGCAAAGAAACCCCGCGAAGCGGCGAGAGTCTCGCTGATGTCGGCCCATGGGATGCCGTGGCCGGCCAAATAGAAAAAACCGATATCGCGCGAGGCGGAGCGCAGATCCGCCAGAAACGTCCGGCGCTCCGACGCGCCTTGGTCGAGACGGCTCAGATCGAGCACGGGCACTATTCTGGGCATGTCAGCTCCTTTCCGGGTTCTTTCCGGGCGCTGCTTGAAAACGTCGCCCGGAAAACCGGGCCCGTGGATGTGCTGCTCCTTTTCCAGCGGCCGAAGCCACCATCGATGTCCCAAATCTCACGGAGTTCAGTGCGCCGGGAAAGGAACGATCGGCTTTTCGATGCCACCGGGACGAACAATTTTTCTATTTGGGCGGGCAGCCTGACGATGAGCGCGATCATTGCGCGAAACACCGGTGCGTCATTTCAGGCACAGTGCGAAGCCGTCATTGGCCCTTGAACGGCCGCGCGGGAGGCGCGTAACATCACGCCACTTGAATTTGAGTCTGTTTCATTCGTCCGGGCTAAAGTCCGGATCGGTTTGGATAATTTCCTTGAACACGCAAGCAATCGGCAGCGCGGCGGGGCGCGGCAAATCGTTTGCCCATGTGGCGCAAGCCTCCTGGGGCAAGGGCCTCGGCACCTTGCTGCGCATCATGCGCATGACGCTGCGTCACCCTTGGCAGGTCGCCATTACCATCGTCTCGACCTTCATCGCCGCGACGCTGCAGCTTTTCATTCCGCGCCTCTTGGGACACGCCATAGACCAGGCGCAAGGCGTGGTGGCTGCCGGTGCAAATGCCGCGGCCGAGCAGGCGCTGTGGAATACGGCGCTGACGCTGCTCGTCGTCAGCATCCTGCGCGGCCTCTTCACGATGGCACAGAACTATTTTGGCGAGGCGGTCGGCCATCGGACCGGCTATGAGCTGCGCCTGGCCTTCTACGAGAAGATCCAGCGGCTGAGCTTCTCCTTCCACGACAAGGTCCACACCGGCGACCTCATCACGCTCGGCCTGCTCGACCTCGACGGCGTGCGCATGTTCTTTTCCACCGGCATACTGCGCGTGGTGCTGCTTGGCGTGCTGATCGGCGTCGGCGCCTATCTGTTGATCAGCACCGATCTCGTGCTCGGGCTCTTGAGCCTGAGCTTCGTGCCGTTCGTCGCCTGGCGGTCTTCGGTTACCCAGCTCAGGCTGCGCAGCACCTGGCTGATGCTGCAGGAGCGGCTGTCGGTGCTGAGCCGGGTGATGGACGAGAACCTCGGCGGCATCCGTGTCGTGCGCGCTTTCGCGGCGCAGAAGCATGAGATGGAAAAGTTCGATCGGGCCAAGCAAAACGCGCTGGACCTCGCCAATGAGCGCGTCGATATCCGCGTCAGCAACACCAGCGCCATGAATTTCTCGTTCCTGGCCGCCATGGGCCTCGTGCTGTGGTTCGGCGGCCAGAAGGTGATGGCAGGCCAGATCAGCGTCGGCACGCTGGCCCAGTTCCTCACCTTCATGACCATTTTGCAGATGCCGGTTCGCCAGCTCGGCCTGATGGTCAACTCCTTCGCGCGCGCTTCGACTTGCGGCACGCGGCTGTTCGAACTGCTCGACGCCGAACTCGACATCAAGGATGCGCCCGACGCCAAGGACCTCGTCATCAGCGACGGCGTGCTGCGCTTCGAGGATGTCGGCTTCCGCTATGAGGGCGCGGGCGAGCGGCCGACGCTTTCCGGCATTTCCTTCGAGGCCAGGTCCGGCGAGACGATCGGTATCGTCGGCCCGCCAGGCAGCGGCAAGTCGACCATCGCACACCTGATCCCGCGCTTCTACGACGTCACCTCGGGCGCTATTACCATCGACGGCCAGGACATCCGCGGCGTCACGCTGCAATCGCTGCGCAAGGCGGTCGGCGTGGTACAGCAGGACGCGTTCCTGTTCACGACCTCGATCGAGAACAACATCGCCTATGGCAATCCCTGGGCGCGGGAGACCCGCATCGGCCAAGCCGCAGAGTATGCCCAGCTGCACAATTACATCATCGGGCTTCCGGCGGGCTACACCACGGTCGTCGGCGAACGCGGGGCGTCGCTCTCCGGCGGCCAACGCCAGCGCCTGACCATCGCGCGCAGCCTGATGCTGCGACCGTCGGTGCTGGTTTTCGACGATTCGACCGCCGCGATCGATGCCGGCACCGAGCAGCGGATCCGGGCGGCGATGAAGCGCTTCGCCAGGGACCGTGTGACGCTGATCATCTCGCACCGGCTGAGTTCGCTGATGCATGCCGACCAGATCCTGTTCGTCGAGGGCGGCCGCATCGTCGAGCGCGGCACGCATGAGGAATTGCTGGCGCTCGGCGGACGCTACCGCGCGCTCCACGACCTGCAGCTGCGGCCGGACGACGACCGGCTCGAGGGAGCCGCGTGATGTCGACGCAGGACGATGACGAGAAGGAAGACAAAAGCGGGCGGCCGACAAAGGCGGTCGTCGGCTCGCACCGCGACGAGGAGGAGGTTTTCGGCAAAGCCTATGATCCGCGCATCGTGCGGCGTATCTGGAGCTTCGTGAGCCCGTATCAGGGGCGAATTTACATCTCGGTCGCGGCGGTGCTGGTGTTCACGCTGACGCAACTAGCGATCCCGCTGGTCATCCGCTATGCCATCGACCATGGCATGGCGCCAGGCAGGCTGGACCGGTCGGTGATGATCTGGGCGACTGGCATCTTCGCCGTGATCATCCTCATCAACTATGCCGCCAGCCATGTGCAGGAAAGCGTCGTCGGCAAGGTAGCCGAGAACGTGCTGTCGGATCTGCGCCGCGCCATGTTCAGCCACCTCCAGCGCGTCTCGCTGAGCTTCATGGACAAGACCGAGGTCGGCCGCCTGATGTCGCGCCTGCAGGGCGACGTCAATTCGATGCAGGAATTCCTCGAAACGTCGGTCATGTCGGTGGGCGATATCGTGCTGCTGTTCGGCATCGTCAGCGTGCTTTTGTGGCTCGATTTCCGACTCGGGCTGCTGACGCTGTCGACCATGCCGATGCTGTTCATCGTGCGCCTGTTCTGGCTGCCGCGCGCCAAGGTCGCCTTCATGGCGGCGCACGAAACCAATTCCATCGCCAACGGCGCACTGGCCGAAGGCATTCACGGCGTGCGCACGGTGCAGAGTCTCGAACGCCAGCACGTCAATTTCGACCTCTATGACGAGAAGGTGCTGTCCAATCTCAATGCGCATCTGAGGTCGGCGAAATACGCGCAGGTGATGGTGCCGATCGTCGACACGCTGACCGGGATCGCGATGGCCACGGTCATCGTCGTCGGCGGCTCCATGGTGCTCTCGCACAATCTCGACGTCGGCATCATGGTGGCGTTCCTGTTCTATATCCAGCGCTTCTTCGACCCGATCCGCTCTCTCACCATGCAGTACAGCGTCATGCAGCGCGCCATGGCCTCGGGGCAGCGCATCTCCGAAGTGCTCGACGTGCCGGTGGAGGTCAGCGACAGGCAAGGCGCCATCGCGCTGTCGGGCGACATGGACGGCTCCGTCGAGTTCAGGAACGTCACCTTCGGTTACCGGCAGAACCTGCCGGTGCTGAAGAACATCTCCTTCCGCGTCAATCCGGGCGAGACCGTGGCCCTTGTCGGCCCGACCGGTTCGGGCAAGTCGAGCTCGATGGCGCTGGTGCACCGCTTCTACGATGTCTGGTCGGGCCAGGTGCTGGTCGGCGGGCATGACGTGCGCGACCTCACGCAGGACTCGCTCGGCGAGCAGGTGGCGATGGTGCTGCAGGAGCCGTTCCTGTTCTCCGGCACGGTGCTGGAGAACATCCGCTATCACAAGACCGATGCCACCCGTGAAGAGGTGGTGCGCGCCGCGCAAACCGTTGGCGCGCACGACTTCATCGAGGACCTGCCCGACGGCTACGACACCGAACTCGAGCAGCGCGGCGGCAATCTCTCGCTCGGCCAGCGCCAGTTGATCAGCTTCGCGCGGGCCCTGGTGGCCGATGCCAAGATCCTTGTCTTGGACGAAGCCACGGCCAGCATCGATTCCTACACCGAGATGCTGATCCAGAAGGCGCTGGTAAAACTGCTGGAGGGCCGCACCGGCCTGGTCATCGCCCACCGGCTGGCCACCATCCGCGGCGCCGACCGCATCATCGTGCTGCAGAACGGCGAGATCGTCGAAAGCGGCAACCACGACCAATTGATGCAACGACAGGGCCTCTACGCCCGCCTCTACAACATGAACTACGCCTCGTTCGACGACATTTCGGAAGGCGAGATGGAAATGGACGTGGCCGTCGGCAAGGCGACGTGATCGCGCATTGACCCAACGCTGAGCGCTCTTACGGTCAGTTCCGTCCGATGGGGCGGGAAGGGTTCCGGCTGTTGCGGATCACCCTGGCCTGAAACCGTCGTGTCTCCTGGCGCATCAGCATCCCGATCCGCAAGGCAGTGAACTCGGGCGAGGACAAACCCGCGCCTGTTGCGCCGCAGCACTCCTCATCGCCAGGGTCTTCAAACGATCAGATCGTCAATTCTGATCGGCAAGTCGCGGATCCGCTTGCCGGTCGCGTGGTAGACGGCGCTGGCGACGGCAGCGGCGGTGCCGACATTGCCGAGTTCGCCCAGGCCCTTCACACCAGCCGGATTGACCTCATGGTCGATCTCCGGAACCAGTATGACCTCGAGATCCCTGATGTCGGCATTCACCGGTACCAGATAATCCTGCAGGTCGCGATTGACGTAGCGGGCATAGCGGGTGTCGATCTCGGTCGCCTCATGCAGGGCCTGGCCAATGCCCCAGATCATGCCGCCCATCAACTGGCTGCGCGCGGTGCGTGTGTTCATGATGCGGCCGGCGGCGAACGCCCCGACAATGCGCGGCACACGAATTTCGCAGGTGTAACTGTTGATGTGCACCTCCACGAATTCGGCCCCGAACGCATATTTCACCGAATCCTCATCGGACTCGCCGCCGTGGAATTCCGACTGGCCGGCATAGAGCTTCTTGAGCGCTTCGGGGGTCGAGCCCTTCGGCGCGAATTCGGCATATTCCTCGATAGCGCCTACCTGCATGGCCTTGAATATATCGGCAGTGCTTGCCGATGCCCCGCCCTTGGTGCGGATCCGTCCCTCGTTGAGGTCCAGATCCTCATTGTGCGAGCCTGCAAGAGGCCCGTCCTCCCCGACCGCTGCCGCGAACAATTTCGTGCGCACAGCATCACACGCCTTGAGCACTGCGGAACAGACGCTGGCGGTGGAAATCGAACCTCCCGATACTGGTGCCGGCGGCAAGGCGCTGTCGCCCATCTCGACGGCGACCTTGCCGATGTCGACACCGAGGCGTTCCGCCGCCATCTGGCCGGCAACGGTTCGCACACCGGTGCCGATTTCATGCGAGCCGCACTGCACGCGCACGTCTCCTTCGGCCGTCAGGCGCACGCGGGCCGCGCATGGCGCGGCCGCGGTCGGGTAGACTGCCGTCGCGCATCCCATGCCGACAAGCCAGTCGCCGTCACGCATCGAGCCGACTTTCGCATCCCGTCTCGACCAGCCGAAGGCATCGGCGGCCTGATCGTAGCATTTCATCAGCGACCGGCTGGAGAACGGCTTGCCGCCGATCGGCTCTTTCTGGGGCTCGTTGACCCGGCGAAATTCGACCGGATCCATGCCGAGCGCGACGGCCATTTCGTCCATGGCGCTCTCGAGCGCATAGACGTAGGGCGTCTCGGGCGGCGAGCGCATATAACCGGGCGTGTTGCGATCCGCCTGCACAAGCGAGACATGCGTCAGCACCGAGCCATAGGCATACATGCGACCGGTGGCCGAAGTCCCGCCGACGACATAGGAATCGGGTCTTGAGGTCACCTCCCAGCCTTCATGGCCGAAAGCAGTGATGCGGCCGTCTTTGCCGGCGCCGATGCGGATGCGGTGCCGGGTTTCGGCCCGATAGGTCTGGGTGCCGAACGCCTGCATGCGGCTGACCACACAGCGCACCGGCCGGCCAAGCCGCCTGGCGGCCACAGCCACGATGGCCGTTCGCGCCGTCATCGGCCCCTTCGAGCCGAACGCGCCGCCTACGTTAGGGCAGACGATGCGCACATTCGCGGGGTCGAGCCTCAATTGCCGCGCCAACTCGACCTTCCAGCCGGTCACGTTCTGGGAGGGCTCGTAAACGGTCAGCTGGTCGCCTTGCCAAACAGCGGTGGTCGAGAACAGCTCTATCGGGTTGTGATGCTGGGTCGGCGTCGAATACCGCGCATCGATCTTCAGCGGGGCCGATTCATAAGCGGCATCGAAGTCGCCGGCCTTGACGTCCTCCTTGAACAACGGGCTTTTGCCGGCGGCGTCGATGGTCTTTGTCCCCGGCATGTCGAAACCGGCAGTCGGTTTTTCCTCGGCATAGTCCGCGCGGATTCTTTGCGCCGCCTCCTCGGCCGCCTCGAAGGTCTCGGCGACCACCAGCGCAATGATCTGACCGTCGTGGAAGATCGCCTTGTCATGCAGCGGCCCGATAGAACTCGCGCCGGTGTTTCCGAATTTCGGCGTCTCGACCTTGTCGAGGTCGCCATAGGTGACGATGTCGAGCACGCCGGGCACCGAGCGCGCGTCATCCAGGTAAAGCCTGGCGACCTTGCCCCTGGCGATGCTGCTCGTCGCGAGCACGGCGTGCGCAATGTTGGCGGCAGGGAGATCCGCCGCATATTCGGCCTGCCCGGTCACTTTCAGCCGCGCATCGATACGCGGCAGCGGCTGTCCCATATTTTCCTTCGGCTGTGGAGCGGCGACGTTCATGATCACACCTTCATGTCACGGGTTTCGAGCAGCCCCCTGATCAAGGTTCGCTTGCCGAGTTCTATCTTGAACGCGTTGTGCCGACGCGGCTGGGCCTCGGCGAACGCGGCTTCGGCCGCCTCGGCCGCCGCTGTCTCGTCGAGCACCTTGCCGCGCAGGGTCTCCTCCGCCGCTCTCGCCCGCCAGGGTACGGTCGCGACGCCGCCAAGCGCGATGCGCGCCTCGTTCACGGTCTCGCCATCGAGGTCGAGGGCGACCGCGGCCGATGCAAGGGCAAAGGCGTAGGATTGCCGATCGCGGATCTTGAGATAGCGCGAACGCCTGGTCCATGCGCCGGCGGGCACCTCTATGGCGGTTACGATCTCGTCGGGCGCCAGGTCGGTCTCGATGTGAGGGCTGTCTCCTGGCAGGCGATGCAGGCTGGCAAATGGGATCTTTCGTCGCCCGCCATGCCCCTGTACATGAACCGTGGCGTCAAGCGCGATCAGAGCCTGGGCAAAATCACCGTGATAGGTGGCGATGCAGTTCTCACTGGTCCCTAGCACGGCATGCTGGCGGTTGAACCCTTCCATCGCCGCGCAGCCCGAGCCGGGCTCGCGCTTGTTGCATGGCCATGAGGTTTCGCGGAAATATTCGCAGCGGGTCCGCTGCAGGATGTTGCCGGCAAGGCTTGCCATGTTGCGCAATTGGCCGCTTGCCGCCAGTTGCAGGCTTTCCGCGATCACCGGATACCGACGCTTGATCTCGGCATTCTCGGCCGCGTCGCCCATCCGCACAAGAGCGCCAAGGCGCAGACCCTCACCGCCGGTCTCGATCCGCCGCAGTGCCGGTTCGGAGAGACCATTCAGATCGAGCAAGCGTTCCGGCCGGGCGACGCCGAGTTTCATATAGTCGGCGAGATTGGTGCCGCCGGCGATGAACTGCGCGGGGGCTTGCGTCGGCGGATGCCTGGTGGCCGAGCGCGAGGCGACGGCGACCGCCGCGGAGAGGCTGGCGGGCCTCTCATAGACGAAAGGATGCATCTCAGGCTCTCCTGATCTGGTCGCGGGCCTGGACGATTGCCGCGACGATGTTCGGGTATGCCGCGCATCGGCAAAGATTGCCGCTCATATATTCGCGAATGTCGTCCTCTGAACCGGCATGTCCTTCGTCGACGCAGCCGATCGCGGACATGATCTGGCCGGGCGTGCAATAGCCGCACTGGAACGCATCGTGATCGATGAAGGCCTGCTGCATCGGATGCAGGCTGCCGTCCGTCAACGCCAAGCCTTCGACGGTGGTTACCGCCTTGCCCTCGTTCATCACCGCGAAGCTGAGGCAGGAGAGCACGCGATGGCCGTCGACCAGCACCGTACAGGCGCCGCATTGGCCATGGTCGCAGCCTTTCTTCGTGCCCGTCAGGCCGACATGGTCGCGCAAGGCGTCGAGCAGGCTGGTTCGGCTGTCGAGAGCCAGATTGTATGGCTGCTTGTTGATGGTCAGTGTTGTCATGACAGGCTCGTATGGCTTGCCGGCAGCAGCCGGGGGCTCCTCGGAGCTAGCTGTCGAGGCCAGAAGCGGAGTCACCGCAGCCGCGGAAACGGTCGCGGTCATGAAGCTTCGTCTGCTGAGGCCGGAGGAGTTTGGGGGAACATGCTTGGACATCGCTGGCTCCGTCGCTGGCTACGTCGCGACCAAACCCCTCATTGGGGCCATTGTTCCGGGCATCCACGATAAAACGCAAAAAGGAAGATGGCTCGCAGGGCAAGCCGCCCGATTTGGGTGCAGGATCGGAGCGCTCCGTTCGAGACCGTGCCCGTCCTTGCGAAATTGCAGAACTCTCGGCGTATGGCCGATCCCCTAACAAGGTGCGAGGACCCTCACTGCTGGCGGGCAATTCCGAGAATATCAAGCGCCTGCGCGGCAGAAGCGATCGGGCGTCCGGTGCGACCGGCGGCCTCGACGATTGCGGCGACCCGTTCGGCATTGTCGCGGGCGAGGCTGCCATCGGCGTGCCAGAGAGAGTTTTCGAAGCCGACCCGCACGTGCCCTCCCGCCGCGATCGCCGCCGTCAGCGCCAAGGTTTCGCCCCGTCCGAAGGCGCAGACCGACCATACGGCGCCTTCAAGACCATGCGCGTCGAGCCCTTCAAGGAAGACATCGAGGTCTTCGGGCCGACTTTCCTGATCGGCGGCATAGCGCCCGAGGACGAACAGCAGCCGTGGGGTTGTGGGCTCCGTCAGAATGCTTCGCCGCCGCAGATCGATGAAACGGTCGAGATCGGCCCGATCATAGAGAATGTGCTGGACCGCGATGCCTTCCCGGCCGGCCCATGCGAAGAAGCGGGCCGGCTCCGCCTCGCCATCGCTGATTATCTCACGCAAGCCGATCGAGACGGAGACCGGATGAAGCGCCCGAACAAGGTCCATCTGTTCGCGTGGCGAATAGAGCCCGACAGCTTCGGTCGTGATCTGGATCGCCATGACGCCCTGCGTCCGCTCCCGGATCGCCGCGATGGCATCCCGGTAGAGCGCGGCGTCAAGCGTGTGCCGGCCTGAAGCATCGCGGACATGCACATGGATGGCGGCGGCGCCGGCGGCGAGACACTGCCTCGCTGTTTCGGCAAGTTCGTCGGCGGTCATCGGCAGAGCCGGATGATCGGCCTTCGTTCTGCGCGCTCCGTTCGGCGCAACCATGATCAGCAACGGCTTCAATTTCATCTCCGGGCCCAATTGGCTCTCCCGTAAGCTGGTTTTCCATGCTTCATTTCACCGACTCGCATAGGCAGGACAGCATGAACGCCACCGCCCAAGGGATTTCCGCCTTCGCCACCGCCGCCGAACTCGGCCGCGCGCTCGCCGACGGCAACACATCCTCGACCGAGATCGTCCGGCGCGCGCTGGATCGTGTCGGCGTTCATGACAATTCGCTGCATGCGTTCGTCCGGCTGTTTCCCGAAGCTGCGCTCCAGGCCGCCGGTGAAGCCGACGAGCGTCGCCGTCGAGGCGCCTCGAAAGGGCCGCTGGACGGTATCCCTTTCGCGGCCAAGGACCTGCTTGACGTCGATGGCTATCCGACTCTGGCAGGTTCGAAAGCGCTTGCCGGCGAACCCGCAACCACTACGGCAACGGCTATCGAACGCCTTGTCGCGGCCGGGATGATCCTGCTGGGCAAGGTCCACACCGTGGAATTTGCTTTCGGCAGTTGGGGGACCAATCCGGTCGCCGGCACGCCCCTGAACCCGCGTGACAGCGTCACCCCGCGCGCGCCGGGCGGATCGTCGAGCGGTTCGGGCGTGGCGGTCGCCGCCGGACTGGTGCCGGTCGCGCTCGGCACCGACACTACGGGCTCCATCCGCAATCCGTCCGCCATGTGCGGTATCGTGGGCCTGAAGACGTCCTTCGGCCTTGTCGGGCGCGGCGGGTTGCTGCCGCTTGCCATGTCCTTCGACAGCATCGGTCCCATGACCAGGTCGGTGGAGGATGCAGCGCTTCTGCTGGCCGCGCTCGAGGGTCCCGATCCCGGCGATCCGGCAACCTATGGGGTGGCGCCGACCTTGCCGCTCGAAGGACTCGAGCGGAGCATATCGGGCGTTCGCCTGCGCATCCCCTCGGACGCAGACCTTGCCGGTGTAGACCCCGGCATACTGGACCGCTTCGGCTCCACGGTCGCCGAACTGGAGGCGCTCGGCGCCAAGGTCGATCGGATGCCGATGCCGCAATCTTGCGACACCTACAAGGCCCTGGCCGGCGACATCATGGCCGTCGAAGCCTGGCATCATCTCGGCCGCTACGTCGAACCGACGGACAGCGTCGTCGGCACGGCGATCCGCATGCGGGTTCTCAAGGGCAGGGAAATCGGCCTTGCGGCTTATCACGAGTTGATCGCAAGGCGCCGGGCCGCGCAGATCGAGTTTCATCGCGACCTCGAGGGCGCCGATGCGTTCCTGACGCCGACGGCGCCGATTACGGCGCCGCCATTGGCCGACATCGATGAGACAACGACCTCGCTCGGGACGTTTACCCGCATGGTGAACCTCCTCGACATGGCAGCGCTCAGCGTCCCCATCGGTCTCGTCAATGGTCTGCCCGCAGGATTGCAGATCGCGGTTCGCCGCTTCCAGGATCCGCTGGCGCTGAGGATCGGGCGGGCGCTCGAGATCCGGCGCGGCGGCCTGTTCGAACAGCCGCCGGGCTACGCCACGCCGTAAGCTGCCCGTTCATTCACCGCTCGCATACAGCCAACGCGCGACGAGAGCGTCGGTGTCGGCACCGAAATCCGCGCGCGCGCCTTCGGAAAAAACCGTGCCGTTCTTGACCACATAGACGTAGTCGGTGATGGCAAGCGCTGCGCGAATATCCTGGTCGACCAGCAGCACGGCCTTGCCGAGTTCGCGGGCAAGATCGCGGACGATGTCGTAGATCGTCTCGCTGGTCTGCGGATCGACGCCCGCGGTCGGTTCGTCGATCAGGTAGACCGACGGATCGGCCATCAGGCTGCGCGCGATCTCGACCTGCCGCTGCTGGCCCCCCGATAGCTGGCCCGCAGGCTGCGCGCGTTTCTCGCGAACGACGGGGAACCGCTCATAGACATGTTCCAGTTTCTCGGTCAGCACCGTCTTCTTCGGCCTTGCATGCCAGAGACCGAGTTTCAGGTTCGATTCGACCGAGAGATGAGGAAAAAGGCTCGGCCGCTGCGGCAGGTAGGCCAGGCCAAGGCCCAGCATCCGGAAAGGCGGATTTCCGGTGATGTCCACGTCTCGCAGAAGCACCCGGCCGGCACTCGGTTTCAGAAAGCCGAACAACGCCTTGAGAAGCGTCGACTTGCCGGTGCCGTTCGGCCCGACCACACAGGAAATGCGGCCAGGCCAGGCCTTGACCGAAACGTCGCGCAATATGTCGATGTCGCGCGTATAACCGGCGACAAGGTTCTCGCAGGCGACCAGCGGCGGAGTCGATGCCAGGGAAGCTGATTCCATCATGGTGCTTCCCGATGCGTTCCGCGGGATCCCGTATAGGCGTGCACGACCTCGGGATTGCGCAGTACCTCGGCGACCGCGCCGTCGGCGATCTTGCGCCCCCGCGCCATCACCATGACGCGCGTTACGACCGACTGGATGGCCTCGAGGTTGTGATCGACAACGACGATGGTGTGACCGTCGCGATTGAGGCTCCTTATGTGCTCGATGATCTCCTCCAGCAGGCGCGGGTGGACGCCGGCGAAGGGCTCGTCCAGAAGCAGCAATCTCGGTTTCAGCATCAGCGCCCGGCCGAGTTCCAGCAGCTTCTGCTGGCCCCCCGAAAGCGCTCTTGCATAATTGTCGGCGAGATGATCGAGCCTCAGGAAAGTAAGAACCTCACGGGCGCGCTCCTCTGCCGCGGCGCGCCGTTCAGCCGGGTCGGAAAGCGCCGGCACGATCAGGTTTTCCAGCACGGTCATGCGGCGGAACAGGCGAGGAACCTGAAAAGTACGGGCAACACCGCGGCGCGCGAAAAGATTAGCCGGCGAGCGCGCCATGTCGGTGCCTTCGACGAGGATGGCACCGCCGTCGGGTTTGAGCGCGCCCGTCACCATGTTGATGGTGGTCGTCTTTCCCGAGCCGTTGGGACCGATCAACCCGACAATTTCGCCGCGGGCCAAGGCAAAGGATAGGCCTTCAACGGCATGGATGCCGCCGAAATGCTTGGCAAGCCCGCTGACCGAGAAAAAACTGGTGTCCCTCTCAACCGGCATGGGGTTCCTCGGTGGTAGCGGCAGGAACAGGAGCTTGTTCCCGCGGCCGTGCGCGGAAACGCGCCCAGTTTTCGACCATCGGATACAGGCCGTTCTGCGCGAAGCGTTGCACCAGGATAAGCGCCAGGCCCATCAGCACGAAACGCCATTCGCCGTAGGACCGCAGCGTCTCGGAAAGCAGGAAGACGACGACTGCGCCGACCACGGCGCCGGGCAGGCTTTCGATACCGCCGATCACCGCCATCGCGATGACCAGACCCATCTCCGGCAGGATAGCCATGTTGGGTGTCAGGATGCCGATGAAATGGCCGTAATAAATGCCGGCTATCGCCGCGATCACGCTGGTTACCACGAAGACGAGGATCTTGTAGCGTGTGGTATCCACGCCGCTGGCGCGCGCGGCGCCCTCGTCTTCGCGGATGGCACGCAGAAAAAGACCGACGCGGGTCGCCAACAAGGCATTCATTCCCAATATCGCCAGGACGACGAGCGCAAGGCCGAGATAGTAATAAGGCAGGTCCGATCGGCCGGAAAAGAGGCCTGGTACCGGCAAGCCCAGCATGCCGCGTGTGATGTCTTCCTCCGCGACCAGCACGAGGCGGAAGATTTCCGAAATGGCAAGCGTGAAGAGGGCGAGATAAGGTCCGGAAAGCCTCAGCACGAGCGCGCCGATCAGGGCGCCGGCCATGACGGCAAGAGCGATGGCGGCAAGAATGGCAAGCGGCAGCGGCATGCCCACCTGGCCAACGAACAAGGCCGAGGCATATCCGCCCAGCGCGGCAAAAGCCACATGGGCGAAGGAGAACTGACCGGCGAAACCGGCAAGCAGCGCCCAGCTCGCGGCAAGCAGCGCATAGTACCAGGCGATGGCGCCGACGTGGGTCCAGTACGGCCCAACGCCGAGTGGCACCAGCAACGCCACCACGAGCAGAATCGCCTGGGCCGATTGCGAGAATGTTGGACGGATCATTGCCGTGATCCTATTCCAGCCGCAGATGCGAGCGGCCGAACAGGCCGGTTGGCCGGAAGAGCAACGCAATGACGAGCAGCAGCGCTCCGAACGCCTGCGTATAGGCAAGCGCGCGATTGGGGTCCGGCAGATAGCCGACACCCAGCCCTTGCACCAGGCCGAGCAGGATGCCGCCGGTGATGCTTCCGCCGACAGAACCCATGCCGCCGAGCACGATGATGATGAAGGCCTGCACGGCAGGCAACTCACCCATCGAAGGCGACAGGGCGAAGATCGGCGCGATCAACGCCCCTGCCCCGCCTGCAAGTGCCGAGCCGATGCCGAAGGCGATGGTGTACATGCGGCGTGGATCGATACCGATGACCGCCGCGGACTCGCGGCTCTGGCTGACCGCATCAAGCGCCTGGCCAAGCGAGGTGCGTTTCAGGAAAAACGTCAGACCAACAAGCAGGACGACGGCGGCGACCGCCGCGATCAGCCGGTCGTAAGGCAGGATCAACGGCCCGAGGATCAGCGCTCCCGTCATGAAGGACGGCGGCGCCTTGGCGAAGGGACCGAAGACGACGAGGCCGAGATTGGTGATCAGAATGGTGAGGCCGAAGGTGACGATAATGGCATATTCGTCCTTGCGCTCGACCTTGTCGGTGTACATCGGCGCTATGACGAGCCTCTCGAAGAGGACGCCGAAGATGAACAGGACCACCATCGCGCCGGCGACACCGACAAGCGGCGGCGCGTGGAACCACGCAATGATGTAGTAGGACGCGTAGCCGCCCAGCATATAGAGCGATCCGTGGCCGAAATTGACGACCTTCAGCACCGAGAAGACCAAAGTGAGCCCCGCCGCCGTCAGCGCGAAAATGAGGCCGATGACCAGGCCGTTGACGGCCAGGAGGAGGAAATAGCTCATGGGTTCACATCACCTCGTTGTCGGCCGCCTGTCCAGCGAAGCGGCCGCCGGCGGCCATGGAGCCGCCGGCGTGCCGTTCATTTGCCGGGCATGACCTTGTCGGTGGTGGCCCACTTCTTCGGATAGACGATCGCAGCGTCCTCCGGCGCCTGGTCCACGGCCGTGTATTGGATGATCGTGAACGGCACGTCGACGAACTGATGGAAAGCCCAGTCGGGAGATTTGGTGGTCGGGAAGGTGTAGGTGGCATTCACCCCTTCATATTTGATCTCTTCCAGTGCCTTCACGATCGCCGCGCGGTCGGCCGAGCCTGCCTTCTTGATCGCTTCGACGACGACACCGAACGTGTCATAGGCCTCCATGGCCACGCCGGTCGGCGCCCTGTTGTAGCGTTCGGTGAAGGCCTTCACGAATGCCTTGGCCTTGTCGTTCCATTGCGACTTGGGCTGTGCGACGTTGACGATGAGAAGATTGTTGGCGCATTCGCCGTCGACTTCCCACACTTCCTTTTGCAGCAGACCCGAGGAGCCGATGAGGGCCGTGTCGGCAGTCGGTGCGAGGCCGAGCTGGCAGGCCTGCTTGACGAGCTGATACTGTGCCTGTCCGGCGATCACCATCTGGATCGCGTCAGGCCTCGGGCTCTGGTTCATCAGGCGCAGCAGCGCGGGCGTGAAATCCTGCTGGTTGAGGTCGATCGTCGCCAGCGTATAGGGGACGTTCTTGGCCTTGAGCTCATCGGCGATGACCTTGGCCCCGCCCTGGCCGAAATCCGTGTTTTCGGCGATAATGGCGATGTTCTTGAAACCTTGCTCGACCGTCCAGTCGGCTGCCTTGACGTAAACGAGCGAGTTGGCCGGAGCGAGACGATAGACTTCCGGATACTGCTTGGCCGTGATGGCATCCGCCCATACGTCGGTGCCGACCCAGGCGACGCCGTATTTGTGCGCCTCCTCGATTTCGGCGAGAGCGACCGAGGAATGGAATTCGCCGAAGATCGCGGCGACGTTGTCCTTGGTGATGAGCCGAACCGCCGCCGCGCTGCCGTCGGCCGGCTGCCCTTTGGTGTCCTCGTAGCTCACCTTCAGCTGACGGCCGAGAACGCCGCCGGCCTTGTTGACCTCGTCAACGCCGAGCTGCACCGCCCATTGCATCTCCTGGCCGCCGGAATAGTTGCCGGGCGGCGACAGCGGCCCCACCCAGCCCAGCGCGATTGGATCCTCGGCCAGAGCCGGTGCGGCTGCGAACGGCAAGGAAGCCAGCGCGAGTGCCGCCAGCGCTCCCAAACGACTGGATATGGTCTGTTTCATGCGAATTTCCCCTGTTCTTGTTTTCTGATTGAATGAAACACTACGCTCATTTATAGCAGATTGAAATATTCATTGCAGCTCGTCAACGGCCGGCGTAAATTCGCCCCATGTTGGAACCCGCCTTCCGCTCGCGCCTGCTCGAGAGTTTCGAGACGATGCCGCGCCAGCTTCGCGCGGCGGCGCAATGGGTGCTCGACAATCCGCGTGACGTTGCCCTCCTGTCGATGCGCGTCCAGGCGCAGCGCGCCGGGGTGACCCCGGCATCGATGACGCGGCTTGCCCAGCGCATGGGCTTCGACGGCTACGATAGCCTGCGCGATCTCTACGCCGAGCAACTTCGCCGCGGCGAGAAGGAGTTTTTGGGCAAGGCCGAAGCATTGATGGCGCGGCGCAAGCGCGGAGGAGACGGCGCTCTGGCCTTCGAGCTGGCCGAAACGCTCGAGCGCCATATGGCGAAGCTTTGCGATGCGGCGACGCTGGAGACGGTGACCCGGGCGGCCGCGGTGCTGGCAGGCGCCAAGCGCATCTATGCGCTGGGCTATCGGTCGAGCTACCCCGTCGCTTGCCATTTCGCCTACATCTATGGTCTCGCCGGCGGCGCGGTGCGTCTGCTTGACGGGGTCGGCGGAACCGGACCTGATCCTTTGTGGGAAGCGGGAGCGGGCGACGTGCTTCTGGCGATCAGCGTAAAGCCCTATACGCGCGCGGCCGTCGAACTCGTTGACTATGCACGCAGCCGTGGGCTCGAAATCGTGGCGATTACCGACAGCGTCGTCTCGCCGCTCGTCAACCGGGCAGGCGCCGTCATCATCGTGCCGACCGAGAGCCCGTCCTTTTTCCACACCATGGCACCGGCCTTTGCCATCGCCGAAACGCTGGCCGCGATCCTGGCGGCCGCCGCCGGCGATCGCGCGCTGGCCGCCATGCGCGACGTCGAACGTCAGTTCGACACCCTTTCCACGCATATCTACGAAACCAGGCAGCGGTCATGACACACATTCTCCATCGCCAGATCCACCACGATTATCCCGTTGCCGTCGGCGGCGATGGCGTCACCGTCATCGACAGCGAGGGACGCCGCTATATCGACGCCTCCGGCGGCGCGGCCGTCTCATGCCTTGGCCATCAGCATCCGGCCGTTCTTGCCGCGATGCATACCGAACTCGACCGGCTCGCCTATGCGCATAGCAGCTTCTTCACCACCCGGCCGGCGGAGGAACTGGCGGACGAACTTGCCGCTCACGCGCCGGGCGATCTTCATCACGTCTATTTCGTCTCCGGCGGCTCGGAAGGCATCGAGACCGCCCTGAAGATGGCGCGGCAATATTTCGTCGAGCGCGGCGAGCCGCAGCGCCGCCGCTTCGTGGCCCGTCAACAGAGCTATCACGGCAATACGCTGGGCGCGCTTTCGGTGGGAGGCAACGCCTGGCGCAAAGCGCCGTTCGAACCCATGCTGATCGAAAACCATCATATCGAACCATGCTACGCCTATCGGCATCAGCGGCTGGATGAAGGCAGCGAGGCCTACGGCCTGCGCGCCGCCGATGCGCTTGAGACGAAGCTGCAGGAACTCGGGCCGGAAATGGTCATTGCTTTTGTCGCAGAGACCGTGGTCGGGGCTACTCTCGGGGCCGTGCCACCCGCACCCGGTTATTTCAGGCGCATCCGCGAGATTTGCGATCGCCACGGCGTGCTGCTCATCCTCGACGAAGTCATGTGCGGCATGGGTCGCACCGGAACACTGCATGCCTGCGAGCAGGAAGGCGTCGCACCCGACATCATGGTGGTCGCCAAAGGGCTCGGCGGGGGCTACGCCCCGCTCGGCGCGGTGCTGGCGTCCGAGCGCATATTCGATGCCTTTTCGCAAGGCAGCGACTTCCAGCACGGTCACACCTATGTCGGTCATCCACTCGCTTGCGCGGCCGGCCTCGCCGTCCAGCGGGTCATCGAGCGTGATGGTCTGCTTGCCAACGTCGCGGCGCGAGGCACCACGCTCGAACGGCGGCTGCGCGAGCGCTTCGGCAACCATCACCATGTCGGAGACATTCGCGGGCGCGGCCTCTTCCAGGGCATCGAACTTGTCGCGGATCGCTCGGCCAAGGCCCCGTTCGATCCGCGCCTGAAGGTCCACGCCCGGATAAAATCGGAAGCGATGCAGCGGGGGTTGATGGTTTATCCCATGGGCGGCACTGTTGATGGGCGGGCTGGCGATCACATCCTGCTTGCGCCGCCATTCATCGTCGACGACAGCACGGTCGACATCATCGTCGACCGTTTGGGCGACGCCGTCGATGCCGCGATCGGCAGCATTGCTATCTAGCGCACGAGACGCTCACCGACCGGCATCAGCCCCGACCCGGCCTCACAGTGCCGCGCCAGACCATCGGCGCATGGCAGGTCAGGCGGCTGCCGACACCGGCTTCCTCGCGCGAACCGGTGGCCAGTCGCACGGCGTGCTTGGCAATCTCCTCAATCGGCGGCGCAAAGGTCGTCAGCCGGTAGGAAGCCCAGTCAGCCTGCTCGATGTCGTCGAAGCCGGCGACGCAGAGATCGCGCGGGACGTCGAGACCGAACTCGTGGCGCGCCGCGTCCAGAAAACCGCAGGCGATCAGGTCGGTCACACAGAATGCCGCATCCGGTCGCTGCCGGCCCGACAGCAGGCGCCTTGCGCCTTCTGCCCCGGTCGCATAACCCGTGCGGCCCTCGCGCCACTGGATCACCTCCAGCCCTTCCTTGCGCGCCGCGGCAAGAAACGCCGTCTCGCGCGCCACCAGACTGGGCGTGCCGGCTGCCGACGTCACCAGGGCAGGCCTGGTGCAACCGGCACGAAGAAAGGCGTGAAGTGCCGCCTCGGCGGCGGCGGCGTTGTCGACGCCGATGTTATGCGGCCCGTCGAACCGGTCGTCGCGATTGATCAGGATCAGGCGCTGCCCGTTCTCGAGGCAGGTTCGGATCAGCTCCTGCGGCGGCGTGCCGGACAGCACGATCGTCGCATCGGCACGATAGTTCAGCGTGTTGCGCAACGCCTGGTCGACATGGTGGCTGGGGCCCGACGTGTTGAATACCATGGCCACTTTGCCGGCATCCCTCAAATGCTGTGTCAGCGCCCGCAGGATACGGGCCTGATAGGGCGTGTCGCCATCGGCGACGACAAGGCAGACGATGCCCGTCGATGCCCGCATCAGGCCGCGCGCCAGATGGTTGACGTGATAGCCGAGCTGCTCGGCCGCCAGCAGCACCCGCTCGCGGGTTTCTTCCGAAACGCTGGCGCCGGGCGTGAAGGTGCGTGACACGGCCGAGCGCGAAACGCCGGCAAGGTCCGCGACCTGCTGGGCACTGGAAAAGCCAATACGGCCTCTTGGCGTCGTCATGCACACTCCCACTGGCGTTCGCCGATTCCTTGCACGCACGTGCGGCATAGCGCAAGCCAGTCGCAGGTGTCACCGCCACCCTTGACACGCATGCGTAAATGAAACAGCTTTGCACAGCCGTGCATGAAACCGGCGCCGGAGGCTACCTTGCCCATTTCTTCGCAGACCGCATCGGAGCTGCCATTGCCTGGACGAACAGCATGAACAGCGTAGCGGTGCGGTCGAAAGCGAGCCGGATGTCCGAAGCCGAACTCGACAGGCGCGCCGATGTTTGCCGGCAACTGCTCCTGTCGTCGGGAAACATGGCGATGCAGGGCTACAGCCAAATCGACGCCGCGCAGCCTGTGGAGATGAAGGGGCCGCAGGATTTCCTGACCGAGACCGACGGCAAGGTCGAGAATCACATCCGCACGACGTTGGCCGCGGCCTTTCCCGAGGACGGGTTTTTGGGCGAGGAAACCGGCGGCAGCGGCGGCTCTGATCGAATGTGGGTCGTCGACCCGATCGACGGTACGGCGAATTTCATGCGCGGCATTCCGCATTTCTGCGTTTCGATCGCCTTCGTCCAGGACGGCCGCAGCGAGATCGGCGGGATTGCCAATCCGGCCATCGGGGAGGTCTATTTTGCCCGCCGCGGGCACGGTGCGACGCGCAATGGCGCGGCGATCCGTGTTTCGCGCACGCAGGCCTTCGACCGCGCCTCCGTGGAGTTCGGCTGGTCGCCGCGGATTCCCAACCGGGACTACCTGGACAAGGTGGCCCTGGTCTGGTCGCTGGGCGCCAATGTACGCCGCTCCGGTTCGGGGGCGCTGGGCCTTGCCTATGTGGCCGATGGCCGCTCGGATGCCTATGCCGAGCTTCATATCAATGCATGGGACTGTCTGGCTGGATTGCTGCTGGTCGAGGAAGCCGGCGGGCGCGTGAACCGCTTTCTCGACGGCGACGGCATGGCGAAGGGCAATCCGGTGCTTGCTGCGGCGCCGGGCGTGGCGGCGAGATTGTCCCAGGTGATCGGAGTGCCGTTGGACGACGAATAATCAATTCCAAAGAGCATAAAAGGGAGGAATTATCGATGAAAGGTCCATTTGATCGCAGCAGGACATGGCTTGGCCTTGCGGTGCTGGCCATTTTCGGGCTGGCCGGCGGCGCCCATGCGGCGGATCGCAGCCTCGTGATGTATTGCGGCGTCGACGAGGCCTGGTGCCGGGCCATGGCCACGACCTACCAGAAGGAAACCGGCGTCAGCGTCGACATGACCCGCATGAGCGCCGGCGAGATCTACGCGCGCCTGCGGGCCGAGAAGGACAATCCGCAAGCCGATATCTGGTGGGGTGGTACCGGCGACCCGCATCTTCAGGCGGCGGAAGAAGGTCTCACCCAGGAATACAAGTCGCCGCAGCTGGCGAACCTGCGCGACTGGGCGCTGAGGCAGGCCGAACGGGCCAAGAACCGCACCGTCGGCATCTATCTCGGCGCGCTTGGCTACGGCTACAACGAGGAAGACCTGAAACAGCGCGGCCTGACGGCGCCGGCCTGCTGGGCGGATCTGGTCAAGCCCGATTTCCAGGGCGAGATCGAGATGGCCGACCCCAATTCCTCGGGCACTGCCTGGACGATGCTGGCGACAATCGTGCAGCTGATGGGCGAGGACAAGGCTTTCGACTATCTCAAGCAGCTCAACAAGAACATCGCCGAATACACCAAGGCGGGCGCCGCGCCCGCGCTCGCCGTGGGCAAGGGCGAGACGCTGGTCGGCATTTCCTTCCAGCACGACGTTATCAACGCCGCCAAGCAGAATCCGGCTGTCAAGGTGGTCTCGCCCTGTGAAGGCACCGGCTTCGAGATCGGGTCGATGAGCATTGTTGCCGGGGCCAAGCATATCGACGAGGCGCAGAAATTCTACGACTGGGCGCTGACGCCAGACGCGCAGAAACTGGCGGCTCCGAACGGCAGCTACCAGATTCCGTCGAACACCGGCACCCCGGTGCCGCCCGAGGCGCCGGACCTCAGCAAGATCAAGCTGATCGACTACGATTTCGCCAAATACGGATCCTCAGCGGAGCGCAAGCGGCTGTTGAAGAAATTCACCGATGAGGTCCGCAACGGCGGCTGATCTGGTCCGCACGGCCGATCCGCCGGCTGCCCGCAGGGCAGCCGGCGCAACCCCGACCATACCGAAGGAAGATGTCGAATGGCGCGGGCTTCGCCCTATCCCATGGCCAATGATCTCCCCGGGCGCAGTGCCGCCGGATGGTTGGCGTTGGCATGGGCGAGCTTCATTGTGCTGCCATGGTACAAAGTCGAAGGCGGCTTCCTTTCCTTTGACTGGCTGGCGCGTCCGGCGGAGGCGGCACCAGCCATCCTGCTGTCGCTGAACGGCCGACTCTGGCTGCTTCCCTTGATCCTGCCACTTCTCCTGGCAAGCTGGCTCGTCGCGCGCCGGAACCTCCCCGGCCTGGCGGTGGCGGGCGCAGCCGGCCTCGCCTGGCTGGCGATCGAGGGTTTTTCCATCATCCATTCGGGTTGGGGATTTGCCTGGCTCGGGCATCTCGCCAGTACGCCGGGGCCGGTGCAGCCGGGGCTCGGCTGGGGTGCCGTGCTGTACGCGGTGGCGATGCTGATGTTCATCGCCGAGGCGCTGGCGGCGCGTGGCTGGTGCAAGGGCGACCGGTTTGTCGTCGGCTCGCTGTTGATCGTGATCGCTTCGCTGATCCTGTTCGTGGCTTATCCGCTGTTGTCGATCCTCGCCTCCGCCATCGAGGACAATGACGGCAATATCGTGCCGGCCCTGTTTGCCGAAAAGCTGTTCAGTGCCAACATCTGGAGCCTGCGCTGCCTCTACGGCGACGGTTCCTGCGGCGTGGCGTGGAATACGGTGGCGATCGCGGTGCTGGTCGGATTCTTCTGCACAGCGCTGGGCCTGGCGCTGGCGCTGATTGCGCTGCGCACCAGGCTGCCGGCCAAATGGCTGCTGCGCGGCCTCTCCATCCTGCCGATCATCACGCCGCCTTTCGTCATCGGCCTGGCGCTGATCCTGTTGTTCGGTCGGGCCGGCATCGTCACCAACCTTTTGTCCGAACATCTCGGTATTCCGCGCAGCCGCTGGATCTACGGCATGGCCGGCATCACCATCGCGCAAGTGCTGGCCTTCACGCCGATCGCCTTCCTGGTCCTGGCCGGCGTGCTGCAGGGCGTCAGCCCGAGCATGGAGGAGGCCTCGCAGACCTTGCGCGCCAGCCGTTGGCGCACTTTCAGCACAATCACCTGGCCGCTGATCCGCCCGGGGCTGGCCAGCGCCTTCCTGATCTCGTTCATCGAGAGCATGGCCGACTTTGCCAACCCGCTGGTGCTGGGCGGCAACTTCAACGTGCTGTCGACGGACATCTTTTTTGCGGTGGTGGGCGCTGCGCATGATCAAGGCCGTGCCGCGGTGCTGGCGATCGTGCTTCTGGGATTCACGCTCGCCGCTTTCGTCATCCAGCGCCGCTGGATCGGCAGCCGCAGCTACGTCACCGTCGCCGGCAAGGGCGATGGCGGTGTGCCGGCCACGCTGCCCAAGGGCTTGCGCATCGGCTGCTACGCCGCCGTCATTCCCTGGCTGCTTCTGACCGTCGTGGTCTATGGCATTATCCTGGGCGGCGGCTTCGTGCAATCGATCGGGCGCGACAACACGCCGACTCTCGAATATTTCCTCACCGCTTTCTCCGTCGAGAAAGGCGTCAATGGCTGGTTCCTGAGCGGGTCGGCCTGGCCGTCGCTGCTGATGACCATCGGCCTTGCGCTGGTGGCGATGCCATTCACCGCCGCGCTCGGCATCCTGACCGCCTATCTGCTCGACCGGCAGCATTTCGCCGGGCGCACGATGTTCGAATTCCTCGCCATGATGAGCTTTGCCATTCCCGGCACGGTCGTCGGCGTCAGCTATATCCTCGCCTTCAACGTGCCGCCGGTGCAGTTGACCGGCACCGGACTGATCATCGTCATCTCGTTCATCTTCCGCAACATGCCGGTGGCGATCCGTGCGGGCCTCGCCAATCTTGGGCAGATCGACAAGAGCCTGGACGAGGCATCGCTGACACTGGGGGCGCGTTCCTTCGCCACCTTGCGGCGGGTGATCCTGCCGATCCTGAAGCCGGCTATCGTGACCGCGATGATCTACAGTTTCGTGCGTGCGGTGACCGCGGTCAGCGCCGTCATCTTCCTGGCGACCGGCCGCTTCAATCTCGCCACCGTCTACATTGTCGGGCGAGCCGATGTCGGCGAATACGGCATCGCCATCGTCTATTCGGCGGTGCTGATCGTCGTCATGATGATCATTCTGATCGGCATCCAGCTGTTGGTCGGGGAACGCCGGCTTGGCCGGCGCCGGGCCGAAGCGCAAGCCGTCGTGGCACCAATCTGATCGGGAGAAGCGTATGGATCAAACGGCGAAGAACGCTGCCCCCGGCGTGATGGACAGACCGGCAGTGCGTTTCGAGGGCGTCACCAAGAAATACGGCGCCGTCACTGCCGTCGACAATGTCAGCTTCGACATCGCACCGGCCAGCCTGGTGACGCTGCTCGGACCCTCCGGCTGCGGCAAGACGACGACGCTCAGGCTGATTGCCGGGCTGGAGCACGCAAGCCACGGGCGCATCATCATCGACGGCAAGGACGTCACCTTACTGTCAGCCGCCGAACGCGACGTCAGCATGGTCTTCCAGTCCTATGCGCTGTTCCCGCACATGAACGTCATGGAAAATGTCAGCTACGGCCTGCGGGCGACGGGGCTCGGCAAGGTCGAGGCCGCAGGGCGCGCCGCCGAGAAGCTGGCACAGGTCGGCCTGTCCGGCTACGAGAAGCGCCAGCCGAGTGAACTTTCGGGCGGCCAGCAGCAGCGCGTGGCCGTGGCGCGCGCCATCGTGCTGGAGCCGAAGGTGCTTTTGTTCGACGAGCCGCTGTCCAATCTCGATGCCAAGCTGCGCCGGCGCGTGCGCGATGAAATCCGCGGTCTGCAGCAGGATCTCGCGCTGACCGTGGTCTATGTGACGCATGACCAGGAGGAGGCGCTCGCCGTGTCCGATCGCATCATCGTCATGAACGCGGCCCGCGTCGCCCAGGACGGGACCCCGCGCGACCTCTACAACGAACCCACGAGCCCTTTCATCGCCGACTTCATGGGCGACGCCAACCTGCTCGATGTCGAGGTTCTCGCCAACAACGGGACCAATGCCGAGGTAAAGGTCGGGCCGCTGCGGCTCAACATGCCGCATCGCGGAATCGCGCCGGGGCCGGCGGTGCTGGCCGTCCGGCCCAATGCCGTGCGCCTCGTCGCCGGCCAGCCGGCAGCCGGCGGTATGAGAGGGCGCGTGGTCAAGAGTTCTTATCTCGGCGACCACATGGAATACCGCGTCGCGATAAACGATCCGGCGGTGGAGTTGTTTGCGACGTCGCCGATCGTCACACCCGCCCTGCCCGAAGGCAGCGTCGTCGCGGTCGATTTCGATCCGGCAAAGATCGTGCTGATAGCGCGCGACAAATCCTAGCCAGCAGCGCACACCGCTACCGGTGCGCCTGATACGAAAATAGTGGTTCTCGACGTTCCATGTCGATGTTACCAATCTCTGTGCATTCCGAATGTGCGCTTGTGTCCTGGCACTTTGGAGCTGTGGCGAGCACAGGACGTATTCTTCACGCGGGACCAGACGGTGCACTCGAAGCCGTCACAGGGCCGCGATGGGCGTTTTCGACAGTGGCCACAAGGGAGGAAATACCAGTGAAAGCATCCTATCTCATCTCAGCCGCGCTGCTTGTGGGGACCGCGATGCCAGCGGCAGCAGCCGAAATTTCCGACGGCAAGGTCAAGATCGGCATCCTCAACGACCAGTCGGGTGTCTATGCCGATTTCGGCGGCAAATGGTCGGTCGAGGCGGCCAAGATGGCTGTCGAGGATTTCGGCGGCAAGGTCCAGAATGCGCCTATCGAGGTCATCAGCGCCGACCACCAGAACAAGCCGGACATCGCCTCCAACATCGCGCGCCAGTGGTACGACACCGAGCAGGTCGACGCCATAATGGAACTGACCACCTCCTCGGTGGCGCTCGCCGTGCAGGGACTTTCCAAGGAAAAGAAGAAGATCGACATCGTCACCGGCGCGGCCGCGACCGACCTGACCGGCAAGCAGTGCTCGCCCTACGGTTTCCATTGGGCGTACGACACCCATTCCCAGGCCGTCGGCACAGGCGGTGCCCTGGTGCAGCAAGGCGGCGACAGCTGGTATTTCATCACCGTCGACTACGCCTTCGGCTATTCGCTCGAGGAGCAGACCGCCAAGCTCGTCAAGGATCGCGGCGGCAAGGTGCTTGGTGAAGTGCGCTATCCGCTCGGCTCGACCGACTACTCATCCTTCCTGCTGCAGGCGCAATCCTCCGGCGCCAAGATCGTCGGCCTTGCCAATGCCGGTCTCGACACTTCCAACTCGATCAAGCAGGCGGCCGAATTCGGCATCGTCGCCGGCGGCCAGCGGCTCGCGGCACTTCTGTTCACGCTGGCCGAAGTGCATGGCCTCGGCCTGCAGGCGGCCCAGGGCGTCGTGCTGACCGAAGGCTTTTACTGGGATCGCGACGACAAGAGCCGCGAGTTCGCCAACCGCTTCTTCAAACGCACCGGCAGGATGCCGAACATGATCCAGGCCGGCACCTATTCGGCGGTGTCGCAGTATCTCAAGGCCATCGACAAGGCCGGCACAGACGAAACCGAAGCGGTGGCCAAGGAATTGCATTCGATGCCGGTCAATGACGTCTTCACCGCCAATGGCAAGGTGCAGGCCGACGGCTCCATGGTGCACGACATGTACCTCTATCAGGTCAAGAAGCCCGAGGAGAGCAAGAAGGATTGGGACTACTATACCTATCTTGCGACCATTCCGGGCGACCAGGCCTTCATGAAGGCCACCGATAGCGGCTGCCCGCTCGTCAGCAAGTGACGACGGCAACCGCCGCGGCCGTCAGGCCTGACGGCGATGGAAACGTGCCGCGGGTGGTGCTTTCCGCCCGCGGCCTCAGGCGCGATTTCGCCGGGTTCGTCGCGGTAAAGGATGTCGATCTCGACGTTCACCACGGCAGGATTCACGCCTTGATTGGACCCAACGGCGCGGGCAAGACGACGATCTTCAACCTTTTGACCAAGTTCCTGCAGCCGACCAGCGGCACGATCGAACTGCTCGGCACCGACATTACCCGGACACCGCCGGCCAAGGTGGCGCGGATGGGCCTCGTGCGCTCGTTCCAGATATCGGCGATCTTTCCGCATCTGAGCGTGCTCGACAATGTGCGGGTCGCGCTGCAGCGGCCAGGCGGGCTGGGCTTCCAGTTCTGGCGTCCGCTTTCGGCGCTCGACCAGCTGACGCCGCGGGCGCGCGAGCTTCTCTGCACGGTCGGCCTCGACGACGCGGCGCACCGGCTCGCCGGCGATCTCTCCTATGGCCGCAAGCGCGTGCTCGAGATCGCCACCACGCTGGCGCTCGATCCAAAGGTGCTGCTGCTCGACGAGCCGATGGCCGGCATGGGGCACGAGGATGTCAGCATGATCTCCGGGATCATCCGCGCCTTGGCCCGCGATCGGGCCGTGCTCATGGTGGAGCACAATCTGACCGTCGTTGCCGATCTTTGCGACTGGATCACCGTGATGCAGCGCGGCAAGGTGCTCGCCGCCGGCGACTATCCGACGGTCAGCCAGGATGAACGCGTCCGGATAGCCTATATGGGAACCGAGCATGAGTGAGCCGCTGCTTGCCGTGCGCGATCTCCATGCCTGGTACGGCGAGGGCCACGCGCTGCACGGCGTCGACCTCGATGTGTTCCGCGGCGAAACCGTGACGCTGCTTGGCCGCAACGGCGTCGGCAAGACCACGACGCTGCGCGCCATCATGGGGCTGATCCGCAAGCGCACCGGCAGTGTCGTCTTCAACGGCAATGATTTGATCGGCCTGCCCTTGCACCGTGTCGCCCACCAAGGCATCGGTTTCGTTCCCGAGGAGCGCGGCATCTTCGCCACGCTGACAGTCGACGAGAACCTGATCCTGCCACCGGTGGTGGCCAAGGGCGGCATGAGCGTCGAAGAGATCTTCGAGCTCTTCCCCAACCTGAAGGAGCGCCGCAACAGCCCGGGCACCAGGCTGTCCGGCGGCGAGCAGCAGATGCTGGCGATCGCCCGCATCCTGAGGACGGGCGTCCGGATGCTGCTCCTCGACGAGCCTACCGAGGGCCTGGCGCCGGTCATCGTGCAGCGCATCGGCGAATTGCTTGCGACGTTGAAGAAGCGCGGCATGACGATCCTGCTCGTGGAGCAGAATTTCCGTTTCGCCGCCCGCATTGCCGACCGCTTCTACCTGATGGAGCACGGCAAGGTGCTGAGCGGGTTTCCTGTCGGCGAACTGGCCGCCCACGACGCTCAACTGCACGAAGTGCTCGGAGTATGATGGCGCCATGACGATGATCTTCGGCATCCCCATCCAGGCCTTTCTGGGGCAGTTGCTGGTCGGGCTGATCAACGGTTCCTTCTACGCGATGCTGAGCCTTGGCCTCGCCGTCATCTTCGGCCTCCTGCGCATCATCAATTTTGCCCACGGCGCGCTCTACATGCTGGGCGCCTTCATCGGCTATCTGCTGCTTGTCCATCTCGGCATCGGCTATTGGCCGGCGCTGATCCTGGTGCCACTCGCCGTCGGGCTGTTCGGCATTGTGGTCGAGCGTGCAGCGCTCTCGCGGCTCTACCAGCTCGACCCTCTCTACGGCCTGCTCTTCACCTTCGGCCTGGCCTTGGTCATCGAGGGCGTCTTCCGCTATTATTACGGCGTCTCGGGAAATCCCTATGCCGTGCCGGCGCTGCTTGCGGGCGGCACCAATCTCGGCTTCATGTTCCTGCCCAACTATCGCGGCTGGGTGGTGCTGGCATCGCTTCTCGTCTGCCTGGGCACATGGCTTTTGATCGAGAAGACCAGGCTTGGTTCCTATCTGCGCGCCGCGACCGAAAATCCAGAACTGGTCCAGGCTTTCGGCGTCAACGTGCCACTGCTTTTGACACTCACCTACGGACTGGGCGCCGCACTTGCCGGGCTTGCCGGAATCCTGGCTGCTCCCGTCTACCAGGTCAGTCCGCTGATGGGATCGGATCTGATCATCGTCGTCTTCGCCGTCGTCGTGGTCGGCGGCATGGGCTCGATCCTGGGCGCCATCGTCACCGGCTACATGCTCGGCCTCGCCGAGGGCCTGACCAAGGTGTTCTATCCCGAGGCGTCGAACCTTGTCGTCTTCGTCATCATGGCGATCGTGCTTCTGCTGCGGCCGGCCGGCCTGTTCGGAAGGGACGCCTGAGATGAGCGAGTTGACGGTTCTCGAAAAGCGCGCCGCGGCCTCCGTGCGGCTGGAACGGGCCCTGGTGGCGCTGGCGGTATTGGCGCTCATCGCCGCGCCGTTCTTCGTCTACCCGTTCTTCCTCATGAAGATGCTGTGCTTTGCGCTGTTTGCCTGCGCCTTCAACCTGTTGCTCGGCTACACCGGCCTGCTGTCCTTCGGCCACGCGACCTTCTTCGGCGGCGCAGCCTATTTCTGCGCGCATGCCGTCAAGGTCTGGGGCTGGCCGCCGGAGGCAGGCATTCTGCTGGGTACCGCCGGCGCGGCGCTGCTCGGTCTGGTCATGGGCTTCTTTGCCATCCGCCGGCAAGGCATCTATTTCGCCATGATCACGCTGGCGCTGGCGCAGATGTTCTTCTTCTTCTGCGTGCAGGCACCGTTCACGCAAGGCGAGGATGGCATCCAGGGCGTTCCGCGCGGCAACCTCTTCGGCATCATCGATTTGAACGCCACGGTCAACATGTACTATGTCGTGCTGGCCATCTTCCTGATCGGCGTCTTCGCGATTTGGCGGATCGTCAACTCGCCCTTCGGCATGATCCTGCGCTCGATCCGCGAGAACGAGAACCGCGCCATCTCGCTCGGCTATTCCGTCGCCCGGTATAAACTCGCCGCTTTCGTCATGTCGGCCGCGCTAGCCGGGCTTGCCGGCGCGGTCAAGGCAATCGTGTTCCAGTTCGCGACGCTGACCGACGTGACATGGCAGATGTCGGGCGAGGTGATCCTGATGTCGCTGCTTGGCGGCATCGGTACCATGGTCGGGCCGGTCGTCGGCGCCGGCTTCGTCGTCGGCCTTGAAAACACACTCGCCACCTCAGGCTTTCCGGTGACCATCGCCACCGGCCTGATATTCATGGTCTGCGTGCTTGTCTTCCGGCGCGGCATCGTCGGCGAATTCCATGCGCGGCTGCCCAGGCCGGCGGACGGTGCAAGTGGTTGATATTCATCCCGTGGCCGATCTCCCTGCTGTCTCCAGCCATGTGGTGGGCAGTCCAGTGAGCAACCGGGAATGCAGCCTGGATGTTTATCGAAGCGCCTGCTTTACAGGCAGGTTTGGTAGCGCTACCGTCGCCATGCCGCGTGACCACATGGAGGTTGGAGGCCGTCGCCGGGAGAGGTCAGCGGTTCCTTCGAAGACGTCGCGGGAATCGTTCGGGAGGAGGATCGATGGCGTCTGTCGCGATTAGCGAGGTTTACAAATCATTCGGGACCACCGAGGTTCTGCACGGCGTCAGCGTGAACATCGACGACGGCGAATTCGTCACGCTGGTCGGGCCGTCGGGTTGCGGGAAATCAACCCTGCTCAGGATGATCGCGGGCCTGGAAAAGATTTCGCGGGGCCATATCGCGATTGGCGAGCGTGTCGTCAACAACGTTGCGCCGAAGGAACGCGACGTCGCCATGGTCTTCCAGAACTATGCGCTGTACCCGCATATGACCGTCGCCGAGAACATGGCGTTCTCGCTCATGCTCAAGGGCGTTTCGAAGGCTGAGAGCGGCGCCGGCGTTCAGCGCGCTGCGGAGATTCTGGGGCTCGTGCCGCTGCTGGCGCGCTATCCCCGCCAGCTTTCCGGCGGACAGCGCCAGCGGGTTGCCATGGGGCGGGCGATCGTGCGCGATCCGGCGGTTTTCCTGTTCGACGAGCCGCTGTCCAATCTTGACGCCAAGCTCAGGGTGCAGATGCGCGCCGAGATCAAGGAACTGCACCAGCGCCTGAAAACCACGACGGTCTATGTCACCCACGACCAGATCGAAGCCATGACCATGGCAGACAAGATCGTGGTCATGCACGATGGCATCGTCGAGCAGATCGGGCCGCCGCTGGAACTCTATGACAGGCCGGACAATCTCTTCGTCGCCAGTTTCATCGGCTCGCCCGCCATGAATTTGCTGCGGGGCGAAATCGCGACGGACGGGTCGCCGTCCTTTCGGGGCGCCGGCGGAATTTCCGTGCCGTTGGACGCAGCATCGTCCGTCAAAGGCGGCGAGCCGGTGGTGCTGGGTATACGGCCCGAGCATTTGCGGCTGTCCGATCAGGGCATTGCGGTCACCATCGCGGTCATCGAGCCGACCGGGTCGGAGGTACAGCTCATCGGCCGGACAGCCGGCGGTGAAGAGATCGTGGCCAACTTCCGGGAACGTCATTCCTTCACGCCGGGCGAAACCATCCGGCTCACCGCCGAACCCGGGCTCATTCATCTCTTCCACGGCGAAACCGGGCAGCGGCTTCAAACGCGCAGCAAGCTGTAGAGACCAAAGGGCAAGAGAAACAAACAGGAGGAACGAGCATGAAATTCACCAGACGTGATGTGATCCGCACGACGGCCGGCGCTGCTGCTGGCGTCTTGGGAAGCCGCTTCGCCGGCTCCCCAGCATTCGCCCAGGAAGGCCTGAAGTACAAGCCGGAGGACGGTGCAAAGCTCAGGCTGCTGCGCTGGTCGCCTTTCGTGCAGGGCGACGAGGACCAGTGGCTGAAAAACACCAAGCGGTTCACCGAAGCGACGGGCGTGGAGGTGCGTGTCGACAAGGAAAGCTGGGAAGACATTCGCCCCAAGGCAGCGGTCGCCGCCAATGTCGGCTCAGGTCCGGATCTGATGTTCGTCTGGTTCGACGACCCGCATCAGTATCCCGACAAGCTGCATGACGTGACGGAACTGGGCGAGTATCTGGGGTCGAAATACGGCGGCTGGCACGACGGACCAAAGCAATATGCAACGCGGGAAGGTAAATTCATCGGCCTGCCGCTGGCCACCATCGGAAATGCCATCGTCTATCGGGAAAGCTGGGTAAAAGAGGCCGGCTTTTCGGAGTTCCCCAAGGACACGAAAGGCTTTCTCGAACTTTGCAAGGCCCTGCAGGCGAAGGGGCATCCGGCCGGCTTCACGCACGGCCATGGTGTCGGCGACGGCAACAACTATGCGCACTGGCTGCTGTGGAGCCATGGCGGCCAGATGGTCGACGAGAGCGGCAAGGTGACGATCAACAGCCCCGAGACCCTCAAGGCGATCGAATACGCGCAGGAACTCTACAAGACTTTTATTCCAGGCACCGAAAGCTGGCTCGACGTCAACAACAATCGCGCCTTCCTGGCTGGCGAACTCAGTGTGATCGCCAATGGCATTTCCGCCTACAACACGGCCAAGATCAACAAGGACAATGATCCGAAGCTGGCGGAAATGGCCAAGGACATACGCACCACCAACCTACCGATCGGCCCTGTCGGCAAATCCGTCGAACTGTTCCAGGTGACCACGGCCGTCATCTTCGACTACACGCCCTACCCCAACGCGGCCAAAGCCTATCTGCAATTCATGTTCGAGGACCCGCAAATGCCGGACTGGATCACCTCCTCGGCGGGTTACTGCTGCCAGACGCTCAAGGCGTTCGACAACAATCCGGTGTGGACAGCCGATCCGAACAATGCCGCTTATGCCAAGGCTTCGGCGACGCTGCGGCCCAACGGCTATGCCGGGCCGCTCGGCTATGCCTCCGCGGCGACCATGGCCGACTATGTCCTGGTCGACATGTTCGCCAAGGCCGTCACGGGACAGGCAACGCCCCAGGAGGCAATGGAAGAGGCGGAGAAGCGCGCAAACCGGTATTACCGCGTTTGATCCATGCCAGCTGAGCCTGGCGGCTCTGCCCCGCGCTATCGGACCCTCCGGAAGCGCGGGGCGGCCGCCAGACCGTTCAACGAGACCTTGCAGGGAGCCCGCCCATGGCCGTGCCGTCCGTCGCCGCTCAGCCGCGTTCCTCGATGCTGTCGCGCCTGGCCGAGAGCAGGAACGCGCTTGGCTTCGGCTTCATGCTGCCGGCAGCGGCATTGCTGCTTGTCTTCCTGACCTATCCGCTCGGGCTTGGCGTCTGGCTCGGCTTCACCGATGCCCGCATCGGCCGTCCCGGCATCTTCATCGGCATCGAGAACTATGAATATCTGTGGAGCGACGCCGTCTTCTGGCTCGCCGTCTTCAATACCCTGCTCTACACCGTCAGCGCCTCGATCCTGAAATTCGCGCTCGGCCTCTGGCTGGCGCTCATCCTCAACCAGAACCTTCCCTTCAAATCGTTCTTCCGCGCGATTGTCCTGCTGCCGTGGGTGGTGCCGACGGTGCTCTCGGCAATCGCCTTCTGGTGGATTTACGATTCGCAGTTCTCGATCCTGTCCTGGGCGCTCCAGCAGATGGGCCTGATCGACCACCGCATCAATTTCCTCGGCGATCCGCAGAACGCACGCGCTTCGGTGATCGCGGCCAATGTCTGGCGCGGCATCCCTTTCGTGGCCATCACGCTGCTTGCCGGCTTGCAGACGATCCCCCAGTCGCTTTACGAGGCCGCCACGCTCGATGGCGCCAACCGCTGGCAATTGTTTCGCCATGTGACGCTGCCGCTGCTCACCCCCATCATCGCCATCACCATGACGTTCTCGGTGCTGTTCACGTTCACGGATTTCCAGCTGATCTATGTGCTGACCCGCGGCGGACCGGTAAATGCCACCCATCTGATGGCGACGCTGTCGTTCCAGCGCGGCATTTCGGGCGGCCAGCTCGGCGAGGGCGCCGCGATCGCGGTCGCCATGATCCCATTCCTCCTTGCCGCGATCCTGTTCAGTTATTTCGGCTTGCAGCGCCGCAAATGGCAGCAGGGGGGCGGAGACTGACATGGCTGCGACCAGGAAGACAAAACAGCCGCAGCTCGACGAAGGCGGCATGGGCTATTTGCAGAGCGTGCCGCGTCGTGTGGTGACGGTCTATCTCCCCCTGCTCGTATTCGTCATCGTGCTCTTGTTCCCGTTCTACTGGATGACGATCACAGCGGTTAAGCCCAATGTCGAAATGACCGACTATGCCAATTTCAACCCGCTTTGGGTCGTGCATCCGACGTTGGAGCACATCCGCTATCTTCTCTTCGAGACGTCCTATCCGGGCTGGCTACTCAACACGATCATCATCTCGACCGCCGCCACTTTCCTGTCGCTGGTGGCGTCGGTTTTCGCGGCCTATGCGATCGAGCGGCTGCGGTTCTCCGGGGCACGGCAGGTCGGCCTCGCGGTGTTCCTCGCCTATCTCGTGCCGCCCTCGATATTGTTCATCCCCTTATCGGTGATGGTGTTCAACCTCGGGCTTTACGACACACCCTTCGCGCTCATCCTCACCTACCCGACCTTCCTGATCCCCTTCTGCACCTGGCTGCTGATGGGTTACTTCCGCTCCATCCCCTTCGAACTGGAAGAATGCGCGCTCATAGACGGGGCAAGCCGCTGGCAGATCCTGAGCAAGATCGTGCTGCCCCTGTCGGTGCCTGGCCTGATCTCGGCGGGCATATTCGCATTCACCCTGTCATGGAACGAATTCATCTATGCCTTGACGTTCATTCAGTCGTCCGAAAACAAGACCGTGCCGGTCGGGGTGCTCACCGAACTCGTCCGCTCCGACGTCTATGAGTGGGGTGCCCTGATGGCGGGCGCGCTGATCGGATCCCTGCCGGTCGTCGTGCTTTATTCGTTCTTCGTCGAGCACTACGTCTCCTCGATGACCGGCGCGGTGAAGGAATAGCGCCGTCCCGATGCCGCGGGCGCTTTTCCTGGAATTGTCCTAGCGCAGTTCACCGTTTCACCGAAACGGCGAACTGCCCTACCTCTTTGTTTTGACGCAATTCCAGACGGAAAACCGTCCACACTTTTCCTGGAATTGCTCTAGCGCAGTTCACCCTTTCACGGAAACGGCGAACTGCTCTACCTCTTTGTTTTGACGCAATTCCGGACGGAAAACCGTCCACACTTTTCCTGGAATTGCTCTAGCCCAGGCTTTTGCCGTAGCGGGCAAAGCTTTCGGCCAGGACGGTCGTGCTCGCACCGGCCCGTTCGGGCCGTTTGTAGATGCCGCCTTCGACGCGGATCGGCTCCTCGAAGTGATCCTTGATCCAAGGGATGTATTCGAGGATCGTGGATGTAGGGTGCCAGTAGCTCAGATGCACATGCACCTGGCTCATCTCGCCTGCATGCGGAACGACGGGAAGCCGATGCGCCAGTGCCAGGTCCGCGACCTGGATGTATTCGGTTATTCCTCCGAGCCGCGTGACGTCCGGCTGGACGTAGGCGACGGCTCCTGCATCGACAAAGGAGCGGAACGCGTCGATCGTGTAGAGCTGCTCGCCGAGCGCGATCGGGATCGATGTATTGCGCGCGAGCGTGGCGTGACTGGCGACGTCGTCATACCAGAGCGGCTCCTCGAACCAGTAGATGTCGAGGTCGCGCGCCAGCGCGCAGAATCGCTGGCAGGTCGGAAGATCCCACTTGCCGTTGCCGTCGATCGCGATCCGGATCCTTGATCCGACACGTTTGCGCACAGCCGCCAGGCGCTCGACGTCGACATTTGGGTCGTCATGGCCGACCTTGATCTTGATGCGCGTGAATCCATCCTCCTCGACGGCTTTCGCGGAACCGCGCAGCAACGTGTCCAGATCGAACGAAATCCAGCCGATATCGGTATTGTAAGCCTCCAGGGCATCGGTGCGCGCGCCACCGAGATAACTCCACAGCGGCAGGCCCGCCCGTTTCGCCTTCAGATCCCACAACGCGATATCGATTGCGGCCAGCGCCAGATGCGTGATGCCGGCCCGACCGACCCATTGAAGCGAAGGATGGCGCGCAAGCCTGGTCCATAGACGCTGATGGTCCGAGGCGTCCTCGCCCAACAGAAGCGGCGCGTAACACTCACCGATGCAGGACGTTATCAGCCGGTCGGAGGCCAGATGGGCATGCGTGCCGGTGAAGCCATAACCTTCCAGCCCATCCGTGGTGACGATCTTCGTACCCACGACACCCCAATGGGTAATGCTGTGGGTCGAGTCCGAAATGGAGTCGGAGGTGAGTGGAAGATGAAGAATAAACGGGCGGACGGAGGCGATTTTCATCTATGATCCCTGGCGGATATGAATTTTGTCAATGAAGGAGCTGTGAGAGGAATTCGCGTGCACGCTGATGCTTCGGGGCTGCGAAGAACTCCTTCGGCGTGGCCTCCTCGAGTATCCGACCCTTGTCCATGAACACGACCCGGTCGGCCACCTGGCTGGCGAAGCCCATTTCGTGCGTCACGCAGATCATCGTCATGCCTTCGGATGCCAGCGAGACCATGGTGTCGAGCACTTCCTTGACCATTTCCGGATCGAGAGCCGAGGTCGGTTCATCGAAGAGCATGATCTTGGGCTGCATGCAGAGCGCGCGAGCGATCGCGACGCGCTGCTGCTGGCCGCCGGAAAGCTGGGACGGATACTTGTCCGCCTGATCTGCGATCCGTACCTTGTGCAACATCTCCAGCGCTCTCTCCGAAGCGTCCTTGCGGGATTTTCCGAGCACGCGGACCGGCGCCAGCGTACAGTTCTCGATCACCTTGAGATGCGGGAAGAGGTTGAACTGCTGGAACACCATGCCGATGTCCCGGCGCGGAACCATACGTCCATGGGACTTCTCGACCAGCGGTTTGCCGTCGATTTCCACCGAGCCTTGCTGCAGGTCTTCCAAGCCGTTGATGCAGCGGATCAAGGTCGACTTGCCTGAGCCCGACGGCCCGCAGACGACAATCTTTTCGCCCTTCGCCACCTCAAGGCTGACGTGATCGAGCGCCTGAAACCCGCCGAACATTTTCACCGCATCGCGCAGTTTCACAAAGGCGCTGCCGTTGGCGTCCATGAACTCCTCCTTGTTGCGAGGTCTGGCTTGTAACCCGAAAGATCGCAATTCGAAAATAAAAAATTTTCTATTTTTAATTTTTCTGTTGCGCCGAACCGGAACCTGATCGATGCTTGGGCCATGAGCATGATCAAGACAACATTGGCCGAGCAGGCCTATCAGGAGCTGCGGTCGCGGATTGTCGGCGGCAGGCTGGCAGGCGGGCAGCGCCTGTTGCCAAACGAATTGGCGGCGGAACTGGGCATCAGTCCCACGCCTGTCAAGGAAGCCTGCCTGCGGCTGGAGGCGGACGGGCTTCTCGTCAATTCCTCGCGGCGCGGCATGGTGGTCCGCAGCTTCAACGAGGAGGCCGTCGAGGAATTATACGCGGCCAGGACACTGCTCGAGAAAGGGGCCGTGGAAGCAGCCTTCGACGCAGGGCGACTCGATGAGGCTCTGCGGGTGAAGCTCCATGACAGCCTGGAAAACCACAGGCGCTTTGCCAAGGGGTCGTCGCTCGACGACCTGGCCAAGGCGCTCTCCCATGACCGCGCCTTCCACAGTTCGCTCGTCGGCGCGGCGGGAATACCGATGATCTCCGAGGCTCATTCCCGCATCGTCGGCCAGACGCATACGGTCTTCGTCTCGATTCCAGGCGACTACAGCCGCTCGGTCGAGGAGCACCAGGATATTCTCGATGCGATCGTCGCCGGCAAGAAGAGCCAGATCCTCGCGGCGCTTCAGCGACATCTCGAGAGAAGCCGGCAGAACACCTTGCGCCAGGTGAAAGTCCTTGCGCGAGCGATCGAACCGAACCTTGTTTAAAGACCGGGGACGAGTGTGGAGTATCTAGATTTTTCCGGGACATTCGCGCGCGGCGACCTGTTCGTGCACGCCGCCATGCTGACCGTCGGCCTGTCGGCCGCCGCGCTGGTTCTGGGCATGTGCGTCGGCATCGTCGGCGCCCTGATGAGACTTTCGAGTTCGAAAGTCCTCTCCTCAATGGCGGCCGCCTATGTGGAAATCATCCGCAACACGCCGTTTCTGGTGCAGATCTACATCATCTATTTCGGCCTGCCCTCGGTCGGCATCCGCATCTCCGAAGTGACGGCGGCCATCCTCTCCCTGACGCTCTACGCGGGCGCCTATATCACCGAGATCGTCCGTGCCGGCATCCAGACGATCGGCAAGGGACAGCGTGAGGCGGCGCACACGCTTGGCATGTCACCGTATCTCACCTTCCGCTATGTCGTTCTGCTGCCGGCGATTTCAGCGATCTTCCCGGCACTGACCAGTCAGTTCATCCTGATCATGCTGGCCTCCAGCGTCGTTTCCGTCATCTCCGTCCCGGAACTGACCGGCGTCGCCAATGATGTGCAGGGCCTGACCTTCCGAAGCCTGGAAGCCTATCTCGTGGTCGCGGCTATCTACCTTGTCCTGACGGCTGCATTCAAAGGCGTCTTCGCGCTGATTGACCGTGCCCTCTTCTCCTTCCGCTTTGCAGGGCGATGACGATGTTCCAGACATTCAATCTCCATCATGTCGGGTTTCTGCTGCAATGTGCGACGTGGACGGTCGTCCTCTCGGGAATTGCGCTTGCAGGCGGCGCCATCGGCGGATCGATTATCGCCCTCATTCGCCTCTCCCGTTTCGCCTGGCTGCGTTGGATCGCGCAGGCCTATATCTATGTCATCCAGGGAACGCCCCTGCTCGTCATTCTCTTCATCGCCTATTTCGGCGTCGCCAATCTCGGCTATGACCTTCCGGCGATCTACGCGGCCGGCCTTGGATTTACGCTCTACAGCAGCGCGTTCCTCGGCGAGATCTGGCGCGGGTCGATCCAGTCGATCAGCAAGGGGCAATGGGAGGCGTCGTTCGTGCTGGCGCTTGGCTGGCGGCACACGATGACCGACGTCATCATCCCGCAGGCGCTTCGCGTCGCCATTCCTCCGACGGTCGGCTTCTCCGTTCAGGTCGTCAAGAACACCGCGCTTGCTTCGGTCGTCGGCTTCATCGAACTGACGAGAGCAGGACAGATCGTCTCCAGCGCCACGTTCCAGCCGCTGCCCGTCTATCTGACGGTCGCGGCCATCTACTTCTGCATCTGCTCCATACTGTCCCATGCCAGCCGCCGCCTGGAGCGCCGCCTGCACCAGGCAGCCAACTGAAGATTCCGGTTCATCACACCAGGGAGGAAAGTATCATGCTACTGAAGAGACTTGCTGTCGGGCTCGCCGCCATGCTGGCGATGATGTTGCCCGCAAAGGCCGAGAGCACGCTGGACGCCATCGTGCAGCGCGGCACGATCAATGTCGGCGTCGGCCTTGGAACGCCGCCTTATGGCCTGATGGACAGCAGCATGCAGCCCGACGGCTATGACGTGTCCGTGGCAAAGGCAATCGCCCGCGATCTCGGCGTCAAGGTCAACATCGTCGACACCACGGCAGCCAACCGCATCCCGAACCTGACTTCGGGCAAGCTCGACATCGTGATCTATTCGTTCTCGATCACCGCCGAGCGCGCCAAGGCCATCGCGTTCACCAACACCTACTATGTCGACCAGCAGGTCTATGTCGGTCCCGCCGACCAGCCGATCACCAAGATCGAGGATCTGGCCGGCAGGAAGATCGGCGTGACGCGGGCCAGCACGAACGACATCGTCATGACCAAAAAGGCCGTCGAAGGCTCACAGATCCAGCGCTATGACGATGACGCGTCGACATCCCAGGCGCTGTTCGCAGGCCAGGTCGAAGGCATCGTGACTAGCGGCGCGCTTGCCCGCGCCGTCGAGGAGCACGACCCGAACCTCAAGAAGCAGTTCGTCGTGGCGCAGGCGCCGATGGGCATAGGCCTGCGCCGCAACGACCCGGACTTCCTGCACTGGCTTAATACCGAACTCTTCATGCTCCAGTCGACAGGTGAGCTGCAGGCCCTGCAGAAAAAATGGATGGGTGTCGAAGTCGACCTGCCCCGCTTCTGAGAATGACCTGGATCCGGGGCTCCCCCGGATCCACACACGCCGCTGCGATCGGTTTATCGAAGGTTTTTCCATGAAAATCACGGATGTGAAGGTGCGCTGCTGCCAGCGCAAACCAGGCGATTTTGCCGCCAGCGCGTTTCGAACCGGGGATTTCGCGAAGTTCGAATTTCTCACCGTCACCATGACGACGGACACCGGGCTCGAGGCAACCGCCTTCGGGTTCGCCGGTCGTTCGGCGGCAGGCGCCGGCAGGCTGATCGCCGACACGCTGCGTCCGTTCTTCATCGGCCGCGACCCGCTCGACCGGGAAAAGGCATGGCACGATTTCCGGGTCGCCGACCGCTGGTGGGGCCATTTGCCGATCTATGCCTACGGACCGTTCGACACCTGCCTCTGGCTGCTGTCGGCCACCGCCGCCGGGCAGCCTCTCTATAAATATCTTGGCGCCTTCCGCGAAAGCGTGCCGGTCTATGGCAGCTCGATGATCCTGTCGGGGCCGCAGGACTATGTGAACGAGGCGCTGCGCGCCAAGGCCGAAGGGTTGCGGGCCTACAAGCTCCATACACCGGGACTCGACCTCGACTACGACATCGACGTCCACCGCCAGGTCCGCGCCGCCGTCGGGCCGGATTTCACGCTGATGTCGGACCCGGTCTCGATGTTCAATCTCGAGCAGTCGATCCGCTTCGGCCGCGAACTGGAACGGCTCGACTTCTACTGGCTGGAAGAGCCTTTATACGACGAGGACGTTCATTCGCTGCGGGAGCTCGCCCGCACCCTCGAAATCCCGCTCGTCGGGACGGAAGTCCTTGCGAAGCACCCTTACAGCATCGCCGAATGCATCTCGACGCGTGTCGTCGATCGCGTTCGGGCAGACGTTTCCTGGACGGGCGGCGTCACAGGCGTCATGAAGACGGCCCGCCTCGCTGAAGCCTTCGGCGTCAATTGCGAGATCCATACCGCCATCTTTCACCCGATGGAGATCGTCAACCTGCATTGCGCCGCGGCGATCAAGAACTGCGACTTCTTCGAAGTGCTCTATCCGATGGAGAACTTCGCCTTCGGCCTCAAACAGCCGCTGCCGATCAAGGACGGCTACGCAACGCCGCCGTCAGCCCCCGGCCTCGGCATCGAGATCGACTGGGACGCCATCGACAACAGCACGATCTGTGAGGTCTGAGCGCCATATGAAAGCTGTTTGCCTCGAGGAACCCGGCAAGATCTCGCTGGTCGAATTGCCCGAACCAAAACCCGGCCCGGGCGAAGTCGCGGTGCGGATGGAGTATGTCGGGTATTGCGGTTCCGACCTGACGTCGTTTCGCGGCCTCAATCCGCTGATCTCCTACCCGCGCGTTCTGGGCCATGAAATCTCCGGCACCATCTCGGCGCTCGGCGACGGCGTCAGCGCGCTTGCGGTCGGCCGGTCCGTGACCATTCTTCCCTATTTCAATTGCGGCAAGTGCCATGCCTGCCGCCTTGGCAGGCCGAACGCCTGCAAGGACAACCGGACGATGGGCGTCCAGCGCGAGGGCGCGATGGCCTCGATCATCGTCGTTCCCGCGGGCAAGGTCATTCCGGTCGAGGGCATGCGCCAGCGGGACCTCGCGCTGATCGAGCCGCTTGCCGTCGGATTCCATGCCGTCCGCCGCTCCGAGCTTTCGGCTGGAGAAACCGTCGTTATACTGGGCTGCGGCGTCATCGGGCTCGGCGCCTTGCTCGGCGCTGTCAGGCGGGGCTCACGCGTTATCGCAGTGGACCTTAGCTCCGACAAACTCGCCATTGCCAAGGCGCTCGGCGCCGCTGACATCATCGATGCGTCGCGCGAAGATGTCCTGGCGCATGTCCTGGAACTGACCAATGGGGACGGTCCGCAGGTCGTCATCGAGGCGGTCGGCGCGGATGCGACCTTTCGGCAGGCGATCGATCTCGTGGCGTCCTGCGGCCGCGTCGTCTATGTCGGCTACGCCAAGAACAAGATCGCCTATGACACCAAGTTCTTCCTGCTCAAGGAGATGGATATCCGCGGGTCACGCGGCTCCGAGATCGCCGATTTCCACGACGTCATCGGCTATCTGAAGCAACATCGGGACGCCGGCGACCGCATCGTCTCACGCGTCGTGCCAATCGAGGAAGCCGGTGCGGCCATGCAAGCCTGGGACAAGAACCCCGGAGGCTTCACCAAGATCGTGATCCGGATCGAAGCGAAGGAAGACGCATGAGAATCAAGGATGTCTTCGGGCTGGAGGGGCAGCATGCGCTGGTGACCGGCGGCGGAAGCGGCCTCGGCCTTGCGATCGCCACCTGTTTCGTCGAAGCCGGCGCCAGGGTGACGATCGTCGGCACCAACGCCGCGAAGCTCGCTTCCGCCTGCGAGACGCTGGGGCCTTCCGCCACGAGCCATGTCTTCGACGTGACCGACACTGCCGGTGCCACGGGTTTCGCCAGCGACGTGGCAAAAAAATTCGGACGCGTCTCGATCCTCGTCAACAATGCCGGCAACACGGTCAAGAAGCCGCTCGGCGAGATGAGCGTCGAGAACTTCAATTCGGTGCTGAACGTCCATGTCGGCGGCGCCTTCGCCCTCTCGCGCGCCTTCCTGCCGCAGGTGACGGAAGCAAAGGGCAGCATTCTTTTCACCGCCTCGATGAGCTCCTTCCTCGGCATTCCCAACGTCATCGGCTATTCGGCCGCGAAAGCCGCCTATGTCGGCATGGTGAGGGCGCTGGCGACCGAACTTGCGCCTAGCGGGGTGCGCGTCAACGGTGTGGCACCAGGCTGGATCGACACCGCGCTTCTACGCCAGGCCACCGCAGCCGATCCGGAAAGGGCGCGCAAGATCAACAGCCGCATTCCCATGGGTCGTTTCGGCGAGGGCGCCGACATCGGCTGGGCCATGACATATCTCGCCTCACGCGCCTCGGCCTATGTGACCGGCCATATACTGGTGGTCGACGGCGGCGCGCTGCACGGCTTCTGACACTATAGTTTTTCGAGGGAGAAAACAGATGACGACCGATACTGACAAGGCGATCTTCGAAGTCATCCGCAAGCAACTCTTCACGGCCGTTGTCGGCGACGTGCTTGATGTAATGGGCCACCGCCGGCAGTTCCTGCCGGCCGGGATCGCGCCGTTGCAGCCGGAGATGAAAGTCATCGGCCGTGCAATGCCGGTGCTGGAGGCGGACGTGTTTTCCGACGGTTCGCCGGATGCGCACGGTCCGCTCGCGAACAAACCGTTCGGCCTCATGATGGAAGCGCTGGACAGCCTGACGGAGAACGATGTCTATATCGCCAGCGGTTCCTCCTTCCGCTACGCGCTGTGGGGCGGGCTGATGTCCACCAGGGCCCAGAAGCTGAAGGCTGCCGGCGCCGTCCTCAACGGGTATATCCGCGACTCCTGGGAAATCGAAAAGCTTGGCTTTTCGGTCTTCTCGCGCGGCATCTATGCCCAGGACCAGGGCCCGCGAGGCAAGGTGATCGACTATGGCTGCCCAATCGAGATCGAAGGCATCCTGGTAACGCCCGGCGACCTGATCTTCGGCGACCGCGAGGGCGTGCTTGTGATCCCGCGCGAGGCGGAAAAGGAAGCGATCGAGCGCGCGCTCGAGAAGGTCAGCACCGAGAATAAGGTCGCAACCGCGATCCGCGGCGGCATGAGCGCCTGCGAAGCCTTCCGTACCTTCGGCGTCATGTGAGCCGGCGATGGACGATCCTCGTCTGCTCCTGCTCTGCGACCAAGACAATGTGCTGGTCGCCTGCCGGCGCATCGAAGCCGGTGAAACCATCATCGTCGGCGGCGAGCCGCACATCCTGGTCAAGACCGTGGAGCTCGGCCACAAGCTGGCGCGGCTGCCGATCGCCCCGGGAGTGAAGGTCGTCAAATACGGCGTCCCGATCGGCTCGGCGACGCAGTCGATCGGACCCGGCGAGCACGTCCATATTCACAATCTGAAGAGCGACTACACCAAAACGCACGTAATAGCGGAGACCGGATCATGACCGGCGAACAGCCCACCATCCTCGGCTACCTCAGGCCGGACGGTCGCAAGGGCATCCGCAACATTGTGGTCGTGGCCTATCTGGTAGAGTGCGCGCATCATGTCGGTCGCGAAATCGTCTCCCATTTCCGCGGCAGGGACGTGCATCTGATCGGCTTTCCAGGCTGCTTTCCCAATCCCTATGCGCAGCGGATGATGGAGCGTCTGTGTACGCATCCCAATGTCGCCGCGGTATTGCTGCTGTCACTGGGATGCGAAAGCTTCAACAAATTCTCGCTCGCCCGCACCGTCGAGGCAAGCGGGCGACCCGTGGCAACGCTGACGATCCAGGAAAACGGCGGCACATTGTCGACGATTTCCGACGGCATCGAATGGGTCGGGCAACGCCTGCAAGAGTTGGGCGCGGTCGCGCGAGTGCCAATGGATGCGAGTGAACTCATCGTCGGCACGATCTGCGGCGGGTCGGACGGCACCAGCGGCATGACCGGCAACCCCGCCGCCGGCCTTGCCTTCGATCGGCTGGTCCGTGCGGGAGCGGCCTGTATTTTCGAGGAGACCGGCGAGCTGATCGGCTGCGAAGAGATCATGGCGAGCCGCGCCGTGACGCCTGAACTCGGCGTCGAGCTGCGCGCCTCCGTGGCAAAGGCAGCGCAATACTACGCGACGTTAGGCTATGGCAGTTTCGCTCCGGGCAATGCCGATGGCGGCCTATCCACCATCGAGGAGAAATCGATGGGTGCTTATGCCAAATCGGGCTCGTCGCCGATTTCGGGCCTCATCAAGCCGGGCGACATTCCTCCTAGCGGCGGGCTCTACCTCATGGATGTCGTGCCGGACGGGGACGTGCGTTTTGGCTTCCCCAACATCTCGGACAATGCCGAGATCGTGGAGCTCATCGCTTCCGGTTGTCACCTCACGCTGTTCGTCACCGGCCGCGGTTCGGTGTCGGGGTCGGCGGTCGCGCCGGTCATAAAGATTTGCGCCAATCCCGAAACATACCGTCGCCTGTCGGGCGACATGGACGTCGATGCCGGACGTATTCTCGAAGGGGCCGCAACCTTGTCGGATGTCGGCGACGAAATCTTCAATCTGGTTCTTGCTGTCGCCAATGGCCATGCGACGAAATCCGAACAACTCGGGCACCGCGAATTCATCCTGACCTACAAGACTTTCGAGCCGATCGGGCCCGCATGCCTGCCGGGCGCACAGCCGAGAGCTGGTCACCGAGGCTGAAGCTGCCGGCGTTTGCCGTGTGCCTGCGAGCGCTGTTTGCGTCTGTGCTGAAGCTGCGCGATCCTTGACCAGCGCAGGAGCAATGCATGGCGGGCCGAACAATCTGGCGACAAGCTCACTCGTTTGTTTGAAGCGCGGCACGCCGAAACGGATTCATGCGAGCCGCTTTAGGTTTTGTTTTGCATGTCGCTACACCGAACCGAGGTTGCTTGGGCAACGTGCATTGGAAACGAGGTGCGCAAAAAAGGGTCGCGGCAAACCAGCATTGGGCTGGCGGCTCGCAACCGCCTCACCCCCATGCGGACAATTCAAATCAGCGGGCCTGCGTCAGCCATACGCCGCTTCCTGATATCGGGGGGAAGCGTCTTCTCGTTTTGGCGAGGGTTCTGTTCCGGGGGCGCGAATGAGCTGCCTGCCTGGTCGGAAAAAAACAGCTTCCAGCGGCCCGGGCGGAACGCTACCCGGCTCTTCTGCGCGGCGGGATGGTCGACGGGCAGCTCGATCTCGACGCGCTGGCGTTCGCCGCCGATCTCGAGTTCCACCCGGCGGGTGCCGGCGACGCGGCGGCTGGCGACCACCGTGCCGGCGATGCAGCCGGAGCAGCCGCTCAGCAATTCGACGTCGTGCGGGCGGAAGTACAGCGTGGCGTTGCCGCTGGCGGCGTCCGGGGCCGACAGCCCGACCGGGCGATCGGCGAGCCAGACCTCGCCATTCTCGACCTTGACCGGAAGCGAGCTCGATTCGCCGATGAAGCCGTAGACGAAAGGCGAGTTCGGCCTGTCATAGATGTCGTCGGCGGTGCCGACCTGCTCGATGCGGCCCTGGCTCATCACCACGACGCGGTCGGCAAGCTCCAGCGCCTCTTCCTGGTCGTGGGTGACGAAGACGGTGGTGTGGCCGGTGGCGTCATGGATGTCGCGCAGCCAGCGGCGCAGTTCCCGGCGCACCTGCGCGTCGAGCGCGCCGAACGGTTCGTCGAGCAGAAGCACTTTGGGTTCGATCGCCATGGCGCGCGCCAGCGCGACGCGCTGGCGCTGGCCGCCGGAAAGCTGCGCCGGATAGCGCTTTTCCAGGCCCGAGAGCTGGACCAGGTCGAGCAGCTCGGAGGCGCGGCGGCGGATCTCCTGCGCCGGCGGCCGCGTCGAGCCCTGCCGGACCTTGAGGCCGAAGCCGATATTGTCCGAGACCGTCATGTGCCGGAACAGCGCGTAGTGCTGGAAGACGAAGCCGACATTGCGCTCCTGGATCGATTTCTGCGAGGCGTCCTCGTCGCCGAAGAAGATCTTGCCGCGCGTCGGCCGCTCCAGCCCGGCAATCAGCCTGAGCAGCGTCGTCTTGCCCGAGCCCGACGGCCCCAGCAATGCGATCAGCTCGCCCGACTTGATGTCGAGCGACACGTCATGGAGCGCGGGAAACCGCTCGAACTCCTTGCGCACATTGGCAACGCGAACTTCCATCAACAGTCCCTTTGTAGTGGCTGCATGTCGTTATCCCAAAACCGGTTGCCACTTTTGGGCGGCATGCTTTGTAGTGGCTGCATGGCGTTATCCCAAAACCGGTTGCCGCTTTTGGGCGACATGCATCAATGTCCACGCGCTGCGGCGATCTCGGCGCCGTAACGCATCTCGAGCAGTGTCTTCAGGACCAGCGTCACCAGCGCCAGGCCGGCCAGCAGCGAGGCGACGGCAAAGGCGCCGACGGCGTTGTATTCATTGTAGAGGATTTCGACATGCAGCGGCATGGTGTTGGTCAGGCCGCGTATATGGCCCGACACCACCGAGACGGCGCCGAACTCGCCCATGGCGCGCGCATTGCACAACAGCACGCCGTAAAGCAGCCCCCATTTGACGTTGGGCAGCGTCACATACCAGAAGGCCTGCCAGCCATTGGCGCCGAGCGACAGCGCGGCCTCCTCGTCGCCATTGCCCTGTTCCTGCATCAGCGGGATCAGCTCGCGGGCCACGAAGGGGAAGGTGACGAAGATGGTGGCCAGCACAATGCCGGGCACGGCGAACAGGATGACGATGCCGTGCGCCTTCAGCCAGGCGCCGAGCAGCCCCTGGGCGCCGAACAGAAGCACGTAGACCAGGCCCGAGATGACCGGCGAGACCGAGAACGGCAGGTCGATCAGCGTGGTCAGGAAGGCCTTGCCCTTGAACTCGAACTTGGCGATCGCCCAGGCGGCCGAGATGCCGAAGACGACATTGAGCGGCACCGAAATCGCCGCCACCAGCAGCGTCAGCCGGATCGCCGAGCGCGTGTCGGGATGGGCAAGCGCCTCGGTGTAGGCGCCGACGCCCTTGGCGAAGGCTTCGTTGAAGACGATGATCAGCGGCAACAGCAGGAAGATGCCGAGGAAGGCGAAGGCGATCGCCATCAGCACGGCCTGCGCCGGGCGGCTTTCGGTCACCGCCGCCGAGCGGCTGTCGTGATGCGGCTCGTAGGATTTGATCTCCGGATCAGCCATAGCGCTTGCGGCTCCATGTCTGCGCCAGGTTGACGACGAGCAGCATGAGGAATGACAAGGCCAGCATGATCGCGGCGATGGCGGTCGCCGCCGGGTAATTGTACTCCTCCAGCC